>DATJFQ010000063.1:0-23242 GCA_035495555.1 Vicinamibacterales bacterium
CGGCCGGAAAGAGATGTCGACGAGGAGCCGCCTCCGCGTGAAGCGGGCGCCCGTCCTCGCCCCCATCGCTGGTGAGGCGTCGCGCGCCCGGCCTCGCGCCTCGCGCCTCGCGCCTCCCGCCTCGCGCCTCGCGCCTCCCGCCTCGCACCTCGCCCCTCCCACTCGCGCCGATCCGCCTTGTCGTGCGATTGGGCCCCCGCTCGGACAGCTCCGCCTCCGCGCAGGCAGAGACTCCAGCTGCGCTCCGGCGAGATCTCGCCGAAGCCGCTTCGCGGCGGAGGCGGACCACTTCGTGCTCGGCGGCCGGAAAGACATGTCGACGAGGAGCCGCCTCCGCGCGAAGCGGGCGCCCGTCCTCACCCCCATCGCTGGTGAGGCACCGCGCGCCGCGCCTCGCACCTCGCACCTCGCGCTCCCGCCTCCCGCCTCCCGCCTCGCGTCTCCCCTCGCGCCTCGCGCCTCGCGCCTCGCGCTTCGCGCCTCGCGCCTCCGCCTCCCGCCCTCGCGCCTCGCGCCTCGCCCCTCCCACCTCGCGCCTCGCGCCTCCCGCCTCGCGCTTGCACTACAATGACGGGTTCATGGATCTTGGTTTACGGGGCAAGGTCGCCATGGTGGCCGGCGCGAGCCGCGGACTCGGGTTCGCCGTCGCGGAGGCACTGGCGAGGGAAGGGGCGAACGTCTCGATTTCGTCGTCCAGCCGGTCCGCCATCGACACAGCATCCGGACGGCTCGCCAACCTGGGCGGCGAGATTCACGCGGGTGTCGTCGACGTGAGGAACGCGTCGCAAATCGAGGCGTGGGTGAAAGAGACGCTCGACACGTTCGGCGGCGTCGATCTGCTGTTCGCGAACGCCGGCGGTCCCCCCGCGGGCTCGGCGCTGTCGTTCGACGACGCGGCGTGGCAGAACGCGATCGATCTGCTCCTCTTCAGCGCGCTCCGGATGGTTCGTGGAGTCGTGCCTGCCATGAAGCAGCGGGGCGGCGGCTCAATCCTGATCACCACGTCGTCTTCGGTGAAGGAGCCGATCCCGAACCTCGCGTTGTCAAACGTCGTCCGCGGCGGGGTGTCATCGTTGGCGAAAACGCTTGCGCTCGAGCTCGCCGACGACAAGATCCGCGTCAACCAGATCATTCCAGGCCGCATCGATACTGATCGCGTGAAGCAGCTCGACGAGATCATGGGCAAGCGCCAGGGAATCTCCGCGGCGGACGCCAAGGCGAAATCCGTTGCCGCGATTCCGTTCGGCCGCTACGGAGAACCTGTGGAATTCGGCCGCGTCGCGGCGTTCCTTCTGTCGGATGCGGCGGGATACATGACGGGCGCCACGGTGCAGGTGGATGGCGGGCTTATCAAGTCTGTGTTGTAGTGGCGGAGACAACTACACAACGCCGCAACGAGCAACGACTCAAGGAGCGGATCGGCAGCTCGGTGCGTCTCGAGAAGTTGTGGAGTTGTGAAGTTGACACCTTCAGGGGTCCTTGATGTCTTTGATGAGGAAAGCTCTTCTCGCCGGCTCGACCTCGCCGTGGCTGCGGCGGCAGGCGACCCGCCGCGCGTTCGTCCGGAAATCCGTCTCGAAGTTCATGCCCGGCGAGAAGGTGGAGGACGCGCTGACGGCGGCGGCCGGGCTGAAGCCGGACGGGATCAACACGATCCTGACGCGGCTTGGCGAGAATCTGACCAGGCTCGATGAAGCCGAAGAGGTCACGCAGCACTACCTCGACGTCCTCGACAAGGTCGAGCGGGCCGGGCTGGACGCGCAGATTTCCGTGAAGCCGACACAGCTTGGCCTCGATCTCGACCCTGAGGTGTGTCAGCGCAATCTCGATCGCATCTGCGACAAAGCCGAGCGCGTGCACAACGTGCCGGTCTGGATCGACATGGAGAGCTCACCGTACGTCGATCCGACGCTGAAGCTGTATCGCAAGAGCAAGGAGCGGTACAAAGGCGTCGGCGTGGCGCTCCAGGCGTATCTGTATCGGACGATGAAGGACGTCGAAAGCCTGATTCCGATCGGGCCCGCCATCAGGATCGTCAAAGGGGCGTACCTGGAGCCGCCGGACGTCGCGTATCCCAGGAAATCGGACGTCGACGAGAACTTCTATAAATTGTGCTGCCGTCTGATGGCGGATGATGCGCAGAAGAGCGGATCGCTGCTGCACATTGCGACGCACGACATTCCGCTTGCCGACCGCCTCGCGTCCTACATCGACCAGAACCACGTGGCGGCATCGGCTTACGAGTACGCGATGTTGTACGGCATTCAGCGGGGACAGCAACAGCGGCTCGCCGCAGCCGGCCGCCGTATTCGCGTGCTCATCAGCTATGGCGAGTACTGGTTCCCATGGTACATGCGCCGCCTCGCAGAGCGTCCCGCGAACGTCACCTTCGTCTTGAAGAACCTCGTGGGCGGCTGAGAAGCTGAACAGTAGCCAGTAACCAGTAACCAGTTACCAGTCGCCAGCTTCTGACTGGCTACTGATTACTGGCCACTGGTTACCGGCTACTGTTATGGCGCCCGCCGATCGACGTCGGCTGCCTCTTTCCCCTCTTCGGGCCGGCCCATCGTGACGCTGTCCTGGACGATCGTCGTGCCATCGCGCCCGGTGATTTCTTTTCGGGATGCGTCAACAGTCTCGCCGATGTTGGTGACGGGCACCGAATCACCGGCAGGTCTCGGCTGCGCGCGGTCTCCTCGCGCGGGTTCGGTGCGCTCGCTGGAATACAACGGGTCCGGGTTGCGGTCGACGCGTTCCACACCGAGCGCCCCTTGCGGAAACCCCGAATCCGCAGAATGTTCGTGACGCCGGACGTCCATACGCGCGTTATCCGCCTCGCGGTCGTCGATGCGGTTGAACCGTTCCTGGCGCGCGGCTTCCGTGTCGTCGATATTCGTGTACCGGTCCGTGCGTCCGAAGGTCTCTTCGGACCGGAGTTCGTCGCCTTGCGGCGGCGTCAGATCGCCCTCGTCTGAATGCAGCGGCTCGTCAGCGGTGTCGCTGACCTTGTCCCGATCTCTTTCGTCCATCTCGGCTTCCTCCGGCCAGCGGCCAACCCAGCACACGACGAACGGCGTCGGCCCACGGCTACGGACTGACTTGCAGCCGCCGTGCCGTGTTACGGCTGGACCGTTTGCCGCGCCTGGGCGAGGACGGCGGTCGTGCGCTGGCGAGGCTCTCAAAAAACGATGCTCTATGCTCGATCACGTGCGACCTAACCGTCCCGAATCGTACGGCGCACGGTGAGGGCGAGGACGGCGGTCACAATGAGCGACCCGGCGAGCGCGCGCAGCCCCCAGGCGAAGCTTCCGGTGTGATCGCGGATGTATCCGAGCACATACGGACCTGCGAAGCCGCCGACGTTCCCCACCGAGTTGATGAGCGCGATGCCCCCTGCCGCCGCCGGCCCGACGAGGAACCGCGGCGGAAACGTCCAGAACGGTCCGAGCGTACTCCAGACGCCCAACGCCGCGAGGGACAGGGCCGCGAGCGACGCAGCTCCGCCGTGCAGCGAGGCCGCGGCAAGAAATCCCACAGCGCCGGCAAGCGCCGAGACCGCGACGTAGATGCCGCGCTCGCCGCTCCGGTCCGACTGCGAGGCGACGATGACCATGCCGACTGCGGCGGCGGCGTAGGGAATCGCAGACAGGAAGCCGATCTTCAAATCTCCGACGTCAGCGAACGATCGAACGATCTGCGGCAGCCACAGGCTGATTCCGTAGAAAGAGATCACGATGGTGAAATAGATGATCGCGAGCAGCCAGACGCGGCCCGACACAAGCGCCGGCCCGAGTGTCCGATGCGACGACGCGCGGATCTCCTGCTGCTCGGCGCGAACCGCCTCCTCGATCGCGCGCTGCTCTTCAGGCGTGAGCCATCGCGCGTCCGACGGGGTGTCGGGCAGCCACAGCAGCACTGCGATGCCGAGCACGACAGCGGGGATGCCTTCGAGCAGGAACAGCCACTGCCATCCCGCCAGCCCGCCGAAGCCGCCGAAACCGAGCAGTGCTCCAGATACCGGACCGCCGACGACCCCGGCAAGAGCCGTCGCGGTCATGAACCACGCGACCGCGCGTGCGCGTTCGCCCGCAGGAAACCATCGTGTGAGATACAGGATGATGCCGGGGAAGAAGCCTGCTTCAGCGGCACCGAGCAGAAAACGCAGCGCGAAGAAACTCTCCGCACTGCGCACGAACATCGTCGCGGCCGACACGAGTCCCCACGTGATCATGATTCGCGCGATCCAGATGCGGACCCCGATCCGATCGAGCAGCAGGTTGCTCGGAATCTCGAACAGGACGTAGGAGACGAAGAAAATGCCCGCCCCGAACCCGTAGACGCTGGGGGAGAACCCGAGCGCCGTGTTCATCTGCAGAGCAGCGAACCCGACGTTCACGCGGTCGAGGTACGAGACCAGATACAGGACGAACAGGAACGGAATCAGCCGGCGCCTGACGCGCGCGAGAGCGCTCATCTGCGGAGTGCCACGATAGCGTATATCGTAATCACAGGCCTGACGCACGAGGACAACCGATGAAAGCCATTGTGGTGAAGCCCGGAGAAGCCGACAGCGTGCACATGCGCGACATGCCGGACCCGCCGATGCCCGCGGACCACGTCGCGGTGAAGATGATCCGCGTCGGCCTGTGCGGCACCGACGCGGAAATCAATAAGGGGCTGTACGGGAAGGCGCCGGACGGCAGCGAATTCCTGATTCTCGGCCACGAGAACCTTGGGATCGTCGAAGACATCGGCACCCGCGCGAAAGCGGACGGCCTGAAGGTCGGCGACGTGGTCGTCTCGACGGTGCGCCGTCCGTGCGGAGTATGCCCCCAGTGCAAGGCGGGGGAGAACGACATGTGCTCGAGCGGCCAATACACCGAGCGCGGCATCATGCGGCGCCACGGGTTCATGGGCGAGTACTACACCGAGCTGCCGAAATTCCTGAACCGGATTCCCAAGGCCATTCGTGATTTCGCGGTCCTGCTGGAGCCGATGTCCGTTGTCGAAAAAGGGATCGACGAGGCGTTCCTCATCCAGCGCCGGATGAAGGTGTGGGATCCACGGTTCGCGATGGTGCTCGGCGCGGGCCCGGTCGGGTTGCTGGCCGCTTCGGTCCTGCGCGCCCGCGGGCTGCGCACGGCGGTCATCGGCCGTGAAGCGGAAACCGACCTCCGCGCGAGTATCGCGAAACAGCTCGGCGCCGCATACATCTCGGTCGCGGACCGGCCGCTCACGGATCTGCCGAAGGACCTGGGCTATCCGGACATCGTGATCGAAGCGACCGGCAGCGCCAAAGTGGTCTTCGACGCGATGGAACTCCTCGCCCCCAACGGCGTGCTGTCGCTGCTCAGCGTCACCGGCGGCCAGACGATGAATCCCGAGCCCATTGATTTGATCAACCAGCGGCTGGTCCTCGGCAATCAGGTGGTCGTCGGGAGCGTCAATGCGAACCCGCGCCATTTCAAAATGGGCGTTCGCGATTTCGCGTCGATCGACCGCAAGTGGCCAGGGGTGTTGCCGCAGCTGCTGACTGACCGGATCCCGTGGCAGGACCACAAGAAATGGTTCGAGCATCGCGGCGGCGACATCAAAGCCACGCTGGAGATAGCGTCGGCGTAGACGGTCGATGCTCGATGTTCGATGCTCGATGTTCGATGGACGACAGGGCAGCCAAACATGGAGAGCCGATGCGTGTGAGCTTCGATTAGCCGCTCGCAGCCTGGTGAAGCAGCCAGGCTTCGCGATAGTCACCGTGCTGACGATCGCGCTTGGCGTCGGCGCCAACCGCTGCTGCTCGAGGGCACTCTGCTCGCCGTCGCCCTGCTGGCCAGCTGGGTTCCCGCCCGTCGCGCACTCCGCGTCGACCCGGTAGCCGCACTTCGGAACTGAGATAAGATTCGACGTATGTTCAAACTTGCCATCCTGTGCATGGCTGGCCTCGCCATGGCCTTGCAGGGGGCTGCGCCGGCGGAGCTGAAGCCGGGCGACAAAGCGCCCGATTTCTCCCTGCCCGGATCCGACGGCCACGTCCACAAGCTGTCGGAATACCGCGGCAAAACCGTCGTCCTCGCGTGGTTCCCGAAAGCGTTCACCGGTGGGTGAACGGCCGAATGCAAATCGCTCCGTGCGAGCGGTCCCAGCCTGAGTTCCTACGACGTCGTCTACTTCATGGCGAGCGTCGACGATCCCGATACGAACAAGCGCTTCGCTGAATCCACCGAAGCCGATTTCACGCTGCTGAGCGATCCCTCGAAGGAGACGGCAAACGCGTACGGCGTCATCGCGCCCGGGCGTCAGTTTGCCTCCCGCTGGACCTTCTACATCGGTCCCGACGGCAAGATCCTCTACATCGAGAAAGAGGTCCGTCCAGGTACGGCCGGTGAAGACATCGTCGCGAAGCTCGCGGAACTCGGGGTGAAGAAGAAATAAGCTGCGACACGCTCACTTCCCGCAGATGAGAGGAAGTGGAGTGTCCCTGTTCCTGACGACTTGTGACCGCCGATCGCATGGTCGATGAGCAGATCGCGGCGCGTGGCATCGATGATCCACGCGTGCTCGCGGCCATGCGCACCGTCCCGCGAGACCGCTTCGTCCCCGCCGAATCCCGCCACGAAGCCTACGAAGATCATCCCATCCCCATCGGATTCGGTCAGACGATCTCCCAGCCGTACATCGTTGCGTTCATGACGGAGGCGCTCCGGCTCGAGCCGGGCAGCACCGTCCTCGAAATCGGTGTCGGGTCCGGTTATCAATCGGCAGTCCTCGCCGAGATCGCGTCGAAGGTGTACGGCGTGGAGATCGTCGAGCCGCTGGCGTCGCGCGCTATCGAGACGCTTGCAGCGCTCGGCTACACGAACGTGCACGTGCGCGTGGGCGACGGGAACGAGGGCTGGCCGGAGCACGCGCCCTACGATCGCGTCCTGGTTGCCGCCTCCGCCCCGGGCGAAATTCC
Organism: Vicinamibacterales bacterium; assembly: GCA_035495555.1. Classification (GTDB taxonomy): domain Bacteria; phylum Acidobacteriota; class Vicinamibacteria; order Vicinamibacterales; family 2-12-FULL-66-21; genus DATJFQ01. The sequence continues at coordinate 6,956 of DATJFQ010000063.1, forward strand.
GCCGGCGCTCATCGAGCAGCTTCGCGACGGCGGGATCATCGTCATCCCTGTCGGCGAATGGAACCAGGACCTCCACGTCCTGCGAAAGCGGGGGGACGACCTGGAAACGCTGGCGACGATTGGCGTCCGGTTCGTGCCGCTGGTGAAGAAGGGATAATTGATAACTCCCAATTCCCAATTCCCAACTCCCAAATTGATCAATTTAGGCGTTGGGAGTTGGGAGTTGACAGCTCGCTCAGCGAGCGGAGCGATCTCAGCGAGTAACGCGAATGGGCGGCACGAGCGGACCGGGACCATCGCCCTCGCGGTAGTAAACGCCTTCCAGGAAAAGACCCGACGCGGGCGCCGTCAGCGTGGCGGGGATTCCCGATTGGCTATCCAGCAGCCGGCCGATGTCGTCGGATCGCAGCTCGCGCCGGCCGACCGCGGCGAGCACGCCGGTCATGCGCCGCACCATGCGCCACAGAAAATGTGAGCCCACGACTCGAATGAGAACGAGCGCGCCGTCTTCGGCGACCTCGACGCGATCGACGAGCACCTTCGTCGACTTCTCCTCGGGCTCGTCCGCCGTGAAGGCGTCGAAGGACTTCATCCCGACGAAGGACGCCGATGCCGCCCGCATCGCGTCCACATCCAGCGGCTCCTTGACCCACCACACGTAGGGCTTGAAGAACGCCGTCTTGCGGCGGCTGATCTGATACAGATAGCTGCGCGACCGGGCGTCGTGCCGCGCGTGAAACCGGTGCGGCACCGGGACGATGGCGTTCACGTGGATGTCGGCCGGCAGCAGCTCGTTGATGCGATCGCGCAGGGTTCGCGGCGGAAGCGACGAGTAAATCTCGAGGTGCGCCACCTGCGCAAGCGCGTGCACGCCAGCGTCCGTCCTGCCAGCGCCGTACAGCTCGAACTCCTTCCGATGCGTCGCCTCCTCGATCGCTCGCGCAAGCTCTCCCTGCACCGTGCGGGCATTCTTCTGGATCTGCCAGCCGCTGTAGCGCGTTCCCGCGTACTCGATCGTGAGTTTGAATCTGGGCATCAACTGCCGGGGGGCTTCGCGCTGCCAGACTCCTGTCCCGGTCCGCTCCGGCGTCGTGCGCCTGCGGCTCCGTCCAGCAACAGGTCGAGCGCGGCACTCGCAATTGCGGTGTCCTGGAAGCCGACGCCGGTCAGGTCCACAATCGTCAGCTGCCTCTCCGATGAGCGTCCCGTTTTGAGTCCGGCGACAATCTGTCCCAGTTCGGCATGCACGTCGAGGCGGGCGATCAATCCGGCGGCCAGCGCGTGTTTCAATTCCCCGAACGCGGAGCACTGCGCGTACCGATCGACGACGACGAGATCGGCGCGATCGAGGCACACGGGATCGAGCTCCTGCTTGCCGGGAGAGTCGGAGCCCACGGCGGTGACGTGCTGTCCCTCGTGCAGCCATCCCGCTTCGACAAGGGATCGGCGAGAGGGGGTGGCCGTGATGAGCACGTCGGCTTCGCGGCAGACCGCCTCTGGAGTCGCGGCGACCGCGACGTCGTAGCCCTCGCGCTGCATTTCGGTCGCGTATGCCTGCGCGTGTTCGGCGTTCGGGCTCCAGACGATCACCTGCGCGAAGTCGCGGACCTCGCGCAGGCAGCGGACCTGGTGCCGCGCCTGCAGCCCTGATCCGAGAATGCCGACGCGCTCGATCGTTGCCGGCGCCAGCACGTCTGCCGCGATCGCCCCCGCGGCTCCCGTACGAATGTCCGTCAGGAACCCGTTGTCGAGGAGCAGCGCCTCCGGCAGTCCGGTCTCGGCGCTGAAGACGGCCATCAACCCCGAACCGCTCGGCAGCCCCTTGCCGGGGTTGTCGTAGAAGCCGCTCGCGACCTTGACGGCAACTCTGGGACAACCGTCGATGAGGGCCGTCTTGATGTGGAACTCCCCCCGCGCGGCGGGGACGTCCAGGTTGATGACGGGCGGAACATGCGTCCGTCCTTCGCCGTCGGCGCGAAACGCGCCGCGCATCGCCTGGACGGCGACCGACGGCGTGACGGCGGCCCGAAGCGCCGCTTCGTCGACGACGCGGACTTGCAACGCGGCGCCCATCCCGCCATCCTATGCGAGAAGAGGCACGACATGACGATCATCCTGATGCTGCTCGCGCTCGTGCCGATGACGCTGCAGACCGACGCGGGACGGGACGCACTCCGCCTCGGCCGCACGAGCGATCAGGCGCTGTACGACGCGTTCAACGCCGGATATCAACTCGCCGCGTCAGGGCCGGTTTCGAAAGCGGAAGTCATCACCGAGTTCCGGCGCGCCGTCCTGATCGTGCGCGAGCATGCGAATCAGGGGGAGTACGGCTTCACGGCGCGTGATCTCGAGCACGCGATCGCGCCATACCGCGGGCTCGTGACCATCGTCATCGAGATCCGGTTGAACCCGCTCAACACGTTCATCAAGGCGCCGCCGTACAGCCTCTACATCCAAACGGGTCCCTCGACGAAACCTCTCGCGCCGCGCAATTTCGAGCGGACATCGCTCTTCGGCGTCCCGATGGCGAGCCCCGGGTCGCCGATCACGGGCCTGCGACTGTCGGGCACGTTTTCCGTCGCGGATATCGAGAGCGCGCCGTCGCCGACCATCGTGGTGATCGATGACAAAGGGGACTTCCTGTGGACCGCGCGGCTCGATCTGTCGCGCTTCCGATGAGCGGACCTAAGCTGATCCAGAGGAAACGGTTGCAATGCGCGGCCCCGATGGGTAAGGTGAACACGCTGGTGCCTGCGACCCCAGTGATGCCGAGTTCGAACGTCCACAACCTTGTCGCGCTTGCAACGGATGTGCTGGCGCAAAGCGAAGCGAGACAGCGCGCCGCCCGTCGTCTTCAGCACGCGGTCGATCATCTGACGGAGTCGATCCGCCAAAGCGGCGCCGTCGATCCGCACGACCGACAGAAGCTTCGCGACCACTCGAAAGCCATTCGCGACCTTGGCGACGTCGAGCGCAACCTGCTCGACGAGTTCGACGCCGCGCTCACCGAACTGCGCTAGCGCCTGGCGTGCGCGTGGTACATTCACGCCATGGCCCGCTCTTTCGCCGTTTCCATCCTCCCGATCGTTTTCACGCTGATCGCCGGTGCCGCGCACGGGCAGCAGACCGCGCCCGAGCCGCAACCAGCGGCTCAGGCCGCTCCCATCCCGCTGCAGTCGCCGATCCCTTTCGACGCGGCGGTGAAGACGGGCACGCTGGCGAACGGCCTCAAATACTACGTCCGCCGGAACAGTCGCCCCGCGAACCGCGTGCTGCTGCGTCTGGCCGTGAAGACTGGATCGCTCGACGAGAACGACGAGCAGCAGGGGCTCGCGCACATGCTCGAGCACATGGCGTTCAACGGCAGCGCGCACTTCAAGCCGGGTGAGCTGATTTCGTACTTCGAATCGACCGGCGCCCGGCTCGGTCCGCACGTCAACGCGTATACCGGCTTCGAAGAAACCGTCTACATGCTCGATCTCCCGTCCGACAAGCCGGAGATCGTCGACCGCGGCCTCGATGCGATGTCCGACTTCGCCGGCGGCCTGACGCTCGATCCGAAAGAGATCGACAAGGAGCGCGGGGTCGTGATCGAAGAGTGGCGCGGCGGCCTCGGCGCCGACTCGCGCGTTCGCGACAAGCAGATCCCGGTCCTCTATTACCACTCACGCTACGCCGAGCGGCTGCCGATCGGCAAGCCGGACATCATCCGCAACTTCCCGCCCGAGCGGCTCCGCGCGTTCTACGACATGTTCTATCGTCCGGACCGCATGGCGGTCGTCGTCGTCGGCGATGCGGATCCGGACCAGATGATTGCCGCGATTCAGGCGAAGTTCGGACCGCTGCAGCCGCGCGACGGCGCGCCTCGGCCGCGAGTGGACGACGTGCCGCTGCCAAAGGAGCTGCTCGTGAGCGTCGTGACCGACCCGGAGCTGACGCAGTCGGCCGTGAACATCATCCGAAAGCGGCCGCGCGAGTACGAAGAGACGGCCGGTGATTACCGCCGCGACCTGGTGCAGCGGCTGTTCGAAGCCATGTTGAACGAGCGCTTCGATGAGCTGACCCGGCGTCCCGACGCGAAGTTTCTTGGGGCCGGCATATACGGCGGCAACCTGAGCCCCAAGGTGGAAACCGTCGCCCTCGGTGCGAACGTGCAGAGCGGTGGTGTGATTGACGGCATGACCGCAATCGCGATCGAGGCGAAGCGTGCGCGGCAGTTCGGCTTCGCCCCCACCGAGCTCGATCGCGCGAAGAAGCGCCTGAGCGCCCAGTACGAACGCGCGTACAACGAGCGCGAGAAGACCGAGAGCAGCTCGTATGCCCAGGAATATCTCGACAACTTCCTCGAGCGGGAGCCAAGCCCCGGCATCACCTACGAGTACCGGCTGCTCCAGCAGGTGCTTCCCGCGATCTCGGCGACGGAAGTGTCCGGCCTGGCCGTCAATTTGTTCGCGGACGACAGCCGCGTCGTCCTGGTGACTGCGCCGCAGAAGCCGGACGTGAAGGTGCCGACGGACGTCGAGGTCCGCACGGCGCTGCAGAACGTGGCGGCCGTCGCTGTCACGCCCTGGAACGACACGTCGACCAACCGGGCGATCCTCGAGACCAAGCCGGCGCCCGCCGCGGTGACCTCCACGAGACGCATCGAAGACATCGGCGTCACCGTGGTGAAGTTCGCCAACGGGATCGAGGCGTGGTTGAAGCCGACGGATTTCAAGAACGATCAGGTGCTCTTCAGCATGTACGCGAAGGGTGGCCTTTCGCTCGCACCGCCTCAGGACTTCCCCGAGGCGTCGCTCTCGACCGCGTTCGTCAACCTGTCGGGCGCGGCCGGATTGAAAGCGCTCGACCTCCAGAAACTCCTGGCAGGCAAACTCGCGGGCGCGAGCCCGACGATCTCCCTCTCCACGCAGGGATTCGCCGGTTCAGCAGCGCCTGCGGAGCTCGAGACCGCACTGCAGCTGCTCTACGCGAAGTTCACACAGCCCGGCAACGATCCTGAGGCGTTCGATCTGCTGAAGAAGCAGCTCTCCGCCGCCGTCGTCAACCGGCTCGACAACCCGGATGCCGTGTTCGGTGACAAGGTCGAGCAGGTGAACACGTCGAACCATTACACGTCGACGCCGCTGACGGTCGAACGCGTGAATACGCTCGATCGCCAGAAGATGGCCGACTTCTACAAACAGCGCTTTTCGAACGCGGCGGACTTCACTTTCTTCATGGTCGGCGCGTTCAAGGTGGACGACGCCGTGCCGCTGCTCGCGCGGTACATCGGCTCGCTGCCGTCCACTGGAGCGTCGGCGGCGGCATTCAAGGACCTGGGCATCCATTTCCCCTCTGCAATCGTGAAAGCAGAAGTCGAGAAGGGCAGCGAGCCCAAAAGTGAAACCGTCATTTCTTTCTTCGCCGACCCGCCCCCCGATCCGCAGGAGCAGGAGCGGGTGAACGCGGCAGCGGACGTCCTCGAGATTTCTCTCCGCGACATCCTGCGCGAGGAGCTCGGACAGACGTACACGGTCAGCGCCGGTCTATCGGAGAACTTGCCGCAGCGCGGTGATGGTCACATCGAGGTCGTGTTCGGCGCCGCTCCCGAAAACATCGATGCGATGACCACGCGCGTTCTGGCTGAGGTGACGCGCCTCCAGGCGGAAGGGCCGAGCGAGGATCTGCTCAATCGGGCGAAGGAGACCGCGCGGCGCAACTATGAAACGTCGCTGAAGCAGAACGCCTATTGGCTCGGCCGCCTCCAGACCGAGCATCTTTTCAATGAGGATCCATCGCTGGTGCTCCGTCGCGTCGATCGCATCAACGCGTTGACGCCGGCTTCCGTTCAAGAGGCATTCAAGACCTACTTCCCGATGGATCGTTACACAGTGGTGACACTTCGTCCGGCGAAGGCCGGAAAAGTGCCGTAATGACGCGGCGCTGAACAGGCGTGCGGCTTGCATCACGCGGGACAGAACCACTGTGGCACCCTCGCGTATGCTCCAGGTGCGCGCCCCCGTTTCATGAGCTCCGTCCTCGATCTGCCAGACGACCCGTCGCGCGCCGCCAACCACAGCAGGGTCGATGAATTCCTTGCGATGCTCGCGCACGAGCTGCGGAACCCGCTCAATGCGATTGCCGCCGCCGTAGGCGTCCAGGGGCAGCTTCCGCTGGACGACCCCAGGCAGCCGAAGGTCCGCGCGACGATCGCCCGGCAGGTCCGTCACCTTGCGCGCATCGTCGATGATCTGCTCGAGGTCTCGCGGCTCACGCGCGGCCAGCTGCACCTGCACCCGTGCCCGGTGGACCTGCGGGCGATCGTCGAGCAGGCGACGCAGGTCTGTGCGCAGCTCGCCGATGCGCACAACAGCCGGTTCCGGCTTTCGGTGCCGGACGAGCCGGTACTGCTCGAAGCCGACGCCGTGCGACTCGAACAGGCGTTCGTCAATGTGCTGGACAACGCGACGAAATACTCGGAAGCCGACGCGCCGATCGACATCTCCGTCGTGAGGCGGGATGCCTCGGCTGAAGTGCGGATCGTCGACCACGGCATCGGCATCGCGCCCGAGCAACTCCATGCGATCTTCGAGTTGTTCGTGCAGCTCGATCGATCGCTGGAACGTTCGCTGGGTGGCCTGGGCATCGGTTTGACGATTTCGCGCAGCCTCGTCGAGCTCCACGGCGGCACGATCTCGGCGGAAAGCAGCGGGCCGGGCCGCGGGACCGGGATCGTGATCACGCTTCCGCTCCCGCCACACGCCGTCGCTCCGGAAGAGCGCGGCGCGGATCAGCACCCCGCGTCGACGGCGCAGCTCGACGTCCTCGTCGTGGAAGACAACGAGGACGCGGCGGAACTGCTTCGGGCGCTCCTCGAATCGTGGGGCCACCGAGTCCGGGTCGCGCACGACGGGTTCGCGGCGGTCAGCACCGCGTCGGCGGGCACGCCCCAGGTCGGCATCGTCGACATCGGCCTTCCGGGGCTCAATGGGTATGAGGTCGCCGAGCGGCTGCGGCAGGACGAGAGCACGCGCTCGATGTATCTGGTCGCGATCACCGGGTACGGCCGTCCCGAAGATCGCGCGCGCGCCCACGCGGCCGGCTTCGACGAGTTCATCGTCAAGCCGCTCGACTTCGAAACGCTCGAAGTCGCGATGGCGACCGCCGCCGTGCGAAAGCCCTTGGAGCGTTAGGGTCCTGAGGGCTCACTCTCATGACGGACGACTGGGGCGCCGCGGTTCAGGCGTGCTCAAGGGCCGTACCGGCGGATTGTCCACTCGACCATCCCGAACGAGATGAGCAGCGCGACGATCAGCGCGAAGAGCACCCACAGCATCATCTTCCTGTACTCAGGATCCATCGATCAACTCGCGGCCGGCGCCGTTTCCTCCAACTGCGGTTCGAACACCTTGAGCAGCAGGGCGCCGGCGATTGCCGCGACGACGATCAGTATTGCGCCTTCGAGCCTGGGCCCGAGGATCAGCAACCCGATGCCGAAGAGCAGCGCGTAAATCAGCACGCACCCGAAGACCCACGCGACGAGCTGCCGCGCGAGTGACTCGTTGGTCGGGGGCACACCGGAAATCGCTGCAATCGGCTTCCATCCCGGACCCGACGGACGGACGCGGCGATAGAACGCGACGAGCGTGTCGGTGGACTCCGCGGGCGTCACGAGCGTCACGAACAGCCACGCCGCCGTCGTGATGGCGACCGTCACCAGCATGAGCCATCCGAACTGCGCCGGGTCGTCGCTGTTCCAATGCCAGCGGACCTGCAAAAACAGCGATACGGCGGCGGCGACGATCATCGCGGAGACCTCGGACCAGGCATTGATTCGCCACCAGTACCAGCGGAGGAGCAGCACGCCGCCGGTGCCGGCGCCGGTCACCAGCAGCAGCTTCCACGCCCCGCCGATCGATTCCAGATGCAGCGTCACGTAAATGGAGACGGCCGTCAGAAGGACCGTCACCAGGCGTGACGCGAGGATGTAGTGTCGCTCGCTTTCGTGCTTGCGGACAAACCGGCGGTACCAATCGTTGATGACGTAAGACGCTCCCCAGTTCAACTGCGTTCCGATCGTCGACATGTACGCCGCCGCAAAGGCCGCCAGCATGAATCCACGCAGATACGTCGGGAAGATGCGCGGATCCATGAGCGTGAGGATGTAGCCGGATTCCTTGTCCGTCAGATTCGGATAGAGCACGATCGTGGCGAGCGCTGTCACGATCCACGGCCACGGTCGAAGCGCGTAATGCGCGACGTTGAACCAGAGCGTGGCCAGCACGCCGTGGCGCTCGTTCTTGGCTGAGAAGATGCGCTGCGCCACATAGCCGCCGCCTCCCGGCTCGGCGCCGGGATACCAGCTTGCCCACCAGTTCACGGCCAGATAGACGAACAGCGTCAACGCCGGCATCCATGCGGATCCGTGCGCGGGGAAGAACGACAATCGGGAGCCGCTCCCGCGCGCGGCATCCAGGACGCGGATTTGGCTCTCGAGCGAATCGACGCCGCCGAGGTATCGCACCGCGAGGACGGCGAGTAGAATCACCATCGCCATCTTCAGCGCGAACTGGAAGAGGTCGGTAACGAGCACGCCCCACAGCCCGGAAATCGTCGTGTAGAACGCGGTGAAGGCCAGGATGCCGAGCAGCACCAGCAGCGCCGGGTCGCGTCCGATGCCGAGCGTCGCCATCAGGATCTTGAGCATCGCCAGGTTGACCCAGCCGAGGACGATGCAGTTGATGGGAATCCCGAGGTACAGCGCGCGAAACCCGCGGAGCACCGCCGCCGGAGCGCCGGCATACCGCACTTCGGCGAATTCCACGTCGGTCATCACGCCCGCGCGGCGCCAGAGCCGCGCGTAGAGGAACACGGTCATGATGCCGCTCATGGCCAGGCTCCACCACAACCAGTTGCCCGCGATGCCGTAATTGACCACGAACCCGGTTACGACGAGCGGCGTGTCAGCGGCGAACGTGGTGGCGACCATGGACGTGCCGGCCAGCCACCACGGCACGTCGCGCCCGGAGAGGAAGAACTCGCTGGTGTTCGAGCCCGCACGTCGCGAGTAATAGATCCCGATGCTCAGGTTGAACAGGAAGTACGCCGCGATCACCGACCAGTCGAAGGCCGTTAGCGTCATGCGGGGCATTATGAACCGGTTCGGGTGTTCGGGGGTTCGGAGGTTCGGAGGTTCGGTCGGTTCGAGTCCGGCTATGCTGTGCGGAGGAGGCGACATGCTGGGTGACGATTTTCGGCACGCGCTGCGGCGGCTCCGGGCGCAGCCGGCGACGGCGGGCATCGCGGCGGCGTTGCTCGCGCTCGCGATCGGCGTCGCGTCGGCGATGTTCACGGTCGCTGATCACCTGTTGATCCGCCCGGTGCCGTACCACGATCCGGCCACCCTCGTCACCCCGTATGTGGGCACCGACTCACATCACATGCGGCCATATGTCAGCCGCGATGTCGTCCGCGCATGGCGATCCTCTCGCGCGTTCAGCGGCGTTCACGCGGTCGTGCAGCAAAGCGTCGTGGTCGACGGGGTCAGCGGTCGCGCGACTCGCGGAGGAATGTGGATATCGCCCGGCATGTTCGAGATGCTGGGTGTCTCGCCGGCCCTGGGCAGGAGCTTCGTGGCCGGTGAAGGCCGGCCCGGGACCGACGATCGCGTGATCGTTTCCGACGAGGTGTGGCGCAAGGACTACGCGAGCGATCCGCAGATCGTCGGCCGGCGTGTGATGGTGTCCGGCTCACCGGCGACCGTCGTGGGTGTGATGCCGGTCCGTTTCCATTTCCCTTATTGGAATACGCAGGTATGGCGCCCGTACGACCTCGAGGATCCGCCCGCCGTCGTAGCGGCGGCCCGCAACGTCATCGTGTACGCGCGGATCGCCTCCGACCTGCCGGCGGCCGATGCTGCCGCGCTGGCGACCGCGGCCGCCAACGCAATACAGCCGCTCGCGGATGGCGCCCACGTGATATTCCGCGGGATCGGCGCCGGTTTCCTCGATGATTACTCGCGGACCGCGATTGCCGCGTTCGTGGCTGGCGTCGCGCTCGTATTTCTCGTGCTCTGCGCGAACGTGACCAGCCTCATGTTCGCGCGCACGACGGCGCGCCGACGCGAGTTCGGAGTCTGTTCGGCGCTCGGCGCCTCGCGCATGCGGCTGCTGCGGCAGGCCTTGATGGAAATCGCGGTGACCGCAGCCGCTGGAGCACTCGCTGGAATGTTTGTCGCAACGGAGCTTGTCGCGCTCGCGCAGGCCTTTCTCCCGAGCGACTTCCTGGTCCGCACGCTCAACCCGGTGCACGTCGATGCTCGAAGTCTCGTCGCGACGACGATCCTGGGCTTCGTCGCCGTGCTCATCGCCGGGGTGCCGCCTGCGTGGCTCGGCACCGCGCTCAACCCCGTGGATTCCATGCGACTGGCCGGCCGCACGGGCTCTGAGCCGCGCAGTACTCGGAATTTCATGCGTCTGCTGCTCGTCGCCCAGGTGGCATTGGCAAGCGCCGTCCTCGCGGGCGCCGCGCTGCTGCTGACTTCCTTCGTCAACCTGACGCGGGAGGATTCTGGACTCGACCTGCACGGCGTCACCAGCGTGTGGGTGTCGCTTCCGCGGTTCTCGTTCGCGGACCGTCCCTCGCGCGTGAATTTTGCCGAGACCCTGCAGCATCAGCTGGGCGCACTGCCCGGCGTCGAGGCAACGACGCTGTCGTTTGGTGCGCCGCCAGAGGCGGGCACCAGCACGGAAGGGCAGGTTCAAACGGACGGCTCTTCCGGGCAGCGGCAGGAGCTGGCGGTCGAGAGCTACGACGTCGGCCCGCAGTTCTTCAACGTCTACGGCATTCGGCTGCTGGCGGGGCGTGGATTCGTGCGCGGCGACGATCCTCACGCGGCGATCGTCAGCGAGCGGCTCGCGGGTCGACTCTGGCCCGGACAGTCACCGCTGGGGCACACGTTCATGCTCCAGGATGCCACGACGCCTTACCGCGTCATCGGTGTCAGCCGCGAGGTACGAAGCGGCAACTGGCTCGACCCGCTCACGGACACGCCTGAGTTCTACACGCCGTTGACGCTCGGCTCCGACCAGGTGTTCGCGGGGATTCGCTGCAGCGGCGCCTGCCCGAGCGAAGCGACGATCCGCGAGCGGGTGCGCGCCACGAATCCGGCGGCGATCGTCGCATCGGTGTCCCCGCTCGACGCCGCGTATTACGCGCAGTTCGAGCGCCCGCGCGCGGCGGCGGGGCTGGCGCTCGCCTTTTCCGTCGTCGCGCTGATCACGGCTGCGGCAGGTCTCTTCAGCGTGCTGAGCTACGCCGTGCGGCGGCGTCGGCGCGAATTCGGCATCCGCATCGCCATGGGTGCGCAGGTACAGGAGATCCGCCGCCTCGTGCTCCGCGACGGCGCTTACGTAGCCCTCGGCGGGTTCGGACTTGGAATCCTGGCCGCGGCGGCGTTCTCACGGCCGCTCACCACCCTCGCGTTCCACGTGACGCTTCGCGATGCGATCGTGTGGCTGCCGGCCGTCGCCGTCGTGACGGTCTCCACCCTGCTCGCATCCTGGCAGCCAGCCTCCTCTGCCGCCCGCGTCGATCCGCTCGTGCTGCTGCGCGACGACTGACCCGACATCGAACATCGAGCATCGACCATCGCCCATCGCCCATCGCCCATCGCCCATCGCCCATCGCCCATCGATCATCGATCAGTGTGATACCTTCGCCCGCCAATGGGATTCTCGACCGTCGACTACGTCGTCCTGCTCGTGTATCTGGCGGGGATTACCGCCTTCGGCATGCGGTTCCGCAAGTCGCAGCACAGCGTCAAGGACTACTTCGTCGGCGCGCGGACGACGTCCTGGTTCGTGATCTGCCTCTCGATCGTTGCAACCGAGACCAGCACGCTGACGCTCATCGGTGTCCCCGCGCTGGCCTACGCGCACTACGCGCGGCCGGAGCAGGGGGGATCGCTGACGTACCTGCAGGTCCTCATCGGCTACGTCATCGGCCGGTTCATCATCGCGCGGCTGTTTCTGCCTTCGTATTTCCGGGGCGACCTGCTCACGGCCTACGCGCTGCTCGAACAGCGGTTTGGCGTCGCGACGCGGCACGTCGCGGCATCCTTATTTCTGGTGATGCGCGCGCTCGCCGAAGGCGTTCGTGTGTTTGCCGCGTCGCTCGTCCTCTCGGCGGTCCTCGCGTCGAGCTTCCCAGCGGTGCCGCACCTGTGGGTCTGGTCGATCGGTCTCGTGGGGGTCCTGACGCTCGTGTACACCTTCGAGGGGGGCATCGCCGCCGTCATCTGGACGGACCTCATTCAGTTCGTCATCTACATCGGAGGCTCGCTGCTGGCAGCCTACGAACTCGTGCAGCTCACGCCGGGGCACTGGACCGGGATCCTCGACGCGGCACGCGCCGCCGGCAAGCTGCAGGTGTGGTCGTTCTCGACCGACCTCACCGTGCCCTTCACGTTCTGGGCGGGTGTCATCGGCGGGACATTCCTCACGAACGCGAGCCACGGGACCGACCAACTGCTCGTGCAGCGTCTGCTGACGTGCAAGAACCTTCGCGACAGCCAGAAGGCGATCATCACGAGCGGCTTCATCGTGTTTCTGCAGTTCGTGCTGTTTCTCGGCATCGGGATCATGCTGTTCGCGTACTACCAGCACGCACCGCGTCCGCAGCTCACGACCAACGATGAAATCTTCCCCGCGTTCATCGTCTCCACGCTCCCGCACGGCATCTCCGGGCTCGTCATCGCGGCGATCTTTGCCGCGGCGATGTCGAATCTCAGCGGCTCGCTCAATTCGCTCGCCTCGACGACGATCATTGACTTCTATCAGCCGCTGAGCGGATATGCCGTGCCCGAAGAGCGGCTGCTGACTCTTTCCCGCTGGTGCACGGCAGCCTGGGGCGTGGTGCTGATTGCGATTGCGGTCGTCGCGCGGGGATGGGGGTCGGTGTTCACGGCAGGCTTGACGGTCGCCTCGATCGTCTACGGCCCGATGCTCGGGGCGTTTCTGCTCGGCGTGCTCACAAGGACGGCGACGGCGGCAGGCGTCATCGCCGGTATGACCGCGTCGGCGATTGCAATGGCAGCAATCTGGTGGACGACGCAGCTGGCGTGGACGTGGTACGTGCTGGTGGGCGCGTTGATCTGCGTCGCCGTCGGGATGACGGTGTCCTTTGCCAGCCCGCGCCAGGTCGTCGAGCGCGCCGCGTAACGACGCCCACGCGACGTCATTCCCGAGACGCCTTTATGGCCTGATGATGCGAACGCCGGCCGGCGGCGCTGGCGGCGGCGCGGCGGTTTCATGGCCGCTCGCGAGCCACGTGGCCGTCGTCGAGAAGGTCGCCGTTCCCCACGTCCACAGCCCCGTGCCCTGATACGTGTTGGAGTAGAACCGCAGATCGGTCGCACCTGCGAGCGCCGCAGCGGTGACGGTCACGAACGGACCACCGTCCATCTGAAAGATGTTGTTGTGGACGTGGACGCCTGACGTGTAGCGATCGGTCACGCCCGCGTTCCAGATGCGCATGTCGCTGCCGGGAGAGATCGACGTCGACCGCGTGACGGTGTTGCCGTAGATCTCCGCGTTGCGCACGTGTCCCCAGATCTCGATGCTGCCGCTGCCGTTCTGCCGCCCGTCGTTCTCGGATCGGTTGTTTCGAACGATGTTGCCGGTGTGGAAATCGCTGGTCAGGCCGTGGGCGAGAAGAAATCCGGCGCCCGCGTTGTCATGCGACCAGTTGTTCTGCACGACGGAGTTCGAGACGTTCTGATCGAGATCGAAGCCGCCGCCGTCGGCCGCGCTGCCGCTTCGATTGCCGTATGACTCGTTGCGCTGGATCGTGATCGCGGTCGAGTCGTAGGCCCAGATGCCGACGGGGCCTTCGGACGAAGTGCAGTTCGCACCGTTGTCGTACGCCACGGAATCCTCGATGGTGCCGCCGTTGACGCCGCCGAGGACAATTCCGCTGCCCGTATTCGTCGTCGAGCCGGCCACACCCGGGTTCGAGTACGCCGCGACCTGGCCGACATAGACCTCCTGGTGGAGGTTGCGCTGCTCGGCGTAAATCAGCAGCCCGGTGCGCCCGTTGCCGTGCACACGCGAACGCGTGACGCGCACGTCGCGATAGCCCGTCGCGCCGTTCCACGAACCGATGTCGATGCCGTTCTCCGAGAATCCGCTCACATCGACGTTGTCGATGTGAATGCGATCGAGGGTCACGGCACCCGGGAGGTCGGCATAGATGCTGATGCCGCTGTCGGCGCCGCGGCTCACGATGGCGAGGTTGGAGATGTCGAGACCCGCCGCGTTGCGAGCGTAGATGCCCGCGTCAGCCGAGGGTGCGATCGTCGCGACGCCGGAGCCGTACGACGTGATGACGACAGGCGCTGTCGCCGTACCCGCGTCCTCCTCGTCGATCAGCAGCGAGCCGCTGAAGGTATCCCCGCCGCGCAGCAGGACCCGGTCTCCCGGACGGAGCGTTGCGCTGCTGACGCGGGCAAGCGTCCGCCATGGGTTCGTCGGCGTGCCGGCATTCGAATCGGCGCCGACGGCGCTGACGTAGTAGTCCGCCGCGGACGCGCGCATCGGCGCGAGCGCGCAGGCCAGAAGCAAGGCGAAAAGCGTTCGGGTCACCGTCTGTCTGCAGGGAGCGGGGTGATGGTAGCAGACCGCGTCGGATGCGGCGAGCTCAGCTGCGCGCGCTGACTGCCGGCCGTCAAAGTGCTCGCATCGACGCGTTCGTTTCACCCCGACATCCGCTGGTGTCGCGAGTTGCGCGCAGGCAGCCGGCATCGCGATCGCGTCCAGCCCTGCCCAGACAAATGTACGGCCACAGGGGAACTGTTCGCCTATCAAGTCACATTGGATCCAACCTCATGTCTATAAGTCATTGGGAACGTTGATCAATGTCGAGCTCTCTGGGGGCGAGCATACCGGGGTATGCCCGTTGCCTCTGCTGGGGCGCACCTCGACTCGAGCTTCGAGCCAGTGACGCACCAGTCACGACGTCGGAGGTGTTTTCGGAATCTCCAAGGGACCTTATGACCTCGATCACCCGGCGCCGTGTTGCCTTCGCCGTCGTTCTTGCCACGATCATCTTCGCGACAGGTCTGCTGCGCGCTGGCGCACCGCAAACGGTGGGCACCTGGCGCTCACTGGGAGGCGTGCCCGATGCCCGCGTTGGAGCCGCGGCGGTGGCGTTGCCCGATGGACGGGTGCTCATTACGGGCGGCTCCATCGACGGTGGCGCGACGGCCACGGTGAGCATCTTCAATCCGTCCGACGGGTCGTTCGCGAGCGCGGGGCAGTTGCTGCTGCCGAGAAGCGGCCACACGGCGACGCTGCTGAAGGACGGCCGCGTGCTGATCGCGGGCGGCATCAGCCAGGGCGCGACGACAAGCGATCTCGAACTGTTCGATCCGGCCAACCAGACGTCTACCGCCCCGGGCTCGATGACGGTCGCTCGCACCGGACACGCGGCGGCACTGCTCCCGGATGGCCGCGTACTGATCACCGGCGGCACTGGGGCGGACGGCGTGCTCGACACGAGCGACGTGTTCGATCCCTCTGACAACTCGGTCACTGCAACCGCGCTGCACATGCTCTCGCCGCGTACGGGCGCGTCGGCGACGACGCTCATCGACGGGCGCGTGTTGGTTGCGGGGGGCAACGATGGAACGAAAGATCTCGCGACGGCTGAAATCTTCGATCCGGGTTCGATGACGTTCGAAGAGACCGCTACGTCGCTGAGCGTTCCGCGAAGCGGCCACACCGCGGTGCTGTTGCCGTGGAACGGCAGTGTGCTGATTGCGGGCGGTACCTCGAACGGCGTCGCGCAGACCGCGACCGATCTCTTCGTGCCCGCACAGTTCCCCGATCCGTATTCGTGGGGCATGGGGAGCTTCGCGCCGACCGGCGCGCTGACGCAGCCGCGCGCAGGCGCGGTGGGCGCACCCCACATCGAGGGCTACTCGGTCGTTCTCGGCGGCGGCGCAACCGACGCGGAGGTCTACCGGTTCGCGACGCTGAAAACCGACAAGGACGATTACGCGCCCGGCACCCAGGCCATCATCACCGGCGCCGGCTGGCAGCCCGACACCGACGTCACACTGCTGTTCCAGGAAGACCCGGCCGTGCACGACGACTACGTGCTGACCGTGCATACGGATACTGAGGGGAAGATCTACTGGGATCAGTGGGCGCCGGAGGAGCACGACCTGAACGTGCGGTTCTATCTGCTGGGCAAGCAGGTGCTGGCGGACGGGAGCGAGCGCCGCGCGCAGATCACGTTTACGGA
>DATJFQ010000064.1:0-2077 GCA_035495555.1 Vicinamibacterales bacterium
GACCCGCCGTCGAGAGGTGGAGTGAATTTTGGGTTTCTTTGATCGACTTCGTGAAGGGCTGACGCGGACGAAGCAGCAGATCGTCGGCCGCTTCGAAGAAATCGTTCAGCAGGCTGACGCCGGTGAAAAGCGCACGCGCCCGATCGATGTCGACACGATCGAAGCGCTCGAGGAGCTGCTCATCTCGGCCGATATCGGCCTGCCCGCCACCGAGCGGATCGTTGCCGCGGTCCGTTCACGATCGCGGCGCGGCGAAAGCCTGCGCGACCTGGTGAAGGACGAGATCCGGCAGATTTTCGACGGGGTCGAGCGCCCGGCGCCGAACGGCCATCGTCCCCATGTCACGCTGATCGTGGGCGTCAACGGCACCGGGAAGACGACGACGATCGGCAAGCTTGCGAATCTGCTCAAGGCGTCGGGGAAGACGCCGCTGGTGTGCGCGGCCGACACTTTTCGCGCGGCCGCCGTCGAACAGCTGGAAATCTGGGCCAGGCGCGCCGGTGTCGACATCATCCGTGCGCCCGAAGGTTCCGATCCCGCTGCAGTCGTGTTCGATGCGATTCAGTCAGGCAAAGCGAAAGGCCGCGATCCAATTCTCGTGGATACAGCGGGCCGTCTTCACACGCGTGTCAACTTGATGAACGAGTTGGACAAGATTCGCCGCGTGGCAGCCAGAGCGACCGAGGGCGCGCCACACGAAGTGCTGCTGGTGCTCGATGCCACGGTGGGCCAGAACGGGTTGCAGCAGGCGCGCGAGTTCACCAGCGTCGCCGGCGTGACCGGGATCGTGTTGACGAAGTTGGACGGAACGGCGAAGGGCGGAGTCGCGGTATCGATCGCGTACGACCTCAAGCTGCCGATCCGTTACGTCGGCGTCGGAGAAGGCATCGACGATCTGATTCCCTTCTCGCCGCAGGAGTACGTCGACGCATTGTTTCAGGAAAAGTGGTAGACGACGAACGGTGGATGCGGCGGGCGCTCGAGCACGCGCGCCGTGGGCTGGGTCGCACGACGCCGAACCCGGTCGTGGGCGCGTGCATCGTGTCCGATGAAGGCGTGGTCCTCGGACAGGGCGCGCACGAACGCGCCGGTGAGCCGCACGCGGAAGTAAACGCGCTCGAAGAGGCGGGGAGTGAGGCGCGCGGCGCTACGCTCTACTGCACGCTGGAACCATGCGTGCACACCGGCAAGACCGGCCCCTGCACACAGCGCATCATCGCCGCTGGCATTCGTCGCGTCGTGGCCGCCATGGAGGATCCCTTCCCGCTCGTCGGCGGAAGAGGTTTCGCCATGCTGCGCGCGAACGGCATTGAAGTGAAGACCGGGATTGGCTATGACGCCGCGGTCCGGTTGAATCAGCCATTCTTGACGACGACCCGCAAAGGCCGTCCGTTCGTGATCCTGAAGGCGGCGACGAGCCTCGATGGACGGATTGCCGCGGCGCCGGGACAACGCACGCAGCTCACCTCGGCCCCCGCCAACACGCACGCTCACTACCTGCGAGCGCAGATCGACGCGCTTGCCGTGGGCTCCGAGACCGTAATCGTTGATGATCCTCTGCTGACGGCCCGCGAGGTCTACCGCGAGCGGCCGCTCGTGCGGGTGGTGTTCGACCGGCGATTGCGCTTTCCCCCGGAGGCGAAGCTGCTGTCGACCATCGCTGACGGACCGGTGATAATACTGACAGCGCTCGAGTCCCTGGAGACCGAGCGGGCTGAAGCTTTGGAGAAAGCTGGCGCCCGCGTGATCGCCGTGCCGCAACCCGGCGTGGCCGCCGCGCTGTCGTTGCTGCCACATTTCGACGTCCAGAGCCTGGTGTTGGAGGGCGGCACCCAGGTGCAGCAGGCAGCCTGGGACGAAGGCGTTGTCGATTACGTCCAACTATACGTGGCGCCGATGTGGCTGGGCGATGGCGGCGTGCCGCTCCTCGAAGGGTGCGCGTTCGCATCGACATCGCTCGTCGAGCGGAGGGTCGAGCAGCTTGGGCCGGATGTCCTGATCGAAGGCTATGTTCACCGGCCTCATTGAAGCCGTGGGTATCGTGTCGGAGCTGACCCGCACCGCGTCCGGATTCGCC
>DATJFQ010000065.1:0-6092 GCA_035495555.1 Vicinamibacterales bacterium
AACGCCCTGCCATAGCCGGCCACCACTTTGCCGATGCGGCCATAACCGTAGATGCCGAGCGTCTTTCCGCGCAATGTATGCCCGACGCCGATTTGCCACGCCCCTCGACCGAGCGCCGCGACCTGTGCCGGAAGCTGCCGCACGGCCGCGAGCACCAGCGCCCAGGTCAACTCCGCGGCGGCGTAGGACGGCGTGTCCGCGTGCTGATTGGACGAGACGATCACACCGTGTTTCGTGCAGGCGTCGATATCGATGTGCGGATAGACGCTGCGTTGGCTGATCAGCCGCAGCCTGGGGAGCCGGGCGACGAGCGGCGCCTGAATCTTGGTCCGCTCGCGGATGAGGACCAGCACTTCGCTGTCTTTGAGCCGCTCGGCAAGTACGTCCACATCATCGACGTGATCGTTCCAGATGGTGACGTCGAACGCCGCCAGCTTGGCGAAGCACGGTAGCGCGTGCAGCGTATCGAAGTAGTCGTCGAGGATCGCCACCGTGACCGGAGGACGATCAAGGGCGGCGCCGGACGGGAGGATCCGGCGCACTACGCCCAGCTGAATCCCTGTTTGCCGATCGGAATCGTTCGGATCCGTTTACCCGTTGCTGCGTAGATGGCGTTGGTGATGGCCGGAATGATCGGCGGCAGCGCCGGTTCGCCGAGGCCTGTCGGCGCATTGTCGGTTTTCAGGAAGTGCACCTCGATGTCCTTTGGCGCCTGATTCATCCGCACCAGACGGTGATCGTTGAAGTTCACCTGCTGGGCGCGGCCGTTGACGAACGTTGTCTCCTGCGCCATCACCGCGCCCATCCCGTCGATGACGGAGCCTTGTACCTGGTGGACGGCGTTCAGTGGATTGATAACCTGGCTCCCGATGTCGGCGGCAACCCAGACTTTGTTGATCTTCACCCGGTTCTGGGCGTCAACCGACACTTCGGCTACTTCGGCGAAGTACCCGAGGTGCGCGTAAAGGAACGCGACGCCCATACCCGTGCCTTTCGGCAGCTGTCGCTTGCCCCAGCCTGACTTTTCCGCCGCCAGCTTCAGCACGCCTTTCGCGCGCTCCGCGTTGAACGCGTCGCGCGTATTCGGCAGCAGCTTGCGCGGCGTGTCGAGCAGCGCGAGGCGGAAGTCGACCGGATCCTTGCCCGAGGCGACCGCGAGCTCGTCGATGAAGCCTTGATACACGAAGGTCGTTCCGTTGGTGCCTGGCGCGCGAAGCGGACCGGTCGGGATGCCCATCGGGATGAGCGAAGCGTTGAACGAGAAGTTCGGGATGAAGCCGGCGGGGAACGACGCGCCGCCAATCGCGGTGTTCGGCGCGAACTTCTCGCCCTCGCCGAAGGCGACGTAATGCTGGTTCCACGCGACGATTTTCCCCGATGCGTCGAGGCCGGCCTTGAAGAAGTGGTAGCCCGCCGGACGATAGAAGTCGTGGGTCAGGTCGTCCTGCCGCGACCACAGGAGCTTGACCGGCGTGCCGTTCATCTCCCGCGCGATCCATGCCGCGTCTGCCATGTAGTCGTTCAGGATTCGTCGTCCGAAGCCGCCACCCATGCGGACGAAATGCACGGTGATGTCGTTCTCGGCCATGCCGAGCGACTGCGCGATCACCTGCCGGCCTTCCCGCGGCGTCTGCGTCCCAACCCAGACTTCGAGCTTTCCGTCTTTGTAATGCGCCGTGCAGTTCTGCGGCTCGAGCGGCGCATGCGCGAGGAACGGATAGTAATAGGCGGCCTCGACGGTCTTGACGGCGCCGGCGAGCGCACGTTCGGTGTCGCCGTCGTTATATAGCTTGACCTGCGGTGGCTGCTTCGACAGCTCCTGCGCGCGTCTGTTGAAGCCTTCAGTGCTGTTGGCGGCGGTGGGCCCTTCGTTCCACGTGACCTTCAGCTTCGTGCGCGCCTGCTGCGCGTGCCACCACGTGTCGGCCACGATGGCCACACCGCCGTGCAGGCTGACGCCGATGCAGCAGGCGGGATAGGTGTAGGTCAAGTCGGGACCGCCGGGGACGATGAACGCGTTGCGGACGCCGGGAAGCTTCTTGATTTCGTCGACGTTGGCGGTCGCGACCTTGCCGCCCGGTACGGGGCATTTCTCGTACGCGGCGTAAAGCATCCCCGGGAGCTTCACGTCGATGGCGTACAGCGGCTCGCCGCGCACGATCTTCGGCACGTCCTGGTTCTTCGCGGGCGAGCCGATCACCTTGTAGTCCTTCGGGTCCTTGACCTTGACGGACTTCAGGTCCGGCGCCGGCATGGTCGCGGCCCTGGCGGCGAGCTCGCCGTAGCCGAGCGATCGGTTCGACGCCATGTGACGGACCCGGCCGGACGCGGTGTTGCATTCGCCCACCTGGACGCCCCAGGTTTGTGCGGCGGCGGCCACGAGCATCTGCCGCGCCGCGGCGCCGCATTGCCGCAGCGGTTCCCAGTTGATAGGCGTGGCCGTGCTGCCGCCGGTCCGCTGAATGCCGAAACTCTGTTCGTCCAGCGGCGCGTTCTCGATCGTGACGTCCTTCCAGTCCACGTCGAGTTCGTCCGCGATGATCATCGGCAGGTGCACTTTCGCACCCTGCCCACCCTCGGGGTTCTTGCCGAGGATGGTCACCTTGCCGTCGGGAGCAATCTTCAGGAACGCCCACGGCTTGTAGTTCGCCCCGCCGGCAGGTGCGCGGCTGCCTTCCTGGCCCAGGACGGCGGGCGGGTCGAGATAGATTGCGACCATCAGGCCGCCGCCGGCGAGCGCCGTGGCGCGCAGGAAAGATCGGCGATTCATCGGATCACCTCCGCCGTGGTGGCCGCGGGACTCACCGTTCCAGCGGCTTTGTGAATCGCTTCGCGGATGCGGGTGTAGGTAGCACAACGACAGAGATTGCCACTCATCGCGACGTCGATGTCCGCATCTGTCGGACGCGGATTGCGACGGAGCAGGGCAGCGGCGGACATGATCTGCCCGGCCTGGCAATAGCCGCACTGCGGCACGTCGAGCTCCTCCCACACGCGCTGCAGCGGGTGCGAAGCATCGGGGGACAGCCCTTCGATGGTCGTGATCGCCGCGCCGGCCGCCGCGGACACCGGAGTCTGACAGGAGCGGACGGCGTTGCCGCGCAGGTGCACGGTGCACGCGCCGCACTGACCCAGGCCGCAGCCGAACTTGGTTCCGCGCAGGTCGAGGACATCGCGGAGCACCCACAGCAGCGGCATGTCCTGCGGGACATCAACCGTAACGGACTTCCCGTTGACGTTCAGCGTGAATGGCATGGTTTATCCTACGGCATCCTTCCGCGCTCGGCGCGTAGAAAGAACGCGCCTTCCGCGACGACCATCTCGCCCGGTTCGAGGCCGCTCGAGACGGCGATGTCCTCACCTTGTATGTCGCCAGGAGTGACGTCGCGCGGCATGAATCTGCCGGCTCCCGTCGCCACAAACACGACGGACCGCGTCCCCATCGTCTGCACCGCCGTCTTGGGCACGACCACCACAGGCCTGGCGCTCCGTCCGGCAACGTTGACGTCTACGAACAAGCCCAGACGAAGGCGGTCGCCGCGGTTGGGAACCTCAGCGCGAAGTTTGGCGGTTCGCGTTTCCTGCTGCACCTGCGGATCGATGTAATTCACCCGGCCGCGAAGCTCGAGCCCCGGATAAGCCGCGGTCGTGATGGTGACCGGACTTCCCACGCCAACGGTGGAGAAATCGCGTTCGTACAGATCGGCGACGACCCACACGGTGGACAGGTCGGTGACAGTGAACAGCGGTGTGGAGAGATCGATATTCAATCCCGGATTCGCGGCGCGCTTCGTGATGACTCCGGCGATCGGCGCCTTGACGTCAAAGGTGGTTACCACGTCTGCCGGCGATGCGATGCGCTGGGCCTTGTCCTCCGGTATGCCAAGCAGGACGAGCCGCGATCGCGCGACTTCCTGTGCGCGATCCATTTCGGCGGCCTCCGCCGTCATCTTCTCCAGTTCTTCCCGACTGACCGCGCCAATCGCATACAGCCGCTGCGTGCGTGTCAGCGCGAGACCGTGCGCGTCGCGCGCCGCTTTCGCCTGGATGAATGCCGTCTGCGCGTCGGCGAGCTCAGGACTGTAGACCGTCGCGAGTACTTCGTTCTGCATCACCATCTGGCCGAGTTCTGCTCGGACCTGTGTCACACGACCGGCAACGAGGGAGGTGACGTCGAGATTCTTGTACGCGTTCGGCTGCACGACGCCGGGCAGGTGCAGCCGGGTGACCGCGGTGCCCTTCCGTGCCGCGACGGTTCGAATGCCGGCGCGTTGGACCATCTCGGAGGTGAGAACGATCTCGCGGGATCCGGGATCGGGGATCGGGGATCCGGCGGTTCGGGGGGGCGGGGGTTCGTGGTTCGACGTTCCGGGTTCGGGCATGGGCATGCCCGCATGTTCGTGCCCGCCCGATGGCGTCGCGGCCTCGGGCACAGAATCTGTGTTCTTCGGATCCCCGATCCCCGATCCCGGATCCCGATCCCGCGAGCACGCCGCGCCGGAGCCACTGCAAACCAGGGCGACGGCGGCGAGTGCGAGCCACCCTTTCATCGAATCTCCCCGCGTGCGCTGCGGAGGGCGACACGCGTGTTCCATGCGCGTTCCAACACCGATGTGTAGCCTCCCTCGACGTCGAGATAGCGTCGCTGTTCGGTGAGCAGCTCGTTCAACGGCGTACGTCCAAGATCGTAGGCCTCGAGCTGGACGTCCACGTTCTGCCTCGCCAGATCCCGGATCGTCGTTGCGTACATGTCGACCGCCCGCCGCGCTTCACGGTCGCGAACGACCGCTGCGTCGAGCTCCGCCTGCGCCCTGAGCTGTCGCGCCGCGAGCGTCTGTTCTTCAGCGGTGCGCTCTGCGAGCGCGGACGCTACACTGCCTTGATTCTGGTTACGCACTGGCAGCTGAATCTTCGCGCCGACGGTGAAGCTATGAAAGTTCCCTTGCACCGGGACCAGCCGGCCGGCGTCATCGAAGCCGCGCTGCTTGAAGCCGTACCCTTCATTTCCGTAATTACCGACGAGCGACATGTCGGTGCGGCCCTCGCGGCGCGCGGCTTCGACACGTGCATCGGCCAGGGTCACGCGAGATGCTGCTTCACGGACATCGGCGCGGGCCGCGATCGACGCTGGCGGTTGCTGCGCGGCGTCATCATTGGAGCGAACGAGCATTTCCAGCGATTCACGCAGGACGAGGGGCTCGTTCGGAGCGAGACCAATCAGCGCTTTCAACTCTATCGCCGCCGCCTCGGCGTCGGCCTGCACAAGCGCGAGATCCGCCTCGAGCCGACCCGCTTCGACGCCAGCGATGTTCGCATCCAGCTTCGGCGAGTACCCTTCGGTGACCTTTGCGTCAAGCAGCTCGCGCATGCGTCGAGCCGTCGTCAGCGCCTCGTTCGTGATCTCGACATTACGTCTCGCCGCGAGCAGCCGTCCCGCCTGTTTGCGTACTTCAGCCGCAAGCAGCCGTTCGCGATCCTGGACCGAGAGCGTCGTGGTCTCGACCGACCGTTGCGCGGCGCTCACACGCGCATTCCGTCGCGACAGGTCGAGCGGCCAGTCGACCTCGAACAGCGCCTGGTGCTGCGCGTTGGTCATCAGCATCTCGGTCGCGGTGAATGTCGGGTTGGGCCTGAGTCCCGCCTGCGTGACTTCGCCGCCCGCGGCGGTGATCGTCGTTCGTGCCGCGCGGATTTCCGGGGAGCGCTCGAGCGCTGTGGCCACGAGCTGCTCGACGCCGGTCGTTTCCTGTGCGAATCCGTTTGTGGAAACGCCGATGCTGACCACAAGCCATGCGACTACGCCAAGGCTTCGTCGCACCAGCGACACAGGGACACAGAGATTCGTTTTTCTCTGTGCTCCTCGCTGAACCTGTGTAGTTCTGTGTCGCGTACTGCCGGCGGTCGTCGCTGCGATTCGGGAGCGCATGTCATTGTTCGTGCCTGTAGCGCGTAGCCCGTAGCCTGTAGCCCGTCTCATTGCACGCTCCCTTTGAATGCCGCGGACCCGCGGCCCGCCGGTCCGCTCCACTCCAGTCGCATGTCCCACGACCCTGACATCGCGAAATCTCCCTTCGCTTCGTACACGCCAGGGC
>DATJFQ010000066.1:0-10774 GCA_035495555.1 Vicinamibacterales bacterium
CAGCAGCGCCTCTTTCATGATCATGCGGAGCACGCTCCATCGGTCCGCCCCGAGCGCCATGCGAAGCCCGAGTTCCCGAACGCGGCGGCTGATGCCATACGAGATCGTGCCGTACAGCCCCAGGCAGGCGAGCACGAGCGCGAGGCTGCCAAATGCCGAGGACAATTCCGCAACGAGACGATCCTGCGACAGATTGCGTGAGATTCTCACCGCCAGCGGTACGACTTCGGAAACAGGCAGGCGCGGCTCGGCCTCGGCAAGCGCTTCCCGAACGGGCTGCACGAGCGATTCGGTCGGAGCCGCGGTACGCAGTTCGATGTCCCCGAGTACCTCGTCCGTATCGAACTCCGCCGGGTGATACGCCATCGTCGGCGGCGCATCGCGCACGTTCAGATACCGGGCGTCCTCGACGACGCCCACGATCGTGAATGCGGTGGCGTCCATCGGGCCGCCGTACGACCATCGCTTGCCGACGGCGCTCTGACCGGGGAAGAAGCGCTTCGCCATGGTGGCGTTGATGATTGTGGACTTCGAATCC
Organism: Vicinamibacterales bacterium; assembly: GCA_035495555.1. Taxonomy (GTDB): domain Bacteria; phylum Acidobacteriota; class Vicinamibacteria; order Vicinamibacterales; family 2-12-FULL-66-21; genus DATJFQ01. Next base: position 539 of record DATJFQ010000066.1, read on the forward strand.
GCGCGCCGATCGCCGGCATCGAAGAAGCGCCCCTCGAGCAGGCGGAGGCCCACGGTGTGGAAGTAGTCACCGGTGATGACCTCTTCGTTCGTCTGCAGACGTTCACCGGTCTGTGGCGTATACCCCTCGACGGCGATCCCGCTGGTCCAGGCCGAACGGTTGATCGGACCGTTCTCCGAGAGGCTCACAGACTGGATACCCGGGACCCGCTGCAGGCGATCGATGAGGCGCTGATACATCGCAAGGCGCTGGTCTGCGGCGAACGCGGCCCGCACGTCGATCCCGGCCACGAGCACGTGATCGCGGTCATAGCCCACGTCGATCCGCGACAGCGATTGAAGACTCCGTCCAAAGAGTCCCGCCGCGATCAGCAGCAAGAGCGAAAACGCCATCTGCGCTGCGACGAGCGCCCGGCCGGTCGTGAGCCCACGGCGTCCGGCCGTACCCACAACTCGCGCGTGCTTGAGGGATTCCGCGAGCGCGAGACGACTGCCGCGAATCGCCGGTACAAGTCCGCAAACCACCCCGGTAACGACGGAAATCGTCGCGACGAACAGCAGCACGCGCCAATCGACGCCGGTGTCGAGATCGATTGTGCTCGCGCCCGACACGAACAGCTTGAGCAGCGGCTCGTGCAGCCATACCGCGAGACCGAGGCCAGCCGCGCCGGCGGTTATCCCGAGCAGCAGGCTTTCGGCGAGAAACTGCCGGACGATGCGGATGCGGCCCGCGCCGATGGAGGCACGGATGGCCACCTCGCGCTCGCGCGAAGACGCGCGCGAGAGCAGCAGCCCCGCGACGTTGCCGCAGGCGATCGCGAGCAGCACGCCGACCATCGCCAGCAGCACGAGCATCGGCGTTGCCGTCGAGTTCCGCAGGCTCGACACACCGCCGGCCGCCCGTTCGAGGACCGCGCGCGTCTCCCGCGCGCGCTGCTGGGAGCGGTCGGATGTGGACGGCGGCAGGAGCGCCAGCGCATTCCGCTGCAGCACGACGGAGATCGCGGACTGAATGGATGCCGCCGAGGTGGCTGATGGGACCCGCACGAACACATTCAGCCAGGAAATCTCGCGCTGGGGTGGCCACGGCTTCGACGTATCGCCGCCGGAATTGCTGGCGTTCGCCGCGTAGTGAACGGCGGGCTGCCATTGAAACGGAATCCATGCGTCCGGCGTCTGGATGCCCACCGTCGTGCCGAAGAATCCTCGCGGCGCAACGCCCACGACGGTGAACGGAACGCTGTTGATCGTGAGATTCGTGCCGATGACCGACGGCGACGCGTCGAAGTGCCGACGCCAATAGACGTCGCTGATGACGGCCACGCCGCGGGCGTCTCCTGGTGCGTTGTCATCGCTCTGCAAAAGACGTCCGAGTTGAGGCCCCTGGCCGAGCACATCGAAGTAGTTTCCGGACACGAGCTGCACCCGGCCCCGCTCTGCTGCGCTGTCGCCGGCAGGCCACAACTGCATGCCCGCGACGTTCGTGGCGGCGCACGCGTCCGCACGTCCGGCAATCGCCTCGCGCACGTCGTCCAACACGAGACCAGGCATCAGGTCGCCATGCGACCGCACGCCGGCGGTGTTCACCAGATAGAGTTCGTGCGGCTTCATCACGGGGAGGGGGCGCAGCACGATCGCATTCACCAGCGAGAACACGGTCGCCGCGCCGGCGATCCCGAGCGCCAGCGAACTCACGGCGACAAACGTAAATCCGGGACTACGGCGCAGCAGCCGTGCGCCATACCGCACATCACTCAGGAGCTCAACCCACCATCGCATGATCGCGGAGAGGGGCAAACGCGGGGCCACCGGGTTTCGTCTTAGTTATCAGAAGATGCGGAGCATTCCCGGCCCAATCCGTGCCGCGAAGGCTTCGCTTTCGGGAAACGGTTGTTCGAAAGCGAACACCCAAAAACCGGTGCGCGACCAATTCATCGCTCCTGCCGTCAAATCTCGCATGGCACATGCTTTGGACAATGCAGCCGACGGCATGTCCTTCACCTCTGCCGCTCCGGCCCGCGTGCTGGTTGCCGACGATCAGCCCGATTTGCTGCACGCGCTCAAGCTTCTCCTGAAGACCGAAGGCGTCGAAGTCGAGGCGGTCACGTCACCCGACGCCGCGCTTGCGGCGCTGGAGCACACGCGATTCGATCTCGTCCTGATGGACCTCAACTACACGAGCGACACGACGTCGGGCCAGGAAGGCATCGATCTCCTGTCGCGCGTCCAACAGTTCGACGCGCTGATACCGGTGATCGTGATGACCGGCTGGGGCAACGTGGACATCGCCGTGGAGGCGATGCGACGCGGCGTCCGCGATTTCGTGCAGAAGCCGTGGGACAACGCGAACCTCGTCTCGACGCTCACGCGCGAGATCGCCGATGGGCGCGCACGACGCCGCCGCAACGCCGACGACGAGCGCGAGATTGCGGAAGCGCTCAAGATCCAGAGACGGCTGCTTCCGCAGTCGGTCCCCACGGTGGAAGGCTGGGACATCGCCGCCTCGTGGCAGCCGGCCTCGGGCGTCGGGGGAGATTGCTTCGACACGCTCACCTTCAGTGAATCGCGCCTGGGCATCACGATCGCCGACGTCGTCGGCAAAGGCATTCCGGCGGCGCTCCTGATGTCGAATCTGCAGGCTGCGGTGCGGGCGTTCGCGTCCGAAGCGGTCCAGCCGCAGGAACTGTGCGCTCAGGTGAATCGGATCCTGTGCGGCAACATCGCCGAAGGGCGTTTCATCAGCTTCTTCTACTGCGTGCTGGATGCCGTGGCCGGTACGGTCACCTACACCAACGCCGGCCATTATCTGCCCATGCTGGTCCGCGCCAACGGCACCGTCGAGCGCCTCGGTGCAGGCGGGCCCGTCCTTGGTGTGCTCCCGGATGCCCCGTACGAGCAGTCGTGCGCGCAGATCGGCGCTGGCGATCGGCTCGTGCTGTTCACCGACGGCCTCACGGAGGCGCGCAACGGCGACGACGAAGAGTTCGGTGAATGCCGGCTGGAGCAGGCGATCGTGCAGCACCGCGAGTGCAGCGCGCCGGCGCTCCAGGCCCGCATCGCCGAAGCGCTCTCGATATTCACGGGCGGGCCGCTGCAGGACGATGCGACGCTGATTGTGCTGGCCGCCGATTCATGAGCGCACCGGCACTGCGGTGACCAACAGGGTGACCAACCAGCCGGCGGCGGTGACCAACGTCCGCCTGGCGTGACGAACAGCAACGATATTGACGCCTGTTTACTGGCCGACCCATAGTGAGGCCATGCGGAAGGCCTGGATGCCGCCGGCGCGATGGATCGTCGGCGTCATTGCGTTACTGGCGGTGTCTTCGACGTTGCAGGCGTGGCGGCTCGACATGCTGTCGTCGAAGATCGTCGAGCCGATGACCGGCACGGACATCGCGAAGCTGTTCGTGCTCAACCTCGCCTACTGGACGATCCCGGCGCTGTGCCTCCCGGCCATCGTCGGCATCGCCAGGCGGTTCCGGTTCGACAACGGCCACAAAATTGCCGCGTTCGGCGTGCACCTGGCGGCGGCGCTGGCGTTCGCGTTCGTGCGGCAGTGCGGGATGGTCGGCGTGCGCGTGCTGTTGTGGCCGAACATGGCGTTCAAAGCCGCCGCGGTGCCGTGGAGCATCTATTTCCAGCGGCAACTGCTCAACGATCTCGACTGGTGCCTGATGGTGTATGCGTCCATCGTCGGCGTCAGCCATGCGGTCGCCTATTACCATGAGTCGCAGCAGCGGAAGGTGAAGCAGGCGACGCTCGAAACGCGTCTCATCGAGGCGCGGCTCGAGACGCTCCAGGCCGAACTCCATCCGCATTTTCTCTTCAACACGCTGCATGCCATCTCGACGCTCGTCCATCGCGACCCGGAAGCCGCCGATCGGATGATCAGCCGGCTCAGCGACCTGCTGCGGATTACCTTCGACCGCAGCGGCGAGCCGCGCGTGTCGCTGAAGGAAGAGATCGATTTCCTGCAGAAGTATCTGGAGATCGAACAAACGCGGTTCCAGGACCGTCTGACGGTCCGAGTGGACATCGATCCGGACGCGCTCGACGCCGAGGTCCCACGGATGATCCTGCAGCCGCTCGTTGAAAACGCCATCAAGCACGGCGTGGGCAATCGCAGCGAAGGCGGATTCGTCCACATCACCGCTGCGCGCGACGGCGACCGCCTGTCGATGCAGGTCCGCGACAACGGCGGCGGTCTGCAGGGAGGCACCGTGCGGGCGCTCAACAAGGGTGTCGGCCTGTCGAACACCCGTGCGCGGCTGGAGTGTCTGTACGGCGTCCATCATCAGCTCGTCTTCAGCGATCAGCGCGGCGGCCTCGCCGTCCGGGTCGACATTCCGTATACCCGTGCGGCGGCCGCACCCGCGCCGGCCGTCTCGTTTCAGGTGGCCTGACCATGACGAATCCCCGTATCCGCGTAGTCATCGTCGACGACGAACCGCTGGCCCGCGAACGCCTGCGCACGCTCCTGCACGACGACCCCGGGACCGAGATCGTCGCCGAAGCGGGCGACACGGCGAGCGCCATCGCGGCGATCGGATCGACGCGGCCGGACCTCGTGTTTCTCGATGTGCAGATGCCCGGCGGTTCCGGCTTCGAGGTCATCGGCGGCATCGGCGCCAACGCGATGCCCTGTGTGATCTTCGTAACCGCATACGACAAATACGCGCTGCGCGCCTTCGAAGTGCACGCGCTCGATTACCTGCTCAAGCCATTCGATCGGGAGCGCTTCCGCTCCGCCCTCGCCCGCGCAAAGGAACAGATCGCCCGCGCGACACCCGGCGATCTCGAGAAGCGGCTGATGGCGCTCGTCAGCGGCCTGCGATCGGGTTCGACCCGCATCGATCGCTTCGTGGTGAAATCGGGCGGGCGCGTGTTCTTCGTCCGCACGGACGAAATCGACTGGATTGAAGCGGCCGGCAATTACGTCAAGCTGCATGTCGGCAACGACGCGCACCTGCTGCGCGAGACGATGAATTCGGTCGAGGCGAAGCTCGATGGCGATCTCTTTTTCCGCGTCCACCGCTGTCACATCGTGAACATCGAACGCGTCCGCGAGCTGCAGCCGTGGTTCAATGGCGAATACGTGGTCTTCCTGAAGAACGGTACGCGGCTGACGCTGAGCCGCGGTTATCGCGAGAAGCTGCAAACGCGCGTCGGGCGTCCTATTTAGCCAACCCGCGACCGCGACCCCGCCCGCCCTCCGCACTCCGCATTCCGCAGTCCGCAGTGCGCCCTCCGGCCTCCGCCCTCCGCCCTCCGCCCTCCGCCCTCCGCACTTAGAATGCTCGCGTGGAACTGCTCTTCGCGGCCGCGCTGTTCGTCGTCGCCGTCATTCCGGGCTGGATGGCGACGGCGTGGCTGCTCTGGCGAGTCCGCGCGCTGCGGCGCGCCGTCGATGCGCTGGGCGCGCGCGTCTCGCACCTGCAGGCGCAGGGCGTCGAGTCCGAACCCACTGCTTCCCCCGCGTTAACTCCGACGGTTCCCGTCATCGACGCCGCGCCGGTGGCCGTGGAGGATGCACACACATCGGTCGGACAACCGCCGCCGCCTGCCAGGCCACGAGCAACCCGTCCTCACGATGGCGAAACGCTCGAGAGCTGGATCGGCGGGCAGTGGCTCCTCTACATCGGCGTGCTGGCCATTCTGATCGGCGTTGCGTATTTCGAGAAACTGGCGTTCGAGAGCGCCTGGCTGGGCGAAACCGCGCGCGTCGCGCAGGGCGCGGTGGCCGGGCTGGCGCTCGTATACGGCGGCAGCCGGTTCGCCCGATCCGGGTACAGCGGCTACGGGCACGCGATTGCCGGCGCGGGCATCGCCGCGATTTACGTCTCGATCTACGCGTCGTTCAACTTCTATCACCTGATCGATCGGGGGACGGCGTTCGTGTTGATGCTCGCCGTCACAGCAGCGGCGACGGCGCTGGCCGATCGTCAACGCTCCCAGGGACTCGCGGTCCTTTCCGTCGGCGGCGGGTATCTCACGCCGTTTCTTCTGCCCGGGACGAGCGATGCGCAGGTTGCGCTGTTCGGGTACGACGCGATTCTCGCGGGGGGCGCGAGCGCGCTCGCGGTGCGTCGGACGTGGCCGCTCCTCTATGCGACCAGCTATATCGGCACAGCGGTCACCCTCGCCGCGTGGGCGGATCGGTTCTATACGCCAGCCAAGTACCTCCGCACGGAGCTCTTCCTCACGCTGTTCTGCGCGATGTTCGTCTGGATGCTGCGGCGCTGTCGCTGGCGCGGACCCGCAACCGAACAGGTGGCGTCCCTCTTCCTGGTGACGGCGCCAATCGCGTATTACCTCGCCTCGGTCGCGATCCTGATGGACCACACGACGGCATGGCTCGTGTGGATGGTCGCGACGGCCGCCGTGGGCGCCGTCGTCGCCGTTCGGCGTGCACCCGGGTGGGGGCTGCTTCTGTCGGTCGCTGTCCTCGTGCCGTTTCTCCTCTGGTGCGACACGCCGGCCGCGCGTGCCCATCTGATCGACGGCCTGTCAGCCGCCGCAGGGATCTACCTACTCGCGCTTGCCGCCCAGTTGCGCATCGGCACGGGCCGCACGGACCTGTCCGCAACAGAGATCCTCTGGCTGCATCTGAACGGCCTCGGCATCTTCGCGGCGGCGTACCTGCTGCTTCTTCATGATCATCTCGCGCTCACCGCCGCCGCCGCGGCCGCGTTTGCGCTCTGGCAGGCGGGCGTGGCGCTGACAATCAGAGCGCGGGCCCCCGAACAGGCGCTGCACGTCGGGGCGCTGGCGCTGACGCTGACGGCCATCGCGATCGCGCTCGAGTTCGACGGCGCGGCGGTGACGATCGGGTGGGCTGTCGAAGCGCTGGCCATCACGGCAATGGGGCGCCAGACCCGCCGCGAGTGGCTGCGCACCGGCGGCGTGATCCTGTTTGCCATCGCTTTCGTTCGCGCCGTGTCCCTGCTGCTCGAACCGCCGGTCGTGCATCAGTCCGTGCTGCTCAACCGGCGCGCGGCGTGCGCGCTCGTGCTCATAGCCATCGCATACGCCATCGCATGGCTGCACCGGTCGTCCGGTCGTCGCGAGCGCGGCGCGATCCGGACGACGGGAATCCTTGCCGCGCAAGTGTTGACCATCCTTTGGTTCACGTCCGAGATCCGCGCCTACTGGTCAGTCCCGCAGTCGGCGCTCACGCGGGAGCTGATGCTGTCGGTGACGTGGGCCGCCTACGCCACGACGCTCGTGGTCGTCGGCCTGCGCCGACAGTTCGCGCCTCTTCGCATTTTCGCCATGGTCGTGCTGGCCCTCACGATTGCGAAGGTGTTCACGGTGGATCTCGCGCAATTGCAGCGCGTCTATCGCGTCGCCAGCATGCTGGGACTCGGGGTCATGCTGCTGCTGACGTCTTATCTCTACCAGAAGTCGCGGGCTGGCACACGGATTGGTTCGCCCGAGCCGAATGGCGACGAGGGCGAATCGACCGCACACTGAGGAAGCCGACCAGAAACAGTCGCCGCAGGGAAAAGTCGTCTACCGCGCCGTGTATCGCGAAGGCGCGGACGAACTGTCGCGCGACTCCGCCGCGCTCGCGTGGTCCGGGCTGGCGGCTGGACTGTCGATGGGCTTTTCCCTGTTGTCCGAGGCGTTCCTCCGTGCGCATCTTCCGGACACCGAATGGCGTCCGCTCCTCAGCAAGTTCGGGTACAGCGTCGGATTCCTGATCGTCATCCTCGGACGCCAGCAACTGTTCACGGAAAACACGCTGACCGTGATTCTTCCGCTGCTGCGGCTCAAACGCGGGGGCGTTCTCGCCAACGTCGCGCGCCTTTGGGTGATCGTCTTGACCGCCAATATGGCCGGCGCGCTGATCTTCACCGCGGCCATCGTGTTCCTGCCCGTCCTCGATCCAGCCGTGAGGACTGCCGTGACGAGCATCGGCACCGAATCGATGTCGTACGGCGTGTGGCCCGTGTTCGCGCGCGGCATCTTCGCGGGGTGGCTGATTGCCCTCATGGTCTGGCTGCTGCCCTTCGCCGAGACGGCGCGCGTGTGGGTCATCATCATCATCACCTACATCGTCGGACTTGGCGGCTTCTCCCACGTCATCGCCGGGAGCGCCGAGGTGTTCGCGCTCTCCTGGCAGGGGCTGGAGCCGTGGACTGCCACGGTCGGCCGCTACACACTCCCCGCGCTGTTCGGAAATACGCTGGGCGGCGTGGCGCTCGTCGCGGCGCTCGCGCATGTTCAATTCATCGAAGGCGCCGAATTGCTGGAACCGTAGCTGCCAGACTGCCTGCCGCAGGGCTTCGTTCGTAATTGGCCGGGCCGCTGATGCTGGATATTGACGACGCTTTTGGTCGGATATAGACTGGCCAATAGGACCAATACGGTCGTATATCCGGCAGGCACACACTGAAATCGCGATTCGCACCCCTCGCCCTCACGATCCCCGCCGCGGCCGTGGTCGCCGTACTGCTGCTGCAGCTCCTCCGAGCGGGCGGACTTCCAGATCCCCTCGCGCGCGTGGACTTCGGCGCGCGCGTCCTGGACATCACGGTGCTGGTCTTCCGTGAAGGCCTCGAATGCATCCTCGTCGTGGCCGCGTTGACCGCCAATATGGTGGGTACACGCCGCGGATATCAGAAACCGGTGGCAGCGGGCCTGGGCCTCGGTATCGTCGCCACGCTGGCCACGTGGCTCGTCGCCGTCCGCATCATCGACTCGCTGACGGAAAGCATTCCGGCGCTGCAGGTGCAGGCCGCAACGGGCCTGCTCGCGATCGTCGTGCTGCTCGTCGTGATGAACTGGTTTTTCCACAAGGTCTACTGGACCGGCTGGATCTCGATGCACAGCCGCCGCAAGCAACAACTGATTCGCGATCACGCCTCGACACGACGTGTGTGGTTGGGGCTCGCGCTCCTGGGCTTCACCTCGCTTTACCGTGAGGGGTTCGAGATCGTCCTCTTCCTGCAGAGTTACCGCCTGCGCCTTGGGTTCACCCCGGTCGTCTACGGCGTCGGCATCGGTCTGTTGCTCGTCACCGTTGTCGGCGCGTTGACCTTCGTTGCGCACCGGCGGCTTCCCTACCGTCGCATGCTCGTGCTGACGGGAATCATGCTTGGTCTCGTCATGCTCGTGATGGTCGGCGAACAGGCGCAGGAGATGCAGCTCGCGCGCTGGCTGCCGACGACCCCGATCGGATTCCTGCAGGGTGCGATCCCCTCGTGGATGGGTCTCTGGTTCGCGGTGTTCCCGACGGCTGAAACGCTCGGTGCGCAGTTCCTCGCGGCGGCGCTGGTCGTCGGGTCGTACTTCTTTGCACGAGAGCAGTCAGCGCGTGCGCTCGAAGCAGGGAGCTAGAGGCGGGAGACGCGAGGCGCGGGGCGGGAGGGCGAGGCGGGAGGCGTGGGGCGGGGGGCGCAGGAGCGCCCGGGCCCCATCGCCTCACCAGCGATGGGGGCGAGGACGGGCGCCCGCTTCGCGCGGAGGCGGCTCCTCGTCGACAGTCTTTCCGGCTGCCGAGCACGAAGCGGGCTGTCCGAGCGGGGGCCCCATCGCAAGACAAGGCGGAGCGGCGCGAGGCGGAGACGCGAGGCGCGGGGCCGGAGGCGCGGTCCTTACCGCTCCCAGACGACCGAGAACGCCGTCCGGCCGTCGCGTAAACCGTGCGCGAGGTCGACGCGCAGCACGCCCGATCCGGGCGCCGCGAGCCGCAGCCCGATGCCAGCATCGACTTGTGTCGATGACAGACCTGACGCAAACCCGCGGGAGGCTTTGGCGACATCGATGAACGCCGCCGGCGCATACTGCACCAGCCATTTCGACGGACTGGACCAGCGCTGAAATTCCGCCCCGCCAAACATCAGCCGACGCCCGAGCACGCCGCCAGAGATCAGCCCATCCTCCAGCAGCGGATGCGCGCGCAGCAGGACGTCGCGGACGTGTCCCGTATCTGCGCCGGGCCAGGCCAGCGCAGGTGCTGCGTCCGTAGCCGCGGACGCGCCCGTCCGGAGCAGCAGCAAGTTCCGCGAGCGGCTGGGTGAGCTCCTGAACGTGGCGTCGACGCTCGCGTTGGAGAACGCTTCGTGACCGGTCCAGTGCGAGACGCGAGCACGGAGCTGGAGACGATCGACCAGCGGCCAGAACTCCGCATCGGCGCCCAGCAACGCTTGACGGCCTCGATCGAGCCAGCGATCGACGCCGGCCGTCGCACCCACTCGCCAGCGATCCGTCAGCCAGGTCCCCCCGGAGA
>DATJFQ010000067.1:0-58870 GCA_035495555.1 Vicinamibacterales bacterium
CCGTCGGGCGACACCGTGAAGCCGCCGCCACGTTCGGCAGACGGCCATGCCGGGCGTGGCTCGCCACCGGTCACCGGCACGGCCAGCAGTCCGCCGCCGCGCGGATACAGGAAGGTCTGCCCATCCGGGCTCCAGAAACCGGCGGCGCCGAACTGCCCGTCCGGATAATTCGTCAACGCGACGGGCTTACCCGTGCCGTCGGCGGGCGCGGCCCACACGTTGTTCACCCCGCCATCGTCGTACGTCCACCAGACGTGCGTTCCGTCGGGCGTCCACTGGTGTCCAGATGGGTGCTTGATCTGCACCAACTGATCGATGGTCAGGTTCGGGGCGGTAGTCGGGGCGGGCCGCTGCGCGTTCGTCAGCGCTCCCGCGGCCACCGCCAGGGTCGACGCGAGAAAAAATTTGAAGGTGCGCACGCGCATACAGTAGCGCGTTTTGGTGCGCATTTCCCAGCGCGCCGCGTGGCGCGCCACGCGCGTGGAACGGACGCGTCGGGATTTCCCGTCGCTGGTCTCACTGTGCGAGGTCAACCGCCGGCTGCGGGAGCGCTCGGCGCCTCGACTTCGAGCCCGACCGCGCGCATCAGCGCGAGCGCGTTGCTCCGGGTAACCGGCCCGGAACGCATGCGATAGTCGAATTTCATCTCGCCTTCGTGGAACCAGTCCTGGAAGTGAACGTTGACGGCGTGCGGCTCCAGTTCCGCCGCGATCGCCGTCAGTGCCAGATCATGCGTGGTCACCAGGCCGATCGCTCGACGGTTCAGCAGACTGCGCAGCACACCGTGCGCACCCGACAATCGGTCGTGGGAATTGGTCCCGTGGAACAGCTCGTCGAGCAGAAACAAGAGCGGAAGCGGACCGTCTGCCATCGCCACCAGCCGCCGGATCCGCGTGATCTCTGCGTAGAACCGCGATCGTCCTTCTAATAAGGAGTCCTGAATCCGGAGCGTTGCCCCGACTGACAGCGGCGATAGACGAAGCGACGTCGCGCGGACGGGGCCGCCCGCCAGCGCCAATACGGCATTCACGCCAACCGTTCGCAGCAGGGTGCTTTTGCCCGACATGTTCGATCCGCTGACGACGATTAGCCTGACGGGATCGCTGAGGCGAACGTCGTTTCTCACCGCGCTCGCACGGGGCATCAGCGGGTGTCCGAGCTGCACCGCTTCGAACTGCGGAGCGAGGCCGGAGCCGTCGCTGCTCGAGACGATGAGCGGAAACGGATCGTCCGCGTGTTCGTACCGATAGCCGGCCAGCGACCCGAGGGCTTCGAATTCTGCGATGGCGTCGACCCAGGCCCGTATGCGGGGCCCGCTCACCGTGCGCCAGCGTTCGACCGCGAGCGCGATATGGGGCCGGACGAGAAGCAGCAACCCCGTAAGGACCGCGGCAAGTTCGAGCACCCACTCGTGCCCGGTGTACAACCCGAACAGAAAGAACCCGGCGGGAATGATGGCGGCGTTCTTCTGAGTTTCGTTCAGCTCGGCCAGGCGATGCAGTTGCCGGATGATCGCTGATGCCGACAGCCCCTGCGCGCCAAGGCGGTTCTGCACCGTCGCGAGGCGAGTGGATGCGAACCGGGCGTTCTCGACGTGTTGCAGCAGCGACGAGAGCGCATCGAGGTCTCGCGAACGGTGCGACAGGACGTCGGCGACAAAGCCCGCCGTCGCACCGGAGTCGCGTGCGGAGAGCATCGCGTTGATGTCGTCGCGAAAGAGCCGAAGCACGAACGCTTGAAAGAGGATGGCGAGCGACAGCGCCCACCAGCGCGACGCCGCGGCAAGATAGAGCGCGGACGCACACATCGCGCCCGAGGAGAACCACATGACCGCCGTAACCGTGCGCCTTGACGGCATCGGCGACTCCGCCCACTCGATCAGCCTGTCTGTCTGCACCGTATTGCCGACATCAAGCCCTGTGACGGCAAGCTGTTCCCGCAGCTCCAGTCCCGGCGCAAGTTCCTCGACGGCCTGCTGCCGCTGCCGAATCTCGTCCACGTCTGCCGGCGCAAGGAGCCAGTCCGCCAGCTTCGCCTCGCCCGTACGGGTGCGCGCAATCGACAGGAGCTCGAACAGCGATCCTCGACCAAACAGGTCCAGGTCGTTGGCATATACGTGCTGATCGTCCCGAAATCGCTCCCCTCTCTCGCCGGTGCCGACCCACCGATCTTCAATCCTCGCCAGACCATGCTCGTAGAAGCGGACCGCCCGCCCGGCGAAGTCGCGCGCCCTCAGGACGCGCGCATGCCGCGAGACCAGCCACAGAAACACGAAAACGGGTACGAGCAGCCACCAGAGACTGAGCGCGGCGCGCCAGACGACCAGCACAAGCAGCACGAACGCGAAGAAGGTGGCGACGCGGGCGTGCGCGAACCGCGCATCCGCCACCGACAAGGCGGCATACGTCGCCCGTCGCGCATGCAGGCGCGCGTGGTACTCCTCCTGCGCGTTCCAGGGCACGGCGCATTGTGACACGTGCGGCGCGCGGCGTGCGGGCGCGGAGTGCGGCAAACGGAGAACGGGGCGCGGAGAACGGAGCGCGGAATTCGGCGGGCGGCTATTCCGCCTGCAGCGCCGTCGTGGGATCCACCCGCATCGCGCGACGCGTCGGGGCGTAGCAGGCAAGCATCGCGACGGCGAACAGCACGGCCGAAGTCGCCAGGTACGATGCCGGATCGGAGGGCGTGACCTCGAAGAGGAGCGTCGAGGCGAGCCGCGCAAACGCGGCGGCTCCCGCGAGGCCCAGGATGACGCCCGCGAGCGCCAACTTCATCGCGCCGCCCACAATCAACTTCAGCACGTCTCCCGGCGATGCGCCGATCGCCATCCGCAGGCCGATTTCGCGCGTCCGCTGCTGCACCGAGTACGCGACGACGCCGTAGAGGCCGACCGCCGCGAGAAACAGCGCAATCCCTGCAAAGAGCCCGAGAAGGAGCATCGAAAATCGCCGCGGCGCGACCGACTCGTTGACGACCTCCGTGAGCGGCATCATGGAATACGTCGCGAGCAGCGGATCGATTTGACGAACGATCTCGCGCGTCGCAGACGCCAACGACGCAGCATCGCCGTCCGTGCGCTCCACCACCCATATGTTGCTGAACGTGTCCTGCGCGATCGGGACGTACATCGTCGGCGCAGGCACCGCGTCGAGGCCCGCGTAGTGGATGCTGCCCACGACGCCGACCACGTCGAAGAACTCCTTGTGTCCGTTCCCCATGTGCACGCCCTGGCCAATCGGGTCCTCGTTCGGGAAATATTTCTCCACGAATGCCTGGTCGACGATGGCGACGGATCGGCTCCCGCTCCGATCGGAACGCGTGAACCCACGTCCCTTCAGCAGGGGGACGCCGAGCGCGGTGAAATAGCCGGGGCTGACGGCGCGGTAATTCGCCGAGGGCCCCTGATTGGGAAGCGCGGGCGCGCGGCCGCGGATATCGAACGCCAGCACATAGTCCCCCTGCATTGGAAGCGTCTGCACGAGGCCGGCAGAACGGACGCCCGGCTGCGCCTCCAGCTTGTCGAGGAGCGCGTCGTAGAAGTTGGTCACGTGCGCGTCATCGGCGTACTGCTTCTGCGGCAGCGACACACGCCACGCGAGTACGCCGTTTGGATTGAAGCCGGGCGCCACGTTGGTGAGGCGATCGAAGCTGCGGAGGAGCAGCGCCGCGCCGGTCAGGAGGATGATCGACAGCGCAACTTCGACCACGAGCAGGCCGCTGCGAATCCATCGGCTGCCCGCGGCCGTCGACGATCGGCCGCCCTCCTTCAGCACCGCGCCGATGCCCGCGCGGCCCGATTGCCAGGCCGGAGCCAGGCCAAACAGCAGTCCGGTGGCGACCGAGGCGCCCGCGACGAAGAGCAGCACGTGGCCGTCGATCGCGACGTCGGCTGCGCGCGGAATGCTGCCGGCGCTCACCGTCATGATGGCCGGGAGGCCAAGGTACGCAACGCCGAGCCCGAGCGCGCCGCCCGCAATCGCCAGCACGAGGCTCTCGGCGAGGACCTGCGCGACGAGGCGCCGTCGATTCGCGCCGAGCGCCGTCCGGATCGCGATCTCTTTCTCCCGCACGGCCGCACGCACGAGAAGCAGGTTCGCGACGTTCGCGCAGGCAATCAGGACGACGAAGCCGACCGCCGCGAACAGGGTCAACAGCGCCGGGCGGATCGCTCCGACGACTTGATCCTGCAGCAGGACAACTCGGGCTGACTCCCCGGCGCTGTTGTCGGGATATTCACGCGCGAGCCGCTCGGCGATCCCCTGCATTTCGGCTTCGGCGCGATGTACGTCGATGCCGGGCTTCATGCGCGCGACGACGCCAAGAAAATGCCCGCCGCGGCTCGCGTTCGCCGGGTTCAGCGCAATTGGCCGCCAGAACTGGGCCGTCCGGTTTGGAAAATAGAAGCCGGGCGGCATGACGCCGACGACGGTCACCGGCGTGCCGTTGAGATTCACCGCCCGACCGACGATTCCGCGGTCGCCGCCGAACTCCTGCCGCCACATCGCGTCGCTGATCACCACGACGTCGTTCGCGCCTGGCGTGTCCTGATCGGCGCTGAACGACGACCCGAGCGCTGGCGCTGCGCCGAGCGTCTGGAAGAGGTCCCAGGAGACGAGCATGCCCTGGATCCGCTCGGGTCCGCTGTCGCGCAGCAGGGTTGCGCTGGTGGGCGAGTAGGCGGCGATGCGCTCGAACACCTGATTCTGCTGGCGCCAATCGAGGAAATTTGCCGGCGCGACCGAAAACAGCCCGTACTGCGGGACGACTTCGTGGACACGCACCAGCTTGTCCGGCTGCGGATACGGCAGCGGCTGCAGCAGCACGCCATTGACCACGCTGAAGATGGCGGTCGTCGCGCCGATACCGAGCGCGAGCGTCGCGACCGCGACGATCGTGAAGGCTGGAGCCTTGACGAGCTGGCGGACGGCATAACGGATATCGCGCACGAGGTGGGCGGACATCAGCAGGCTCCTTCGGCTGGATTGGACGTGGGTCGCTGACGCGGCGAGGCGATCGACACGAGATTGAGGGCGGCACCGCCGGCGACTGTTAATCGTCGACTCCGCCCACCGCGGACGTGCGCGCCTCGCGGTTCGACCTCAGGCCGCGTACTATGACGGGACGCGCCGCCGAAAGGTTGCTCGGTAGAGACTGACGTTCTGCGGGAACTGAGGCTATCTGATACGTGCGGTCCCGAGCACGTTGATTTCGACGCGAGACGCGGCCGCCGGCGAGTGATAAACGCGCTGCGTGGCCTTGACGAAATCGGCCCGCGTCGCAGTGCCGAGGGGGACGAATGACTGCGGATTGAGATCCGTCAGCGGAAACCACGAACTCTGAATCTGCACCATGATCCGGTGGCCGCGCCGGAATGTGTGATTGACGTCCGGCATGTCGAAGCCCACTGGAGTGACTTCGTTCGGGCGAAGCGGCATCGGCGTGGACATCGATACCCGAAACCTGGCGCGCATCGGTTCGCCGCGCACGAGCTGGGCGTACCCCGCCGGCCCGTCGGTGGGCACATCGTCCGGCAGCGGATTCGATCGCTCGGGCCGCTGCCCCGGAAAGACGTCGATCAGCTTCACGTCGAAGTCGGCGTCCGTTCCGGTGCTGGACACCTGCAGCCGAGGCGAAACGGGGCCGCTCACCGTGAGATCGGACGGAAGCGGATCGCTGAGGTAGGTCAGCACATCGGGCCTCGTCGCGGCGAAGGACTGATCGCCGAACATGTACTTCTCGACGAACTCGGTGGTCTCAATCGGCAAATACGGTACGGGGTGGAACGGATCGCTCACGTACGCGTCGTACGGCGGCTCGCCCGACGCGGGCGGCTCGAGCGACACTCTACCGCCGGCGTGCAGATACAACGCCGTCCGCCGTGCAGCCGGCGGCGGCCAGGTCTGGTACTGGCGCCATTGGTTCGTTCCGGTCTCGAAGACCGTGGCCTCCGGCAACGGTGCGCCGCCATTTCCTTTCAGGTAATACTCGAAAAAGGGAAAGACGATGCGACTGCGATAGTACTCGGCAGCCTCGAACTGCAGGCGCTCCGGGCTGTCAGCCTGCACGCGATTCCACGCGCCGTGCTCCCAGGGTCCGGCAACGAGCACGTTGACGACGCCCGGGTTCCGTTCCTCGATGGCGTGATAGGTGCGGAACGGCCCGGCTAAATCCTCCGCGTCGAAAAAGCCCGCCACGTTCAACACGGCGCAGCGCACGTTGTTCAAATGCTGCGAAATGTCGCGACGCTTCCAATACTCGTCATACGTGCCGTGGGCGATGTCGTCGTCGAAGATCGGATTGCGGATCGTCGCGGCAATCTCCTTGAGAGCCGGTCCGCGCTGGAGGAAGAACCGCCCCGCATCGTTGACGCCGTAGTCGAACGGGGTAAAGCCACCCGGAAAGTCTGGTCCATCCGGGCGCACGCGGAAGAACGATGAATACAACAGGAACTGCGCCGCGAGCATGAACGCCCCGTTGTGGTATGCGTCGTCTCCGCGAAAGAGATCCGTGACCGGCGCCTGGGGAGACGCCGCTTTGATTGCCGGATGCGAGTCGATGAGCGACGCCGAGGTGTAGAAACCGGCGTACGACATGCCCCACACGCCTACCCGGCCGTTGTTGCCGGCGACATTGCGCAGCAGCCACTCGACCGTGTCGTACATGTCCGTGTTTTCGTCGGTCTCGCCCGCACGCGGCTGGTCGATATGCGGCCGCACATCGACGAACCGGCCTTCCGACTGAAACCGCCCGCGCGCATCCTGCAGGACGAAGATGTATCCCGCGCGCTCGAGAGCGTCGGAAGGACCGATATGCGCGGGGTACGCATCACGTCCATACGGTGCAACGCCGAACGGCGTGCGCGTGATGAGAAACGGATACGGGCGCGACGCGTCCCGTGGGACGTACACTGCCGTGAACAGCCGGACGCCGTCACGCATCGGAATCCGGAACTCGTGTTTGGTGTATTGCACTTCGATGGCGGAGTCCCGCCGATGCTCCGGAGGAGAGCCCCAGGCACCCGCGACGGCGAGCATGATGAGGACGATCGTCGGAACGCACCAGGTTCGCTGGCGGAAAGCCATCGGTTGACCGCTACTGCTTCGACACGTCGATGTAACAGAGGTCGGTCGGGACCTCGAAGTCGTCCTTCGTCAGCGCCGTCTTCATCAACTGCCACTCCGTCGTGGGATGGAGCGTCTCATACTCGCCGTGCCTCCCGGCGCGGACCGGCATCTTGAAGCCGCGCTCCTCCGCCTTCCAGCGGTAGGCGACAGTCCCCTCCTTCTCGTCGAATGCGAGTTCGAGGACGGGCAGGGTTGCGCGCCGCAGATACTCGTCGAAAATCGGCGTCAGATCGATCCCGCTCGTTCATGAACTTCAGCACGTCCTCCGTTCTGATGTTCCGGTACTTGAATGTCTGGAGCGGAAGGGCATCGCCGATACCTTAGCTGATTTGCTTCGACGCCGACGTGACGAATCCCAGCCAGCCCCTCTGGAATCCACGATAATAGGGCCACCATGCTGACCCTGCTTTTCATCCTGACGTCAGCGCTCATGCCGGCCGCCGATCAGGCGGTCGAAAAACACCTCATCGTCTCGATCACCGCTCCAGACCTCGAGGGGGGGATTCTCTCGGAGATCACGTGGGACAACGGCGCCCTGCTGCTGCAAGGCGTTGTCGCCAACCCGGATGGATCCCTGTCGGGCCGTTACGTGATCGTGCCGGCAAAGGGAACGACGCTGGTGAAGCTGAAGGAACAGACGCCGCCGTCGATCGAGTATTGGAATCGGAAGTCGAACCGGTCGAGCCCGACGGGTCTCGGCGAGATCACGCTCGCGTCGGATGCCAAAATGCCGATGTACGGGATCGCCGGCCTGCAGCAGCGCATGGCCGACGCGGTGGACATGGGAGGCATGCGGACGCGCTCGACGGTGCGTCTCGGCCGGCTGCTGCTCCACGAACGCACGGACGGGAGGGAACCGTACGACGGCGAAGTGTGGTCGTGGTCTCCGGCCGAACTGAACCGGATCGCGTACGTGGACGGGAAGGGCGGTCTGTGGATCGCGTCGGCCGACGGCCGCGACGCGCGGCGCGTGCTCAAAGGGGACTTCACCCTCCCGGCGTGGTCCGACGACGGGAGGTCGATTGCGGTCGCGGAACGCAAGGACGGCGGGCGCCGATGGGACATCAGCGTCGTGCTGCTGCCCGATTCGTTCCGGACCGTGCGCTGAAACGCCCGTCGACACGACCGCATTGGACATCCATCTCCTCGACGGCACGTACGAACTGTTTCGGCACTATTACGCGATGCCGCCCGCGCGCGATGCGGACGGGCAGCCGATCGCCGCGGTGCGCGGCGTATTGAACTCGGTTCTTGCCATGATCAACGGCGGCGCACGCTACGTCGGCGTCGCGACCGACCACGTGATCGAATCGTTCCGCAACCGGTTGTGGCGGGGCTACAAGACGGGCGAGGGCATCGACCCCGACCTGCTGTCGCAGTTTCAACTGCTCGAGGACGGTTTGACCGCGCTCGGCGTGGTGGTGTGGCCCATGGTGGAGTACGAGGCCGATGACGCGCTCGCCGCGGCGGCCGCCCGCGCGGCGGCGGATCCGCGAGTCGACCGCGTCGTGATCTGCACGCCGGACAAGGACCTCGCCCAGTGCGTGCGCGGCTCGAAAATCGTGCAGTTCAACCGCCGTACGCGCACGACGATGGACGAGGCCGCGGTCGTCGCGAAGTTCGGCGTGCCCCCCGCGTCCATCCCGGACTATCTCGCGCTTGTCGGCGACGCGGCCGACGGCTACCCGGGATTGCGAGGGTGGGGCCCGAAGTCCACGGCGGCCGTGCTCGCGCGCTTCGGACGGATCGACGACATCCCCGCCGACTGGCGCGCGTGGAAGGTGAACGCCGTAAGTCCAGCCGCGCTGGCGCAGACGCTCGACCGCGATCGTTCGCTCGCGTTGTTGTTTCGCGACCTGGCGACGCTGCACACCGACATTCCGACGTTCGACACGATTGACGGGCTCGAGTGGATGGGCCCGCGGCCGGAGTTCGCAGCGCTGGCCGCGCGCTTCGATGCGGCAGTCACCGTCGCGCCGGCGAACGGCGGGCGGACTCGCTGACCACTATTTCAGTCCCGTGATCTGATACAGACTGTTTAGCTGCTGCTGATAATTGTACGCGTACGAGTTGCCGTCCGGCGTCAGACGGATGTCGCCGACCGAATCGACGCCGACGGTGTCTCGCGGCGTGATCTCGTGGACGAGCGTGCGCGCCCCTGTTGCGACGTCCAGCGCGAAGATTCGCACGGGCAGCCTGCCCTGACTGACGAACAGCACGCGACCGTCTCCGCGCCAGCGAATCGGCGTGTCCTCCGGCATCGCGCCTTTGACCGGCTGCGGATTGCCGGCGCCGGTCGGAAACGCCGTCAGGACGTCCTTGACGAGTGCGACGACCCACTTGCCGTCTGGCGAGACCGTGTTCGATCGAACGGCGACGCCTGCCGGCGTGATCGCGCGCGGCGCACCGTCAGGATCCTGCAGGTACGTCCGGAACGCCTTCCCCTCTTCGAATCCGGCAAAGAGGAGGCGCTTGCCGTCGGGGAGCCAGGCCGCAAACGAGTAGGCTTTGATGCCGTGCGCGTCGATGGTGCGTGATTCACCTGGTCCCGTCGGGAGGATCACCAGCTTGTTCTGCGTGAGATCAATCGCAAGCGCCCAGCCGCCGTCGGGCGAGAGAGATTGCGAGAGGCCTTTCCCCAGCCGGACCGCCGGCGAACGATCCGTGCCGCGCAGGTACACCGCGTAGCCCGCTCCGCCAGCCACCCCCGCCTCCGAAAACAGAATCCTGCGTCCATCGTCGGAGAGGTCGCTGAGCCATGAGAAGTCCATCCAGGTCAACTCGCTCTCCTGAGCCGCGCCAGGCGTATGCAGCATGATCGACGAACGCCTGTTGCCGTGTGCCACGAGCACGCGCCCATCCGGCGCGATGTCTTCCACGTCGAGACTGCCCGGTGCGCTCATCACGGTCCTGACGCTGCCGGTCATCGTCGCGGCAAAGATCGCGTGGTCCGTTCCCGCCGTTTTACCGCCGCCGCCCGACGCGCTGAACCACACCTCGTTCCCGGCGGGTGTCCAGTGCACACCGAAAATGTCCTCCCACCCTGCGGACAGGATCGTTCTCTTTCCCTGGAGATCGATCATCGCGACATATCCGCGGCTGTCGGTCGCAACCGGGTGCTCGGCGAAGGCGATGTGATCGCCGGTGGGCGAGACGGCCACATCGCTCAACCAGCCCTGAGCCTCGTACAACGCTCGCCCGATCGGGAACTCGATTCGATCCCTGCCGCTGACCGTGTGGACGACCGCCAGCGAGTCGCCGTCCGGGGCCCAGTCGGCAGACTGCACTTGCTCGAGCACTTCGCGCGGGGCGCCGCCGCCGATAGGCATCCGGGCGAGCACTTTGTCGCCGCCTGGCTTTCTCAGCAGCAGGGCCATCTCACCTCGCTGAGAGACGGCCTGGAGGTCGGCTTGCAGACCGATGGTCCTCGATTCGGGGCTTCCGGGCTGAGTCGAGAACAGCTCCAGCGGCGCACCTTCCCAGCTCGCGGCGTACACCAGCGTGCGGCCATCGGGCGCGAAACGGGCGAAGGTGATGTTCCCTCGCCTGAACGTCAACGGTTGAAACACCGGGCTGCGCGGCGACGCAGCCGTGGATCGCCCGGCCACGAACAACCCGGCGCCCGCAGCGGCTGCAACGGCGGCGACGCCCGCGACACGAGCCCACGACCGTCGCCCCGACGCCGCCTTGATCGACGTCTGACTCGACGTCCCTGACAGCGCGTCAATGTCGAACGCGACGTCTCGCGCTGACTGGAACCGCTCCTCGGGACTCTTCTCGAGGCAGTGCAGGACGATGCGATCGAGGCCGGGCGGCAGCGGCTGACCGCCGTTCGCAGGCGGCTTCGGATCCTCTTTCAGGATCGCGTTCATCGTCTCGACGGCGGAGTCGCCCTGGAACGCTCGGCGACCGGTCAGCATCTCGTAGAGCACGACGCCGAACGAGAAGATGTCGGATCGGTGATCGACCTTCTGTCCGCGCACCTGCTCGGGGGACATATAGCCGACCGTGCCGAGCGCGGTGCCCGCGCTCGTCTGCGGTCCGCCGGTGACGAGGGCTGTTTCCGACTGGGAGACCGCGTCGGTCATTTTCGCGAGGCCGAAGTCGAGGATCTTGACCCGTCCGTCGCGCGTGACGAACAGATTGTCCGGCTTCAGATCGCGATGCACGATCCCGCGCTCGTGCGCGGCGGCGAGTCCCTTGGCTATTTGCGTAGCGTAATCCACTGCTTTCCGCTGGGGCAGGGGCGATTCGCCGATGCGGGCCCGGAGCGTCTCGCCATCGAGCAGCTCCGAGACAACGTAAGGAGCGCCGTCGTAGGTGCCGGTGTCGTACACGCTCAGGATGTTCGGGTGATTGAGGGCACCGGCAGCGCGCGCCTCCTGCTCGAACCTGCGGAGGCGTTCTTCATCGATGGAGAATTGGGGCGGAAGTACCTTGACCGCGACGTCGCGTCCGAGCCGGGAGTCACGGGCGCGATAGACCTCCCCCATGCCGCCCGCGCCGAGCGGCGCCACGATTTCGTACGGTCCGAGCCGGGTGCCGGAGGTCAAGTTCATGGGCCGCGATTATGGCACTAGCGGGCGGTGTCTGGCCGCGGCACCGCAGGAGTGTTCCCTCGGTCGCTTCGGGATTTTGGCATTTCGAGGCCTGATGCCGCAGAATGCCGGTCGGTGGCATGAACAGGAGAACCCATGCGTGAGCTCGGCGCGGCGGCGGTGAGTCTGGCGGTGCTGGTGATGTCGCAGGCGGCTCCGCCCCTGACGAAAGTGGACGTCTCGCTGGGGGACGTGTCGATCAACAAGGTCCCGCAGCTCGTGGCGGCGGACCAGGGCATCTACGCCAAATACGGGCTTGATGTCCATCAGACGATCTCCGCCGGTGCCGCACGCGCCGCTGCCGCCTCGGGCGTCGTCGTGCCGGAAGGGTACGTTGGAGATGCGGGCGCCGCCCCGATTCAAGTGGGCGGAGGGTCGCCGATGATCTACGGCGCTGTCGTCAACGGCCGCGCGTCACGCGTCATCGTGCTCACGCAGGAGCCGATGGTGATGGACCACGTCATCGCGCAGCCGGGTATTGCCGCGATCTCCGATCTCAAAGGCAAGCGGCTCGGATTCTCCGGCGTCGGCGCGGTCACGCACTTCAGCGCGCTCGCACTCGCTCGACGGCTGGGATGGTCTCCGGAACGCGACATCACTCTCGTGGGCGGCGCCGCGACGGTCGACGCGTTGAAGCAGAAGAAGGTGGACGCCATCCTGGGGAGCGCGATGGTGATCGCGCTCGCCCGCCAGGCCGGGTTCAGGGACATCGGAGACCTCTCGCAGTACAGGATCCCGGTCGCCGGCTCCGGCATCATGGTGGATAAGAGCTATCTCGCGTCGAACCGGGACACGGTGCTTCGGTTTCTGAAGGCGGACATCGAAGCGACGGCACTGATGCAGAGAGACCGGAAGGTGTTCGACGCCGCGCTCGCGAAGTGGTTCAACATCACCGACCCCGATACGCAAGCCGGCATGTTCGCCTATGTCAGCAAGTTCGAGCGTAAACCCTATCCCTCGGTCGACGGAATCAAGCAGATCTTCGTAATGTACGACTCGCCGGAGATGCGCCGGCACACGCCGGGGGAATTTTACGATTCCAGCCTCGTCGCGGAGCTGGACAAGAGCGGCTTTCTGGAGCAAGCGAAGTAATCGAGCTCATGAGGGGCGTCGGCACCAACGCCCGGCTCGCGTCGGAACGGATTACTGGGCCAGACCGATACGTCGCAGCAGCGTCGTATACCGCGGATCGCCGCGCAGCGCGTCGAAGCGGCTGCGTTCTTTCACGTGCAGGAGGGTGTCGGCATGTCTGGCGTACGCGAGATCAAGGTGCTGAAACGCCTGGTCCGTCTGGCCAAGCTGCGCCAAGATGCCAGCCATCGCGACGTCGTCTCGCTGGGCGGGCGGCTCGTTCATCAGCTGTTCGAGCCGTTTCCTCAGAAACCCGTTGAAACCCGACGCCGCGAAAGCGGCGCGGAGATCCGCAGTTTCCATCGGCGTCAGGGTATGTGCCCGCAGCTTGATGTACGCATCGGCCGCTTCGCGGAACATGCCCTTCGCGTAGTACGCGTCTTCGAGCAGGTCCTGGGGCGAATCGGGATACGACTGAAGATCCTTGAGACTCTGCGCGATGCCCTCGTCGAAGTGACGAGCGCTGATGTAGTGCCACGCGAGGTGCCCTATCGGCGACTCGGACACGGGATCGAGCTCGAGGAATGCCCGGCTCTCGCGCAGCGACTCTTCGTAGCGGCCCAGCAGCAACAGGACGTGCGAGTAGAAGTGATGCGCCTCCGCGTAATTCGGGTTCAGCTCGAGCGCCCTTCTCAGCTCGCGTTCGGCGCCAGCGAAGTCCCAGTCGTCGTAGAGCAGCACCTCCGCGAGCGCGGCATGCGCCTCGGCCAGCTGCGGGTCCAGCGATAGCGCCGTCGCTGCCGCCTGCCGACCGCGGCGATGCCGTTCACTCTGCGGCAAATTGTTGATGGCTCCCGAACCGAACACGTACACATCCGCGAGGCCGGCATATGCACGCGCGTACTCGGGATTCTTGTCGATGGCCGCGTTGAAGTACGCGATCGCCTGCTTCGCTCCGTCCACGGTCCACTGTTCCCAGGAGTACCGTCCCTTCAGATACAGCTGATAGACATCGCCGCTGGCATTCTGAGAGCTTTCGACGACGTCCGTGGCGTGGCCGCTCAACGCGGGCCGCAATCGCACCGAAACGGCCGCGGAAATCTCCTGCGCCATCGCCGGCAAATCGGCAACGTTGCGCTCGTACTCGTCACCCCAGATGTGTCTGTTGTCACGCGCGTCGACTAACTCGAGCGTCACCCCAACGGTGTTCCCGTGTTTGGTCACCCGCCCGACGAGCACCGCCCGCACGCCGAGCTGATGGCCGACACTCTGAGCATCCGCGTCCTGTCCTTTGAAGTGCACGACGGCACTCTGCGCGGTGACTCTGAGTCCGGACAGCCGCGAAAGCCGATCGATCGTCTGTTCAGTGATGCCGTCGCAGAGATAGTCGAGCTGCGGGTCGCCGGTGCCGTTTGCGAACGGCATCACGGCGACGGATTGAATCGGTTGACGTAATGCGGCGGAGCGCACGAAATATACGAAGGCGGCGGTTCCCAGCACGACGGCCGCAACGCTCACCATGACAAAGACATTCGATCCGACACGTGCCGGCTTCCTGGTCGGGGTGCCCTGCGGCGATGCCATGACGGCCGGATCCGGCGGCGGGTCCAACGGGGCCTCCGGCGGCTCGATATCGGCCCCTTCGAGGATGTAGCCTCGGCCACGGACAGTACGTAAGCAGGCTGCCGCTTCCGGCCCGAGCGCCTCCCGCAATTCCTCGATGCACTTCCCGAGCGACCCGTCCGTGACCGCGCGTCCCCGCCAGACTTCCTCGACGAAGCGTTCTTTGGTCACGAGCCGCCCCCGCTGTTCCACCAGATAGCGGAGTACATCGAACGTCTGGCGGCGCAGGTGGACGGGCTTTCCTGCACGAGTCAGGCATTCGCGGTCGATGTCGAACGCCGCGTTGCCGGCGAGAGGGATTCGCGTACTTTTCGGGATCATTTCGCAGGCGTTTCGTTACAAGGCGACCCCTCCGACATTACGTTTCCATCCGCATCGTTCGACCGCCCCGCTCGACTGACGCGAGCGAAGCTCGAACTGGGGCAGCCCTCAGGCTGCCGACGTGAACAGCCTAAATCCGACAGGGGTGTCTGATGAAGAAGATCTACACCAAAAACGATTCGCAAGTGCGACCCCGGCCCGTTCAGACGAGCACCGAACGCAACGCCCTGAAAAGACGACACCCGATCGTCATAGCGCTGTCCCTTACGATCGGCGTACTGCTCGCAGTCATCCCCGCCCGTGCACAGGACTGTGCGAACACGGCTCCTGACGTCGTGTTCGAGTGGACCGAGCTGCTTCTGGCGGTGTCGGGGCCAGGGACGGCGACCACAGCCGCCCGCAACCAGGGCAACCAGGTCGCATCGCGGAGCATGGCCATGATGGAAGCTGCAATATATGACGCGGTCAACGCCATCGACCGAGGTTATTCCGTCTATCACACGGATGTGCGGCCCCTGGCGAGACCGGGGGATTCGGTCGCCGCCGCCGCGGCGCAGGCCGCCCACGATGTCGCCGTGGGCGTGTACTCCCGCGCGCAGGAGATCGCCCTTTTCGATGCCACACTCGCCGCGGATTTGTGCTCCATTCCGGACGGGCAAGCAAAGGAGAACGGCATCACTCTGGGACGGTATGTGGCCACCCAGATGCTGGCCTGGCGCGCAAACGACGGGGCAGTGCTGGTCGTGCCCTACACGATCGGCGCCAATGCTGGCGACTGGCAACCGACGCCGCCCGCTTTCGCGCAAACCCCGGTGACGCCGCAATGGCCGTACGTGACTCCGTTTGCGTTGACGAGCGCGTCGCAGTTCCGCCCGGGTCCGCCTCCGCCGCTCACGAGCTCCGAGTACACAGAAGCGTTCGAGCAGATCAAGGCGGTGGGCGGCAACGGCACGACGACCCCGAGTACGCGGACCGCGGAGCAAACTGAAATCGCCGTGTTCTGGGCGGGTGTCGCTACCAACGGTGGGGTCGCAATCTGGAATCAGATCGCCGAGAAGGTCTCCCGCAGTCACGGACTCACCGTCGTGCAGAACGCCCGGCTGTTCGCGCTGCTGAACGTGACGATTGCGGATTCGTTCATCGCCGGATTCGACGCCAAATACGCCTTCCAGAGCGGACACGGGTTCTGGCGGCCCGTGACCGCGATTCGCGCCGCCGAGAACGACGGCAGCGCCGATACGATCGCGGATCCGTCATGGACGCCGCGACTCACGACGCCGAATCACCCGTCGTACATAGCGCTGCATGCATGCCAGAGTGAGTCGGCGGCGCAGGCGCTGGCGGCATTCTTCGGCACCGACAGGGTGGTGTTCACCGCCGCGTCCGGCGGAATCGAACGCGCGTTCCCCCGATTCAGCGCAGCGGCTCACGAAGCCGGTCTCAGCCGCATTTACGGAGGCATTCACTGGAGCTTCGATGTCGCGGCGGGATGGCACGTCGGCAGAGATGTGGGCAAGTACGTCGCCGCGAACTTCTTCCAGCCGGCGGGGACGGCACCGAAGCACTGACCCGCGCCGGCTACGATGCGATCAGCGATGCGGGAGACCCGTCGCGGACTCGCCTGCCGCTTACTGCAGGCCGCCGCGGACAGACGTGACGCGCTGGGTGTTGAAGCCAAGCCAGTGCATCCGGCCGACGAACCGCGCGTGCTCGACCTTGAGACACCGGTCGACGATGACCGTCAGGCCGCCGTCCTCCGCAATCCGAATGCCTTCTTCGTTGATGACGCCGAACTGGCACCACAGCACGTCCGCGTGAATCGCGACCGCCTCCTTCGCGATGCCTGGCACCGCATCCGGGGCGCGGAACACGTCGACGATGTCCACGTGCACCGGGACGTCGAGGAGGCTCTTGTAACACGGCTCTCCGAGGATCTGCGTCTCGCGAGGGTTGACCGGAATCACGCGGTAGCCGTGCCGCCTGGCGTAATAGCCGACGAAGTGGCTGGCGCGAAGCTCGTTGCCCGACAGCCCGACGATGGCGATCGTCTTCGCGTTGTGGAGCACGCGCTGAATGGTGAGCGGATCCTGGTAGGGCGTGAGGTCGATCATGCGGTCGCCACCTTCGTTGCCGCCCCCGCGACGCGGGCGAAGCCCTGCTCGAGATCCCAGGTCAGATCGTCGACCGACTCGGTGCCGACCGAGAGCCGGATCGTGCCCGGCCCGACGCCTGCCGCTCGCAGCTCGTCATCGTTGAGCTGACGATGTGTAGTACTCGCCGGATGAATGATCAGGCTCTTCGCATCCCCGACATTTGCGAGATGCGACCAGAGCGTCACCCCGCGGATGAATTCCTGTCCGCCCTCGCGGCCGCCCTCGCAGTCGAACGTGAACACGGCGCCCGCGCCGCGGGGGAGGTATTTCGCGACGAGCGCGCGGTAACGGCTGGTCGGCAGGCCCGGAAACGTCACGTTCGAAGCCATGTCGTGAGATTCGAGAAATGATGCGACCGCGAGTGCATTCGCGACGTGGCGTTCCATCCGCAGCGACAGGGTTTCGAGGCCCAGCAGGAAGAGAAACGCGTTGAACGGGCTCATCGCCGCCCCGAGATCGCGCAGCGTCTCGGCGCGCAGCTTCATCAGGTAGCCGTAGGTCCCGAACGTCTCGTGGAACTGCAGCGCGTGGTACGCCGGCGACGGCTCGGCGACGACCGGATATCTGCCGTTCGACCAGTTGAAGGTGCCCGCATCGACGACGACACCGCCGATGCTCGTGCCGTGGCCGCCGATGAACTTGGTGGCCGAATGGACCACGATGTCGGCGCCCCACTCGATCGGCCGGCACAGGTACGGCGTGGCAAAGGTGTTGTCGACGATGAGCGGCAGCTCGTGCTCGTGCGCAATCGACGCGACGGTTTCGATGTCCAGCACGCTGCCGGCCGGATTTCCGATCGTCTCGCCAAAGAAGAACTTCGTGTTCGGACGCACGGCGCGTCGCCACGCGTCGGGGTCGTCGGGATCGACCCACGTCAGCTCCACGGTCATCTTGCGCAGCAAATGCTTCAGTTGGTTGACCGACCCTCCATAGAGGGCGGAGGACGCAACGACGTGGTCGCCCGGCTGCAGCAGCGTGAAGAACGCCGCCGCCTGCGCGGCGATTCCGCTGGCGAACGCCACGCCGCCGCAGCCGCCTTCGAGGTTCGCGATGCGCTCTTCGAAGACGGCCACCGTCGGGTTCATGATCCGCGAATACGTGTTCCCGTATTCCTGCAGGTTGAAGTACGCCGCGGCGGATTCCGGATCCTCGAACACATAGCTCGTCGTCTGGAAGATCGGGACCGCGCGTGCCCCCGTGTTCGGGTCGGGGCGCTGCCCCGCGTGCAGTTGCCGCGTTTCGAATCCAAACGCGCGAGGGTCTTCCAGGCGATCCGTATCGGCCACGCCAATCTCCTTTACGTCACCGGCAGGCCGAGGAAGCCGCGAATCAGCGGGATTTGCTGGGCCTCCTCGAGTAGAAAGCAATCATGGCCGTACGGCGCCTCGATCACGTGGCACTCGGCCGGCTTCCCGAGCGCGTGCAGCGCGTCGGCGATCTCGCGGGATGCCTCGGGCGGATAGAGCCAGTCCGAGCTGAACGCGATCAGCAGGGTGCGCGCCTTGACGCCCTGCAGCGCAGCCGACAGGGAGCCGTTGCCGTATTGCCGTGCCAGATCGAAGTACGTCAGCGCGCGCGACGTATAGAGGTACGTGTTCGCGTCGAAACGCTTGACGAACGCGTCAGCCTGATGCCGAAGATAGTTTTCGACTTGAAATTCCGGCTCGGTGAGCGTGAACCGGATATCGTCGTCGAACTGGAGGCGACGGCCGAACTTCTGCGCGAGCGCCTCCGCCGAGAGATACGTGACGTGCCCGACCATCCGCGCGACACCCATGCCGGCGTCCGGCTTTCGATCCGTCTCGTAGTAATCGCCGCCGGCCCACGCGGGATCGCTCATGATCGCGTTCCGCGCGATGGCGTTCCACGCCATGCCCTGCGCGTGCAGCGCGTGCGTGGACGCGATCGCGACGACGGCGTCGACCTGGTCGGGATAGCGGATCGCCCATTCGAACGCCAGCATGCCCCCGAGCGACCCGCCGGCGACCGCCGCAACCCGATCGATCCCGAGATCGTCGAGGAACACGCGCTGCGTTTTCGCCATGTCGGCGACGGTGATCACCGGGAAGTTCGAGCCGTACGGCCGTCCCGTTGCCGGATCGATGGACGAAGGCCCCGTCGTCCCGCGACATCCGCCAAGAAGATTCGTCGAGACGACGAAGAAACGATCCGTGTCGAATGCCTTGCCCGGACCGATCATCCCGTCCCACCAGCCGAGCGCCTTGCCGGCGGCGCCGTCGCGATCCTCCGCGCCGAATCCGTCGCGCGTACCTGCGGGCGCAGCGGAAATGCCCGCCGCGTGCGCATCGCCGCTCAGCGCGTGGCACACGAGGACCACGTTATCGCGGGCCGGCGAGAGGGTGCCGTACGTTTCGTAGGCCACACGAACGGGAAACAGATCGCGGCCGCAATCGAGCCGAATGGGCTTCGAGAGATTCAGGAACCGCGACTCGACCGTACCGGCTGAGCCGGCGCCGTGTCTGGACGTGAGGACCGCCACACGTGTGATCATAGCGCCTTGGACATCTGCCCGGCGTGCGCTGAGATATCATCGCAGGTCGGGCAGCAGCAATCTGATCGAGAGGAGCGGGAGGGCACGATGGCCATGGCGACAGTCAACAACGGAGTCAACGTTCAGGCATTGCTCGACGCGCGGGAAGTGCTCAAGGGCGCTCCCGATGCGGCAAAATTCACCTGGCGTGCCTCGTGTCACTGGCGGAACGGCACGCACAGCACGTCGAAAGTCGACGGCTTCTTCGGTCTCGGCCAGGAACAGCGCCACAAGACCGTGACGACGTTCGAAGCCGACCATCCGGAAATTTTCGCCTCCGAGGACAAGGGCGTCACGCCAATCGAGTACGTCCTCGTCGGGCTTGCGAGCTGCCTGACCGCCGGCGTGGCGGCGGTGGCGCAGAACCGCGGCATCCAGCTGCGCTCCGTCGAGTCGACGCTCGAAGGCACGATGGATATCCGCGGGATCCTCGGCGTCGACAGCGACGTGCGGAACGGCTACGACGACATCAGGGTGACGTTCAAGATTGACGCCGATGCGTCGAAGCCCGAGATCGAGGCGCTCGTCGCGCAGTCACAGAAGCGATCGGCGGTCTACGACGTCATCACGAACCCGGTGAACGTGACCGTCGAAGTCGTGTAGCGGCCGCGTGGAAACGAGCGCGCGCCGGGTGGTCTGAAGTTCATCGCAAGAAGCTGGCGGGACCTGCCATCGAACGCGTCACCACGATCGTCATCGGCGCCGGCCACGCTGGTCTTGCGGCGAGCTGGTTTCTCTCGGAGCATTCGATCGATCACCTCGTGCTGGAGCGAGGCGAGATCGCGAACTCCTGGCGTCGCGAGCGGTGGGATTCGCTGCGCCTGCTGACGCCAAAGTGGCTGACGCGTCTGCCGGGTTTCGGGTACCGCGGCACGGACCCGGACGGCTATATGTCCGTCGGCGACGTGGTCGAATTCATCGAGGGCTTCGCCTCCTCGTCGAAAGCGCCTGTCCGCACGAATACCGGCGTCACCTCGGTCCGGTACGAGGACCGCGAGTACCGCGTGACGACGAGCGACGGCGAGATGCGATGCGCGACGCTCGTCATCGCCAGCGGCGCGTGCAACCTGCCGGCGGTGCCGCGACTGAGCGAGTCGATCCCCACGTCGATCGTGCAGGTGACGCCCTTCGAGTACCGCAACCCCTCACAGCTTCCGGACGGCGGCGTGCTCGTCGTCGGCGCGTCGGCGACCGGCGTGCAGCTCGCCGCTGAAATTCACGCATCGGGGCGGCCGGTGACGCTCGCCGTCGGCGAACACGTCCGGCTGCCGCGCACGTACGGCGGCCGCGACATCCTCTGGTGGATGCAGGCGTCAGGCATCTGGGATGAACCGTACGATCAAATCGATGATCTGTCGCGCGCGCGAAGGCTTCCGTCGCCGCAGCTTGCGGGCACGCCCGAGCGAACGACGCTCGATCTCAATGCGCTTGCGGACATGGGAATCGAACTGGTCGGACGCCTGGCGGCCGTACGTGAAGGCCGGGCGCTGTTCTCCGGCGGCCTGCGCCACCTCTTTTCCCTCGCCGACCTGAAGATGGAGCGGCTGCTCGACCGCTTCGACGAGTGGGCCCGAGCCGCCGGCGTCGACGCAGGCGATCCGGAGCGGTTTCCGCCAACGCGCATTCCCGCGTCGCCGCGGCTGCAGCTCGATCTGCGCAGCGGTGCCATCCGCACGGTCGTATGGGCGACCGGCTTCCGGCCCGACTATCGCTGGCTGGAGGTTCCTGTGCTCGACGAAAAGGGGATGCTGCGCCACGAGGGCGGGGTCGTGGAGAGCCCCGGCCTTTACGCCCTCGGGCTGCCCGTCCTTCGGCGGCGCAAGTCGACGTTCATCCACGGCATCGAAGACGACGCGCGGGACGTCATCGGCCATCTGGTTCGGCAGCTCGCCTCGGCGGCGCGGCGATCCGGCGCGTAGCGCTTTGCCCCGGCACCTCGGCGCTTGACAACGCCTGCGGACTAAATATATTGTCCGAGCCGACCAATAAAGTTGTCCGCGTGGGCGCCAGACACCTCGACATCATCGACGACCCCGCTCGGGCGCGAGTGGCCCTGCAGCCCGTGCGGTTACGGCTCCTGCATCTGCTGGAGCAACCCCAATCGGCGCCGCAGGTGGCGGAGGCGATCGGCATGCCGCGCCAGCGTGTGCTCTATCACCTGCGGAAGCTCGAGGTGCAGGGCTTGGTGGAGGCGCACGATCATGGCCGCGTCGGCCGACGCATCGACCGGTCGTACGTCCGCACCGCGACCTCATATGCGATCGCGCCCAGCACGTTGGGAGGCGTCGCCGTCGACCGGCGCACCGTCGCCGACGCGTTTTCGTACGCCTACCTGTCCGCCGTCGCGGGGCGGGCGCTGACCGATCTCGCCGCGCTGGGACGGGCTGCCGCCGCCCGTGGCAAACGCGTACCGACGCTCACGCTGGAAACCGAGGTGCGGTTTGCCACCCCTGGCGATCAGCGTCGCTTCGCCGACGAACTCACGCTGGCGTTCACAGCCCTCGCCGCAAAATATCATCGCCCCGAGGCGATCACCGGCCGTACGTTCCGGGTCTTCGCGTGCGGCTACCCCGCCGTGCCACCCCGCACCAACCGCCCCGAACCGGAGCCAGGGGCCGAAGCAGCCGACGGTCCAAACGGCGAGATGGAGACGACATGACAGACGACACCACACGCATCGCCCGTTCGCTCGATCTCAGCATCGACGTCGACGCCACGCTCGAGGAAGTCTGGGAAGCTTTGACAACCGGCGAGGGGATCGCGCGCTGGTTCGGCCCTTACGCCGCAGTCACGCCGGGTGAAGGCGGGAGCGTGAGTGTCGGGTGGGATCCCAAGGAGATGTGGGACACGCCGATCACCGTCTGGGAGCCGATGAAGCGCATGCAGACCGCCAGCGAGATGCCGTCGAAAGACGGCGGCGTTGTTCGGCTCGCGGTCGACTATTACCTGGAAGTCCACGACGGCCGCGTCCGCGTCCGTCTCGTGCACTCCGGCTTCGACGACAGCGCGTCCTGGGACGACTACATCGATGGACTCGATGCCGGCTGGTCATTCTTCCTGTTCAATCTGAAGCAGGCGCTCGAGCGTCATCGCGGCGTCCCCCGTGTGCAGCTTTCTGCCCGCTTCCGGACGAAGGCGCCGGCCGGCAAGGACCACCCCGTGTTCGGCGCGCGAGGCCTGCGTGTCGAGCCTTCCGTGGCGCAACTGCGGCCGGGCGATCTGTGTCGTCTCTCATTGGCCGGCGTCGACGTCGACGCGATGGTCGCGGTGCGTCACGCACCGCGCACGATCGCCTTCCTCGTGCCGGCCTGGAACGACGCGCTCCTCTTCGTCGAGCGCGAAGGGATGAAGGAGACGCATGGGATGGGCCTGTGGCTGTCGCTCTACGGCGTTCCCGAGTCCACTGCGGCGCCGCTGCGGCAGGGGCTGCGCGACATCGCGTCGGCGCTGGTCGAATCGACCTAGATCAAGTCCCCCGACGGACGGGGTCAGACCCCGGTCGTCGGATTACACACCTGGAAAAGCGACGGACGGGGTCAGACCCCGGTCGTCGGATTACACACTCACACGCGGGTCCGCACAGCCTTTCCACAGGCGTGCGCAATTCCTGCCGCAAATCGCTGCCAATTCGCGTGCCGTCGGGGGCAGAATCCCACTCCCGCCAGCATCGACCGGCACGCCTGAAACCACGTCCGTCTTGACGATCGAGCCCGGCGCGTAGATCGGCGTCGTTGACATGCATCGTTTGTCGATGTATCGTTCGTCGCTGCCGACGCATGCGCAACAAGACCTCCATCGCCTCCGAACTGCTGCCTGGCACCCTCGAGATGCTGATCCTGAAGACACTCACGCGCGGGCCGGCGCATGGCTACGCGATCGCGCGGCATCTCGAGCAGACGTCGTCGGACGTGCTGCAGGTCGGCGAGAGTTCGCTCTACCCCGCGCTGCAGCGCCTGCTCGTCAACGACTGGGCGACGGCTGAGTGGGGCGAGACCGACACCGGACGTCGCGCGCGGTTCTATCGCATCACGGCTGCCGGTCGTAAGCGGCTCGCGGCGGAGTCCGCCGGGTTCGACCGGATGATTGGCGCCATCGCGGCGATCATGCACGCGGGGTGACACGATGTTCGCGCGCCTGCGGAACAAGCTTCGATACCTGGTGCGGGGCGAACGCATTGACAGCGACGTCGCGAAGGAACTCGAATTCCATCGCGAGATGCTGGCCGAGGACGAGCGCCGGCGTGGTCACAGCGCCGCGGCCGCGGCGCTCAACGCGCGCCGAAGGATGGGCAACACCACCCTCATGACCGAGTCCGCGCGGGAGGCGTGGATCGTATCCTGGCTCGACGCGCTCGGCCGCGACGTGCGGTACGCACTGCGCTCGTTCCGGCGATATCCTGGATTCACCGCCGTCGCGCTCGTGACGCTGGCGCTCGGCATCGGCGCGAACACCGCGATCTTTCAACTGGTCGACACCGTGATGCTGCGGACGTTGCCGGTCGAGCAGCCGTACGAACTCACCGCGCTGCGCCGGACGCTGTCGTACTGGCAGTACCAGCAGATTCGCGACCGGAATCAGGTCTTCACCGGCACCGCTGGCATGCGGACGATGACCGCGGCCACGCTCGAATCCGATGGGCGGAGCCTCGGGCCGGCGACGACGGAGCTGGTGTCGGGAAACTACTTCGGCGTGCTTGGCGTCACGCCCGTGATTGGACGCGCGATCACCGTCGAGGACGACAAGGCGGTTGGTTCGGGACCCGTCGCAGTGATCAGCTACGGTTTGTGGCAGCGCGCGTTCGGTGGATCGCCGACGGTCCTGGGCCGCACGATCCGAGTGAACGACGGCGCGATCAGCGGAGGA
This sequence comes from Vicinamibacterales bacterium, assembly GCA_035495555.1. GTDB lineage: Bacteria > Acidobacteriota > Vicinamibacteria > Vicinamibacterales > 2-12-FULL-66-21 > DATJFQ01. The sequence goes on from DATJFQ010000067.1 coordinate 24,305, forward strand.
ACGAGCGGTTTCGAGCCCGAGCCGACGCTGCCGCCGGTGCAGCCGCTGTTGACGATCATCGGCGTGGCCCCCCAAGCTTTTTTCGGCGCGTCTGTGGGTACGATTGTCGACGTGTGGGTGCCGATGACGATGCAGCCGATTCTCACGCCCGGACGCGCATGGATCACACGGCGGTCGGCGTACTGGGTCAACGTGATCGGACGGCTCCGTCCTGGCATGTCGGTCGCGCAGGCAGGAACGCAGTTGACGCCGCTGTGGCGGCAGATCCGTCTCGAGGAGATCGGTCCGGCCAGCTCGGAGGAAGACCGACGCAACGTGCTGAAGTCTCAGCTCGAGGTCGAGTCCGCCGCAAAAGGATTCGCGGGCCTGCGTCGCGAGTTCTCGCAGCCGTTGCTGATCCTGATGACGGTGGTCACGCTCGTCCTGCTGATCGCGTGCCTCAACGTCTCCAACCTGCTGCTGGCGCGCGCGACGGCGAGGCGCCAGGAAATCTCGATGCGCCTCTCGCTCGGGGCCAGCCGCGCGCGGCTCGTCCGCCAGTTGCTGACGGAGAGCCTCCTCCTCGCGGGACTCGGCGGCCTCCTCGGCCTGGGCGTCGCCGTCCTCGGCGAACGCGTGCTCGTCCGCATGGTCTCGGCCGATGCGCAGAACCTGCGGCTGCCGCTGACACCGGACTCGCGCATCCTGTTCTTTACGACCGCGGTGTCACTGGCGAGCGGTGTCGTGTTCGGCCTCCTGCCGGCGCTGCGCGGAACGCGGCGCGATCTGCAGCACACGTTGAAGGAATCGTCGCGCGGGTCGACGGCCGCACGCGGGCGAACGAGCCAGGCGCTCGTCGCCCTCCAGATCGGTGTGTCGCTCGTACTGATCGTCGCCTGCGGCTTGTTCGTGCAAACGCTCATCAACCTCAAACGCGAGCCTGTCGGCTATGACCGCCAGCACCTCCTGGTGGTCCGGATGGATCCGGTCGGCGCGGGATACCGCAAGGACGCGATCAGCCGCGCGGTCCTCGACCTGCAACGGGGCTTCGCCGCGCTCCCCAACGTCGCATCGGTGACATTTTCCGAAAACGGGCTGTTCAGCGGCACGGAATCGGGCACGTCGCTCGAGGTCGAAGGCTTCAAACCGGCGACGGAGGACGACAGCAACGCGCGATTCGATCAGGCCGGACCCGGCTACTTCTCCGGCGTCGGCATTCCGCTCGTGCTCGGCCGCGACTTCACCGACAGGGACGCGATCGGCGCGCTGCGTGTCACCATCATCAACGAGACGATGGCGCGGTTCTATTTTCCGAATCAGAACCCGATCGGTAAACGCTTCCGGAGTAACGTCCCAGGCGCTCCGTGGCTCGACATTGTCGGTGTGGCGCGCGACGCGCAGGACCACGATCTGCGTGAGAAGCCGGTGCGTCGCTTCTACGTGTCGTATCTTCAGCCGATCGACGGCATCACGACGGTCAACTTCGAAATCCGCGCGGCCGGCGATCCAGCGCCGCTCGTCGCGGCGGTCCGCGAGCAGACGCGGCAATTCGATCCGAAGCTCCAGATCCTGAGTGTGCGCACGGCGCAGGACCTGATCGACCGCGACATCGTGACCGAGCGGCTCGTCGCGAAGCTCTCGACGGTGTTCGGCGTGCTCGCGCTGCTGCTCGCGGCCATCGGTCTGTACGGGGTGATGTCGTATGCGGTCGCGCGCCGGACGAGCGAGATCGGCGTCCGCATGGCGCTCGGTGCGACCCGCGGCGCCGTCGCATCGATGATCCTTCGCGAGATCGTCCTCCTCGTCGCGATGGGCAGCGTCGTCGGCGCGGCGGGAGCGCTCGGCCTAGGACGGTTCGTGGACAGCCTGATGTTCGGGTTGGCGCCGCGCGACCCGCGGACGCTCGGTGGCGCCATTCTCGTGCTGCTGGCCGTTGCGCTCCTCGCCGGGTATCTGCCCGCGCGACGTGCCGCGCGAATCGATCCCATCACAGCCCTGCGCAGCGAATAGCCGGGCGGGCATCCACGGCGAATTTCGCTGGCGCTCGTTTCGCGCCCTTGTTGAGTCCGGTCACTACGTCATTCACTCGATTGTCCAGGCGAGCCGCCCTTCCTATAGTGCTTTCAGGACGTGGTCGGCCGGTGGCCGCCACGCCGCAACCTGAAAGGAGCACTCATATGGCAGTGACCCAGACCGATGCAGCGACACGTGCGGTGGTGATGCGGTCCGGCGAGGGACAAACGCTTCGCTGGGGGCCGTCGGCCCGCGTGCGGATCCTCGCCGGCGCCCGGTCGACCGACGGCGCGTTCAGCGTCGTCGAGGCGATTGAACCGGCGGGGAGCGGCGCTCCCCTGCACGTCCACCATGGAGAAGCGGAAGCGTTCTACATTCTCGAGGGTACGGTCGAGTTGACGTGCGGCGACCAGCGCGTCACCGCCAGCGCGGGCGATTTCGTGCACACGCCGAAGGACGTCCCGCACAAGTACCGGACGGTGGGAGATCAACCGGCGCGGCTGCTGCTGCTGTTCTCGCGGCCCGGATTCGAAATGTTTTTCGCGGAAGGAGGCTCGCCAGTCGATCAACCGCCGTCCGGACCGCCGAACGCGGAGGCGTTCAAGCGGCTGGTCGAGAAGTACGGCATGGAACTTCTGGAGGTACCCGGGCACTAGCGCGGTGCGGCCGCGGATCAGCGCCTGTCGGGATCGTCCGAAATCACGAAGGGGCCAAACTCCTGTTTCATGTCAGACCGGAGCGCGGCCTCGATGATCCTGTCGCTCGCGCGGACCATGGCCGTCAACTCGGCGCGAGAGTGCACGCCCAACTTCTCGTAGACATTCACGAGGTGCGTTGAGACCGTCCGCTCGCTGATGCCAAGACGATGGGCGATGGCGCGATTCGGGAATCCGTGCACGACAAAGTCGACGATCTCCCGCTCGCGCTCACAGAGCTTTTCGTCGAGTACGGTCTTCAGATGCCCTGTCGGAATCAGATGAGCGATGCGGTTCCAGTACGTCTCGTTTTCCCGTCGAATCTGCGCGCGCAGCTCATCAACCGATAACTGCGCGTGCAGATTGACATCGTGAAGCTTCTGCGCGTGCTGCACGACCATGTCGATGAGAGTGTCTTCGTCGGAAGCCGTGAACACCTGTCCGCATGGCGGACACGTCAGCCTCAGCGTCGTCATCCCTTCAGTATCGCAAAAACACGACACGTGTCTCGGGCATCTCGCTTGCACTGCTGCCTGCCTCGACACGGACGTAATTAGAAGAGGTGAATATGACAACGGATTTCGCGGTGAAGGACTACGCGCACTCGGAAGGACGAGTCGCCAAGACGATCGAGGACCAGACAGCAAAGCTGCCCTCCGATGCGTTCTTGTGGATGGCGGTCGGGTCGATGGCGGCGTCAGCGACGATGCAGATGATGGGCAACAAGAACGTGAGCCTTTTCATCGGCCAGTGGGCGCCGACATTCCTGATTCTCGGGGTCTACAACAAACTCGTAAAGCAGCTCGGATCGGACCGTACAGAAAACGCGATCTAGCAACCGGCAGAGCCACCTCTGGTGCGCCGTCCGTGCCAGAGCGTGGCTTCGTGTCGATCCCCCTCACGTTCTCCTCGCATCAGTCCTGGCCGATCGTAGCCTCACCCGGGCCGTCAGGACTCTTCACAACGACACGCTTGGCCAGCGCCGCGATTGTGGCGACGAGCTCAGCGGGGTCGACGGGCTTGGCGAGATGGATCTGAAAACCCGCTTGCAACGCCTTCATGCGGTCCTCGGATCGCGCATACGCGGTCAACGCTGCCGCCGGGACTTCGCGGACCTTCGGTTTGAGGTGGCGCCGCACCTGCTCGATGAAGCTGAACCCGTCCATATTCGGCATCCCGAGATCGGCGACCACGACGTCTGCCGGTTCGCCATCGAGTCTGGCCAGCCCCTCGCCGGCGGATTGAGCCGTCGTCACGCGCGCGCCCGCGGCCTCGAGTACCTCGCAGACGAGTGCGAGCGCATCGGGTTCGTCGTCGACAGCGAGCACGTGAATGCCCTCGAGCGGGGTCCCGGTGATGGCGGCCGGAGCCGATGTCGATCGCGGATGGACGCGCGGTATGTCGTCCCGCGACGCCGGGTGCACGATCATCAAGGGGATTTTGACCCGGAAGGTTGCGCCATGACCGACGCCGCCGCTCGACGCCTCAATCGTTCCGCCGTGCAGCTCGGCCAATTGCCGTGCGATGGAGAGTCCAAGACCGAGACCCCCCCGCTCGCGTGTGGGCCCTCCCTCGGCCTGGCGGAACGGCTCGAACACATGCGACAGGAACTCGGGCGGAATCCCGATTCCCGTGTCGCTGACGGTCAGTTCGATGTGCGAATTCACACGCTCGAGGCGAACCTGCACTTTGCCTCCGCGGTGTGTAAACTTCACCGCATTCGAGAGCAGATTCCACAGCACCTGCTGCAGCCGTTCGGGATCGCCGGAAATGGGTGAGGCGTGCGGATCGACGACGGTTTCCACGCGGACGCCCTTTGCGTCGGCGGCGGGTGCGATGGCGTCAACGGCGTTGCTCACGATCGCCGGGAAATCGACCGTCTGCACGTTGAGACGAATCTTGCCCGCCACGATCCGCGAAATGTCGAGGACGTCCTCCACGATTTGTGTCAAGGATGTCGCGTTGCGTTCGATGGTGGCGATGGCGCGGTCTTTTTTCTCCGGTGCGATGATGCCCGACCGCAGCATCCGCGCATACCCGAGAATCGCATTGAGCGGCGTACGTAACTCGTGGGACAAGCTGGCGAGAAATTCATCCTTGAGCCGGCTGGCTTCCTGAACGTTCGTGTACAGGCGAGCATTTTCGAGCGCGACGGCGGCCCAGGACGCGATGCCGACGGCAATCCGTTCATGGTGGGCATCGAAACGGCCGACCTCCTCGTGACCGAAAAACAGTCCGCCGATGACGTCGCCGCCCCGTCCCTTCACCGGAACGGCCAGATAACTGCGGACGGGCAAATGGCCCGGCGGCATCCCGTAATAGGGCGCGTTGTGACCGTATCGGGGGTCCTGTGTGATGTCCTCGCTCCGCACGACCGCAATGCCTTTGAATGTCGGACCGAATACCTCTGTATTCCGCGGCATCGGAAATTTCGCGAACTGGTCTCGCGGCACGCCGGAAATCGTGTACAGCATGTACGATTCGCCGCGTTCGTCGACGACGTTGTAGAAGAACGCACCAAACGCGGCTCCCGTCAGGTCGGTCGCGGCGTCGGTCACCGCCTGCACGACCTTGCTGCGGTCGAGATCCGATGCAACCATGGCTCCGACGTTGTTCAGCGTTTCGGTCACGGCCGCGTTTTCCTGGAGCAGCCGGATACGCTCACTCTCTGCCTGTTTCAGGGCGGTGATGTCCCGGGCAATCTTCGAGGCGCCGATGATCTTGCCGGCGTCGTCTTTGACCGGCGAAATAGTCAGCGCGACCTGGAGGCGGCGGCCGTCTTTCGCCATCCGAATGGTTTCGAAATGATCGACGCGCTCGCCACGCCTGAGGCGCGCCAGGATTTCGTCCTCTTCCGACTGCCGGTCCGGCGGGATCAGCTTTCGGATCGACTGCCCAATCAGCTCCTGCGAGGTGTAGCCGAACAGCCGTTCCGCGGCCGCGTTGCATGACTGGATGACGCCGTCGAGGTTTTTCGCGATGATCGCGTCCTCCGCCGAGTCGACCAGCGCGGCAAGATAGGCACGCGCGGCGTTCGCCTTTTTCTGCTCGGAGATATCGCGGAAATAGCACACCAGGCCGAATCGGCCGTCGGGCAGCGTGATGCGGTCCACGCGCCATTCGTAGCTCTCCATGACGCCGCGGTCGCTGCGGAACTCCGTCCGCTCGGCTGCGACGTAAGGAATGCCGGTTTCCAGCGTACGGCGGAAGATCGTCACGAGTTCGTCGGCATAGTCCTTCGACCAGAGATGGTGGACGACTTCCTCGAACGGGCGGCCGATGACCCCGCCGGGCACGTCGCCAAACACCGGGGCCGCAACCGGATTCACTTCGACGATCCGGAAGTCCGCATCGACCAGGTACACGCCGATCGGCGCTCGATTGAGGAGCGTGAGATGCTGCTCGCTCTGATGACGCAGCGCCCGTTCGGATTCGTGCCGCAGTCGGGCCAGCTGCAACTGCGACGCGATACAGGCCAGGAGCTCTCGCGCGCTGAATGGCTTGACGAGATATTCGTCGGCTCCGGCCCGCAGCCCTTCGATACGAGCCTCTTCGCCGGCGCGCGCAGAGAGCAGGACGACCGGCATCAGCCGCGTGCGAGCATCGGCACGAACCGCCGCCAGCAGTTCGAAGCCGTCGACCGTCGGCATCATCACGTCGGTGAGAATCAGATCCGGTGGGCTCGCGCGAATACGATCCAGTGCGGCGCCGCCGTCGCCGGCGACCTCCACGCGGTAGTGCGGCGCGAGAATCCGTGCAAGATAGCCGCGCATGTCGGCGTTGTCATCGGCAATCAGGACCCGCGCCGATCCCGCCGACACATCTGCCCGCGCGGAGGAGACGGGAACCACGGCGTCTGCGGAGGATCGCGATGCCTGACTGGCATCGGGCAGCCACCGCAGTGCTTCTTCTACGTACGGCGTTGTCCCAATAGTCGTGGGCGTCAGGTGACGGCCGGCCGCGATGCGGTCCGCCGGAAGATGAGAGGTCCCGGTCCGCACGCTCACAGTGAATGTGGTGCCGCACCCTTCCTGGCTCGTGGCGTTGATGGATCCTCCATGCAGGCGAGCCAGCTCCTGGACGAGGGCGAGGCCAATCCCTGTGCCCTCGTGGGTCCGCGCCCGCGCGTGCCTGACACGGTGGAAGCGCTCGAACACGCGGCCAAGGTCCGCCTCCGGAATCCCCACGCCCGTGTCGGCGACACGGAGCTCGACATGGTCCCCGCACCAGCGCAGCTCAACGCGGATCTGTCCCTCGAACGTGAACTTGAACGCGTTCGACAGAAGATTCAGGACGATCTTTTCCCACATGTCGCGGTCCACATACACGGGACCCGGCAGCACCGGGCAGTCCACGACAAGCACCAGGCCCGCTTTCTCGATGGCGGACCGGAAGGCGCTCGCCAAATCGATCGTGAGTGCCGCGAGATCGGTGGGTTCGTAGCTCGCGTCGATGCGCCCCGCCTCGATCCTCGAGAAATCCAGCAGCGTGTTCACGAGGCGCAGCAGACGCAGGGCGTTCCGGTGAGCCGTCTCGACCCGCTCCCGGTGTTCACCCGTGAGTGCGTCGGGGTCAGCCAGTTCATCCTCGAGCGGCCCGACGAGCAGCGTGAGCGGCGTGCGGAATTCGTGGCTGACGTTGCTGAAAAATGTGGTCTTCGCGCGGTCGATCGCAGCCAGCGCCTCCGCTCGCTGACGTTCCGCCTCGTACGCACGCGCGTTGGTGATGGCGATCCCGACCTGGTCGGCGACGAGGTCGAGGAAGCTTCGATAGCGCTCGTCGAACGGCCGCCGCGCATTGAGGCCGACGACCAGCTGTCCGGGCTCGCCGCCGCTCATCGACGGCAGCGCAATCGTCTTCACGAGCTGTGGCGTCGCGTCCGCGAGCTGTCGTTCGGCATCGGGCGTCGCGGCTTGCAGGTGTCCGTCGAGATAGGCGAGAGCAAACGCGACGTCTGCCGTGCCGGCCAGCGTCTCCATCGCCACGACACACGCGTCCCGCTCGCTTCGCGCGGTCGCATTGCGCGCCGCGAGGTCCCGCAGCAGCGCCAGACGCCGTTCCCCGATGACGCGTTCGGTCGTCTCGGTGACGATGCAGAACACCCCGCCAACCGTGCCGGTTTCGACGCGGACTGGGTCGTACGAGACGTCGAAGTACGTTTCCTCCGGGAACCCGTGTCGCTCCAGCTCGAACAGCAGATCGCGCGCCCAGAACGCCTCGCCCGTTCGAACGACTCCGTCGAGCAACCCGTGTAATTGGTTGGTCCAGATCTCGCTCCAGGCCTCGCGGCCCGGCCGTCCGAGTGCGTCAGGATGCTTGGCCCCGAATACCGGCCGGTACGCGTCGTTGTACAGGACGATGAAGTCAGGCCCCCAGAACAGACAGATCTGCGCCTTCGACGGCAGCAGCATGCTGACGGTGCTGCGCAGACTCTGCGGCCAGCTCTGAGGTGGGCCCAGTGGCGTCCTGGACCAGTCGAGCGTCCGCATGTGCGCTCCCATTTCCCCGCCGCCGGCGAGAAACGTCAGCTTGGATGGATCGACAGAAGGTGTGTTCATCGGTCATCGCTCGGTGCACAGCCACGCCGAGATCCACATTCTAAATAGGTTCACGGGCGACCGCGCAATGCGCAACGCGTGCTCATCAGTTGAGCAGCCGAGCATGCCGATGACGGCGAGATGCGGCCTCGATAGCGACGAGTTCCACGGCCGCTTGCGGCCGGCACGTCCTTGATATGATGTCGCTCGCCCTCGGCTCCTTCGGCGCCGCCCTGCGCGCCGGGTGCCTGTAATGCCACGGGACGCGTTCACGACATGGCCAGAGATCGCTCGTTCGAGTCGGATGCGCGCCGCTCCAACTCACACGTGAGTTTCTCGATTGCCGAAGTGGTCGATCGCGAGCTGAAAGCGTGTCTCGACCACGCCGCTGAAGGCCTCCACTGGGTCGGCCCGGACGGCACGATTCTGTGGGCGAACCAGACTGAACTGAACCTTCTCGGCTACACGCGCGAGGAGTACATCGGCCACAACATCGCCGAGTTCCACGTCGATTCGGCGGTGATCGAAGACATCCTCGCCCGCCTCACGCGGGGGGAGACCCTCCTTGATCAGGAAGCGCGCCTGCGCTGCAAGGACGGAACGATTCGATTCGTCCAGATCAATTCCAACGTTCTGTGGCGGGGCGACGAGTTCCTGCACACGCGGTGCTTTACACGCGACATCACCGGCCGCAAGGCGGCGGACGAACTGGCGCGGCGGCTCGCGGACATCGTCGAGAATTCCGAAGACGCAATCTATGGCCAGGATCTGGACGGACGGATCACGTCCTGGAATTCGGCCGCCGAAGCCCTGTACGGGTACACGGCTGCCGAAGCGATCGGGGAGTCGATCGGATTGATCGTCCCTGCGGCGCGCACGCACGAAGAGACTGAGTTCGTCCGGCGGGTCCGCAATAACGAACGAGTTCCGTCGTTCGAGACGATTCGACGCCACAAGAGCGGAGCGCTGATCGATGTTGCCCTGACGGTATCGCCAATCCGAAATCGTGAGGGCCGGGTCGTGGGCGCCTCGAAGATGGCCCGTGACATCGGGCGACGCAAGCGGCTCGAGGCTCGCGACCGGTTTCTCGTCGAACTGGATGATCGCGTTCGTCCGCTGACGGATGCCGAGGAGATCACGATGACCGCCGCGGCAGCGCTGCGCGCGCACCTGGAACTAACGAGCTGCGCCTACGCCGCCGTGGACGACGACGAAGGCAGCTTTCGGTTAATGGGCACCGGCAATCGCGACATCGGCAGCATCGTCGGCGGCGACACGATTGGACACTTCAGTGAACACGTCGTTCGCCTGTTGCGCGCTGGCGAACCGTATGTCCTCACCGAGGGCTCCGACGATGCGGTCATCACCGAATCGCACCAACCGACCGGCGAGACGGGCGCGATCCGTGCGGCGATCTGGGCGCCCATTCTGAAGCAGGGCCGGTTGGTCGCCGTCATGGCGGCACTGTCCGCGACGCCTCGCACGTGGGAGTGGGACGAAATCGAACTGGTCCAGCGCGTCGCCGGCCGCTGCTGGGAATCGATCGAGCGAGCTCGCGTCACGCGCGACTTGCGGGAGAGCGAACACCTGTTCCGCGCGCTCGCGAATTCGATCGCGAACCTCGCGTGGATGGCAAGGCCCGACGGCTGGATCTACTGGTACAACGATCAATGGTACGCCTACACCGGCACCACCCCGGAAGAGATGGAAGGCTGGGGATGGCAAGGTGTGCACGAACCTGCCACGTTACCGGCGGTGACCGAACGATGGCGGCAGTCGATCGCGTCGGGAACGCCGTTCGAGATGGTGTTCCCGCTGCGCGGCGCGGACGGCCGCTTCCGGCGATTCCTTACCCGCGCCAATCCCGTTCGGGACTCACGAGGTACTGTGGTGCACTGGTTCGGCACGAATACCGACGTCGAGAACGAGCGACGCGCCAGTGAAGCGAACGACGAGCTGCGGCACCGTGAGCGACTCGCCAGGGAAGAGGCGGAGCTGCAGAAGCGGCTGCTGTATTCGCTGTTCATGCAGGCGCCGACGCTGATCGCCGTCCTGCGCGGGCCGGATCACAGGATCGAGCTGGCCAACCCCCGGATATGCGAGGTCTGGGGGCACGCGGAGGCGGACCTCCTCAATCGTCCTCTGCTCGAGGCGCTGCCGGAACTCCGTGACCAGCCATTTCCGTCGCTGCTCGACGAGGCATTTCGCTCGGGAACGCCGCGATTCGGCAAAGAACGGGCCGCCCGCTTCAAGCGAGCGGGAGATACGATCGAAACCGTCTACTTCGACTTCGTCTACTCGCCGTTTCGAAGCGTCGACGGCATCATCGAAGGTATTTTCGTGATCGCCTCCGATGTGACCGAGCAGGTGCTCGCGCGGAACCAGGTAAACCAGCTCCGCGAGGCCGCCGAGAGCGCCAACCGCGCGAAGGACGAATTCCTCGCCATGCTGGGACACGAGCTGCGGAACCCGCTTTCGCCGATCCTGACCGCATTGCAGCTGATGCGCCTGCGCGGCACCGAAAATTCGGACCGCGAGCGCACCGTCATCGAACGACAGGTAACGCACCTGACGCGTCTGGTCGACGACCTGCTCGACGTCTCGCGTATTGCGCGCGGCAAGGTCGAACTCAAGGAAGAACTCGTCGAACTCGCGGAAATCGTCGCCAAGGCGGTCGAAATGACGAGTCCGCTGCTCGAGCAGCGGATGCATATGCTCGACGTCGATGTGCCGAGGAGCGGGCTACCGCTCCGCGGAGACGCGACGCGACTCAGTCAGGTGGTCTCGAATCTCCTGACGAACGCGGCGAAGTACACGCCGCCGGGAGGACACATCGCGGTCCGCGGAGCCGAGGAGGACAGCCATGTGGTGCTCCGCGTCCGCGACACGGGGATCGGGATCGCGCCCGATGTACTGCCGTACGTCTTCGACCTCTTTGTCCAGGAGCGGCAGGCGCTCGACCGCTCCCAGGGCGGACTGGGACTTGGACTCCCGATCGTGCGAAATCTCGTCGAGCATCACGGCGGCACGGTGTCGGCTTTCAGCGCAGGGCGAGGCGCCGGCAGCGAGTTCGTGGTCCGGCTGCCCAAAGCACCTGTCTCGCAGTCGCACGAAAGCCCGCGGCCGCCGAACTCCCAGACGGCGCTCCCGATGACGACGCGCGCTGACGCCGTCCGCGTCCTCGTCGTCGACGACAACATCGACGCAGCGGAGATGCTGGCGGCGGCGTTGACCGTGAAGGGGTATCAAGCGCGCGTCGCGCACGACGGTCCGGGCGCGCTGGTCACGGCCGAGGCGTTTCGTCCTGCGGTCGCGATCCTCGATCTGGGTCTGCCGGTCATGGACGGGTACGAGCTGGCGACGCGCTTGCGCGAACTGCCGCACTTGAGAGACATCAAGCTCGTCGCGGTGACCGGATACGGGCAGGAATCCGATCGTCGCAAGACCCGGCGGGCAGGATTCCGGCACCATCTCGTCAAACCCGTGGATCTGCGACGAGTTGAACAGGTCCTCGCCGGCAGTGCAGTCGAAGAGGACGGCGCAGACCAGGCGTGAGCCCCCGACGACGCACTGGCTCCGGTCACGCTGCACCCGCGGCCGAGGTCACGTTTGTCCCCAAACGGGGGACAGCCGTCCCGGATCAGGACGGTTGTCCCCTTTGCGCGCTGTTCAGCGCGATTCGCGCGCGGGGGTCACCGCGAGCAGCCCGCGCTCGACGAGTGACGGCGGCCGCCGGAGGTGCGTCGCCTGCTCCCAGGCATACGCAATCCCCAGCAGATCGCCATCGCTCCACGGCCGCGCGGAAAACTCCAGACCGAACGGCAGCCCGCTCGCGTAGAAACCCGCCGGAACGACGATCGCGGGGACACCGATCATGTTGACCCAGCTCGTCGCCGAGTGCGGGCCGCCGCTGAGACGCCCATCCTGCGGCATGGTCTCGTCCGGCGGCGGCATCTGGATCGCGGGATACACATACCCATCGAGCTTCAGACGATCGAGCGCCTGGAGATAAGCGCGCAGCATCGTCCGCCGCGGCCCGTAGTACGTGCGCTCGGCGTCCGGATCCGCATCGAGCGACCGCTGAGTGATCGTCACACCCCCGAGATGGCGGAACGCATCTTCGGTGCCGGTCGACGATGGGTAGAGCGGACGGCCAACGGCCTCGAGATACTCCGCGGCCGAGTGGTACTGCGGAGGGCCGAACGCGGCAAGGAACCGGTTCGTGCCATCCAGCATGTACGCGTAAGTCGCAACGCGGCTCGCCACCTTCGCAAAGCTCACGGGCAGAATATCGGGGTCGATGACCACCTCCGCGCCGGCGGCGCGAAGCGCATCGACCGCCTTCATGAACATCTCGCGCGTGGCAGGCTGGAGCGGCGTGTTCGCTTCGGCGCGGACTTTCTCGAACTCCGCCTCCGGCACGTTCGAGGGAACGCCGTGGAACGGCACGCCCTCACCCGCGAGAACGAACGCCGGCACGCCGAAGCGCTTGCCTTTCAGCGCATCGGTCGTCAGATGCGAATCGTACGGCGGAACCTCCAGACCGGCGGGCCTGTCAGCGGTGCGCGGATCGAGCGGGTCCTCGCCCGCCATTACCGAGAGCGCGATCGCTGCATCGCTCGCCGTCCGCGCGATGGGCCCCGTGTTGTCGAGCAGCCAGTCGAGCGGAGCGATTCCGGCGATGCTGACGAGACCGCGCGTCGGGAACACGCCGACGAGAGCGCTCGTGGCAGCCGGCATCCGGATGGAGTTGCCGGTGTCGGTCCCGTTGCCGAGCACCGCCATGTTCGCCGCGATGGCGGTGACGATCCCGCCCGATGATCCACCGGGCGAGAACCGGACGTCGTACGCATTCCCAGTACGTCCGAACGAGCTGCTGCGGTTCGTGTCGCTGTTGGCCAGATCGGGCATGTTCGCGAGCCCGACGATGATCGCGCCGGCAGCCCTGAATTTCGCGACGACCGTGGCGTCCCGCGGCGCCACGAGTTCATGGCCCGGCCGGCGGAACCCCTCCCATCCCGCGGTCGTCACCTGTCCCTTGACGCTCGTATTCGCCTTGATGACGATCGGCACACCCCACAGCGGTCCACGGGCGCCCGCGCCAGAGGATTCGGCGTCCTCGCGCGCGGCATCTGCGAGTGCCTCGCGCCGGAGCACGGTCTCAATCGCGCCGTAGACGCCGTTGTACCGGTCGATACGATCGAGATGCCACTGCACGACCTGCGTCACCGTGTAAGTCTTCGCGGCGTACAGGCGATGCAACTGCGGCACGGTCACGTCCAGCAGGTCGCGGTCCGCGTCGGCGCGCGACGCCGCCGGCGCCGAGGAGATGCGGAACGCGGTGAAGATCGTCATCACGCACCCGAGCGCGACGGGAAGGAGCAAACGGCGAAACGTCATCGGCAGAGCATACCGCCAAGGGTCAGAGATCCAGGTGCAACTGCACTACGACGCCTTCAAGATTTCCGGTTCCAAGGGCCACGGATAGTTCGCGGTCTACAACCTCGAGCGCCATGTCAGGACACCGCGGGCGCGCCAATCAGCAGCCGGTTCTTCGGCGTGATGTCCTCCGGGATGTGCTGTGTCCAGATCTGATAGCCCTGCCCTGCGAGACGGCGCGCTCTCACGACGTCGATCGCGAGCGCATCGTCCATCCACCCGGTGAGCGAGCCGCGGTCGCAGACGCGGACGTCGTGACAGCAAGGCAGCACCGCGACGCGGGCACGCGCAATCGCCGCCAGGTGGAGCACGAGATCCGTCAGCCGGCCGCACGCATGAACCGATACGACAATGTCTCCCGGGAGAATCTGAACGTCATCGAGCGGACTCGACACGAACGTGAGACGTCCGGCCAGCCGCGGCCAGGCCTCCGCCAGCGCCGCGTGCAGCGTCGCGGCAGAAGCCGGGATGACAGTGTCGGCGGCCAGTGCGCATGGCGAGGTGTCATCGAGGATCAGCATCATTTGCGCGAGCAGGCCATGCCCAGCGGCGAGGTCCACTATGCGGCCGCCGCGAAACAGCCGGCGCACCCGTCGCGCGGTTTCCCACGCTTCATACAGCTCCTTGCGCGGGAGACATCCCGCATGGCACACGGCGCGGCCGACACGATCCAGGAGTGTTTCACCTGCGAAGCGCGCAAGATCCCGATCCGTGAGACGGTTACGTGACGAGCGGGAGAAGCGCACGGGGGCACATTCGATCGCTGCGCAGTCGAGGTAGCCACCTTACTGCATGACGGCGTTCTGCATCGCCCACAACGCCGCACCCGCGCGCGTCGAGACGCCGATCTTGCTGTAGATGTGCTGAATGTGATGGTCGGTCGTCTTCGGTGAGATGAAAAGCCGGTCGGCGATCTGCTGGGTGGTGAGGCCACGCGCGGCCAGGCGCAGGACGTCGATCTCACGGAGCGACAGGCCGCTCGGATGTTTCGGCCGCGTGCTCGCGGGAACGCCGCCTTCGCCGTGCCCCGCGGCGACGAGCACCGCGCGACTCGCGCGCGGCTCGAGGACGCCTTCGGACTCGAGACGGCGCAATTCTGCGGCCGCCGCGGCGCCGCTGATGGCTGGCCGGTCGGCGCGGTCGGTCGTCAGACCGACGTATATTTCCGTCGCCGCCAGGACGCATGCGCCCGGACCGCCGCCGGCTGCGGCGACGCGCTTGTGGTATCCCGAACCGTCGCACTTCTCGTGGTGGGCGGACGCAATCGCGTTCAGCGGCTCGAGAGCCGTCGAGCGACGCAGCATCTGTTCGGTCAGCATCGGGTGCCGTTCGACTCGATCGAACTCTGCCCGTGTCAGCGCGCCGGGCTTGTCCCAGATCGAATTCGGCACGGCGGTGCTCCCGAAGTCGTGCAGCAGCGCCGCGTGGCGCAGCGCCGTTACGCTCTCCTCGGGAAAGCCCAGCACTCGCGCGGCGTCCGCCGCGAGCTGCGCGCAGCGCCGGCTGTGACCGTTCATGTAGGGAGACTTCATGTCGGTGAAGTCGGCCGCGACCAGCAGCGCGGCCTCGAGCGTCGCCCCTTCCAATATCCGGTGCGGAGCCGGCTCGAGCGCCAGCACCGCATCCCACGGCTCGACGGTCCGCAGCCGTTCCAGCCACCCCCCGCCGTGGACGGCGAAGAGATCCGCCAGCGCCGGGTCGTAGGTACGGTCTCGGCGTTCGCGCACCGCCTCGAGCGCCCGCTCGGCCGAGAACAGGCGAGCAAGCGCCTCCATGTCGTGACTGAGATGGACGATGCGCATGGGCAGCGGTATGGCGTCGCCCTTCGCGTGGGTGGGATAACCGGTGCCGTTCCATCGCTCGAACGTGAAGGCCAGCGATTCCCGTACCGCCGGACCGAAGTCGAGGCGATGCAGCAGCATCTCCGCGACCTCGCAGCCGGATTTGAAGTTGTGGCTCGCCCATTGCGGCGCCGACGTCTGAATGAGCGTGAGGATCTCAGCGCGCTCGTCGTCGCTCCGGCCGGCTGTCGCGAAGGCGATGACGTCGCGGATCACCTCAGGCGGGTTTGCCGCGTCGTGCACGAGCGTCTGTGCGCGGATGGCAATCTCGTCGCCGAAGAGGGTGGCGACTTCGTGCGCGTGGCCGGTGCAGCCGATGTAGCGGAGCAGCGACACCCAGTAAACCGTGTCACGCACATCGCTCGTGAAGCCGCCTGCGTCGCAGATCCATGCGGCCAGCAGGCACGAACGGAGCTGCGATTCGAGCGGTTGGCCGAACGCGTTGTCCTGTGCAAGAGCCAGCGTCGCGACGAATTCGCCCAGGCGAAGAGGAGCGGGCGTCAAAATAGGGAGTTCTCCCGATGTATAGCGCGCCGGGACGGCCTATCATTCTTAACACAGAACGCGTGACGTGCCGCACGCAGCGGTGGCGCGACGTTCTCCGTAAGGAGACCTCATGACACACTCCACCGCTGGCGGCGATCCTATCAAGGTAGGAGTCATCGCAGACCAGACAGGCCCGCTCTCGTTCGTCGGCGTCGCGAACGCCAACGT
Source organism: Vicinamibacterales bacterium (assembly GCA_035495555.1). Lineage (GTDB taxonomy): Bacteria > Acidobacteriota > Vicinamibacteria > Vicinamibacterales > 2-12-FULL-66-21 > DATJFQ01. The sequence goes on from DATJFQ010000067.1 coordinate 40,523, forward strand.
GGCACGCATGGTTGTCGGCGACATCAACGCGAAAGGCGGCCTGCTCGGGCGGCGCGTCGACCTCTACCTCGAAGATGGAGCGACGAACGATGCAACGGCCGCGGCTGCGGCGACCACGCTGGTGGAACGACACCACGTGGACGTGATCATCGGCGGCATCTACAGCTCGACGCGCCAGGCCATCAAGGGCTCCGCCGTCGTCAGGGGCCGCACGCTCTACATCTATCCGGAACAGTACGAAGGCCAGGAAGCGGACCCGTTGATTTTCTGCACCGGACCGGTGCCCGCCCAGCAGCTGGACCCGTTCATCCCGTGGCTGATGCAGCACACTGGCGGAAAGACGTTCTACCTGCCGTCCGCCGATTACATCTGGCCCCGTATCATGAACGCGCGCGTCCGCGCGCTGGTTGCGGAGGGGGGCGGACGGATTGCGGGCGAGGAATACTTTCCGCTCGATCACATGGACTATGACGCGCTCGTCGAGCGGATCATGGCGAGCAGCGCCGACGTCGTGTTCAACACGATCGTTCCTCCTGGCATCGGGCCGTTCTTCGAGCGGCTGCACCGCGCGGGCTTCTCGGCGCGCGGCGGCCATCTGGTCTGCACTTACTTCGACGAAAACTTCCTGAACATGGTCCCGGCGGAGCACGTCGAAGGCTTGTACGGATGTCTCGACTACTACGAGTCCGTAACGGATCCCTTCAGCCGAAAGCTGCTCGCGCAGTACGACTCGCTCTACCCGGGAGACGCGAAGTTCACAGGCGGCAGCGCGTGCTCCGGTCTGTATCGGGCGCTGCGGCTGTGGGCGGTGGCCGTCACCGAGAGCGGCTCGCTGCAGCAGGCGGACGTGATCGCCGCGCTCGATCACGCGCGCATCGCCGAGGGACCGGGCGGCCCTGCGGAGATGGTGCCCGGCCAGCATCATGCACGGCTGCACATGTACATCGCGCAGGCACGCGCCGGCCGCTTCGAGGTGGTCGAGAACCTGGGAGCGATCGATCCAAAGGAGCAGCGAGTCGAGCCGGCCATCGCCTGACGAGTCAGTTCTCGAGCGCCGGGCAAGTGAACGCCGGCCGTCTGTGCCCGCGGCTCCCATACAATTCCGCCGCACATGGCATTGGGAGCCGGGGCACGGCTCGGCGTCTACGACATCACGGAACTCTCGGTGACGGCGGCATGGCATCGCGTCACGGGACGATTGCCCGCACCGCCCACGCGAGAGCGGCGTCCGCCCTTTCATCGAATCGATTGCGCCGTATAATCGGGGCCCTCCATGGCACATCGGGGTGCCGGGCGGCTGGTCAGGGACATCGACACGCCGGTCGGCTTTTCGCCGTCGGGCGACCGTATCGCCTTCGGCCGCGCGAACAATCCCGAGGCCGGCAAGGTCGCCATCATCGTCGCCAGCGCGGACGGCGGCAACGAACGGGTGCTGCTGACGGCGCCGATCACTGCCGCGTACACGTCGCCGCCGTCGTGGTCGCCGGACAGCCGGAGCATCGCGTACACGGAAACGTTTCTGAAGGACACGCTGGGGCGTCTCAGCGTCGCGGACGTCGAGACCGGACGCACGCGAGTCGTGTTCTCGACAAACGCAATGACGCTCGCCGACGGAAGCGACCCGACGCCGCTCGTCGATTCCGGTCGCATCTTCAGCCCGGTCTGTTCGCCCGACGGTCAGTGGGTCGTCTTCAATGAGCCGCCGACCGCATCCCCCCGGCTTCCGGGGTCGTTGAAGGACCGTGGATACCGCTGAGTTTCGCCCAAAGGAGCGATTCGCTCAACGACTCGCGCGCCTGTGATGGTATCTGCCAACCTGCCCCGCGCGGGGATCGTCTAAGCGAATCATGATCGACGACCTCCGTTTCGCCGTGCGCGTCCTGCTCAAGTCGCCCGGATACTCACTCGTTGCGTTGGTGACGCTCGGACTCGGCATCGGCGCGACGGTCGCGATTTTCAGCGCGGTGTACGCCGTCCTCCTTGCGCCACTCCCCTACCCTGATCCCGACGCATTGGTCGTGCCGGTCTCGACGAACGCGGCGCGCGGATTCGACCGTGCCAGCGTCGCGTACGCCGACTACCTCGACTGGCGCGAGCAGCGCGACATCTTCGCCCACGTGGCCGTATGGCAGCCGACCGCAGTCGACGTCGTGGGCAGCACGGCGACACCTGAGCGCATCGACGGGGCAAAAGTCGGAGAGGCATTTTTCGACGTCCTGGGTGTCCGGCCGCTGGTCGGCCGGACCTTCGAGGCGGCCGACCATGACGTGAAGAGTGCGCGCGTGGCCGTCATCAGCTATGGCCTCTGGCAGCGCGCCCTGGGCGGTGTGCCCGATGTGCTCGGTCGCGATCTGCGGATAGGCGGCGTCCCCGTCCGTATCGTCGGTGTGTTGCCGCCAGATTCGATGTGGCCGGCGCAGCAGCAGATATGGCTGCCGATGCGGCCGGCGCAGTTCCCTGAGGACGTGCGGTCGCGGCGCGACAACCTCATCTTCCAGGCCATCGCACGGCTGGCCCCTGGCGTCACGATTACCGCCGGACGCACCCGTGTTGCCGCAATCGCCGCGCGCGTCGCGCAGGACCATCCCGAATCGCGAAAGTCGTGGAGCAACAGTCTGGTCCCCATGCGTGACTACTTCGTCGAGCGCGAGCTGCGCGACGCGCTGCTCGTCCTGCTCACTGCAGTCGGCGTCGTGCTGCTCATCGTGTGCGTGAACATCGCCAACCTGCTGCTCGCGCGCGCGACCGTACGCGAGCGCGAGCTCGCGGTGCGCACCGCGCTGGGCGCGAGCCGCGCACGGCTGGTGCGGCAGCTTCTCGTCGAGAGTCTGCTGCTGGCCGCAGCGGGCGGCGCGCTCGGCGTCGCCGTCGGCGCTCCGCTCATGAACGCGCTGCGGCGCCTTGCACCCGAGGGGGTTCCGTTCGTCGCCGCTATGACGTTGAACGTACCGGCGCTCGCCGCTGCCGCTGTTTTGACGCTCGGGAGCGTCGTACTGTTCGGCGTGCTTCCGGCGGTCGCCGGTTCGCGCCAGTCGGCTGCTGCGGCAATGCGCGAAGGATCCGCCGGCGCCGGGGCGGGCACCGCAACGGTTCGCCTGCGCGACGCGCTCGTTGTCGCCGAAATGGCGATGGCGGTCGTGCTGATGGTCTGTGCCGGCTTGTTGATCCGAAGCTTCACGAAGATCGTGAATCGCGACCCCGGGGTTGCGGTCGACCGCGTGCTCGCGGCGCGCGTCTCGCTGCCTGACGCGCGCTACCCAAAGGACGACGACACGATTCGGTTCTTCCAGCAGCTCACCCGGGAGCTCGCCGCGCAGCCCGGGGTCCTCTCCGCGTCCGCCACATCGTACCTGCCTGCCGGCGGGGGCGGCTTCGGCCTCGGCCGCGTGTTCCTGAAGGAAGGACAGCCGGAGCCCCCGGCCAGCACGGACTACGAAGCCAACTGGAATGTCGTCACGCCCGACTATTTTCGGACGCTCGGCATTCCACTGGTGCGCGGCCGGGCATTCACCGATCGCGACACGGCGTCGAGCCCGCCGGTGATCATCGTCAACGAAACGTTTGCACGCCGAGCATTCCCGGCCGGCGACGCCATCGGCCACCGCATCCGCTCGTGGCGCGACGAGAACCTGCTGCGCGAGATCGTCGGAGTTGTTGCCGATGTCCGTTACTTCGGTCTGGGGGACGCCGACCGCGCGCTCGTGTACGTCCCGCATCAACAGAACGCCTGGGGAGTGATGGTGGTCGCAGTACGAACCGCGGGTAATCCCGCGGATTTCGCGCCAGCGATGCGCGAGGCGGTCGCGCGAATCGATCCGAACCTGGCGGTCGGGCGGCTGGGCACGCTGGCGGAATTCGCACGAGCATCGGTCGCGCGGGAGCGATTCAGCGCGGCCCTGCTCGGCGCGTTCGCGGCGCTCTCCATCCTGCTCGCGTCGGTGGGAATTTACGGCGTCATGGGGTACGTCGTCGCGCGGCGAAGCCGTGAGCTCGGACTGCGGGCGGCGCTCGGAGCCAGCCCGGGGTCGCTCTTCGCGCAAGTCGCCGGACGGGGTCTCGTGCTCACGGCGATCGGGGGCACGATCGGCTTGGCGGGCGCCCTGGTCGCCGGCCGGCTCCTTTCGGGTCTCCTCTTCGATACGGCGGCCGCCGATCCGCTTACCATTGGCGCGGTCGCGGTGCTCCTACCCGCGATTACGCTCGCCGCGTGCGCCCTGCCCGCCCTTCGTGCTGCGCGCGTCGATCCCATCGCGACGCTCCGCGCCGAGTGATGGCGGCGTGCCCGCCAGGCGATCGTGGTGAGAACCTCGTCGAGTCGCTCGAAGTGGGTGTGGACTCATTTTCACTTCTTGCACGCAACAGTCCGCCGATGTAGGCTCTCCCGGTGGTGCCCTGTCGCGAGCATTCTGCTCGCGGTCCGCGGCGGCGCCTTCTCAATACATCAGTCAGTAAGGGGTAGTCCTGTGCGAACAATTCTTCGTGGCTCACTGACGCTCGCCTTGCTCGTGCTGGGCAGCTCGAGCGCATTCGCGCAGCTCGACGTGGGGGACAGCGGCTTGGCCGCATGCTCGCAGATCGACGCCTTGAGCAAGGCCGGCAACTACTCCGCCGCGCACCAGAAAGCAGAGGCGTGTCTTCAGGCGCTCGATCAGAAGCTGCAAGGCGAAGTCGGCAAGCTGTTTCCGCAGACGGTCGCGGGCTGGACGCGAGGGAACCTGGAGCAGAACACGGTGGCCGGCTTCAACAATATCTCGGCGACCTATAAGAAGGCCGCGCACTCCGCGACGGTCTCGCTGACCGCGGGCAACGTCGGTGGCGGCGCCGTCGGCGGTCTGCTCGGGGGGTTGGCCCGGATGGGCATGCAGGCCGGACAGCAGGTCAAGGTCGCCGGCTTGCCCGCCTCGGTCCAGACCGACGGCACGATTGCCGTCACGCTCGACAGCGGCGCCTTCCTGACTTTCAAAAGCCCCGCATTCTCGGACCAGAAGAGCGCGCTCGCGGGGCTCGGCGATCTGGTGAACGCGTTCCCGGTCGCGCAAATCAATAAGATCCTGCACTGACGCGCGACGCGCGATCGCACCCCGCGATGTCCTGGAGCAGGAATGCAGGAGCCTGAAGGATCTCGACATGCAGGACTAAGAGACGTCGAAGGCAGCGCGCGCGGCGCAAATCGGTTTTGACGATGCCCTGGTGATCTGCTCGATCGCCGGAGAGGTCGCGTCGATCCTGTGTCGCGGATGGCGGTGCCGGTGCCGCTAGGGCGCCGGGGTGAGGCCATGACGACGCATGATGCCGGCCATTTTGACCCGGTCCGGCGGGCCGCCGGCCGCCGCGTTGATCACGGCGGCGGACTCACGAAAAAACGACGGACCGATCGCGGCGGGCGTAATGGCGCAGAGGACCTTCACGTCCTGGTTGCCGTGGTTGTCGAATCGGTGAACCGCGCCGCGTGGAATGCAGAGCGCCTGTCCCGGCCCGACGTCGACCCGGGTGCCGTCGACGGTCCAGGACAGTACCCCCCCTCGATGCCGTAGATCGTTTCTTCGTAGTGGTCGTGGCTGTGCGCCGGTGCCGCGAGCCGCTGCGCGCCGGGAACCATGAGTTCGAACAGCGCGACGCTGCCACTCGCGTCTCCTCCCGTGACCAGGAAGCGCCGGCGTGCTCGCCGAGCGCGCCGGGGTGAGCAAGCAGGCCATGAACCAGCTGCTGCGGAGCCTCGAGGCGCTCGGGTACCTCCCGCGGTCCGAGGCGTGCGATCTCCGCGCCATGCCCATTCCAGGAGCGGCGGCGCTTGGCTGGCCCCCCCGCGCACGCTACACTGCCGCGTGCCTACTCTTCCGGCGGGTACTCGACTGGGACCGTATGAGATCCTGTCGACCCTTGGCGCTGGCGGAATGGGCGTCGTGTATCGCGCGCTCGACCCGCGTCTCGAGCGCCAGGTCGCGATCAAGCTGCTGCCTGAGGAGACGGCCCGGGACCCCCAATCGCGCGAGCGCCTCCGCCGCGAGGCGATGGCCGTCGCGGCAATCGATCACCCCTACATCTGCAAGATTTTCGAAATTGGAGAGCACGGCGACGCCCTGTTTCTGGTGATGGAGTACATCGCCGGCCAGACGCTCGACGACAAGCTGCGCGCCGGCCGACTGCCGTTGCCCGAGGCCCTGCGGCTGGCGGGCGAGGTCGCCGAGGCGCTCCAGGAGGCGCACGGCCGCCGATTTCTCCATCGGGACCTGAAGGCCGCCAACGTCATGGTGACCGATCAGGGTCACGTGAAGGTCATGGATTTCGGTGTGGCCAAGCGTCTCGACGCCGTGATCGCTGGAGACCAGCCGACGGTCGAGTCCGCCGGACAGTTGACCGTGCAGGGGGGGATCGTCGGCACGCCCGCGTACATGTCCCCGGAGCAGGTGAAAGGCGGTTCACTCGACGCGCGATCCGACCTGTTCTCTTTCGGCGTGATGCTGGCGCAGATGGTCTCGGGCACGCATCCATTCCGCAGGGCGTCGGTCGGCGAGACGCTCGCCGCCGTGCTGCACGAGCCGCCCGACCTCGGTGATGCCGCGCTGCCGGCCGTGGCGGCGGTGGTCCGCCGACTGCTGGAGAAAGATCGCGAGGCGCGCTACGCATCCGCCGCGGAGGTCCGTGCCGACCTGGCCACGCTGCTGTCGACGTCCGGGTCCGGTGATGCGCTGACCGCCGGCGCGATCACGGCGGCCGTCACCTCGTCCTCTTCGGCCGTCCCTTCGTCTGCGGCACCGGCCGCGGAGATGGCATCGAGCCGCGCACGCACGCGAGCCTGGTGGAAAGCAGGCGTAGCGGTGCTCGGGATCGGCGTTGCGTCCTACCTGATCGCCGGCTGGCAGCATCCGTCTCCGGCCGCGACGGCCGGCTCCATCCGATCGATCGCCGTGCTGCCGCTGGACAACTACTCCGGCGACGCCAGCCAGGACTACTTCGCCGAAGGGATGACCGATGAGATCACCGCCGACCTCGCCACGATCAGCCAGCTTCGCGTGATCTCGCGCGGCTCGGCGATGCAGTTCAGGACCAGGGAGCGGCCGCCGACGCCGGAGATCGGCCGGCGTCTGAACGTGGACGCGGTGATCGAAGGCTCGGTGTCACGCTCAGGCGAACGCGTCCGGATCACGGCGCAGTTGATCGACGCGCGAGAGGACAAGCACCTCTGGGCGGAAACCTTCGAGCGCAGTTCGCGCGACGTCCTGTCGCTGCAGGCAGAACTCGCCGGCGCAATCGCCCGCGCAATCGATGTGCAGCTGACGCCGACCGAGCGTTCGCGTCTGACGGGCGCGAAGGCTGTCAACCCCGAGGCGCACGATGCGTATCTGCGAGGACGTTTCTTCTTCAACCGCCCCAGCGATGAGAACCTGCAGAAGGCGATCGCGTTGTACGAAGAAGCGGTCAAGCTCAGTCCCGACTTTGCACTCGCCTCCTCTGGCCTGTCGGATGCCTACCTGTGGGCTGGCTACAATGAGGGCTTCATCACCGCCGCGGCCGCCCGTCCGAAGGCCAAAGACGCGGCCGAACGCGCCGTCGCACTCGACAATCAGTCCGCCGAAGCGCATACATCGCTCGCCGTCTTCAAGCTGTTCTACGACTACGATTGGCCGGGATGTGAGCGCGAGTTTCGTCAGGCGTTCTCGCTGAACCCCAACTATGCGTTCGCGCACGATCAGTTCGGCTTGGCGCTCGCCTTCCAGGGACGCTTCGCCGAAGCCATCGCTGAGGGGGCACGGGCGATCGAGCTGGATCCGCTGTCGCCGCAGATCCTCGTCGACGCGACGATGCCGTTCCTGTTCCAGCGCGACGCCACGACCGCGAAGGCATTGGCCCGCCGGGCAATGGAGCTGGATCCTGCCTTCTTCTTTCCGGTGATGGTGGAGGGCTGGGCCGATGTCGACGCCGGACACTACCGCGAGGCACTGCCGGCGCTGAAGCGCGCGCAGTCGCTGGACGCGCCGCCGTTCGTCACTGCCTACCTGGCGTTCGCCGATGGCTTTGCCGGTGACCGCGCGGGCGCGCTGGCCGATCTCGCGGCGCTCCGGAAGATGTCGCCCGACGGCTCGGTCTTACCCTTCAACCTGGCGCTCGTGAAGCTGGGCCTCGGCGATCGAGCCGGAGCGCTCGACGGCCTGGAGCAGGCCTACGCCGCGAACTCGCAACTGATGCCGTGGATCGGGTACGACACCATGTTCGACACACTGCGCTCCGAGCCACGCTTCAAAGCCCTCCTCGAGAAGGTCAATCTCGAGCGATAGCGATTGGTGACGGACCGAGCAGTGTTCGATGGAGGCTTCGATGACCGCACACTGCGGGATCCGGCTGACAGACGAACACCGCGCCCTGGTCATCGCTGTCGATTCACCCCTTGGCGCCGTGCTTCCGCAACGTCGCCTGGACCTCCGAATTCCCCTCGGCCAGTGCGATGAGCGACATGGCGTCACCGTTCCCCGGCGCGTTGACGTCCGCTCCAGCGGCAACGAGCCGATCGATGACTGCAGAGTAGTCGCCGCCGTTCGCCCTGCGATGCACCGAGCCGAACGCCGCCCAGCCCAGCGGCGTGCTGAGGTGAACGGGATCCCGACTTTCGACCGCGATGCGTCCGCGCTGGAGGATCGCCTCGACAAGCTCGACATCGCCCATCCAGCTTGCCGCGTGAAGCGCCGTGCCGCCGTCGACGCCGCCGGCGGTCTCGTCGAAACCGAGGCGGAGCATGAGATGCGCTGCTTCCCGACGGCCATGGAAGATGGCCTGCGCCAGACGCGAGTGATCCGCCGGTGTGAGCGCGGTCAGCAGCGACGGATCCGCGTCGATGAACGCGCGGGCGCCGGCTTCGTCGCCAGCGAGCACGGTGTTGATGAAGCGCACGTGCGCCGGGCTGCGCTGCACGAGCACGTCGTAGACGTCGCGATGCCCGAACTTGACGGCCACGTCGTGCGGTGACACACCGAAGCCAAGCGTCCAGCAGTAGATGTGGAGCGGCGGCACCGGCGCGTAGCCGGGCTCGTTGATGCGAGCGGCGATCGCCTGCGGATCCGAGGCGAGTACACGGGTCGCCAGGGCAACATCTCCGAGCCGGGCGGGCATGAAGATGTCGGGGCTGGCACCGCGCTCGAGCAGCCGGCGACAGACATCGGGGCGTTCGACGAGCGCGTACTGCGCGGCCGTGGACTGATGGTCGATACAGCGCGCATTCACATCGGCGCCGCGATCCAGGAGCAGGTCGGCAATGGCAACCGTCTTCGCCTCGTGAAGCGGCTGCTGCCCGTCGCCGCCGCGCGCGTGCACCAGCGCCGGATCCGAGGCAAGCAGCCGTTGAAGCTCCTCGATCCAGCCCAGTCGCGCCGCCACGTTCGGCGTCAGTTTGACTCCGCGCGAGAGAAGAAATCGTGCGGTGTCTTCGGTGGCGTTATCCAGGACGGTGTACGGTCCATTCTCCCACTCGCTTTTGAGGCTGAGGTCTGCACCGGCGGCGATCAGCACCTCGAGCATTGGTGCCTGCTTCGCGGCGATGTGCGCGGCACGCTGACCGAACGCGAACATCGGAGCGTTGACGTGTTCTTTGACATGCGCCAATTCGACAAGCCGCCTGACGGTGGCGACGTCCCCGCCCGACACGGCGTCACGAAACGTCTTGATCTCCCGCTGATGGAGATGGTCGACGAGTTTTTGCCACGAGTCGAAACCGGCTTCGCGCGCGATGGCGAGCTGCGCGTCCGCCAGGCGAAGCGGGCGCGTCGCGCCAGCGTCCGGCCGCACGGCTTTCAGTCGAGCAAGCGCGTCGTGATCGCCGCCTTCGGCTGCACGAAGGAGATCCTTCGCAAGCTTGTGCTGTTGTTCGAGGTGGGTTGGGACGCGCAGCTGCGGATCGGACACGGACGACCTCCTTCAAAACCGCCCCTGTCCGTTCGAGGCGCTCGACCTGTCTGCCTCCGAAACGTTCGTGAGCACTCGCAGGAGCGTGGCGACGAGGCGTTCTTCGTACTGCGCGGCGGTCCATCCACGGACGAGCACGAGGTCTTCCCACGTACGGATCGACGTGAGCGCCCACAAGAGATCGGCCGCCATCGATGGCTCGAGTCCGGGCCGCAGCGTACCGTCTCGCGCGAGCTGTTCGACGATCATGCGGCACGCGCCAAGTCGCGCCACGCGCCGCTGCTGCAAAATGACCTCTGCGGCTGGATCGTCGCGCCGTACCCCGTCGAGGATCCGCGCCAGCGGCCAGATCTCCGGATTCAGCGTGGCCCGCGTGGCCGCCATGTAGCGGAGCGCGTCGAGCCCGGTCGGGGCCTGCTGGAGACGGCGAATCGCCTCAGGGAGTCCACGCTTCTCATCAGCGTGCTGCGCGACCGCCAGGAACAGCGCCGCACGGTCCCTGAAATGCAGGTAGAGGGCCTGCCGCGACACGCGCGCAGCTTTCGCGACGTCGGCGAGCGGGACATCGACGCCGCCTCGCTTCACGATCAGCCGAAGCGCGGCCTCACAGATCCGCTCCCGGGTCGTCGGGTCGCCGCCCTTCGGGCCCGACGCACTGTCTGATTTGACCGCGCGACGCGTTCGAGCGCTTGACACACTGTCAAGTGTAGCACGAGGAGAACGCCGGGCTCGAGGGATCAGGATCTCGGGACGCGACGCCTTCCGGATACACGTCGCGCGGCCGTCAACGTCTTTTCCCCTTCAATCTCTTGGCGTGCGAGGTAACGAGCGACTTTCCCTGCGGGTGAATCGTCTCACCTCGCTTGAGCATCTCGACGAAGGACGCGATCTTCTTCTTCCGTCCCGCTGCTGTCCTCGTGTTGTGCACGCGAAACGCCAGCGCGAATCGGTTCTGTGCGCTGAGCGTCGACAGCATCCTCTTCGCCTTCGGCTCCGCATCGATGGCAGCCTGGAGATCCTCTGGAATCCTCATGTTCCTGCCGCTTCCGTAGGCGCGATCCCAACGGCCGTCGGCTTTCGCTGCGTCCACCTCCTTGAGTCCATGCTCCGTCATGCGACCTTCAGCGATGAGCCGCGTGACGTTGTCAACGTTGATTTGGCTCCAGATGCTGCGCTTGCGGCGGCGCGTGTAGCGCTGCAGATAGCTCTCGTCGTCAGAGCGCTTGCGCACCGCGTCGATCCAGCCCCAGCAGAGGCACACGTCGATCGCCTCCCTGGGTGTGATCGACGTCAGGCCCGAGCCCACCTTGTAAATTCTGATCCAGACCTCGTCTTCCTTGTCGTGGTGCGCACTGAGCCAGCGTTCGAAGGCGCTGGCGTTCTCGAACGTCTTGACCTTGGCGGGATCGACTTCGACGGGCGGCATCAGGACACCCTTTTACGACGTGGGGGGTGGTGACACGTCAGTCCGCGACCCTCCGCCATCCGACAGCCAAGCCTTCCTGGACCTCCATGCCCACGCCAAGAGCTAACACGTTCCCATCCACGATCCATGACACCTTGTAGAAGTCCGTGGTCTTCTCGATCACGAGGTCATATTCATCTGAGAACTCTCCGCTATCGTAGAAGTACCGCACGTGGTAGCGCCCCGCAAAGCCCTCCTTCGGCCCTCCGGTGGCAATGCCTGCCCCGCTGTATCTGCCTGAGAAGATCCATCTCGCGTTGAGCGTGCCCGGCGCATAACTCCTGGTGTAGAGGACAAATCCAATGTTCGGTGTGTCCGACGCGTCTGATGCCATAAGAAATGAGCTTTCTTCCTTGTGTTGTTGACGGCTGCAGTGTACCTCGGCACCGAAGTATGCTGGGAACATCCAGGTCAGCGCCACGTCGCGACCATCTGTTGCGCCCGGCTTGCGCGGCGAGAGTGTGGCTGCAGGCGATCATCTGGCGCTGTTCTACGATATCGAGAGGAGTTTGCCGGCGCGTTGAAGTTCCACGTGCCCCGATCCGCAAGGTTGTAATTTCCGGCGCGCGCTCGATCGTGTGTCGGTCAGTTTCGAGGAGAAACCATGCCTGCAACGGAGCCCATGCCGTCACCAGACGTCATATTCGACACCTTATTCGCCTACCAGAAGTCCGCGGCGCTGAAGACCGCGATCGATCTCGATCTGTTCACGGCGATCGATGAGGGGGCCCACACCGCGACCGCGGTCGCGACGCGCATCGACGTGTCCGAACGCGGCGCGCGAATACTGTGTGACTACCTGACGGTCAACCGGCTGCTCGCCAAAACCGACGATGGCTACCAGTTGGTGCCGGAAGCGGGTGCCTTCCTCAGTAAACGTTCACCGTCATATCTCGGAAGCATCGCCAATTTTCTTTTGCGTCCCGAGCTCAAGAACAACTTCGAGAATTTGATCGAGGCGGTCCGTCGCGGCGGCGTCGGTCCGAACGATACCAACCTCGTCTCGAACGAGAATCCGGTCTGGGTCGAGTTCGCCCGTTCGATGATGCCGATGATGATCCCGGCGGCGCACGCCATCGCTGAGCGGTTCACCGCGGTCGAACCAATCAAGGTGCTCGATATCGCCGCGGGTCATGGCGCGTTCGGTATCGCGCTGGCGCGCCGCAATCCCCGCGCGGAAATCGTCGCGCTCGATTGGGAGCCGGTCCTCGGTCTGGCGGAGGCGCACGCGAAGGATGCCGGCGTGCACGGCCGCTACCGAACGATCCCCGGCGATGCGTTCAGCGTTGAATACGGCTCCGGGTACGACGTCGTCCTGGTGACCAACTTCCTGCACCACTTCGATGCCCCCACCAATACGTCCATGCTGAAGAAAGTCCATGCGGCATTGAAGCCCGGCGGACGCGTGGCCGTGCTCGAGTTCGTACCCAACCCGGATCGCGTGTCGCCGCCGATGCCAGCGGCGTTCAGCTTGACCATGCTCGCCGAAACGGCCGGCGGTGACGCCTTTACGTTCGCCGAATTGCGCGAGCAGTTGGAGAACGCCGGCTTCCACGATATCGAAGCCCACAGCCTGCCGACGCCGCAGACGCTGCTCATCGCACGAAAGTAGGACGCGCGATTTTTTATATCCATGAGCTGCCGCATCAGCGTTCAGTACCGGAATGAATACTGCAGCTTGACCAGCAGTTGGTTCGAATCCAGTCCCCAGCGGTCATCCACGCTGCGCAGGTTGTGGTTGTAGACGACGAACAGATCGCCTGCCGGCGCATACGTCCAACGCAGCCGAGTATTAGTACCCACTGACTCGCCTGTCGTGTCGTACTGGATGAAGCTGCCGGCTTGCAGATGCGATGACAGATTCAGGTTCAGGCGTACGCCGGTCAACGTGGCGGCGAAGTGGCCCTCGGCCAGTCGTCCGCGATCTCGCTCGCCGCTGAATTCGATTGAAAGCAGCCCGGACGGATGCCACGCGCCGACGAGCAGGAACTGATCCAGCGTTCCGCTGTAGAAGCCGCCGAAACGCCACGTCGCCTGCGCGCTGAATCGGCGCTTCAGCGCCGAACCCGCCTCGAGGCGGTAGCGCAGCCACTGGTAGGCCGCCGGCGGAATGACGACACCGTCCAGGTCGAACGGCGAATCGAGGCGCTCGCCTTCCGGAACGATGTTGAACTCGACCCGATCCCCGCTCTCGAATCGCCAATTAATCGGTGCGGTGAAGACTTCGTAACTCTCCCACCGTCGGTGGAGATCGGTAACAAGCGTCGGCTCGAATTGCGGGAAGGCCTGGCGCAGCCAGCCGTTGTGAAAGCGCGGCGAGTAGTCGACTCCGGCATCGTACGCGTAGATGCCGGTGCGGGGCACGAACCCGAGAGGGGGGCGAAACGCCTCGCCGATCCGCGTGGCGCCAAACCAGAGCGCCCACAGATCGTTGGGATACTCCACGCGGGCAGCCGCGGACGTCTGATCCCCGACGGCACCGGGCCGATTCATGACTTCCGCCGAAACCCCCGCGCGAAAGTTGCGGTTCCCGCGCAAATGGGACGTTCGATAGGTGAAATCCGAGCCAGCCAGCCAACTGCTCGAGCTGCCGGACGGATCACCAAATGTGGCGATCGCCCCGACGGACGATTCGCCCAGCACATTGCGCGTGACCCGCGCGACGCCCAGATCGGTGGCGGGCACCAGGCCCGGCACGGCGCGCGTGTGGGCGTAAAGCGCGCCGACGTTCGTATCGCCGGCACGCCCGCTCACCTTCGTCGCGACGTCGATGGGCACTTGCTGGCCGGCAAACAGACCGATGCGGCGGCTGAAGAATGGAATCAGGCGATCCTGCAGGCCGAATCCGAATTGAAAGATGTCCGAGCCTTCGAGAAAGAATGTTCGTTTCTCGGGAAAGAACAGGGGAAAGCGCGTCAGGTTGATACGCTGGGCGTCGGCCTCTGTCTCCGCGAAGTCGGTGTTCACCGAAACCGACGCGTTGAGATCCGGGCCGAGACGCTGCTTCACGTCAAGGCTTCCATGCGATTGGTAGGTCGCCGCGGCGCCGGGAGAAGCAATACCAGCTCCGGCGACGCCCGCCGGCCTCACGGTGAGACCAACGCCGACGTCGAACGGCGGCAGTCCGGTGAGCAGCCCGGCGCGATTGGTTTGCGTGATACTCCAGTCTGGCGCCGCAGACGCCCAGCGATCGGTTTCCTGCCGTCGCTGAATGCGCCGCTCCACGTTGAAGTGCCAGCGGTCCAGCCCGCGGCGGAACGTGAGTGTCTGGATTGGAATCCAGATTTCTACCGACCAGCCATGCTCATCGCGATGGGTCGCGGAGTCCCAGATGCCATCCCAGTCGGCATTCGCGTCCCCACCGCCGGGATTGATGAGCGCGTCGTAACGCGCGCCGGACGGATTGACCTGAAAGACGTAGCCGGAGCGCCCGTCGAGGAGTGTGTCGAGCACCACGGTCACGTGATCCTCGGCGTTCAATGACGCGTCCCGCTGTTTCGTGAAGCTCACGATCTCTCCCGGGTGCGAGTCGTCGCAGCGAATGCCGATGAGGATCGCGTGGGCGTCCGCCAGGACGCTGACCCGCGTCGGTTCGCTGGGCGCGTCTCCCTTGCGCGGCTCGCTCATGGTGAGATGGCCGATGGCCGGCGCCGTGCTCCAGGCAGGTTCGTCGAGCACGCCGTCGACATGAAAGGTGCTCGGCAGCGGCGCGACGCGCAACGCCTGCGCCGGAAGGGAACCCTGCGCCATGGCGAATGAAGCGCCACCAGTCAGCAGGAGCATAGTCGCGCCGCTGAGAATGGACACGAGCGGGCGGATCAGCGCGTCCCCACCGCCTGGCAGGCCATTCGCGTCACCGGTAAGCCGTCATGCTCTTGTTCGAGCGCGTAGGGCCGATGCGTTCGTGGATCCACGGCAAGAGTGTGGACACGCTTCTGGACGGGGAAGTCCTCCAGCTTGCGCGCCTGTCCGACATCGTCGATCTCCAAAATCGAGATGGCGCCGCTGCCGCACGCCACGCAGACACGTCGAAGTCCGGGATCGGGCACACTCATGCCGGCAGGAGTGCCAGTCTAGCATCCGCGCATTTCGCTCCCGCGTGTTTGGAGCTGGACCGCCCTGTAGAGCTCGTGGGGGACGTTAAGGGGGGGCGTTAAGAAGGTATGACCACGACTGCGGGAAGCGGCTGCCGCGGCAGGTCGACCGTGAACACGCATCCTCGCCCAGGCAGGTTGCGCGCATAGATCCGACCTTCGTTCGCTTCCGCGCCCCACCGGCTGAAGGCGAGGCCAAGACCCATGCCGGTTCGATCGGCGCTGCGCTGCTCGAAGGGCCGAAACAGCTCGTTGACGTCCCCGCTGGGCAGGCCGCCGCACTCGTCCTGGACCTCGATCAGCACGCGCTCGGCGCTGGCGCCGACGCGGAGCGTGACGGTGGTCTGCGGCCGCGTGAACTTGAACGCGTTCTGCAAAAGGTTCGCGACAACCGCGGCGAGCACCTGTCTGTCGGCCAGGATCGCCACGCCGTCTTCAACGGCCGGCACGATCAATCTGACTTGACGCGCATTAGCATCCAGTGTCGACGCTGACGCCACTTCTTCAATGAAGGCCGCAACGCGGACGAGCTCACGGTTCTGAATGCCCTGCGTGAGACGCACTTCCGCCAGCGAGCGCGTCACGAGTGAATGTGAGGCCACGAGAGTGCGATAGAGTACCGTGCCAGTGCTGCCCAGCACGCCCACGTTCCCGGTCTTCAAGACCTCGAACGCCATCAGTGCCGTGTTGAGCAAGTTCCGCAATTCATGAGCGAAGAACCCGAGCCGTTCGGTGCCGCGTGCTGACTCGCCATCGATGCCAGACTGGTTGCGCTCACGTCCGTACTCGGTCACCGCGCCCGCGATGGCATCGTCCAGGCAGCGGTTCAGCGTGCGAAAGTCATCGGTGCTGATGGGCGCGTTCAGTTCCACGGCAAGTTCGGTGATGGCCTGGCAGACATCCCCATAGTCGTGGACCACTTGCGACACGGTAAATCCCTGTCGCAGCAGATCGTGTCCATGCTTGATCGCGCTCCGGCCAATCTCCGGGCTCGTGGTTTCGCCGAGGCGCAGCGCGTCCCGCAGCTGATCCAGGAACACGGGAACGCCGTGATCGATCTCCGCGTCGGTGGGCGGTGGAACAGACCTCGTTGCCACCTTGGCCCTGCACCGGCGGATGATCTCATCGCGATTGAGAGCAATGAATTCGTGGAGCACAAGACACCTGATTCGGTCGATCTTACCGCTCGAGCTGGGACAGTGCTGTGCGAAACAGCACACGTCGAGCGGGAGGCCTGCGAAGCGATGCATACTCGATAGCAGCTCGAATCGACGACGGACCGTGTCGACTGCGAGTCGGTCCTTGATGGCATCGGTGATTCCATGGTCCTGAGGAGCAGAGCGAGGCGATATGCCGCAGGAAAAGACCCGATCCGAGGCGAACCGTGCGAATGCCGAAGAAGGGCGGCAGAACGCCGAAGAGGTTCGGCAGGAGGCCGATCAGCAGCGTGACAGTGCCGAAGCTCACCGCGTGCTGGCGGAAGCCGCCAGGAAGGAGGCGGAACAGTTCCGTGTCTTGGCTGAAGAGGCCCGTGCGCTCAAGGAGCACTATCGCGAGGAGCTGGAGTCGGTCCGGCAGGAACGCGAAGCGGTTCGGCATGCCGCCGAGGCGGCGCGCCAGGCAGCCGAAGAGGCTCGTCACGCCACGATTGCAGCGGTTGCCGCGACGGCAGACGCGCTGAGCGCGAATCTGGCACAAATGCAATTCCTCGAAGACGCCAGGAACACCTTGAGACAGTTGAAGGGGACGAAACCAGGTGACACCAACTGATTCGTCCACGTGCCTGACCTGCCGCTCGCCGTCCTGCGATGCCCGCGCCCTGGATGTGGCCGGCCACCGCCTGGACAGTCTCTTTCGAGACACCCACGACTGCGCGTGCCTCTATAGAGTGGATCCCGGAGCGTGCAGTCAATGGTCGCCGTCGGAAATCGCGAAACCCGGCTGAAGCGCAGTAAAGGAGATCTCATGGCGAGACATCGGGATAACGATGCGCAATTGGACGGGGTGGGTGAGGACCCCGGCCAGGTCGGACCAGACAGCGGTGGTCAATCGGGGGATACACAGGGACTTTCGGAGATCGCAGACGGGGCCGATGAGAGTGTCGAGGAACTCGCCGATACAGGGCAAGCCTACGAGGCGGAGGTCGTGGAGGGCCTCGAGGATGCGGCGGACAATCCCGAGAAATCGGTCCACACTCACGAGGATCAGAGGCGCCCGCGCATCGAGCCATACAGTCGTCTGGAATAGAGTCTGAGCTCTGTAGCGGATGGCGCGCACGGCGCTGAACGACGTGTGCCTGCAGGTGCTTCAGGAACTGATCGACCGCGCAGCGAAATTCGGCCTCACCGAGCCCGAGCACTTCGTCTTCCCCCGGCACGGTAAGAGAACAAGCAGTTCGATCCGACACGCGCGATGACGTCGTGGCGCCAGGCCTGGCGCGCGTTGAGGGAAGGCCGCGGGGACACGAAGCGCGCGTCAGACGAGAAACGCGAAATTCCTATGTCACAGTTCGTGTCCCAGTTTGCCGATCCGGCGGATCAGGCGATCGAAACTGGTTGATTCGAGAAGCGGCGTCATTCGGCACTTTTCGCGACCATTTCGCCTCTTCCCCTCTTCGGGCTACCGCGCGCAGATGCTGCGCGAGCGCGCGACGCTCGCCTCCACACGCTGGCGGCGGTGCCCGCTGATGGGCTGCTCTGAGTCAGCGCGCGCGCCGGTAGTGCATCGCGACCGCGCCGTTGCGGAGCGGCTCCGCCGAGACCAGCTCGAGCCGCCGTGTGCTGGGCAGCCCGCTCTGATACAGGGTCGGGCCATGGCCGGCGATCCTGGGGTGAACGAGGAACTTGTACTCGTCGATCAGATCCAGCCGGTCCAGCTCGGTCGCGAGCTTGCCGC
>DATJFQ010000068.1:0-75926 GCA_035495555.1 Vicinamibacterales bacterium
CGGGTGCCCGCGTCGCGGTCAGCGCCAGTGGCGAGCTGGTGATCTCGCTGCCGCCGAACCCGAGTCACCTCGAGTTCGTGGATCCGGTGGTGGTGGGAATGGCGCGTGCCGCGGCGACCGACGTGTCGCGCCCGGGTGCGCCGCGAGTGGATCTCGGACGCACGCTGCCGATCCTGATTCACGGAGATGCCGCCTTCCCCGGCCAGGGCATCGTCGCCGAGACGCTGAATCTCGCGCTGCTGCCCGGCTACAACGCAGGCGGGACCGTCCACATCATCTCCAACAATCAGCTCGGCTTCACGGCAACGGGCAAGCAGTCGTACAGCACCTCCTACGCGAGCGGCATGGCACGGGGGTTCAAGATTCCGATCGTCCACGTGAACGCCGACGCGCCCGAGTGCTGCATCGAAGCCGCGCGGCTGGCGGCGGCGTACCGGACCAAGTTTCAGCGCGACTTCCTCATCGACCTGATTGGGTATCGCCGTCACGGCCACAACGAAGGCGACGAGCCCTCCTTCACGCAGCCGGTGATGTACCGCCGGATCGCCAGCCATCCAACTGTTCGCGAGCAATGGGCGGCCGCGCTGACGTCTCGCGGGACGGCGCTGCCGGAGTCACCCGAGGCGATGGTCCAGCGGCACTCGACCGCACTCGAGCAGGCCCTGGTCGAAGCGCAGAAGAGCGGCGACCGCTTCCAGCGCTATCCGGAGCCGCCGCCGCGAGGTGCGGCCCGGCACGCGCACACGGCCGTCTCCGTTGACCGCCTGCGCGCCTTGAACAACAGCCTGCTCGACGTGCCCTCGGGCTTCATCGTGCACCGGAAGCTCGAACGCATCCGCGATCGGCGCCGCGGCATTCTGGACGATCCGTCGGCGCGCACGGTGGACTGGGCAGCCGCGGAAGACCTGGCGCTGGCATCCGTGCTCGAAGACGGCGTCTCCATCCGGCTGACCGGCGAGGACGTCGAGCGAGGCACGTTCAGTCACCGCCACGCGGTGCTGCACGACGCGGAAACGGGCCGGCGGCACGTGCCGCTGCAGGTGCTGTCGCAGTCACGTGCGGCGTTCGAGATTCACAACAGCCCGCTCACCGAGAGCGCCACCGTTGGGTTCGAGTTCGGTTACAACGTGCAGGAGCCGGCGCGCCTCGTGATCTGGGAAGCGCAGTACGGCGACTTCATCAACGGCGCGCAAGTCATCATCGACGAGTTCATCACATCGGGCCGCGCGAAGTGGGGACTGACCCCCTCGCTTGTACTGCTGCTGCCGCACGGATACGAAGGCCAGGGACCGGATCATTCGAGCGCCAGGCTCGAGCGATTCCTCGAAGCGGCGGCCGATATCAACCTCCGGGTCGCCAATTGCACGACGTCCGCGCAGTATTTCCATCTGCTGCGGCGGCAAGCGGCGCTGCTCGTCACCGACCCGCTGCCGCTCGTGGTGCTCACGCCAAAGAGTCTGCTGCGCCATCCGATGGTCGCGTCACGGCCGCTCGATCTCGCCGAAGGCCGGTGGCAGCCGTTCCTCATCGATACCGAGCGTCAGGCGCAGGCCGGTGGCGTGCGTCGGCTGCTCCTCTGCAGCGGCAAGGTCTACGTCGATCTGGTATCGAGCGAGCTGCGTGCGACGACGCCGGAGATTGCGATCTGCCGCGTCGAGCAGCTGTATCCATTCGCCTGGAGCGACCTGCAGCAGATTGTGGGCAGCTTTCCGGCCCTCGAAGAAGTGGTCTGGGTACAGGAAGAACCAGAGAACATGGGCGCGTGGACGTTCATCCGTCCGCTGCTCGAAGACGCCTTCGAGGGACGGTGGCCGCTGCGCTACGTGGGCCGTGCGAGAAGCGCGAGCCCGTCCGAGGGGTCGATGGGGTGGCACACGATGAACCAGAAGACGCTGGTCACCGAAGCGTTCGCGCCGGCGCCCGCGACGCGCCAGACGAGTATGGTCCTATCCAAACAGATCTAGACAATGACGAATGCAGACTGATGATTGACGACTAGTCCGCAATTGCTCGTTCGCGCGTCCTGTGCTAATCGTCATTCGTCAATCTGCAATCGTCACTGGTCAGCTCAGCGTCCGGGGTTTCTTCACTCATGGCATCAAACATCGTGGTTCCCCAGCTCGGTGAGTCGGTTGTCGAAGCCCGCGTGGCGCGTTGGCTGAAGAAGGTGGGCGACACCGTAGCCGCCGGCGAACCACTCGTCGAGCTCGAGACCGACAAGATCGATCTCGAGGTCGGCGCCGACCAGGCCGGTGTGCTTGCGCGGATCGATCGTCAGGCGGGCGAGGACGTGAAGGTCGGCGAGCTGCTCGCGGTGGTAGACGCGTCCGGCAATGGCGCGAGTGCGTCCACGGCGGCCGCTCCTCCACCAGCACCAGCAGCAGCGCCTGCTCCGGCGTCTGCACCAGCTGCGGCCCCAGCACCCGCTCCCACCGCAGCGGCCACTCCGGCACCTGCGGCAACGTCTGCAGACGATGTCCGGGCGACGGCAACGGCACGTCGGGTGGCCGATCAGCACGGCGTCGACCTTGGTGCGATCGCCGGCACCGGCGAAGGCGGACGCGTCACCAAAGAGGACGTCCAGCGGCACGTCTCGGCGAGCAAACCGGCCGCGAGCGCGCCGGCGGTGCCGCAACCTGCTGCCCCGAGCGCGCCGGCTCCGGCCGCCGCACGCGCGCCGCAGCCAGCTCCCTCCCCTGCGGCTCCCGTGCGACGCGTCCTGGGTGACCGGACCGAAGAGCGCGTGCGCATGTCGAAGCGTCGCGCCACCATCGCGAAGCGGCTCGTCGAGGCACAGCAGACCGCCGCGATGCTCACCACGTTCAACGAAGTGGACATGACGAACGTGATGGCGCTCCGCGAACGTCAGAAGGAATCGTTCAAGACCAAGTACGGCATCGGCCTCGGCATCGCGTCGTTCTTCGTCAAGGCCTCGATTGCCGCGCTCCGCGAGTTCCCGCGTCTCAACGCCGAGATCCAGGGCGATGAGATGGTCCTCAAGCACTACTACGACATCGGCATGGCCGTCGGCGCGCCGGAAGGCCTCGTCGTGCCCGTCCTTCGCGACGCGGACACCATGTCGTTCGCGGGCATCGAAAGCGCCATCCGCGCCTTCGCCGCCAAGGCCAAAGACGGCTCGCTGACCCTCGAGGATCTCAAGGGCGGCACCTTCAGCATCACCAACGGCGGCGTTTTCGGCTCGCTCATGAGCACCCCGATCCTGAATCCGCCGCAGGTCGGCATCCTTGGATTGCACGCGATCAAGGAGCGCCCGGTGGGCATGAACGGCCAGATCGTGCTGCGGCCGATGATGTACACCGCCCTGACCTACGACCACCGCATCGTCGACGGCTCCGAGGCCGTTCGATTTCTCGTCCGCGTCAAGGAACTCGTCGAGGACCCGGGGGCGTTGCTGCTCGAATAGGTTCTCGGGTTCTCAGGGTTCTCGGGTTCTCGGGTTGGGTTCTCGAGTTCTCGGGTTCTCAGGTTGGGTTCTCTGGTTCTTGGTTGTCCTCCTGATCCTTGTTCCGAGTCCTCGACCAGCCGGGCGGGGCTTGTTTGCACGATTTTAAGTAGCTGAGATAGCTACCGGTCGCCCCGAGGGCGCGTTTGTTCAGGCGCAGGATCGCGTTCCGCTCGTCGCCATTGATGTAGCCGCGTTGGGCGGCATCTAGTACGTGATTCAGCGTTTCCTGCAGCGACGCTCTGGCGATCGTGACGTATCGGGCATTTTGCGTGGGCGTGTAGTAGCCGAATTTCTCAGCGATGTTCGCCGGCGCCGATCGCGCCGAACGGCGGATGTCGTCGCAGAAGTCGAAATCGCGTTTCACGCCATCGCGCGCCGTGAACTCGAACACCGCTTCCCTGAGCTGCTCGGATAACTGCCACGCAACAAGATCTTCGAACCGATCGACAGATGCCATATTCTCGCTGACGAGCACAGCTCGTGCCGCACGAAAACGTTCGAGTTCTTCCTGTACCCCTTCAGAAGGACGCATTCCACGCAACGTGTTCTCAACTCCTCAATGGCAACTTCGACCACCCGAGAACCCGAGAACCAGAGAACCCGAGAACGCGGGTGCTAAACTGAACTCCATTGACCTCATACACGGCTAAGGACATCACGGTTCTCGAAGGGCTCGAGCCCGTTCGGAAGCGCCCCGGCATGTACATCGGCGGTGTCGGGAGCGCCGGGCTGCATCATCTCGTCTGGGAGATCCTCGACAACTCGATCGACGAGGCGATGAACGGCTATGCGTCGAACGTCTCGGTCATCCTTCACGCCGACGGCGCCTCGATCACGATCGCGGACGACGGGCGCGGCATTCCGGTCGATAAACATCCGAAGACGAAGAAGAGCGCTCTCGAGGTGATCTTCACGACGCTCCACGCGGGCGGGAAGTTCGAGGCGGGCAACTACAAGACCGCGGGTGGCCTGCACGGCGTCGGCGCAAGCGTCGTGAACGCGCTCTCGAAGGAACTCGTGGCGACCGTCAAGCGCGACGGCGCCACGTGGCAGCAGAAGTTCAAGCAGGGCGTTCCCGTGAACGGCGTGACGAAGAACGGCGCCGCGCGCGGCAGCGGCACGACGGTGTTCTTCCGCCCCGACGCGACGATCTTCCCGAAAATCGAATTCGATCCCGACCTCATCAAGCAGCGGCTCGAGACGTCGAGCTATCTTCACAAGGGCGTTCGCATCGCGTTCGAAAACGAGGCAGCGGGCGAGAAGGTCGTGTACCAGCACGAAGAAGGCCTCGTCGATTACCTGAAGAAAATCCTTGTCGAGCGTCAGGCGATCGCCGTCCACGACGTTCCGTTCACGCTGACGCGTGAGAGCGACGAGAGCGGCATCCGTCTGGACCTCGCGCTGCAGTGGACGCAGTCGACGGACGAGCACGTGCGCTCGTACGTGAACGGCATTCCGACCGGGTCGGGCGGCACGCACGAGAACGGCTTCCGCGCGGGTCTCGGGAAAGCGGTCCGTAACTTCATCGACACGCACAATCTCTCGCCGAAAGGGGTGACGCTCACGGCGGAGGACATCCGCGAAGGGCTCGTCGCCGTCCTCAGCATCTTCATCCAGGAGCCGCAGTTTCAGGGGCAGACGAAGGATCGGTTGAACAATCCGGAAGCCGCTGCCGCGGTTGATTCGCAGGTGCGGCCCGCGCTCGAGCACTGGCTCAATACGAACATCTCGGTCGCCGAGTCGATCGTCGCGCGGATCATCCTGGCGGCGCGTGCGCGTGAGGCGAGCCGCGCGGCGCAGCAGGAGGTCTCGCGCAAGACCGCCACGTCGAACCGCCTCACGCTCCCCGGCAAGCTGAGCGACTGCACGTCGCCCGGCCGCGAGGACAGCGAGATCTTCATCGTCGAAGGCGACTCTGCCGGCGGGTCGGCGAAGCAGGGACGCGACCGTGCGAGACAGGCGATTCTTCCGTTGCGCGGCAAGGTGCTGAACACGGAAAGCGCATCGCTCGCAAAGGTGCTGGAGAACAAAGAGCTTTCCGACCTCGTCACCGCGCTCGGCTGCGGTCTCGGGAAGAACTTCGACATCACGCGCCTGCGCTACGGCAGGATCATCATCCTCGCCGACGCGGATTCGGACGGCCATCACATCGCAACGCTGTTGATGACGTTCATCTACCGCCACATGCCGCAGCTCATCACCTCCGGCCACGTGTTCCTCGCGCAGCCGCCGCTCTACCGCATCGATATCGGCAAGGAGACCTACTGGGCCCTGGACGATGCGCACAAGGCTCGCATCCTGAAGGCGCACGGCAACGGCCGCGCGAATCCGGAGATCACGCGCTTCAAAGGCCTCGGCGAGATGATGCCGCGCGTCCTGTGGGAAACGACGCTCAATCCCCGCACGCGCCGGCTGCTGCGGGTGCAGATCGCGGATCAGATCGTGACCGATCGCATCATCAACGAGTTGATGGGGAAAGATCCGTCGGCACGGTTCCGCTTCATCATGGAGCGCGCCGAGGACGCGGTCGAACTCGACGTATAGCGCGAGCGGGAGGCGGGAGGGGCGAGGCGCGCGGGGTGCGCTACCCTGAGTAATGCGTTCAGGAACGGCACAGCTCCCGCTGCACACGGGACGCGCGCCGGCATGGCTGTTCTCGAGGATGGTCCTGCTCGCCCGCGAGATCACCGCGCACCTCGTCGCCGAGTACGGAAGCGACGAAGTCCTTCGGCGCCTGTCCGATCCGTACTGGTTCCAGGCATTTGGGTGCGTGCTGGGGTTCGACTGGCACTCGAGCGGCGTGACGACAACGGTAACGGGCGCATTGAAGGAAGCGCTGCGCGGCCGCGAACACGAGCTGGGGGTATTCGCCGGCGGCGGTAAGGGTGCGGTCTCCAGACGGACGCCGTCCGAAATCGTGTCGCACTGCGAGCGTTTGTCAGTGGACCCGGCGCCCCTCGTCTACGCAAGCCGCATGTCGGCGAAAGTCGACAGCGCCGCCGTGCAGGACGGGTATCAGCTGTACCACCACGCCTTCTTCTTCACGCCTTCCGGCTCCTGGTGCGTCGTCCAGCAGGGAATGAACGGGGACAACAAGATGGCGCGACGCTATCACTGGCTGTCGCGGACCCTTGACTCGTTCGTGAACGAGCCCCATGCGGCGGTCTGTGCGGACACGGCCGCGCCGACGCTGAACCTGGTAGCCGCTGAGAGCGCGGAGGTCCGCGGTCGAGCGGCGGAAATCTCGCGCGAGCAGCCGAAGTTCGTGCTCTCCGCGCTCAGGGATCTGCCGCTCCTGTCGATGCCGCGAAGGCACGCCGTGCTGCTCTCCGACGTCAACCCGCAGCACCTCGAACGCGTGCTGCTCAAGACGTATGAGGCTGCGCCGCGCGACTTTGAATCGCTGATCGGTCTCGAGGGCGTCGGAGCGCGCACGGTTCGCGCCCTCGCGCTCGTGTCGGAAGTGATCTACGGCACGGCGGCCAGCACGCGGGATCCCGCGCGGTTTTCTTTCGCGCTCGGCGGCAAGGACGGGACGCCGTTCCCGGTGGATCGTGCGGCATACGATAAAACCATCGACGTGCTGCACGCAGCGGTCAATCGCGCAAACATCGATCGCTCGGAGCGCGTGAAGGCCTTGAAACGGCTCGTTGCGTACGGGAAAGCAAAAGTGCTGGAGCGACAGCAGCAGCCGCAGAAGCCGCCTGAAACAGACGGCCAGGAGCCCGCCTGAGGATCGTCCTTGCCGCCGCCCTCGCGCTGTGGCAACCGGTGTCTTTCCTGAGCGTCGCCGGAGCGCTTCCATCATTGCCGGCGCGGGGATGGCCAGCCATCGTCGAATTCGTCTGGGCTGCGTCGGCCGCGTTCATCGGCGCCGCGTCCGGCTGGGCGCTCTGGACGCGCGCGCCCGCAGCCGTTCCGCTCGCGCGGGTGGCGATTGTTGTCGCCGCCATTCGCGAGCTTCAACGCCTCGCGTGGACCGGCCTGCCGTCTGACGTGATACCCGGAACGGGAAAATGGATTGCCGGTGCGGTCTGTCTCGCCGCGTTCGCCATGTTCGCAACGACGCGAACGGCGCGCATGGGCGGAGGAGATCCCGGCTTAGGAGTGGCGCGCTTCGGTGTCGGGTTGCGCGACGGGGGGAAGCGGCGGAACGGGAGCCGCCGGGGCTGTTGACTGCTGGCGGTGGTTGTCGCGTTCGATTTCCGCCTCGACGCTGTCCCGCAGCGCATTCGCGCCCTTCTTGAACTCGTTGATCGTCAGACCGAGCGACTTACCCAGCTCCGGCAGACGCTTGGGTCCGAAGACCATCAGCGCGATGACCAGAATGACGATGAGTTCGGGCATGCCGATGGAGCCGAGCATGTGATGTAGAAACCTGAAGAGGAGACTAGCGGGACGCCGGAGCCCCCAGCATACCGGCGTCCCACCGGCTGCCGGATTTTCGTCCGGCAGCGCCCATTGCGTATGCCTGTTTCGTGTGCAAGCCCACTGCCGTCCAGCGTCGATGCGAAAAGTACCGTAAATAGCGCGAATTCAGTGGCTTGCGCTCCGGGCTTCCTGATGCTCGCGCGAGGGGTTTCTGCAGAAACGCCCCACGCGTGGCGTTACTGGCGCGGATTGGTTTCCACCTCGAGCACAATCTTTCCGACGATCCGTGCCGCCTCCAGCGCACGATGCGCATCGGCCGCGCGCGCGAGCGGAAACGTGGCGCTGACGACCGGACGCACGCGGCCGGCCTCGAGCAACGGCCACACGTTTGCCTCGAGCGCTTCGGCGATGAGCCCCTTTTCCGCCGGCGTCCGTACGCGCAGCGTCGAGCCGGTCACCGTCAGCCGCTTCTGCATGATCGTCGAAAGGTTGAGCTGCACCTTCGCGCCGCTCAACAGTCCGATCTGGACGAGGCGGCCGTTCAGTCGCAGCGACTCGAGATTGCGCTGCAGATAGTCCGCCCCGACGATGTCGAGGATCACGTCGACGCCGTCACGCGTCTCCGCACGAATGACGTCTGCGAAATCTTCACGGTGATAGTTGATCGCGCGGCTCGCTCCGAGCTCCTGGATCGCATCGCACTTCTCGTCCGAGCCAGCGGTGGAGAACACGCGCGCGCCGAACGCGGATGCCAGCTGGATAGCGGTCGTTCCTATGCCGCTGGCGCCGCCGTGGATCAGCACCTGCTCACCCGGCGCGAGGCGCCCGCGATCGAACAAATTCGCCCAGACGGTAAAAAACGTCTCCGGGATCGCCGCGGCCTCTGTGAGCGAGAGCCCGCTCGGAGCGGGCAGCACCTGTTGAATGGGCACGACGCAAAACTCTGCGTACCCGCCGCCCGCAACGAGTGCGCACACGCTGTCGCCTTCCTGAAAACGGCCGACCGCCTGAACCACGGTACCGGAGACTTCCAGCCCCGGAATATCCGACGCGCCGGGTGGCGGCGGATACTTGCCCAGCCGCTGCATGATGTCGGGCCGATTGACGCCCGCGGCGGCGACTCGAATCAGGACGTCATGGTCGGCGGGAACGGGTACGGGACGCTGCACGGGCTGCAACACGTCGGGTCCGCCCGGGTGCGCGATTTCGATCGCCAGCATCGAGTGAGGAAGGGTGCTCATGTCTGTCGATTGTGGCACCGGACCGCGGCGGCAGGTAATACCGCGTCAGCCAGCGACTCAGCCCGTCGAGATCGGGAAACAGCACGCGCTCGTTGACGTTCGCCTGATCGAGCTTGTCGCGGATCTCCCATTTGAGCGCCTTCGGGATGATGACGCGCCGGCACAGGCGGGGATGGCGATGGAGCCAGTCGTCCATGCAGGCAGTCGGACTCGACATGAGCGAGAACAGCGCGAACTGATTGAGGATTCTTCGATCGACGGCGGGCGGCTCCAGGAACACGAGAAATGTGTCGCGAGCCAGCGCATCGAACTCTTTCAGCGAGCGGAACGAGCTGAGCATGTCGACCGTGACCGTGTCCGACCCTTCGCGCTGCATGATTCGGCGAAGCTGCGACGGAAGCTGCCGGTTGGCCTCGACGAAGTTGACACACCAGACGGTTCCGTCCTCCTGCATCTCCGCGGGATCTTCCGTGGCGAAATGGAGTGCGACGAGCGGTGAGTACGTCCAGTCGAGGAGCCGCGTCGGCAAGCCCCGATGCTGCCCGAGCGCGAGCCAGTCCCAGATAGAATCGGCTCCAAGCTGTTCGACGTGTGCGTATTTGCGGAAGTTGCGGAGCAGTGCCATTTCGAGCCTGCGTGTGTCGGCGCCCGCGGTGAGGCGGAAGAGGGAGCTCGACATCACATGGTCCGCGCGCCCGAGTCCGCGAAAGGCGAATGGTGAGCGAAACCGGCCGAGCGAAGCATTCCACGAGTCGGCGTAGAGCGCCTCGAGTACGGCCGTCCAGCTTCGCGGTCTCGGTATCTCAGGCACAGTGTCTGCAGCTCAGTCATTAGCAACATGGCCGCCAGCCCGCTGACAACCGACCTCTATCAGCTCACCATGATGGCGGGCTACTTCTCGCAGGGACGGCACGAGGAGACGAGCGCCTCGTTCGAGCTGTTCGTTCGCCGCCTGCCGCCCAATCGCAGCTATCTCGTCGCCGCGGGTCTCGCCTCACTTGTCGAGTACCTCGAGCACCTCCGATTCACGTCCGAGGACATCGCGTGGCTCCGCGCGTCCGACGCGCTCGCGCACGTTCCATCGGGTTTCTTCGAGTATCTCGCGCGTCTCAGTTTCAGTGGCGACGTGTGGGCTGTTCGTGAAGGAACGCCCGTGTTCGCACAGGAGCCCATCGTTCGCGTCACAGCGCCGATTGGTGAGGCACAACTCATCGAGACCGCCGCGCTGGCATTCATCAACTTTCAAACGTCTGTGGCCAGCAAGGCGGCGAGGATCGTCACCGCGGCGGACGGCCGGAGCGTGTTCGAATTCGGCGCGCGACGGGCGCACGGGCTCGACGCGGCGTTGTTCGCGGCGCGCTCCGCGTATCTTGCCGGCGCGACGGGGACGTCGTTCGTCGAGGCCGGCCGCCGCTTCGGTATTCCGCTCTCCGGAACGATGGCGCATTCCTGGGTGATGTCGGCGGAGTCCGAAGTGCGCGCGTTTTCCGATTACGCGCGCCTCTTCGGGGACCACTCGATTCTGCTGCTCGATACCTACGACACCATCGCCGCAGCCTGCTGGGTCGCATCGTCCGGGCTGAAGCCCGCCGGCGTGCGGCTCGACAGCGGCAACCTCTCGACACTGGCACCCCGCGTTCGCGAGATCCTGGACGCAGGCGGCCTGGACGCAACGAAGATCTTCGCGAGCGGCGATCTCGATGAGTTCAGCATTGCGGAGCTTGTGGGCGCCGGGATACCTATCGACGGCTTCGGCGTTGGTACGCGGCTGGTCACATCGGAAGATGCGCCGGCCCTCGGCGGCGTCTACAAACTCGTCGAGATCGAAGAGGCCGGCGTGCGGCGTCGGGTCGCCAAGCGCAGCGAAAGCAAAGCAACGTGGCCGGGCTGTAAACAGGTGTGGCGGGTCATGCGCGACGGGAGCGCCATCGAGGACGTCGTCGCGTTTGCAGAGGAGGATCCCGTCGACGGCGGCGTACCGTTGCTGGGCCAGATGATGCGGGACGGACGGTGCATCGGGCCGGAGATGTCGCTGGAGTCCGCGCGCCTGCACCGAGCGCGTGCACTGGCCGAGCTGCCCCGGCCGGTGCGGCGTCTGCACGATCCGACCGTGTATAGAGTCGCGCCGAGTGCAGCATTGGCGTCCGCCACTGGGGCAGCAGGCGGTAGCTCGGCGTTCGATTTGCTTGACTAGCCCCCGTGCGGGCCTTCTTCTTCTCCATCCTCGGCTATTTTCTGACGCCTCTCGGGCTGGTCCTGATGGGCTTCATGGACGCCAGCGCTGTCTTCTTCCTTCCGCTCGGCATCGATTTCGTCGTCATCTTGATGGCGGCACGACGCCCGGAGCTGTTCTGGCTTTATACGATCCTGGCGACGATTGGGTCCGTGGCGGGCGCGGGCATGACGTTCTGGCTCGGTCGCATGCTGGGGGAGCACGGGCTCGCGCACTTCGTTGGCGAGCGGCGGTTGAAGCGGATCTCGAACAAGGTGAGCGGAGGCGCGGGCGCGAGCGTCGCGCTCCTGGCGATCGTCCCGCCGCCGTTTCCCTTCACGCCCTTCGTGATGACGAGCGGCGCGCTGGGCGTGAACGGGTGGGCGTTTCTCGGGACGCTGACCGCGATGCGCGCGATCCGCTTCGGGATCGAAGCGGCGCTCGCGCGATGGTATGGGACGAGGATTCTCGGGTGGATGAAAACGACGAGCTTCAAAATGGTCGTCGCCGCTTTCATCGCGCTCGCGCTGATCGGAACCGTCGTCTCAGCCATCGCGCTCGTGCGGAGCACGCGTCGCGGCGGTGCTAAATCCGATAACGAAGCAGGGCCGCAACCCCGCCGTAGCGCTCCAGCAGCGACGCATCCTCGATGAACGTGATGCGCGCGCCGGTCTGCTGCGCTTTGGTGATCAGCTCGTCGGCCAGCCTCACCGTTCCAATGTCAGCGCGGTTGGCCTCACCGGCCGCGACTGGTTCGACTGCAGGCTGCGCGAGCCCCGCGTCGTTGGCGAGCGCCATCTGTGCCGCACGTGTGCCGCGTAAGCCTTCGATACTCCGAAGCGACGCGCTGATGAGCAGCTCGTCGACCTGCCCGTTCGTCAACGCGAGCAGCGTCTCGTCTGCACCGACCACCCCGAGGCCCCCTGCACGATACGCATTGAGCGCCGCATCGACCCGCTCGCGGTCGCTGCTCGCGTTCAGCTTCTGAAGCGCTTCGTATGAGGCGCGCAGAATCTCGTGCTCCGGCGCGTCGGTGGCCAGCGTCATTTCGTCGACCACTTTCTCCGCGAGGTGTTTCGGCAGTTGCTCGCGGAAAATCGGAATCACGACGGGATCACCGGCGATGAGAATGGCGTCGAGCTGCTCACGCTGCACGGTTCGATCGAGCGCATCGACGACTTCCTTGACGTGCTGCAGATGGTAATTCGAGAGATGCCGCTGATAGCGCGCCTGTGACGACCCGCCCTGCGACGATCGGCGCGTCTTCACGCCTTCGAGCGACTGCGCGTTCTGGATGGCGCCTTCGCCGATGACGAGAATGCGCGCGTGATTCGTGTCGGCGATGACGGCTGCATAGCGCGGATGTTGTGAAATCAGCCGGGCGAGCGGGTAGAGATGCGGCTGGTCTCCGATGA
Source organism: Vicinamibacterales bacterium (assembly GCA_035495555.1). Taxonomy (GTDB): domain Bacteria; phylum Acidobacteriota; class Vicinamibacteria; order Vicinamibacterales; family 2-12-FULL-66-21; genus DATJFQ01. The sequence continues at coordinate 12,706 of DATJFQ010000068.1, forward strand.
ACAGCGAGTTGCCTTCGACAGGCGCCTCGAGCTGCAGCGTTTCGAACAGCTCCGCCGCCTGGCACGCGAATATCGCGATGCTGTTCGCCGAGGGCTGCACGTCACTCTCGAGATAGGTCCGGATACGTTCGAGATCCCTGTCGAGCGACTCGCGGTCGGGCGTTCCCTCGGCATACGTTTCCGCTCGCGCGCGAAATTCCTTGCGGACGAACGTCTGGAAGCTGTCGCGGCCGTGCTGATTGGGCCGCGTATCCAGATACAGGCTCACCACCGGGTACGGCGCCGGCTCGAATCGCGCCAGCCGGTCGAGCTGTTCCGTGACTGTCATTGAACCTCCCTACGCCGGCACGCAGTGGTGTGCCGTCCGGGCAAACTACGCAAAACACGTGCTTGGACGATACAATCCGCTCATTGCGGACTCATCCGTACTTCGTCGACACGTTCCCCTCCAGCCGACGGCCTTCGTATCCCATGCTCCGTGGACAGGCATCCGCGCGCGTGGCGATTGTCGGCGGCGGACTCACCGGAACCGCGTGCGCTGCGGTTTTTGCCTCCGCGGGCGTGCAGACAATCCTGCTCGAAGCCGATCGAATAGGGGCCGGCGCGACTGGCGGAAGCCCGGGACTGCTGCGCCACGATTTCGACGCGTCCTTTGTGGAAGCCGTCGCGCGGCACGGCCTGCGCGACGCCCGTCACATCTGGGAGGCCGCGCGGCGCGCATCGCTCGATTTCGCTGCCGCCCTCCGTCGTCTTCGCATCCGCTGCGCCGTCGAGACGCAGGCGCTCTCCGAAGTGACGCGCGGCGGCGCACAGAGCCTCAAACAGCTTCGCCGCGAGTACGACGCGAGGCGTGCTGCCGGCCTGGACGTCACCTGGCAGACGCCGAAGTTGCTTCAGCGCGACCTGCGGATTACGGCCGACGGAGCAATCCGCACGAAGAGCGGGGCCATCGATCCGTATCGCGCCGCGGTCGGTCTCGCCAGCGCAGCGGCGACCCGCGGCGCCGGGGTGTTCGAACGTTCCGCCGTCCGACGAGTCCGTGCGAGCAAGAGGGCCGTCGAGATTCGCACAGAGCGCGGCACCGTCACGTCGGACGTGGTACTGATCGCGACAGGGAGCGCGCTGTCCGATCTGCGTGCACTTCGTCGCCACTTGCCGCTTCAGCGATCGTTCTTCGTCGTCACGGATCCGCTGCCCGCGCCGGTTCGGAAAGAAGTCGGCTCACGCAACGCTGCGATCGCCGAGGTCGGCCCCCCGAAGCGCCTGCTGCGTTGGCTGGACGACGATCGTGTGCTGTTCTCGGAATCGTGCGAGACGGCAGGCCGCCGCCCCACGCCATCGGCCCTCGTCGGCAACGCCATGGAACTCATGTACCGGCTCACCACGCTGTATCCGCCGATTTCAGGCGTGCAGCCGGCCTGGGCGTGGGATGCGGAGACCTACGGCTCGCCCGATGATTTGCCGCTCATCGGACGTCACCGCAACTTTCCGCGTCATCTCTTCGCGTTGGGAACGGGCCGCAGCGGCGCCGGTGTCGCATGGCTTGCGGCGCGCGTTCTTGTGCGGAACTATCTCGAAGAGCCGGCGCGGCGCGATGACGTCTTCGGGTTCTCGCGCGTGCTCTGAACGCCGTCACCTGTACCACGTAGCGGTCGCCTCAGGTCTCGAAGATCCCCCGCAAGGCGATGTCGATTTCCGGATAGCGGAAATGAAAACCCGCGGCGAGCGCCTTGGCGGGAACTGCGCGCTGGCCTGTCACGAGCGAGTCCGCGATCTCACCGACGGCGAGCCGCAGCACAACGTGGGGCACGCCTGGCGCGATGGCGGGCCGGTGCATCGCGCGTCCGAGCGCGCGCGCGAACTCGCGATTGGTGACGGGATGCGGCGCCGTCGCGTTGAACGGGCCGGCCGCTGCGGGCGTGTCGATTGCCCAGCGAATCGTTTCGATCCAGTCCAGACGATGGATCCACGACAGGTACTGACGACCGGAACCCAGAGGACCGCCGGTGAAATATCGGAACGGCAGCATCATCCGCGGCAGCGCGCCGCCGGAGCGCTCCAGCACGATGCCCGTGCGGACGACGACAATACGAACGCCCGGGCGCGCGGCCGCTTGCGCCTGTTCCTCCCAGTCCGCGCAGAGGCGCGCGAGGAAGTCGCGACCCGGCGGCGCGTCCTCCGCGATCATTTCGCCGCCCCGATCGCCGTAGTAACCGACGGCGCTTCCGCTGATGAACGTTCCCGGTGGTGTGGCGCACGAGCGAATTGCCGCCGCGAGCGCGCGCGTCGCGTCGAGCCGGCTGTTTCGAATGACCTGCTTGCGCGCCTCGGTCCACCGTTTCGCGTCGATCGACTCTCCTGCGAGATTCACGACCGCAGTCGCGCCCTCGATCGTCGAAACGAGCGGTTCGGCGCCGTCGGACGGCTTCCACCCGACGCGTGTGACGCCAGGAACCCCCGTGCCGGGCTCGTGCTGCCTCTGACCGGGCCCGAGGCCTCGGGTCAGCACGAGCACTTCATGGCCCTCGTCGGCCCAGGACCCGCACAGCGGCGCCCCCAGGAACCCCGTGCCGCCGGCGACGACAATCTTCATGCGACAGTTGGACGACAACCGACGGCGTGAGGTTTGGCGCCGATTAAGCCGGGTCCTGACTAACTACACAACCACCAACGACACAACTACCAAGTTCCTCCCGGCACCGAGACGATTTCGCAACGGTGTGCATAGACCTAACACCTTGAGCAATTGGAAGTTGTGCAGTTGCGTAGCTGGCTGTGTCCGCTGCGTGTGTGTCCCGCTGCGGCTCAGCCGGATTCCTCCGCTTTCGCCATCGCGCCCTCGGCGCGAACGACCCGGCGCCCTTCCTCGACATCCACGAAGGCGAGCAGCGCGGCGCCGACGATGAAAAACACGACAACGGACAGGATTGCGTTGCGGCTTGTTCCGCTGCGCTGGACGACCCAGGCAAAAATAGCCGGCCCGAGAATGCCGGCATACCGCTCGAAGACGCCGAAGAAGGCGAAGAATTCCGACGACTTCTGCCGCGGAATCATGCTGGCAAACAGCGATCGGCTCAGCGCCTGCGTGCCCCCCTGCACCATCCCGACGAGCACGGCCAGCGCGAAAAACTGCCACGAGTTCCGCATGAAGTAGCCGAGCACGGTGATCACGACGTAGACGCTCAGCCCCGCGAACACCGCCCGCTTGGCGCCGATCCGATCGGCGAACAGCCCGAACAGAAACGCGAACGGGATCCCGATGAACTGGGTGACCAGCAGCGCGCCGATCATCGCGTTGTCGTCCAGCCCGATCTCCGCTCCGTACGTCGTCGCCATCCGGATGATGGTCTGGATCCCGTCGTTGTAAATCAGAAAGGCGAGCAGCAGCCAGAACGCCTCGCGGTATCGCCGGAGTTCGGCGAACGTGCGTGCGAGCCGCCGGAACGCGACGGGGATGGTGCCGCCGTGCTCGGCTTCGCGCGAGGGCACCGGCGGTTCCTTTACCGTCCGAAACAGCGGGATCGAAAAGAGCACCCACCAGACCGCCACGCTCGCGAGGCTCACGCGGACGGCGACACCGCGGTCGGCCAGGAAGAACCATCCCGGCCTGCTCATCATCACGATATTGATCGCGAGCAGCAGGCCGCCGCCCACGTACCCGACCGCATAGCCGGCGGAGGATACGATGTCCAGTTCGCTCTCGCTGACCAGGTGCGGCAGCAGCGATTCGTAGAACACGATGCTCGCGGCCACGCCGACGTTGCCGATCACGAACACCACGAGCGCGAACAGCCAGTCGCCGCGCGTGATGAAGAACATTGCGGCGGTCGCGGAGGCGCCGATCGCGAGAAACAGCGCGATCATCCGCTTCTTCACGGGGCGGTAATCCGCGACCGTCCCGAGCAGCGGCGCGATCACGGCGACGATCAGAATCGACCACGTCGTGGCCCAGGCGAACCGGCTCGTCGCGACCGGGCCCGGAAGGTCCGCCGCCGCGACCTTCTCGTAGTAGATGGGGAAGATCGCCGCGATGATGGTCGTCTGGAACGCGGAGTTCGCCCAGTCGTACATCGCCCACGCGCGCAGGTCCGGGCGCCCGAGTCCGATCCGCGCGAGCAGGCGGCGCATCATCAGAACGTCCGGCGCGCCACCCACTCGCGCAGCAGGGAGTCGACGACGATGTATCGTGGTCCTTCGCGGGCGAGAACGTCGTCGCGCACGAGGGCAGCGAGTGCGGCCTGGACCGTCGACGCGCCGCCAAGACGATGGCGAGCGCGCGCATCGGCGCCGAGCAGCTCGCGGCCGTCCTCGAGCACCGCCGCTCGAAGCGCGCCGCGCTGCGGCACCGTGAGGCGCTGCCACATGGCCTCGAACAGCGGCTGGTTTTCGTTGAGGAGGCGGCGAAGCGTCCTGTGCAGCTCTTCGAGCCCGGCGCGGCGCCCGCGCCCCGCGTGCACGTCGTCCCACATTTCGTGCGCGAGCCGCTGGACGTCGTACGGCAGGTTGCCCGCGAGGTCCACGATCGCGCCTCCGAGCCCGGGCTCCGGGACGATACCGGTTTTCCTGAACCGCGCTTCGACATAGGCCCCGAATTGATCCGGAGGAATGCGGTCCAGGCGCATGACGGGACCGGCTTTGTAGAAGGGGCGGCTGCGGCTCAACATCCGCTCCATCAGCGTCGGCTCCGAGCCGGAAAAGACGTAGCCGACCTGCCGCTGGTGCTGGACGGCGGCGCGGAGCGCGTGCTCCACCTCGTGTCCACCCTCGTCGAACGCGTCGATCGCCTGGAACTCATCGAGTGCGACGGCGAGGCGGCGTCCTCGCAGCTCTGCGATCCGGGCGGGCAGCGCGAACACCCCCTCGGCCAGCCGCGCGACGTCGGCCTTCGTGCGGGCCGCCGGAAACGAGATGGAGAGCCGGGCGCCGGGTTCGACCCGCAGCTCGGGCCTGAGGGCGCCCAGGAGATCGATGACCCACTTGCGGACGCGGTCCGGACGCGCGTCGGCGACCAGCAGCGCGCGCGCGTAGCCTTCGAGGAACGCGACGTACGAGCTGTAGCTGCTGACGGTCACATCGACGGGGAGCGCGCCCCGCCGCGCCGCCGCGCGGAGCGCCTGCTGGACCAGCGACGACTTGCCATAGCGCCGGGGTGAGATGAGGAAGACCTTCTGGCCGGCCAGCAGGTCGGCACTGAGGCGGGCGAGCTCCTCCTCGCGATCGACGAACGCGGACGCAGGCACGACCTCGCCGTAGATGAACGGGTTCTGCATCACGTCAACTCACGTAGTGAATACGTAGATTAACGTAACGGCGGCACGGGTGCAATCGGGTGCTCCAGGAGCCACCGCACCCGCATCTGCCAGACGGCGTGTTCCTGCGGCAGCCACGCGGGCAGCGACTGCCATCCGCTTCCGCCGGGAAACCGCGCCGAGGTGACGGCGGCCTGCGCGTTGGCGAGACGCGGATCCTGACGGCCGGAGAACGACGCGCGCCACGTCACCCCTTCCGGGGGCACGGCAACGAACACCGCCCGCCAGCGACCCGACGCAATCGCGCCCGGGAGGTTCGATCGAGCGGGTGTCATGCCTTCGGGCAGTACGAACTGCACGGTCAGCCCGGGCTCCTTCGGCACCACGGTCATCGAAAGGTCGGTTCCCGCGGGCGCTGGTGTGATGGCCATCGCGCTCAACGTGGCTGGCGCGGGGCCCGGCGCACTCGCGGTCGCGCGAAATACGAACGGGGCGCTCAGCCGCCCGATGGGAATCGCGCTCGGCGGCGCGTCGTTCACCCGCGCCCACCCTGCAGGCGCTCCCGGCGCAAGATCCACCCCGGGTTCCTGACCGCCGATCTCGTAAACCGCCGTCCTGCTCGATGAATCGACGAGGACGCGGACGTCCCGCCGCTGTGGATTCTCGGGCGTATACGCCGGCGCGCGGTAGGCGGCCACCGCGGTGACCGCCGTCGCCGCGAGCAGCAGCGCGGTGATGAAAGACGGGCGGAGGATCGGCCGGACGACCGCGACGGTGGCGATGATCGGGGGAACGATCATCACGGCCGCAACCAGCATCAACGCGGCATACGCATATACCGGCGTGATGATCGGCAGGCGCCCGAGCAGCGCGACCGCGAAGAGCAGGAGTTCGATGGTGTTCCGCAGCCAGAGCGTCCCGGCAACCGCCAGCACCAGGACCGACACGGCACGCACGACCGGCGGTTGCTGCACGGGAGCCGCCAGCAGACACACGCCGGCGACGAGAAGCGGCAGGGTCCACAAGTACCCCGCGCTCGGCGCAGTGGATGCCGTAAGACCCGCGAGCAGAATCCAGACGGGCAGCGTCACGCTCCACGCCAGCATCGGGTGCCGCGGCCCGCGCGCACGCAGTGGAATCCACATGCCGGCGCGTGCCGCCACCCATCCGGCGAGCGTTCCGAGAGACAGCAGGAACAGGAAGAAGCGAAGCGGATGGGCGTACCACGGGTGATAGACCGTTCGCGTTTCGCGAAGCGCCCACGTGCCGCCGATCAGCGCCGCGGCAACCAGCGCGACGCCCAACACGGTCCAGAGCACGTACAACAGCCAGCGTCCAGCCCCCTCGAGCCGGATGCTTGCCGCCAGGACCTTGACCCACGCGAGCGTGCCGCACGCGAGCGCGAGGACGGCAATGATCCACGCGACGGTCGATCCCCACGAAAAGGCGATCGTCCCGCCCGCGTCGAAGAACGTCGGGTTGCCGCCCGTTCGCCTGGTCAGGTCACGTGCGTCGAGCGCGAGCATCGTATCGACGGTGTTCTCGCCCGTCGTGCGCAACGTCAGGTCGGCGACGCGCTCCGCTGTGTCGCGCGCCGTGTGGTATGCGTAACTGTCGCCGATCACGGCGAAGTTCAGGCCGGGAATGCCGTAGCGCTTGAAGATGGAAAAATCGGTGTCGTTGGGGAGCCGCCGATAGATCTCGTACGCGAAGCTCGCGCCGCGCGGGTGGGGCGCCGACGCACGCCATGCGCCGACGAGCCAGGGGTTCTGCGGTCCGGTTTCGAACAGCATTGCCGTGCCGTTGGACCCCGTCATGTCGACGTTCACGTAGGCCTGCAGCCGGTCCATCAGATCGCGATCCGCCGTCAACCCGGCGGCGCCCATCAGTCCCGCTTCTTCGCCGTCGGTGAAGAGCACAGCAATCGTGTGGCGCGGCTGCGGGCGCGCTGCCAGGACGCGCGCGGCTTCGAGCGACACCGCCACCCCGATCCCGTCGTCGGCACCGCCCGGCGATTCGGGAGCGGAGTCGTAGTGCGACATCAGACCCAGCGCGCCGCGCTCGGCGCCCGTCTTGATCGCGATGACGTTGCTGACGTGAGCGGTCAGTCCGAATTCAGGACGCCGCGCATCTGTTTCCTGCACGCGGACGTCGTATCCGAACAGCTTCAACTGGTCGATGATGTAGGCGCGGGCGCGCGCGTTCTCTGGCGTCCCGACGGCGCGGCTGCCAATGGTTCCGGCGAGCACGTCGAGGTGCGCACGGGCGTTCTCGACCGAGAATCGCGCCGCTGGCCGTCCGCACGCCGAGGCGAGTGCGACGGCTGTAATGACAACGGGCAGATACCCTCTGCGCTGGCGCATGCGCAGAGAGTACCGCAAGTGGCCGGCAGCCCTGAAAACCCTGAGCCACGTACCAGGCGTCTGCGCCGGCGAATTACCGGAGCGTCACGTCGCCCGAGAAGGTCTTGAAGCGGAACTGCGTGTCGCCGCCCGCGCCCAGTTCACCCTGCATGCGGGTGCGGCGCGTCGATGAGTGCATCGTGATCGGCCGGCTCGAGCTGATACGGCCGCTGAAGCTGTCGAAGTCGATCTGTCCGTCTGGCGCTCCGGCGAACGCCACGTCGATATCACCGCTGAAGCTTTCCGCATTCATCGGTCCGGTCGCGTCGGTCACGCGCATGCTGCCGGAAAACGTGTGCAGCTTCTGGCCGCCCGACACGCCGGAGATTTCGACGCGGCTCGAAAAGGCATTCACGTCGAGTTCCGTCTGGCGCGGCACCTGTATATCGAAGTCCGTGTCGACGACGTTGTCCCGATCTTCGTGCCAGGAGGCGTTCTTCTTGTTGGCTTCGATGGACACCTGGGAAGGATCCACCTGGACGTCAATCTGCACGTGATCGAGCCGATCTCGCGAGCCGCGGCGGACGGCGTGGATCACGACGTCGTTGCCGTCTGTCCCGGTAATGGTCACGCGACCGGAAAAGGTGTTCAGTTTCAGCCGCCCACCAGAGTGGAACGACACGGTGCGGTCGAACTGCTCGGTTTCCTGCGCGACTGCCGCCGTCGCGGCCCCCAGCACGAGCGCGAACACCGCCGCGACCGGAATCCATTGTCGAACGTTTGTCATCGAATGTCCTCGCCGCCCGGATTAGACGGCGGGAACTGCGGCGGGGTTGCCAGAACGCCGGCATACAGTGCCATGCCGACCACGGCGTCGATTCCCTGCTGGTGCAGCCACTCGATTTCCTCTTCTGTCGTTACGCCCCCGGCCACCGAGAGGGTCCGTGTCGTGGCGGCGCGAATCCGGTGAACCGACGGGCGGTCAATCCCCTGCATCAGACCCTCGCGGTCGATATTCGTAAAGAGGAATTCCCCGAAGAACGGTTCGAGGGTGCGGATGGCCTCTTCAGGGGTGTACGGCAGGAGCGTGCGCCAGCCGTTCACAGCGATGCAGCCGTTCCGCGCGTCGACCGCCGCAACCAGCCGCTCGGGTCCAATCTGATCCGCAAGCTCGGCGGCGAATCCGAGATCCGGACCGGCCGGTCGAAACAGTCGCGATCCCAGAATCGCCTTGCGCGCCCCGTCTCTCAGAACGGTGCGCGCGCGCTCGACGCTCCTGATGCCGCCACCGACCCGACACGGCAGACGAGCGGCAATGCTTTGCACGAGCGCCGCGTTGTCGGCTTCGGATTTGGCCGCATCGAGATCGATCAATTGAACGGCACGATAAGCTCGGAATCGATGAACCCAGCCATCCACGTCCGCCGACTCGATTGCGAGCCTGTCGCCCTGGATCAGCTGGACGATTCGCCCGCGCTGCAGATCGATTGATGGAATCAGCATGGGAGCCGAACCGGTACGCCTTCGGCCGCCAGGTGATGTTTCAGGTCGCGAATGTGCGTCCGGCCGAAGTGAAAAATCGAGGCCGCCAGCGCCGCCTCGGCGCATCCCGTCGTGAACACCTGCACGAAGTGCGCGTGGCTTCCGGCGCCCCCGGACGCGATCACCGGGATCCGCAGTCGGCTCGCAATGGTGCGTGTCATCTCACAATCGAAGCCATTTGCGGTGCCATCGCGGTCGATTGATGTCAGAAGGATTTCGCCTGCACCGCGATCCGCCGCCTCGATCGCCCAGTCGACGGCCGAGCGGTCCGTGGGCCGTGACGCCGAGCGCGTCCACACTGAGACGTCGCCGTCCGTTCGTGCCGCATCGATCGCCACGACGACGGCCTGCGATCCATATCGAGCGGCCAGCCGTGTGATGAGCGACGGATCGTCGAGCGCAGCCGAGTTGACGGCCACCTTGTCGGCGCCGGCGTCGAGCATGGCCGCGGCATCGTCCTCCGAACGGATCCCTCCCCCGACGAGGAGTGGAACGAAGATCCTCTCCGCGGCGGCTTCGACCGTTCGTGCCCGTGCCCGACGACCCTCGAGGGTCGCGTCGACGTCGAGGAGGACGATTTCATCCGCTCCGTCCGCGTAATAGCGCCGTGCCAATTCTGCCGGATCGCCTGCGTCGATCAGGCTGGTGAAGTTGACGCCTTTCACGACCCTCGCGCCGCGAACGTCGAGACACGCCACGATTCGTTTACACAACATCGAGAAAATTCCGAATGACTCGCAATCCGGCCTCACCCGACTTCTCGGGGTGGAATTGCGTGCCGAAGACGTTACCCGCCTCCACGACGGCGGCGAACGGGATCGTGTAATCCGTAGATGCGATGCAGGCGGATGTCACAGGCGCTGCGTACGAATGCGTGAAGTAGAACGGACTTCCAGCCGGTACGCCGTCGAGGAGACGAGATGGCCGCAGCGCGACAATAGTGTTCCACCCGACGTGCGGAACCTTCTCCGAAGCGCTTGGCAACAAGGGCCTGCTCTGGCCTCGCAGCAGCCCCAGGCCTCTGCATCCCGGCGACTCGTCGCTGCCATCGAACAGAAACTGGAGTCCCAGACAGATCCCGAGCACCGGCTTCTCCTGCGCGGCGCCGGTGAGGGCCGCGCGCAGAGCGTCACTGATCGCAGCGGTCGACCGGAAGTGGCCCACACCCGGAATCACGACCGCATCCGCGGCGGCGACATCGGCTTCCGAGCGCGTCGCCTTGACGGACGCGCCGACAGCCGTGAAGGCCCTCGCGACAGACGTGAGATTACCGGCGCCATAGTCGACGATGGCAATCACAGCAGCCCCTTGGTCGAGGGGAGCGCGCGCCGCAGTTGCCTGTCGCGCGAGCACGCAACCCGGAGCGCGCGGGCGAAGGCCTTGAACACCGCTTCGACGCCGTGATGACTGGAACGTCCGTACAGCAGCTTGAGATGCACGGCCGCGCGCGCTCCCTGCGCGAAACCCTCGAAGAAATCCTGCACGAGCTCTGATTGCAGGTCGCCGATTCGCGCCGCACGTACGCGGACGTCAATGACGGCGCGCGGCCTGCCGCTCAGGTCGACGGCTGCGACCGCGAGGGATTCGTCCATCGGCATGAGGAAATAGCCCGCTCGGTTGATTCCCCGCCGCGACGCCAGCGCGCGATCGACCGCGCCTCCGAGCGCAATGCCGACGTCCTCGACCGTGTGGTGCTGGTCGACGTCCAGATCGCCGTCAGCCGACAGCACGAGGTCGAATGCTCCGTGGCGCGCCACGAGTTCCAGCATGTGGTCCAGGAAGCGGATGCCCGTCTGGATGTCGTATCGGCCGCGGCCGTCGAGCGCGAGCCGGATCGCGATCCGCGTTTCGGCCGTCTCCCGCGTCACCGTTGCAGTTCGCGCCATGCGTCCTCCAGTGCGGCAACAAAACGGCGCGTGTCGGTGATGCGGCCGGCTGTCACGCGCAGGCAACCCTCGCACCCTGGCTCTCGCGACCTGTCGCGAACAGCGATCCCGCGGCGGGCCAACGCGTCCGCCAGCGCAGACGCGACAGCCCCCGCGCGGACGAGCACGAAGTTCGCGGCGCTTGGAACCACAGCCACCCCCAGTCGGCCGCACGCGTCCTCGATTAGATCGCGCGACTGGCACGCCTCCTTGACGTAACGGGACGTGTACTCCGAATCGGCCAATGCCGCCGGCAGTGCCGCGGCCGCCACGGCGTTGACACTGTAAGGCGGGACGATTTTTCTCATCGGCTGCAACGTCTCCGGGGACGCCACGAGTGCTCCGATTCGTAATCCGGCCAGCCCGTACGCCTTGGAGAACGTCCGCCCGACGACGATGTTCGGCATCGAGCGCAGGACGTCGGGATCGAGCAGCGTGTCATGGGTGAAATCCGCATAGGCCTCGTCGACGAACACCACCGCGGGCCGGGATTGCGCCGCCAACTCGAGGATCTCTGACAGCGGAACACAGCATCCCGACGGGTTGTGCGGATTCGTGACGAAGATGATGCGCGTCGCCGCGCTGACAACGGCCAGCAGCGAGGACGCGCTCCACTGAAACTGCGGATCCAGCGGTACGGTGCGCATGCGTCCGCCAAGCCCGTCCACTGTCGTGTCGTACATGTCGAACGCAGGTCGTACGCCGATCGCCTCCGGAACGAAGCCGTCGCGCCGGCGGAATGCGGCGGCGGTGGCCGCGAGAATTCCTTCGTCCAGTCCGTTGGTCAGCAGCACGTAGTCCGCGGGAACCCGGAACACCCGCGCGACCTCGGCGATCGCCTGCTGGTAATCGGGATAACGCCCGAGGTCCCCAGCAGACAAGCCGCGGATCACAGACAGTGCAGCGGGTGAGCACCCCCCCGTGTTTTCGTTCAGGTGCAGCCTCAGTACGCCGGTTTCCGCGGGTGGACGCAAATAGCCTGTGCGGATCATGCGACGCCTCCCAGACGCATCCGAATCGAACGGGCATGCCCGTGCAGGCCTTCAGCCTCCGCGAGCGTGACGGCCGTGTCCCCGATGCTGCGCAACCCCTCGCGCGTGAGTCGCTGAATTGACGTCACGCGAACGAAGTCCGCCGCGCTCAACCCGCCCCGGAACCGGGCGGCGCCGCTCGTCGGCAGGACGTGGTTCGAACCCGTCGCGTAGTCCCCGCACGCCTGGGCGCTCAAGTTGCCGACGAACACGGTCCCGGCTCGCGTCAGTCGGCGCGCGACGCCGGCGGTGTCACAGACCGCGTGTTCCGGTGCGACGCGCTGCGCGATCCCGATCGCCTCTTCGAGCGACGACGTGACGATGATTGCTCCAGACGAAGACAGCGCCTGGCGCGCGTGCCGGTTCGACTCGAGCTGCTCCGAGATCGATTGCCAGACGGCAATCGCCAGCGCGCGTTTGGGAGTAATCAGTAATGCGCGCGCGCGACTGTCGTGCTCCGCCTGGGCGATAAGATCCGCCGCAATCCAGGCGGCGCGCCCGGTCGTGGAGAGCACGAGGATTTCGCTCGGGCCCGCGAAGAAGTCGATCGCGCAGTCGGCAGAGACGAGCGACTTGGCTGCGGAGACGTACGCATTGCCGGGGCCGACGATCTTGTCGACCCGAGGAACCGTCCGGGTGCCATACGCGAGTGCGGCGATGGCGTGCGCGCCTCCGATCTGCACCAACCGTGTGACGCCTGCTTCGAGCGCGGCGCACATGACCGCGGCGTCAGGGCGTGGGCAGACGGCGATGATGTCCTTCACGCCGGCTTCGGCCGCTGGAATCGCCGTCATGAGCACCGAAGAGGGCAACGGGAACCGGCCGCCGGGTACATAACAGCCCACCCGCTCGAGCGGCATGACCCGCTGCTCGATCCGCACACCGCGCGCGGGCTCTGCGATCCAGCCTTTGGGCACCTGCCGGGCCGCAATACGCCGGATATTCCGCGCCGCTGCCCCCAGGGCGCGCCTGACACGCGGTGCCACCTTCGACGCCTCGTCGCGCATGAGGGAGCGATCGAAGACCACGAGCGCATTCACGCCATCGAAGCGACGCGCATACGCTCGGAGCGCCCGGTCGCCTTCACCGCGGACCCGCGCGACGATCCGGGCGGACTGCCGGAGAATGGCAGGATTGCGCGCCGGGGTGCGTGCGAGAAACGCATCCAGTTCCCGTTGATTCGAACTCTCGATGATGCGCACGTCGTCACATCACGATCTTGTTCAGCGGGTACTCGACGATGCCTTGCGCCCGCGCAGCCTTGAGCTTCGGGATCAGGTCCCGTACGGCCCGTTCCTCCACGATCGTGTTGATGGCGATCCAGTCGGCATCGCTCAGCGGAGAGACGGTCGGTCGCTGCAGCGCCGGCAGCAAGGCGATGATCTCGTCGAGATCGCATCGGCGGACGTTGAGCATGAGGCCGACACGCCCCTGCGCCTCGATAGCCGCCTTCAGCAGCAGCGCGATCCCGTCCAGCTTTGCCTGCTTCCAGGAGTCATCCAGCGCCGCGCGATTGGCAACGAGCTGCGTGTTCGATTCGAGCACGGTGTCGATGATGCGGAGACGGTTCGCCCGGAGCGACGAACCGGTCTCCGTCACCTCCACGATCGCATCCGCGAGAATGGGCGGTTTGACCTCGGTCGCACCCCAGGAAAATTCGACGTTCACGTTCACGCCGATACGCGCGAAGTAAGCCTGGGTCGCGCGCACGAGTTCCGTGGCAATGGTTGCGCCTTCGAGATCCTGCGGACGCTGATATGGAGACGACTCCGGCACGGCGAGCACCCAGCGCACTTTGCCGAAGCTTTGTTTTGCGTAAATCAGGTCCGCGAGCGGCACGATGCGGGTTGCCGCCGCGGCGGCGCCGGCTGCGTACTCCGCAATCCAGTCGGCGCCCGTCAACCCCGCGTCGAGCACGCCGTCGGCCACATACCGCGCCATTTCCTGCGCGCGAATAAGCATGCAGGCGATCTCCGGATCGTCGGTGAGCGGGAAATAGGACCGCCCGTTCGCGTACAGCGTGTAGCCGGCACGCGCGAACAGTTGGATCGTCGCCTCCTGCAGCGAGCCCTTCGGAATGCCGAGTTTCAGCGTATTCATGACATCACCGCCCCGCGACCGCGGGAGTCAGCAGTGACGTGAAGCAGGTCCGCTGCCCCGTGTGACACACCTTGCCCCGGCCGAGCCGCCGCACCTTCAGCAGGATCGTGTCTTCGTCGCAGTCCACGAACGCTTCCTCGACCTGCAGGAGGTTTCCCGAGGTCTCTCCCTTCAGCCACAAGCTGCCTCGCGTCCGGCTGAAAAAGGTGGCGAACCCCGTTGCGACCGTTCTGTCGAGCGCTTCCTGGTTCATGAACCCGACCATCAGGACTTCGTTCGTGCCGGCATCCTGGACGACGGCCGGGACGAGCCCGTTCAGTTTTGAGAAATCCATTGCTGCACCCTGAAAAAGAAAAAGCCCCGCGGGATGGCGGGGCTTCGGTGATGAATTCGAGTTGTTCGTCTGAAGGATCAGTGGACGCGCAAATCGACCGGCCCGCCGTGGCAGGAATGATGGAGCCGATGGTGATGCGCGAGACGGAACATCTGCATTGACGCTATCGCGATCGTATGCCCGCCGTCAACCCCAAGGGTGTAGCGACCTTGCCGTCCTTCGCTCGATGATCGTTCGCTCCCCAGGCGGTACCGGTGTCGTCGATGAGAATGGAATTCGCGTCCCCCTGCCGTCCGCCCACGTTGACCGTGTGTCCCATCGCGCGCAGGTGTTCGACCACATCGACGGGAACGCCGTCTTTTTCGATCTGGACCGTGTCGGGCAGCCATTCGTGGTCCATGCGGGGCGCGTCGACCGCATCGCGGACGTTCAGTCCGAATTCAGCCACCCCGAGGACGACCGAGAGGACGGTGTTGATAATCGTGCGACCGCCGGGTGATCCGGTCATCAGCGCCGGCTTGCCGTTTTTCACCAGGATCACCGGCGTCATTGAACTCAGCATCCGTTTGCCAGGCTCGATCAGGTTCGGATCGGTGCCGATGTTACCGGTGAGATCTGTCACCCCGGGGTGCTTGTTGAAGTCACCCATCTCGTTGTTCAGCAGGAAACCGGCGCCCTTCACGACAATGTGCGAGCCGAATCCACCCTCGAGCGTGAACGTATTCGACACGGCCATACCGTCCCGATCGACGACGCAGAAATGCGTCGTTTCGTCAGGTTCCCCCGTCTGATTCGCGGTGACGATGTCTTTGCCGAGTTCGACGCTGCTGGTCGCGTGCGCGGGATCGATGCCGTCGCTCAGTTGTGCCGCATACTCCTTGGACGTGAGCCGCTCGATCGGCACCTCGACGAAATCGGGATCGCCCAGATAGCGCGCGCGATCGAGATAGGCGCGGCGCATCGCTTCGATCTGAAGATGAAGGGATTCGGCGGAGTTGCGGCCTTTCGACTTCAAGTCGAACGGCTCGAGCACGTTGAGCATCTCGACGAGCGCAACGCCGCCTGAACTCGGCGGCGGCATCGCGATGATGTCGTAGCCGCGGTACGTGCCCCGCACGGGAGCGCGCTCCACGGCTTCGTACCCGGCCAGATCTTTCTTCGTGATCAACCCGCCGTGGGCGGCCATATCCGCGGCGATGCGATCGGCGATCCATCCTTTGTAGAACACGTCCGGCCCCTCCGATGCGATCGCACGGAGCGTCTTCGCGAGGTCTTTGAGCACGAGACGATCGCCGGCGACCCACTTGCCGCCGCCCGGTTTGCCGTATTGCGCGATCGAAGCGGGAAAGGGCGCCATGGGCCCGGCGACCTGGTTGTTCAGGCTGCGCGCAAGGCTTTCCGACAGGACAAATCCCTGGTCGGCCAGAGGGATGGCGGGCGCGACGACGTCACGCCACGCCAGCTTGCCGAAACGTTTGTGGGCGAGCGCGAGGCCGCGGACGGTGCCCGGCACGCCCGGCGCAAGGTATCCGGTGTTCGTCAGGCGGATGTCGATCTTCCCGTCGCGCAGATACATGGTCCGGGTCGCCGCGAGCGGCGCCTTCTCGCGATAGTCGAACGTCGTCGCCTCGCCGGCAGCCGTTCGCACGACCATGAAGCCGCCACCGCCGAGGTTGCCGGCGCTCGGATGCGTCACTGCCAGAGCGAAGGCGGTCGCCACGGCAGCGTCGACCGCATTTCCGCCGTCGCCGAGAATGGCCGCGCCGACGTCGCAGGCCGGCGCCGACGTGCACACGACCATCCCGTCCCCGGATGACACCCCCGCGTCGTGGTCGATAGCGCCCGGCGCTACTGGAAAAGCGGGAACGACGAACACGAGCAGCAGCATCAGCGTGCTTCGCATCGATATCTCCACAAACCACGGAAGCGTACACTGAACGACGCAAAGAAGGCGAGATTCTTGCAGCCTCGCCGGCTCTTGTGACGGGGATGGAAGAACGACGGAACACAACCGTGCCGGCCCTGCCGGTGTGGCCGGGGGATGCCTATCCGCTCGGCGCCACTTATCGCGGGGACGGCACCAATTTCTCCCTCTTCTCGGAAGTGGCGGAACGCGTCGAGCTGTGTCTGTTCGACGACGAGGGAAATGAGACGCGCGTCGATCTGCCGGAGACGACCGCGCTCTGCTGGCACGGCTTCGTTCCCGGCGTCAAACCGGGGCAGCGATACGGCTACCGCGTCCACGGACCATGGGCGCCAGATGAAGGCAAGTGGTGCAATCCCGCAAAGCTGCTGCTCGATCCGTATGCGAAAGCCGTCGATGGCGCGTGGAGCTGGAACGAAGCGATGTTCCCGTACCACTTCGATCGGCCGGACGATTCGAAAAACGACCTCGATAGCGCGCCGTTCATGCCGAAATCGGTCGTCATCGATCCGACGTTCGACTGGTCGGGGGACGCGCCGCCGCGGACGTCATGGCATCGCACGATTGTCTATGAGACGCACGTCAAGGGATTCACCCGGCGCCACCCGGACATCCCCGATGAGCAGCGCGGTGCCTATGCCGCGCTCGCGCACCCGGTGACCATCGACTATCTCAGCGCGCTCGGCGTGACAGCCGTCGAACTGCTGCCCGTCCATCAGTTCGTCCAGGATTCGGTGCTGCTCGACAAAGGCCTGCGCAATTACTGGGGCTACAACTCGATCGCCTATCTCGCCCCGCACAACGAATACGCATCGGGCGGTACGCTCGGCCAGCAGGTGCAGGAATTCAAACGGATGGTGAAAGCACTGCACCGCGCGGGGATCGAAGTGATCCTCGACGTCGTGTACAACCACACCGCCGAAGGGAATCATCTCGGACCGGTCCTGTCGTTCAAGGGCATCGACAACACGGCGTATTACCGCACGGTGGCGGACAACCGCCGGTACTACATGGATTACACCGGCACCGGCAACACGCTGAACATGAGGCACCCGCACGTGCTGCAGCTCATCATGGACAGCCTGCGGTACTGGGTAGGCGACATGCACGTCGACGGCTTCCGGTTCGACCTCGCATCGACGCTCGCGCGTGAACTGCACGACGTCGATCGGCTGTCGTCGTTTTTCGATCTGATCCAGCAGGATCCCGTCGTCAGCCAGGTGAAGCTCATCGCCGAGCCGTGGGACGTCGGCGAAGGCGGATATCAGGTCGGCAACTTCCCTCCGCTCTGGTCGGAGTGGAACGGGAAATATCGCGATTGCGTCCGCGATTTCTGGCGCGGCACCGACCAGACGCTCGCGGAATTCGGGTCACGGTTCACGGGAAGTTCGGATCTATATCAGGGCACGGGCCGCCGCCCTTACGCGAGCATCAACTTCATCACGGCGCACGACGGATTCACGCTGCGCGATCTCGTCTCCTACAACGAGAAGCACAACGAAGCCAATGGTGAAGAGAACCGCGACGGCGAGAGCCACAATCGATCGTGGAACTGCGGCGCGGAAGGTCCGACGGACGATCCTGCGGTGCTCGCGCTTCGCGCCAGGCAGCAGCGAAACTTTCTCGCGACGATGTTCCTCTCCCAGGGCGTCCCGATGCTGTGCGGCGGCGACGAGATCGGCCGCACGCAGGAGGGCAACAACAACGCCTATTGCCAGGACAGCGAGATTTCCTGGTACGACTGGGACCACGCCGATCAGGCGCTGCTCGGATTCACGCGGGATTTGATCCGCCTCCGTCGCGACCACCCGGTGTTCCGCCGCCGCCGGTGGTTCCAGGGGCGTCCGATCCGCGGAACATCCGTCGCGGACATCGGCTGGTTCACGCCCTCGGGGACGACGATGTCGGAGGAGGACTGGCAGGCCGGGTTCGCCAAATCGCTGGGCGTCTTCCTCAACGGCGACGCGATCCCGACCCGCAACCGGCGCGGCGAGCGCGTGGTCGACGACAGCTTCTACCTCATGTTCAACGCGCACCAGGAGCAGATCGACTTCGTGATGCCGGAGGCGAAGTGGGGCGAGCGCTGGCGCATCGTGCTGGACACGAACGAAACCGCGAACCACGTCGAAGTCGGCGGCCATGGCCGATTGCTCGAGGCGGGGGAGCACGTAAAGGTGCAGGCCTGGTCAATCGTCGTCCTGCAGCGCCATGATTCGGAGTAGACCTGATAACTCCCAACTCCCAACGCCGATTGGGAGTTGGACGTCTGCAGTTGGGAATTGACACCGCTCCGGGCGCTCTCAGTACACTCGGCGTATGCCGACTTCGTGGCTCCCGGCGCTGGCGGTCGCGGCCGCCGCGCTCACTGCGCAGACGCTCCCCGCACGCGCGCCGATCACCGTCTCGGCGGCGGTCAGCCTCACCGAAGCGCTGACCGTCGCTGCGCGTGAATACGCGCAGGCGGGCGGCGGGACCATCCGGTTCAACTTCGGTGCCTCGAACGTGCTCGCGCGCCAGATCGTGGACGGCGCGCCGGTGGATATTTTCATCAGCGCGGACGAACAGCAGATGGACATCGTCGCGGCGGCCGGCCTGGTGAAGGCGGGCTCCCGCGCCGACATCCTGTCAAATCAGCTGGCGGTTGTCGTCCCGAACGACAGGAACCGCACGCTCGGCGGCATTCGAGCGCTGACCGATCCGGCGTTCCGGCGGATTGCCATCGGTGATCCCGACGCGGTGCCCGCCGGAGTGTACGCGAAGCAATACCTGCAGAAGGTCGGCATCTGGGACCAGATTGCGCCGCGAATCGTGCCGGCGGGCAGCGTACGTGCGGCGCTGACCGCGGTGGAAACCGGCGCCGCGGACGCGGCGATCGTCTACCGCACCGACGCGCGCATCGCGACGCGGGCGAGCGTTGCGTGGGTCGTTCCTGCGAACGAAGGTCCGCCGATCCGGTATCCTGCAGCGGTGATTCGGACGTCATCCGCGGCCGAGGAAGCGCAACGATTCCTCGACTACCTGCGCAGTGCCGCCGGCATGCGCGCGCTGACGCAGTTCGGCTTCGCTCCAATCCGGTAGCATGCCCATCTGGCGCTTGACGTGGTTCACCGTCGCGTGCGCCGGAGGCGCGACGCTCCTCGTGCTCCCAATCGGCGTCCTCATCGCGTGGGCGCTGGCGCGCGGCAGCTTTCGCGGCCGGACGATTCTCGAAGCGGTCGTCACCCTGCCGCTGGTGATGCCGCCGGTTGCCACCGGGCTGATTCTGCTGATGCTCATGAGCCGGCGGGGGCCGATTGGGCGAGTGCTCGAACGCGTCGGCATCGACGTCGTCTTCACCTGGAAGGCTGTCGTGCTCGCGATGGCCGTGATGGGGCTGCCGCTGCTCGTGCGGACTGCGCGCGCCGGCTTCGAGCACGTGGACCGCCGGTACGAGCAGATGGCGTCGACGCTCGGGGCGGCCCCGGTTCGGGCATTTCTGACCGTCAGCCTCCCGCTCGCGCTGCCCTCGGTGATTGCCGGAGCGGTCCTCGCGTTTGCGCGCGCGCTCGGCGAGTTCGGCGCGACGATCGTCGTCGCGGGAAGTATTCCCGGCGCGACGAGGACGCTGGCCGTCGCCATCTACACGTACGCCGAGACCGGACGCGATTGGGAAGCGGTCACGCTCATTGCCATCTCCGCGGCGATTGCGTTTGCGGCGCTGCTCTGTTCGAACGCGCTTGCCGGGAAGCGCCTGGCGTGATCGATCTGGCGATCGCGTTGATTCAAGGGTCGTTTTCCCTCGACTTCACAGCAACGCTCGGTGACGGCGTATCCGCGCTGTTCGGGCCGTCCGGCGCCGGGAAAACCACCGTGCTGGACGCGATCGCCGGGCTGCGGCTGCCGGCGCTCGGACGCATCGCGGTTGCCGATCGTGTGCTGTTCGATTCGAGTACCGGCATCAACGTCGCGCCGTACCTTCGGCGCATCGGCTACGTGCCGCAGGACATCGCGCTCTTTCCGCACATGAACGTCAGGCGCAACCTGCTGTACGGGCGGCACCCCGGCACGTCTCCTGACCTGGATCGTGTGCTGCGGATGCTGGAGATCGAAACGCTGCTGGACCGCGGCGTTCGCGACTTGTCGGGCGGAGAACGTCAGCGTATCGCGCTGGGGCGCGCGCTGATGTCCGGCCCGTCGCTGCTGCTCCTCGACGAGCCGCTGGCAGCGGTCGATCTGCCGCTGCGGCGACGCATCCTCCCGTATCTGGCACGTATTCGCGACGATCTCGGCATCCCGATTCTGTACGTGTCGCACGACAGGGACGAAGTGCAGCAGTTTGCCGATTACGTCGTGCGGCTGGAGGCCGGCCGCGTCGTGGGCAAAGATCGCAAAGATAGCAAAGATCTAAAGATCTAAAGATCTTTGCCATTCTCAAATCTTTGCTACGAGATCCTTGCTATAGAGATCTTTGCGATCTTTGCGATCTTTGCGATCTTTGCGATCTTTGCGATCTTTGCGATCTTTGCGATCTTTGCGATCTTTAGATCTTTGCGATCTTTGCTAGCATCAGGCGCAGCCGTGCGCGTTGTGGCGGCTTCTTCCGTGAGGATCTTTGCCCATGAGAGTCCGCGACTATCGCCTGCTGGCGGCCGTTGCCGTCCTGTCTCTGACCCCGCTGTTCGCTTCTCCCGCGTTCACCCAGCGCGCCGCGAAGCGGCCGATGGAACTTCAGGACATCGTTGCGTGGCGGAACATCGGCTCGCCGACGCTCTCGCCCGACGGGCAATGGTTTGCGTATCGGCTGGCGCCACAGGACGGCGATGCGGAGGTGGTCGCGCGGCGGACGCACGGTGACCAGACGAGGCGATTCGCGGCAGGCGCGCAGCCGCAGGCGGCCGGCGACGATGGCGGAGGCCGCGGCGGAGCGTCGTCATCGCCCTCGCTGGCCTTCTCGGATGACGGGAAGTTCCTGGCGTTCACGTCGTACCCGAAGAAGGCGGAACAGGAGCGGCTGAAGCGCCAGCGGCGCCCGATTCAGGCGAGCGCCGTCGTCGTGAACGTCGCGACAGGCGAGAAGCACGAATACCCCAAGGTGCGCCGTTTCGCGTTCTCGGGTGAGTCGTCGCAGTGGATTGCGCTCCAGCGATATCAGCCCGAACCGCCCAACGGCGGGGGTGGCGCGGCGGGACGAGGGGCGGGCGGTGCCGCGCCGGACCGGCCCAAGGGGAGCGACCTCCTGCTGGTCGAACTCGCCACCGGCACGGAGCTGAACGTCGGCAACGTCAGCGAACTCGCGTTCCGCAAAGACGGTCGCTTCCTCGCCTATGCCATCGACGCGCAGGACAAGGCGGGCAACGGCGTTCAGCTCCGGGACATGCAGCACGGTTCCGTGCTTCCCCTCGACAGCGGGAGCGCCTCGTTCGAGAAACTGGCGTGGACGGAAACGGGCGATGCGCTGGCGTTCGTCCGTGGCGTGGAAGACCATGCGTATCGCGACAAGCTGTATTCGGTCGTCGGCGTCACCGCGATAGAGTCCGCGTCGCCGAAAAAAGTGACGTATGACCCGTCATCGGACGCTTCGTTCCCAAAGGGCCTGACCATCAGCCCCGAGCGCGAGCCGCAGTGGACGACGTCGCTCGACGCCATTGTCTTTGGCATTCACGAGCCCCGACGGAAAGATGCGTCCGAGATCGAAGCCGGAGAAAGCACGGGCAGCGCGGATGCCGCACCGCAGCAGGACAACGAGGACAAGGTCGATCTCGTGCTGTGGCACTACAAGGACCCGCGGCTCCAGACGGAGCAGCAGGTGCAGGAGGCGCGCGATCGCGCCTACAGCTATGCGTGCGAATACCGTGTTGCAGATAGGAAGTTCATACGCCTGGCGACCGATGAGATGCGGAACGCCACCATCAATCCGAAGTCGCGGTGGGCCTATGGCACGGATGATCGTGAGTACGAACTGATGGGAAGCCTGGACGGGCGGCGGTATGAAGACGTCTACTCGATCGATCTCACCACCGGCGCGCGCAAGCTGCTCGGCAAGCACCTGCGGTACGTGTTCGGCGCGTCGCCCGATGGCGCGTCGCTTCTTTGGTACCAGGACGGCCAGTATCATGTGACGTCGCTCGCGTCCGGTGAGGATCGCAACATCACGCAGGGGTTGGCCGTCTCATTTGTCGACATCGAAGACGACCACAACGAGATCAAGCCGCCGGTCAGACCGATCGGCTGGGCGGCTGATAACAGGACCGTACTGCTGACCGATGGGTGGGACGTCTGGGCGGTTCCCGTCACCGGCGGTCAGGCGACGAACCTGACGGTGAATGGCAGGAAAGACGGTGTCCGGTATCAGCAGCGGTTTGCCACTGAAGCGCGTGAGGATCGCGACGACGGCATCGACCTGACGCAGCCCTTGTTCTTCCGGACGTACGGAGAATGGACCAAGAAGGGCGGGGTTGCGCGCATCGATCCCGGCAAGGCCGGCGCACACGCACTCGCCTGGGACGACGCGTCCTATCCGACGCTCATCAAGGCGCGAAAGGCGAATCAGTACGTGTACGTCCGCGGATCCGTGACGGAACCGAACGATTACTACGTCACGGACGCGAACTTCTCGTCACCCGCGCGAATCACCGATCAGCGTCCCGCGATCGAGAGCTTCGACTGGTCCCCCGGGGTCCGCATCATCGACTACACGAGCGACAAGGGGGACAAGCTGCAGGCGGCGCTGTTCCTGCCGGCGAACTACGAAAAGGGCAAATCGTATCCGATGGTCGTGAATTTCTACGAGAAGATGTCGCAGACGGCGAACACGTTTGCCGCGCCGACCTCGAACGGCTTCAATCGATCGGTGTATACGAGCAACGGATACGCCGTGCTGATGCCGGACATCGTCTATCGGGTCAACGATCCGGGCATGTCAGCGGTGTGGTGCATGGTGCCGGCGGTGAAGGCGGCAATCGCGACCGGCATTGTCGATCCGAAACACATCGGCATCACCGGCCACTCGTGGGGCGGCTATCAGACGGCATTTCTGGTGACGCAGACCGACATCTTTGCCGCGGCCGTCGCGGGCGCACCGCTCACCGACATGGTGAGCATGTACAGTCTCGTCTACAAGAACACCGGCGGCTGGAACGGCGCGATCTTCGAGAGCAGCCAGGGACGCTTCAAGGGCGGCTACTGGGACAACTGGGACGCGTATTACCGGAACTCACCGGTGTTCTTCGCGAAGAACGTGCACACGCCCCTGATCATCCTGCACAACGACAAGGACGGCGCCGTCGACTTCACGCAGGGGCTCGAGTATTTCAACACGCTGCGGCGGCTTCAGAAGCCCGTAATCATGCTCGAGTACCTCGGCGAAAACCACGGGCTGCGAAAACCGGCAAACCAGCGCGATTACACGGCACGGATGAAGGAGTTCTTCGATCATTATCTGAAAGGGGCACCCGCGCCCGATTGGATGGTGAACGGCGTACCGCGGCTGAAGATGGATGACCACTTGAAGTCGCGCGCGGCACAGCCGGCGGACAAAAAGTTGACTACGAGCTCGCCAGGGGGCGGCAACTAACCGCGAAACCGGATTCGCAGCAGATCGAGAAGCATGGCCGGCCCGTCTCTGAGAACGTTGAGGCGCGACTCCGCACGGTAGTGCCATTCGATCGGCACTTCGACGATGCGGAGCCCGCATCGCCGCGCGAGATACAGCGCTTCGATATCGAAGCTCCAGCCGTCGACGGTCATGTCGCGAAAGATGCGCTCGACGGCCACCGCCGTGAACATCTTGAACCCGCACTGCGTGTCGTGGAGACCGGGTAGCAGCAATCGCTGAACGAGGTAGTTGAACGTACGCCCGACGAGATGGCGCCTCGTCGGTTCAGCGACGCGGCGCGCCCCGGCGCCTTCGCGCGTGCCGATCGCCACGTCCGCCCCGGCGAGCAGCGGCGGCAGGAATCTGGCGAGTTCGCGAATCGGCATCGACAAATCTGCATCACAGATGAACCGGTAGCTGCCAGTCGCCGCGAGCAGTCCGGCTTTCACCGCCGCGCCCTTTCCGCCATGCGGCTCGCGCTGCACGATGATTCGGGGATCGCGCCCGGCATATCCCTCCGCTACCCGGGCGGTTCCGTCGGTGGATCCGTCGTCCACGATCCGGATCGTCCAGTCCCACGGCGTCTGCTCCAGATACGCGACGATCTGATTCAGCGTCGCAGGAAGCCGGCCGGCTTCGTTGTATGCCGGAATGACGAGCGAGAGCGTGAGTGGGGCATCCATCGATCACTGGCTGGTCGAGACCGAGCCGCCCTTGACGTCAGCGCACGGCGCGTATGGACCGGGCAGTAGCATGATCCATCCGATGTCCCAGGTGATCCGGCGAATCCCGTCCAACTGCGGCAGGCGGCCGACCCGCTGTGGGTCCGTCGCAATCGCGCGGCGGAACGCGTCGAAGTCGGACCGCTTCATGAAGACGGGTCGCTCGGCATCTCGCGTCAGCAGCCGCGGTTCGAGCATGCGCTGATCGGCAACTTCGTCGGTGCTCCAGCCCGGGCGCCGCAAGTAGTACACGAACTTCCACTGACCAACGTCTTCAGCCGAGTGCACGTACAGACCGCGAGCGAGGCCGTTCGCCTGGAGGTGCAGGAGACAGTCGCGGAGCGTACGCATGGGCGCGTCCTCATATCTCGCCTGCGATGCTTCGAGCGATTTGACGTTGCGATACGCATCGAGCGGCAGCGCAACGAGGAGAAGGACGGTGACGAGCGCCAACGGCAAGACCCGGAACAGCCCCAGCACCACGAAGAGTACGGTGGCTGCGATGAGCGGTCGAGAGACGGTTGAGTTGCGCATCAGCGTGACGCCGCCGGCCCGGATCCACACGGAGCCGAGAATTGGCGTGAGTACCGCCAGCGTGATCGCGATCATCGCAACGACACTCAGCGTGAAGCGGAGCCATCCCGGAAGCGCCGCGGACCACCGCGCGGGCCAGATGCGGTCCAGCAGCCTCGAAATCTCCGAATCATATCGGCGTGCCGCGGCGAGCACCGCCGCGGCCACGAGGCCGACTCCGAGCGCGAGCGGCGGCAGGAAAGGAAAGACGTAGTGGTAAAGCTTCGAGGTTCCGCTCGAAATTGCAATCAGGGGAATGACGAACCAGGCCAGCAACAGCAGCGCCCACTCCCTTCGGTGCCGAATTGCCTGATATCCGAGCAGCGTGAGCCCGGCGCATACCAGGACCAGATCGTGCGCCCAGGAGAACTCGCGCGCCATCGTCGTCAGATAGAAGTACCAGGGGTGCAGGTGGGTCGGATCGAGATATGCCGTGAACCGCTCGACGATGTGCTCGCCGAACATGATCGTCCACAACTGCTCGCCGCGAACACGGAATTGATAGAGGAACCAGGGGAGAATGAGCGCCAGGTTCACGAACGCGACCGCCGTCCACAGCCGCCAGTCTCCAATGAGCCTGGTCCGCCAGCGGCGTGAGACGATGGCGACCGCGACGATGCTCGCCGGCAGGAAAGCGGCCGCGACGAACTTCACCATGAAGCCGAACGTGAACCACAGACCGACGAGCATCGCGTGGAGCCGGCGCCGATCGGTCGACGCTTCGAACCACGCGAGGGCGTGATACACGCCCGCGCAGTACGACAGCACGAGCGCCGCCTCCATGTTGTTGCTGCGCAACCCGTGCTCGAGCACGAGCGGCTGGTGGCCGAACAGCACCAGGACGGCCGTCAGGCCGCAGACGATCCCGCTGAGGCGCAGGCCGATTGCGTAGACGTAAAGGAAAGCGGCGATGCCAAACAGCACGTCCCAGACGCGATAGCCGAATTCGTTTTGCGGCAGCAGGCCTGCGCGGACCGACGCGGCGACAATCCAGAATTTCAACGGCGGCTTTTCGAGAAACGGGGTCTCGTCACTCGGGATCGATTTCGGCGTCAGCCAGTCGCCGTGGTCCAGGATTCTGTCGATGGCGAATGCGTAGATCGGTTCGTCGCCCTTGAAATCGGTGGCGCCCAGATCGACGAACAGCGGAAGTCCGAATGCGATGACTACGATAGCGGCGCCGAGCCAGGCTGCCAGCCGGCGGGAGATCAACGGATCACTCCGAGTTCGACGATGGACCACCCCCGGTCCGGATCGCTGGCGATCTGCGATAACCGGATGTAGCGCGCCTCGCGCCGGGGCAGCGGCATCGTGACCGGCAACTGGCGGGGAGAGCGGACGGCCGCGTCGTACGTGGCGAGCGCGGTGTCGTTGACCCACGCGGTATCCCAATGCGCACCATCCGTAGACGTCGAGACCTGGAGTACACGGGGATATTGGGAAGCATAGACGCCGAGCGACATGACAACAGCCGACGGGCGCTCTATCTGCCCGAGATCGGCGACGATTGTCTCCCCGCCGGACTGGCGGCTTGCATGCCAGCGCGAGTCGAGATCGCCGTCGAGCATCGCGTCGACATCCTGCTGATCGACTGACGCGGTCAGATGCGCAATCGGGAGCGGTGTGCCGGTGGGCGCCGTGTCCCTCCACGTCGAGGCCGGGACACGGAACGCGGTCCATGCCGGAGCCGTCATGACGCGCGTCGCGCCGGCGAGAGACGACGCGAACGCGAGCCAGCGATCGCCCGGATCGAGATCGCGGCGGACGAGCACTTCAATCGGGCCATGCGACGCGAGCCGCTCGACGACGCTCGAATCGGCATGCTCCAGCAGATCCGCCAACGCGTAATGCTGGGGGGCGGTGTAGCCGCTGTAGCCGTTGAAAACCGGCCGGCTCTCGGCGATTGCCCCGTACATTGTCTCGGTTTCATTCGATCGAAGGGGCAGACCGAGCCGGGCAATTGCGTCCGTGTGCGTGATCGGCATCCCCGGATCGGCGCCAAGCGTGATCGGCGAGGGCCAGCCGTCGAGCAACAGCCCCACGACAGCGAGCACGGCCATCGCCGTGCGCCCGCGCGACGATTGTATGCGCGACACAGCGATTGCCGCAGCCGCCGCGAGGCAGAGAACCGCGATCATCCAGAGGCGGGCGGGCACACGAATACCGTCGACGCCGGGCAGCAGCATCAACACGCGATACGGGCCGACGATGCGCAACGGCCGTCCCATGAATGCGGGATGCGGACCGAGTGCGAGCAGCCACATCGCTGGCGCGGCCATGACATAGAACCAGAACGACCGGTCCTGCCGTTTGTACGCCAGGGCTCCAATGCCGATCACGAGCAGGATCGTCGCTCCCGGGAACAGTTGCGATTCCGGCTGATCGACAGCGTGCAGCGTGTGCCAGAACCGCGACTCGCGGGCGGCGCTGGCTCCCCCGGCGATGTCAGCGCTGTAAAACGCGATCTCGCTTGGAACGCGGTGGAAGCCGTACGAACGCTGAATGCGCTTGTATCCGGCGAACAGGGGAAGCAGCACGATGCCGGCGCCCAGCCAGCACATCGCAACCGTGGCGAGTCGATTGAGAGGCCACCGGGTGGCGAACCACAGCAGCCACGCGACCACCAGTAAAGAAAAGAAAAAGAAGTAATAGCCGGACGTGAGCGTCTGCATGAGCCACGACAGCGCAAATATCACTGCCCATTTTCGACGGCCATTCCGTGCGTACAGGTGGAGCGCAGCAACCCCGAGTGGCATCCAGAAGGCCGCGAGCAGTTGCAGGTGACCAAGATGAGCGAGCCGATAGGGGCTGAATCCGAACGCCGCGCCGGCCACCAGCGCTGCTGCATGACGCCCCGTCAACACGAAACCAAGGAAGTAGGCCGCGATCGCGCTCAGGAAGAAACTCGCCAGGAACGCGACGTTGTAGGCCATCAGCGGCGGCTCGCGCAGCCAGAGGAACGGTGCGGTGACGGGC
This sequence comes from Vicinamibacterales bacterium, assembly GCA_035495555.1. Taxonomy (GTDB): domain Bacteria; phylum Acidobacteriota; class Vicinamibacteria; order Vicinamibacterales; family 2-12-FULL-66-21; genus DATJFQ01. Next base: position 40,997 of record DATJFQ010000068.1, read on the forward strand.
GCGAGGCCGAGGAGCGTTTCGGAAAACGCGAACACGCCGTGCGACGGAAAGAACGCCGGCGCGTTCCACCACTGCTGCGTGAGCGGCACGGTGTGCGTCGACCACCACAGGAGCCAGGTGACGAGCAGCGGGTCGCCGGAATCGTGGGGAACGGCGTGCGCAAGGTGCAGGGGAAGCGGCCACGCGTACGCCGCCGTGACGAATGCAAAGAGTACGGCCGCGGCGCCCGTTTTCACCGCATCGTGTCTTCGGCCAGGGCCGCTCGGCAGTGGCCGGTCGGCGTCTATCACGTGGTAAGGACGACCTTGCCGATGTTCGAGCGGCTTTGAATGAACCGGTGCGCGTCGGCGGCGCGGTCGAGCGGAAACGTCTTCGACACCACGGGTTGCAGACGTCCCGCGTGGAGTTCTTCGAGGATCATCTCCATCAACGAGTGCAGCGGCCGGCGCTCGTTCCAGAGGTGGCCGACGTTCAACCCGAACACGCCGCGATTCCGGTTGATGAGCGACAGCGGTGCGAACGACGGCATCGTCCACCATGCCTTCAGGAGCCTGGTCAGGCTGCGCTTTTCGGCCGCGACTGAAGAGACGCCGACCATGATCAGACGCCCCATCGGCGCGAGCATCCGGTAGCTCTCGTCGAAGCTGCGCCCGCCGATTGGATCGAGCACGACATCAACGCCGCGGCCTTTCGTCAACTGGAACACTTCGTCGCGAACGTTGGTGGTGCCGTAATCGATGGCGCGTTCGACGCCGAAGGAGGCGAGCGCCGCGTGCTTGGCGGCGGATGCCGTCCCGAACACGGTCGCGCGCCGAAGGCGTGCGAGCTGCACCGCGGCAATGCCAAGACCGCCGCCGGCGTTGTGGACCAGGACGATGTCACCTGACGTCAGCGCCGCCATCCGATAGAGCGCGATCGCCGCCGTCAGAAACGTCACCGGGACGGCTGCGGCTTCCGCGTCGCTCAGGGCCTCGGGAAAACGAAACGCCTGGTAGGCCGGCACGACGACGTACTCGGCGTAGCCGCCAAAACGCGTCAGCGCGAGGACACGGTCGCCGCTGTGCGGCGACGTAACACCAGGCCCCGCCGCGTCGACGACGCCCGCGACTTCATAACCAACCACCGCGGGAAGGGACGGCGCGTCCGGATAAAGGCCGATGCGTGCAAGGATGTCGGCGAAATTGATCCCGGCCGCGCGCACACGGATGCGGATCTCGCCCTCACCGGGCTCCGGAATCGGCGCTTCGCGGACTTCGAAGACGTCAGGCGCCCCATGACGCGGGATCACGACTTGACGCATTGGAAGACAGAAGCATAAAGCAGGACGAAGGGAAGACCGGACAGAAATGAGGCGCGCCGCGCAAGTTCCGTCGCGCGGCGCGGGCGTGGACGCCGTTCGGGCTACGCCCCGGCGAGCAGCGCGAGCAGGGCCTTCTGTGTGTGCAGCCGGTTTTCCGACTGATCGAAGACGACTGACGCCGGCGAGTCGATCACCTCGTCGGTGACTTCGTGTCCGCGATGCGCGGGCAGGCAGTGCATGAAGAGCGCGCCCGCCGGTGCCTCGGCCATCAGGGCCGCATTGACTTGAAACGGGCGGAACACCTTGTCGCGGTCCGCCGCCTCGGATTCCTGTCCCATTGACGCCCAGACGTCCGTGTAAATCGCATCGGCTTCGGAGACCGCATCCACCGGATCGCTGGTGACCGACACCCCGCCCCCGAAACGCGCGACGCGGGCGACATCGGCGACGACGTCCCGCGGCAACTCGAATCCAGCGGGCGAGGCCACGACGACCCGCGCGCCCAGCATCGCAGCGGCCTGCGCGAGCGAAGCGGCAACGTTGTTCCCGTCGCCGACGAAGGCGATCGTGCGACCTTCGAGAGAGCCCCATCGCTCGAGCAGCGTCAGGCAATCGGCCAGCGCCTGGCACGGATGCTCTTCGTCCGTGAGCGCGTTGACGACGCGCAGGGCCGGTGCAGCCATCGCGAAACGCTGGAGTCGATCCTGACCGAAGGTGCGGATGACGGCGCCGTATACCCAGCGCTCGAGGTTCCTCGCAACGTCTTCGATCGTTTCACGGCCGCCCAATGCGACTTCGGCAGGCGGCTCGATGATGTCTCCGCCGAGCTCACGCACAGCGATCGTGAACGTCGACCTCGTCCTCAACGACGGCTTGTCGAAGAGCAGCGCGACATGCTGTCCGGCCAGGGGTTTGGGCTGCGGGCGTTTCGAAAAGCGTCCGCCCTTCATCGACGCGGCCCGATCGAGGCAGAGTTCCAGCTCGATCGGAGACACGTCGAGAATCGACAGAAACTGTGTCGGTTCCCACGAGGCGAGTGGCTGGACGGCCGGCTGCGAACTCATGTTCTGTACTCCGCGTTGATGCGCACGTATTCCGCGCTGAGATCACACGTCCACATGCGCGCGGCACCACGGCCGCCGGTCCCGAGGTCGACGCCGATCGAGATCTCCGCCTGCTGCAGATGTCTGGACGCCTGTTCGGCACGGTCGTCGAACGGCGTCCCGCGTTCGAAGAGCACCGTATCGCCAATCACGACGCGGGCCTGCTCGAGCGAAAACTCCACGCCGGCGCGTCCCGCCACGGCGATGAGACGTCCCCAGTTCGGATCGGCGCCGTGAACGGCCGTTTTGACGAGCGGGGAGTTTGCGATCGCGCGTGCGGCCTGCTTGGCTTCGGCATTGGTGCGTCCGCCCGTGACGTCAATCGCCACGAGCTTCGTGGCGCCTTCGCCGCCACGGACGATGCCAAGCGCAAGCGGCTCGCAGACGTGGCGCAGCGCCTCCACGAGCAGGTCGTAGTCGCCGTCGCTGAGCATGGCGTCGCTTGCGCCGTTGGCGAGCGCGAACACGCAGTCGTTCGTCGAGCACTCGCCGTCGACCGAAATGGCGTTGAACGTCACGTCGACCGCCGCCGTGAGCGCGCGCTGCAGAAGGCCTGGCGCGACGGAGGCATCCGTCGTGACGACGGCCAGCATCGTGGCCATCATCGGCTCGATCATGCCGGAGCCTTTGGCGATGCCGCCCACCGAGAAGCGCCCAGCCGGGCCGTCCACCGTCACCGCGGCTGCTTTCGGGAACGGGTCGGTCGTCATGATCGCGCGCGCGGCCGCCGCGCCGCCTGTGACAGCCTCGAGCGCGCCGGCCGCCTCGAGGATGCCGGACGTCACCTTGTTGCGATCGAGCGCGACGCCGATCACACCCGTCGACGCGATCAATACTTCCGCGCGCCCTGCACCCGCCGCCGCCGCCGCGGCGTCTGCCATGGCGTTGGCGGTTGCGAGGCCGTCCTCACCGGTACAGGCGTTGGCGCACCCGCTGTTGATCGCGACGACGCGCGCGCGGCCGCCGGACGCGGCGAGCCGCTCCTTCGACACGAGCACCGGGGCAGCCTGCGCCTTGTTCAACGTGAACACCGCGCCCGCCGCCGCCGACAGTTCGCTGACGATGAGCGCGAGGTCTGGCGCGCCGGATTTCTTGATCCCGCACGCGATGCCCGCGGCGCGAAACCCTGCCGGCGCGCAGACCGCGCCGTCCCGCTGCGTGAACGTGCAGTCGCTGACGGTCATGCCGGAATACGTTCGGACACGGTGGCCTCTTCGGGCAGGCGCAGACGCTCGACGCTTGCGCGGCGGGCCGCCGCCACACGCGGCGCCGCGCTGACGTCGATCAGCCGCAGCCCCGCGCCCGGCCTGAGCGCCAGCGACACCGCATACTGGCCGCACTTGCGGAACAGCGCGCAGCCGGCGCAGTCATGGGCGATCTTTTCAGGCACCCACGCGTGCGGCACGATCGAGAAACCGAGCCGGACGAAATGGGACGGCTGGTGCGTGAAGGCGCTCAAGGTCAGAAATCCGAGCGCGCGGCCGCGCTCGGAAATCGCGTTGACGAGCGCCGCCCCGGTACCCCGACCGCGCCACTGCTCGTCGACGACGAGCGAACGCACTTCGGCCACGTCGGCGCTGAGGGGCGCGAGCTCACCGCAGCCGACCAGTTCACCGTCACACGCGGCGACGACGAACCGCTCGATGTGCAGCGCGATTTCGTCCTCCGTCCGCGGCAGCAGATGCCCATTGGCGAGGTTGCACGCGATGAGCTGATGCACGGCGGGTGCATCGTCCGCCGTGCCAATCCGCAATTGCACGTTCATGAGCGACCCTCCTGCGCGACCTCGGTCAACGCCGACTCGAAAAGCGGAAGCGCTTCGTCGATCTCGCGTTCGGTGATGACGAGCGGCGGCAGCAATCGGACGACGGTGTCCGACGTACGATTGATCAGCAGGTGCTTGTCGAATGCCGCCTGCACCACGCCCGCCGCCGGCTTGTCCAGCTCGATCCCCCAGATCAGCCCGGCACCGCGCACCGATTTCACCAACGGATGCCGTACGCTCATGTCCCGGAGCCTCGACTCCAGATAGGAGCCCACACGGGAGACGTGATCGAGCAGACCGCCGGCCGTGCATTCGTCCAGAAACACCAGCGCCGCACGACAGGCGAGCAGGTTGCCCCCGTAAGTACTCCCGTGATCGCCGGGACGCGCGGCGTCGGCCACCTTCCCGGAAAACAGCGCGGCTCCGATCGGCACGCCTGCGCCGAGCGCCTTTCCGAGCGCCATCAGGTCCGGCTTCAGTCCCAGGGTCGCGGAATAGAACGGCGCGCCGGTTCGGCCCGAGCCGCACTGCACTTCGTCCGCGATGAGCAGCGCCCCGGTGCGCGCGCATGCGCGCGAAAGCACGGCCGCTGTCTCCTGCGACAGTGGGCGAACCCCGCCTTCGCCCTGGATCGGCTCGACGATGACCGCGGCAGTCTCGTTCGTAATGGCCGCGTCGAGGGCGTCCAGATCGTCCGGCGAGACGAAGACCACGCCGGGCACGAGCGGCGCGAACGGCGTGCGGTAATGCTCGTCCCACGTGACGGACAACGCCCCGGCGGTGCGGCCGTGGAACGAATGCTCCAGCGCAACGACGCGCGACCGGGGCAATCCCTGCGCGTGCCAGTACCGGCGCGCGAACTTGAGGCACGCTTCGACGGCTTCGGCGCCGCTGTTGCAGAAGAACGCGCGCGGAAGACCGGACAACTCCGCGAGCTTCGCCGCCAGCTCACCCTGCAGCGGGTGATGAAACAGGTTGGACGTGTGCAGCAGCGTGCGTGACTGATCCGCCAGCGCTGCCGCCAGCCGCGGATGACCGTGGCCCAACGACGCGACGCCCACGCCGGAAATCAAATCGAGATACCGCTCGCCTGTGGTGGTGAAGAGCGCGCAGCCCTGACCGGAGTCGAATACGACGGGCTGACGCCGATAGACCTGCAGAACGTGGGCGGCGTCGAGCGTGACCGGATCCTGAACCGTACTCAACATGACGTGACTGTGACCTCCTGCGGCGCCCCGATGGTGGTTCCGCGGCCGTTCGCATAATCCGCTTCCCGGCCGTCGACGAGACGGACAACCGGCACACCGCCGTCCACCGCGGTCAGTGCCGCGGTGAGCTTCGCGACCATGCCGTCGCGCGCCGTGCCTGCCGCGACCATCGCCTGTGCAGCCGCCGCGTCCACAAATGCGCACGTCGCGCCGGATGCGTCGAACACGCCTGGTGTCGAGCCGGCAATGATCAGGCGATCCGCGTGAATGGCTCGAGCAAGGTGCGCGGCCAGCACGTCCGCGTTGACGTTCAGCAGCGAACCATCGGCAGACACGCCAACGGTCGCAATGATCGGCACGTAGCCAAGGACGAGCAGATCCCGCAGCAGCTTCGGCTCGTTTCCCTCGCAAGGCACGCCGACACGCCCGGGTTCGATGTCGCCGCCGCTGGATCGTCGAATGACGGGAGCCGGTACCGATAACCCCAGCCGCGCGTCCGCACCGGTCAGTCCGACCGCTGCGACGCCGGCTGTCCCCAGGGCGGCAACAAGCCGTGTGTTGATTTGTCCCGCGAGGACCGCCACGACGCTGTCCAGCGTCGCGGCATCGGTGATCCGGATGCCGTCCACGAACCGCGGCGCGACGCCGCGCGCGCGGAGGTCCGCGTCGATCGCGCGTCCGCCACCGTGGACCACGACGACGTGTCCGCCGGCGCCGAGCGCGCGGATTCCCTGAGCGGCGCGCGACATCGCGCTCGCGTCCTCGAGCAGCTCTCCGCCGAGTTTGAGCAGCGTGAGCACTAGTTCAACCCTGTCGCTTCGTCGAAACCGAAGGCGATGTTGAAGTTTTGAACGGCCTGTCCTGCAGCGCCCTTCACGAGGTTGTCGATGCACGCGACGACCACGAGTTGCCGGCGCGCCGGCTGCAGGCGCCAGCCGATGTCGCAGAAGTTCGTGTGCGCGACGTGCTTGATTTCCGGCAGCTCCGGACCGGTCAGCCGCACGAATGGCGAATGCGCATATGCCCCGCGATACGCCTCCGCGACGTCCTCTTCGGTCGCGCCGGGGCGCAGCGTTGCGTAGATCGTCTCCAGGATGCCGCGATCGATCGGCAGCAGGTGCGGCACGAACGTCACAGGAACCCCGAGTTCCTGCTCGATCTCCGCAGCGTGACGATGCGAAAACACGCCATAGGCCGAGAGGCTGCCGTGGCACTCGCTGAAGTGAGTGCGCTCGGTCGGCGTCTTGCCGGCGCCGCTCACGCCCGACTTGGCGTCGATGATGATCGGTTGTTCGATCAGCTCAATCAACGGCTGCAGCGACAGGATCGCAGCCGTCGGGTAGCAGCCGGCGCACGCGACGAACTGCGATGACGCGAGCCCGTCCCGATACTTCTCCGTGAGGCCGTATACGGCCGTGATGCCGGCATCGGGCGTATGCGGATACCACTGGCGCCGCGTCTCGCGGTCCTTCAACCGAAAGGCGCCCGACAGATCGAATACGCGAGTGCCACGTGCGAGGAGGTCCGGCGCGACAGCGGCCGACGCCTGTTCCGGGAGTGCCAGAAACACCGCGTCACAGTTGTCGGCCAGCCACTCGACGTCGAGCGGCTCGATTGGCTCATCCCAGACCCGCGTGAGTGCGCGCACCCGGCGCGCCTCAGATCCCGGGCTGCCCATGGCCGCCGTCACGCGTGTGCGCGGGTGGCGGGACAGGAGGCGCAGCAGCTCGACCCCCGAATATCCGGTCGCCCCAGCCACCCCGACGCGCACGCTGTCGGCATAAGTATTCATCAGAATGCTTAGATATACATCATCGGCGCCAGAATATCAATACTTTAGACGGCCTTGGATGCATATCAGCATGTATAATCATTCCGCCGAATGAAGTCCTACAGGCAAAGCATCGTCCTCGACCTGATTGATCGCGAGGCGGTCACGAGCCAGGAACAGCTGCGAGAGCGGCTCCGGGAACGCGGCATCGAGGTGACCCAGGCCACGTTGTCTCGGGACATTCGCGACCTCGGACTGGTCAAGCGTGCGGGCGACGGCGCCTACCGTCGGGCGGCGCCGGGCGATGCGCCCGCTGATCCGCACCTGACGCTCCGGCGCGCTGTTGCGGAATTCCTTCGGCGCATCGAGGCGGTGCAGCAGCTCGTGGTCATGCGGACGGATCCGGGGCAGGCACAGTCGCTCGCCGTCGCCCTCGACCGGGCGCACCGGGCAGATGTCGTCGGAACGATTGGGGGCGACGACACGATTCTGGTCATCTGCCGGGGCGAGGCGGATGCGAAACGGTTCGCGGCAGAGATAGAGGAGTGGGCGCGGGGATGACGAAGAACGATCGGATCGTGTTCATGTTTTCGGGCGGCGCGGACGCAGCAGCGGCCGTCTGCTCGCTCGCTGAGGACTTCACCGTTGTCACGCTCACGCTCGACGTCGGCCAGGGGCACGAGCTGACCGGCGTTCGCGAGCGGGCGCTGGCCAGCGGCGCGTCGCGCGCGCACGTCCTCGACGTGCGCGACGAACTCGCGCGGAAGTACTTCTGGCCAGCGGTGCAGGCCGGTCGTCCATTTCTGACGTGCCCTGGTGAATTACTGGCGCCGCTCGTTGCCGCGAAACTGATCGAGCTGGCGAAGATCGAGGAGGCACGCGCCGTTGCACACGAGTGGAGCGGCGAGGATGCGCTCCGCGTCGAGGAGGCAGTCAGGGCCCTCGATCCCGAACTCGAGGTTCGTGCCCCTCTTTCGAGCGCCGCCCTTTCAGCCCTGGACGAGGCGACCCTCTGGAGTTCGGCGCGGCTGGCTGCCGGCACGCCGTTCGAGTTGACGCGCAACGCAGCGGACGCCCCCCCTGAAGGCGCTTCGATCGAGATCTCCTTCTGCAACGGTCTTCCCGAACGGCTGAACGGCATCGACATGTCGTTGGTCGAGGCGATCGAGAGTCTCGAGACGCTCGCCGGGGCGCATGGCGTCGGGCGCGTGCCCTTGAAAGGCAACGGCTGGATCGAAGCGCCCGCGGCGGTCGTCCTGGAGATCGCGTACGCGGCGCTGTCGGCAGCGACATCGCACGGACCGCTCGACGGCACGGTGGTGCTTCGACTTCGACAGGGTTATTGCGCTGTTGTGTCCTGCAGCCGGCGGGAAGCACCCCTGGCGATTGCGTCCACGGAGTCGCGGTAATGGCGCATCTTTGGTCCGGGCGATTCGCCGGAGATCCGGATGCGGATCTCTTCGACTTCGGCGTGTCGTTCCGGTTCGATCGGCGCCTGCTCGAAGACGACGTGCGCGGGAGCCGGGCGTGGGCCGCCGCGCTCGCAAAGGCGGGGACGATCAGCGACGCTGACGCGAGGGCAATCGATGCGGGTCTGGCCGATATCGGCGCGCGCGCAGCGAGCGACCCATCGTTCGCAGCGGCCGCCTGCGGCGACGAGGACGTGCACGCGTTCGTCGAACGCGAGCTGGTCGAGCGTATCGGGGATCCGGGACGACGGCTGCACACCGGGCGTTCGCGGAACGAGCAGGTTGCGCTCGACCTGCGCTTGTACGTACGTCGTCGCGTGCCGCTCGTGCAACGCGCCATCGCGGAACTCGTCGACGCGTTCGTCAACCTTGCCGAGCGCGCAGGTGAGGCGCTGATGCCGTCGTACACGCATCTTCGACGCGCGCAGCCGGTGCTCGTCTCGCATTTCCTGCTTGGGCACTGCGCCGCGCTCCGGCGTGATCACCGCCGGATCCATACCGTCCTGGACGAAACGGACGATCTTCCGCTCGGATCCGGCGCCATTGCGGGGACCAACTACGCGGTCGATACCGCAGCGCTGGCCTCGGCGCTTGGTTTCGCGCGCGTGTCGCGCAACAGCATCGACGTCAGCGGCGACCGTGACTTCGTTGCGGCGTTCCTGCACGCGGCGTCGCTCGGCTGCGTGCATCTGAGCCGCATCGCTGAAGACTTCATCCTGCTGACATCCGAAGAGTTCGGGTTCTTCGACCTGGCGGACGCCGCCGCAACCGGCAGCAGCCTGATGCCGCAGAAGAAAAATCCGGACCCTCTGGAACTGGTGCGCGGAAAATCCGGCCGCGTAATCGGACATCTCACCGGGTGGCTGGCGACCATGAAGAGCCTGCCGTCGGGCTACAGCAAGGATTTGCAGGAAGACAAGGAAGCGCTGTTCGATGCCGAGGATACGTGGGTCGCCTGCCTCGGTGCTGTGAGGGGAGTCGTCTCCGGGCTGAAACCCATCCCGGCGGTCTCATCGCGCGCCGCGTCGGGGTTGCTGTTGGCGACCGACGTGGCAGACTACCTGGTTGCGAAGGGCGTCCCGTTCCGCGCCGCGCACGAAGTGGTAGGGGCGATCGTACGACAGCTCGTCGAGGAGCGCCGTGGATTCGAGGATTTGACCCTCGAGGAATGGCGCACCCATTCAGCCTCGTTCGACAGCGATGTGCACGAGGCGATCAGCCCGCGCCGATCCATTGAACGGAAGCGCACGCCACAATCCACGAATCCTCGCGCCGTGGAAGCTGCACTTGACGAGACGCGCTCATGGCTTCACGAGGCTCGCCTGAAGTCCTCGTGATAACTCCCAACTCCCAATTCCCAAAGTCCCGACTCCGAAATTCAATTGAGTGATTGGGAGTTGGGCGTTGGGAATTGGGAGTTATTCGTCCGTCAGAATTTGAACGACACCCCTACAGAGCCTCTCCAGAAATGGAAGTTGCTCAAGCCGAGGCCGGTGACGTTATCGCTCGAACCATTGAAGGACCGGAAGTAGCGGACGTCGCCGCGGATGCCGACGTTCTGCGCGAAGTAGCCCATCACCCCGGCGCCGATGTCGAACCCGAAATCGTTCTTCGAGGTCACGTCCTGAAAGAAGCCCGCGGCGTCCTGGACGTTCGTTCGAATCAGGCCCACGCCTCCAACGGCATACGGACGAATGGAGCCGCCATGGCCGCCGAGCGGCGCGCCGACGATGACGTTGCCGGTCAGCGTCGTCACGTTGCTGTCGTTCGTGAAGTCGAACGCGTTATTCGAGGCTGTGCCCGTCTCGAAGAAGTTCGGGGAGTACCCGAAGTCGGCTTCCCATCCGATGATGCCGGCGCCCATCTGTGCGACCGACACGCCGTAGTCGATCTTGTGCTCGAACTGGTTCGAGAACGCGGTCCCCGTGACGCCGTTGTTCACGTCAGCCGACCCGCCGAAGTTCCATCCGACAAACGGCGTGATCACCCAGTCGGCGGACGCTGTGGCAGGCGCCGCCATGAACGCCGCGGCGCACATCGCGGATGTAACGAGTAGTTTCTTCACCATTGACAAACTCCTGCATATGCGGCACTCGACGCCGCTTGTATAAGCCCGTTGGCGAGTGTGCAAGCGATATGCCCCGGAAAGGGCTATACGGAGGAGTTGTCTGTGGCGCGGTTCAACAGTTCCCACGCCTTACGGATGTGCTGTTCGGACGTGCGCAGATGGCCGATTGCCAGCCGAAACGCGTAGACGCCATTCAGCTTCGTGTGCGACAGGAACACGTCGCCGGATCCATTGACGGCCGAGAGGATCTGCTCGTGCGCCTCGTCTGTTGTCGTCCGCCTCAGGCGAAAGCAGACGACGCTGAAGGGAACGGGTGCGGCAAGTTCGAATGTGCCACTCGCGTCCACCCAGGATGCGAACAGCCGCGCCAGACGCATGTGCTCGGAGATGTGCGCGCGCAGGCCTTCGGCGCCGAAGTGGCGCAGCACCATCCACAGCTTCAACGCGCGAAACCGGCGACCGAGCTGGATGCCCGTGTCCATCAGGTTCCGGACGCCCGCTTCACCTTCCCGCGTGCGGAGATACTCCGGCGTCAGCGAAAACGCCTGCCGGATGACGTCCATGCGGCGGCAATACAGGACACTGCAATCGAACGGCGTGAACAGCCATTTGTGCGGGTTCACGACGAGGGAGTCGGCGCGGGCGCTGCCCTCCAGAATCCACTCCCAGCCAGGGACCATCGCCGCAACCCCGGCATACGCTGCGTCGACGTGCAGCCAGAGCCGTTCGCGCTCGCAGATTTCGACGATTGCCGACACCGGATCGACGCTCGTGCTCGACGTGGTCCCGATCGTCGCCACCACCGCGAGCGGCAGCACACCCGAATGGCGATCTTCGGCAATGGCACGCGCGAGCTGCGCCGGATCCATTCGGAACTGTTCGTCTGCAGGTATGCGGCGCAGCGCCGCGTGGCCGAAGCCGAGCAGCATCACGGCCTTGTCGACCGACGAATGCGCGTGCTCCGAACAGTACACGCGGACAGCGGGAACGTCGTCGCGCCCGGCAAGCCCGCGACCCCGAACATCGGGCAGGCCGGCTTCCCGTGCGGCCGCCAGCGCATGCAGCGTCGAGATCGATGCCGTGTCGTAGATGACGCCTTCGAACGCGTCCGGCAGGTGAATCAGCTTGCGCAGCCACGCCACGGCGACCTCTTCGAGCTCGGTCGCGGCAGGCGACGTGCGCCAGAGCATCGCCTGAACGTTCAGCGCCGCGCAGAGGAATTCCGCGAGCACGCCCGGCGCGCTCCCGGTAATCGCGAAGTATCCAAAGAAGCCGGGGTGGTTCCAGTGCGTGATCCCGGGAAGGAGGATCCGTTCGAAATCGCTCCAGATCGCTTCGAAGGATTCGCCCTGCTCGGGCGCAGCGGAGGGAAGCGCGCCGCGAACGGCCCCCGGCGCGAGGGTAGAAAGGACGGGATATCGCTCCGAATGTTCCAGGTAATCAGCAATCCAGTCGGCTAACCGGTGTGCTTCCTCGCGAAATTGCGTCATAGAGAATTGCAGAATTCAGATTGTAGATTGCAGATTGAGCCCCTAATCAATCCGCACTCCGCACTCCGCAATCCGCGATTCTTTACTGTTGTCGTTGAACCTGGATGGTCACGGGCGATGCGAGCCGCGCCGTGACGATGGTGCCCGGCTGGAACGTTGCGGGATTGCGATCGCCGGACATCACCATGGCCGTGCCGCCGCCGGCGCCCGCCATGCCGCCGATCATCGCGCCCTTGCCGCCGCCGAGAATCGCGCCGAGGATCGCGCCGCCCACGGCGGCGCCGCCGATCTTCTTCGAGCTGTCGGCCGCCGGCGGCTCCCCTTCACGCGTAATCTGTTCCGTCCGCAGCGAGACCTCGTCGCCGTTCCCCAGCACGAGCGTGTGGAACCGGATCGACAACCGCGCGCGTTCCTTCATCTTCCCGCCACGGTCGACTTGCGTGACGGCTCCGAGCACGCGCGAACCCGCGGGAATCGCCAGCCGGCCATCGACCACGACGTCGCGCGTGACGCGCGCCTCGACGCGGTCCTCCACACGTGCGCGTTCGGAGGTCAGTGCGCTTTCGAGCTGGAGCCCGATCACCGATGCTGCCGGAAGGACAAGCTCCTCGAACTGCTTCGGCCGCGGCGCGTCAGTGCCGTCGCCGCTTGCACCATCCGCAGGTGCCGTCGGTGGCGCGACTGCTATCGGATCCGGAGCGGGATCTGCGGCCGGAGGAGCCGGCGGAGAGGTCGGATCGTGCGCAAGGAGGGGGATTGTTCGAGCCGGCGAATCCTTCACGGCGGATCGAGCGGATTTCGACGCGGCAGGTGCTGCAGCTTTCGATTCGCGCGGCTTCGCTGCAGGCGCACGTTGTGGCGCCGGGTCCGGCGCGGGGTCAGCCTTGTGTGGCGCATCCGCGGGGACCGGCGTCACAGCCGCTTCGGTCTCGCGCACCGCCTGGTCGGATGGCCTCGTTGCGGCGGTGGATGGCGCCGACGGTGCTGACACAGCCGGCACTGTGGCCTGAACTTCACCGGCGTTGTGCCGGGTCGCTACGTAAGCTCCGCCTGCGGCGGCGGTCACGCAGCCGAGCGCCAGAAGTCCGAACGCCAGAGGCTTGGAAAACATCTAATCGTCCTGTTGCTGTTCCTCGACCAGTTGAGCAAGGCCTGTACCCTGAGTCACGGCCTGAAAACCGCGGAATTTCCGTCATTGCGGCACCTGCACGGGGACACTTGCTGTCCTCAGGACAGGACCCGCGGACGGCTGCGATCGAAAATCAGGCGGCCCGATATTACTTTCGGCCGGCACCGCCGTTGCACAATAGGGAGTATCGGGAGAATCCTATGCGTCGCCTCTTCGTTGTCGCAGCCCTCGCCGTCGTAGTCGCGGTATCGTTCGCCGCCCGGGCGGATGCCTTGACCGTCCGCGACGTCATCGAGCTATCGAAAGCCGGTGTTTCGGACCAGGTCCTGCTGGCGCTCATCGACGTCGACCGTCGCGTCTACACCGTGGACGCGACCGCGGTGAAGCAGATGAAGGAGGCCGGCGTCAGCGATACTGTCGTGCTCGCGATGATTCACGCGGGGCGCGACACCACCGATTCGTCACCCGCAGCAGCCGATTCGACGCCGCCCGTCCAGACGTCGTCTGCTCCCGCACCGACGGCACCGCAGCCGCAAGTCGTGGTCATCGATCACGCGGACACGCAACCAGCCGTTCGCGAAGTCCCCGTGCCCGTCGCGGTGCCGGTTGCCGTTCCGTATACCCCCTTCGATCTCCGGTCGGAGCGCGTTTCAACCATCATCACGACCGACACCGGCGCCGCCGTTCGCGCGCGCGTGCCCGTCCCCGCGAACTGCGTGAAGGTGGAGCCCATCTACTGGGGCAATGGAGGGAAGCGCCGCCCGGGTACGTGGGAGCCGCCGACGCAGGTCGTCTGCCGCTGAAAGAGATTGGGCTAATCAATCTCCAATCTGCAATCCCAAATCTGCAATTCACGACTCGCTAGGCACTTTTCTTCAGCTCGTCTCGTACCTTTTTGCCGGCGGCGAACGCAGCCGGCAGCAAGGCGATCGTCCCGATCAACAGGTCGCTCGGCCGCGTCTTTGGCGGCTCGACGCTCGCCGGGCGGTCGATGTCGCAATTGACGTCCTCCGGCATCGGCTTGATGGGGATTTCGCCCTTCGCCCGCTTCTCCTCATAGATTCGCTGGGCGCGCGGACCGATCGCCTTTTTCTCCCCGGGAACGCGCTCGCCCGGGTTTTTGCCGTACGGCGAGGCGTGTTCGATCTCCGAGTTCAGTTCGGCGCCTACCAGAAGCGCGAGACCCGAGACATAGAACCACAGCATCAGGACCATCACGCCGCCGAGCGCTCCGTAGCTGGCGTTCGCGTTGGGCACGAGCTGGTAATACAGCTTGAGGCCGAGCGAGACGAGCAGCCAGAGGACCGTTGCCAGCACGGAGCCCGGCGTCAACCAGACCCAATCCTGCTCGGCATCCGGCGCGAAGTAGTAGATCAGGCCGATGCCCGTCGCGACCAGCACGAACACGACCGGCCACTGCAGCACCCACCATGTCCATTTGAACGCCGCGCCGAGGTGAAGGGTGTTCGCCAGGTGTTCGGCGAACGCCGGTCCCGCGAGCACGAGGAACATCGACGCAAGGATGAAAATGGCGAGGCCGATCGTCAGGCCGACCGCCGTGAGCCGCGTCTTCCACCACGGGCGCGACTCCGTGATGTCGTAACACGCGTTCATCGTCGTGATAATCGAGACCATTGCACCGGAACTGCTCCAGATCGTCACGAGAAACGCGAACGTCAGCAGCCCGCCGCTGTTCTTGTCCGCCAGCTGCCGCAACTGGGTGTTGATGATCTCGATGACATCGTGGGGCGCGACCCGGCCCAGCATGTTGACGACGTTGTCGGTGAGTGACTGAAGCGGAAAGAAGCTCGCGACAGACAGCACGAACAGCAGAGCCGGAAACAGCGCGAAGAAGAAGTAATACGCCTGTTGTGCGGCGAGATCGAGGATGTCGTCCGAAATCGCCTCTTTGCCCGTGCGTTTGACGATGTCGCCCCACCCAAGCGGAACCTTGAAGTGCGCCAGCATGCATGGTCAACTAGCAAATCCTGTGCTATAAACCGGTCACCTGACCAGACTCCCAGCTTCCAACCCGATTTCCAGTTCCAGGCTCAAGTCCCGCAGGGCGGGGAGGAGGAATTGGACACCGCAGTCACGATTGGAGGATCGATGAAAGGCGCTCGACGCGCGACCGGCGTAGTCGTGGCACTCGCTCTGGCCGCGACCATGGCAAGCCGCCCGGCGGCGCAGTCCCGCGCGGCCGGCCAGCAGCAGAAGCAGGACGCGGACTATACCGCCAAGATCAAGGAGTACCTGCAGGACCCGCGCATCACGACGGAACTCGTCGACCACCTCCCCGCGTCCGACACCGTTCCCACGCCGCTGAAGGTGCTCGGCCACATGCCCGGCACGCCTGGCGAGCTGACCCACAACGCCGACATCAACCGGTACTTCGATGCGCTGGCGAAAGCCTCGCCGCGGGTGCGCGTGTGGCGCATCGGCAAGAGCGAGGAAGGCCGCGAGATGATTCTCGCCGCCGTCGCCGACGAAGCGACGCTGAAGAACATCGACAAGTACAAGTCGATGATCGCGCAGCTCACGGATCCGCGGAAGACCACGGAAGCCCAGGCGCAGCAGCTCCTGAAGACGGCCAAGCCGATCTACTACTTCAACAGCGGCATGCATTCGCCGGAGACGGGGGGGCCCGAAATGCTGATGGAGCTGGCGTATCGGCTCGCCGTCGAGGAAACGCCCTTCATCCAGAACATCCGCAACAACGTCATCACCCTCATCACGCCTGTCGTCGAGACTGACGGCCGCGACAAGGAAGTTGACACCTACTACTTCAATAAGAAGCAGCCGCCCGGCGCGCCGCGGCTCTCGTTGATGTATTGGGGCAAATACGTACAGCACGACAACAATCGCGACGGCATGGGTCAGTTCCTCGCGCTGACCCGGAACGTGGAGAAGGCGAACCTGGATTGGAAGCCGACGATCCTGCACGATCTCCACGAGGCGCAGACGTACCTCTACGCGTCGACGGGCACGGGGCCGTACAACGACGCCATCGATCCGATCACGATCGACGAGTGGTGGATGCTCGCCGAGAACGACGTGATGGAGATGACCAAGCGCGGGGTTCCGGGCGTGTGGACCTACGGGTTCTACGATGGCTGGGTGCCGAACTACATGTTCTTCATCGCGCACGGCCACAACGCCATCGGGCGTTTCTACGAAGTCCAGAGCTACGGGCCCGATCCCTACACCGTTACCCCGGGCGCGACGACGACGAGCCGTGAGTGGTTCCGGCCGAATCCGCCGCTGCCGTCCATCAAATGGGGTCCTCGCAACAACACCAACATCCAGGAATCGGCGGCGCTGTTCGCGTTGAGCCACGTGGCGAAGAACAAAGAGCTGTATCTCGAGAACTACTGGCTGAAGAACAAGCGCGCGGTCGAGAAGGGAAAGACCGGTCCGATCTACGCGTGGGTGATCCCGGCCAATCAGTATCGCAAGGCCGACGCTGCGCAGGCCGTCAATGATCTGCGCGCGCAGGGGCTGGAAATCAGTCGCGCCACGGCTGCCTTCAAGGCGGGCACGATCGACGTCAAGCCGGGCGACTACGTCGTCCGCGGCGATCAGCCGTTCCGGACGATTGCGGACATGTACTTCTCCGTCCAGAACTATGCGCCCGCGAATCCGCGGCCGTACGACGACACCGGCTGGACGTTCCAGTACATGCGCAACCTGGCGATCAAGCCGGTGACCGAATCGGGGAAAACGCTGCTGGATCAGCCGATGACGCTCATCACTGCTGACGTGACCGCGTCGGCCGGCATCGACGGCACCGGCCCGGTCGTCATCGTCGAGCACACGACCGACAACAACCTGATGAAGTTCCGGTTCGCGAACGCGAATGTGAAGATGCAGGCGGCCGAGAGCGACTTCGAGGTCAACGGACACAAGCTGCGCGCGGGCGCGTTCATCATCCCGAACGCGAACCGTGCGGCGCTCGAACCGATGATCAAAGAGCTCGGGCTGACCGCGTATGCCGTCGGGAGCGCGCCAACTGTCCGCGCACACGACCTCGACGTGCCGCGCATCGGATACGTGCACAGCTGGTCGCGCACGCAGGACGAAGGCTGGGTGCGCGCCGCGCTCGACACATACGGCGTGCCTTACACGTACTTTGGCGACGTGAAGCTGCGCGAGGGCAACCTGCGCCAGAAGTACGACGTCATCATCTTCCCGCACGTCGGCGGCACGGCGCAGTCGCAGGTCAATGGGATTCCGAAGGTCGGCAACACGCCGCTGCCGTACAAGAAGTCGGCGGAGTTCCCGAGCCTTGGCGTGAACGATTCGTCGGACGACATCCGCGGCGGCATGGGATACGACGGGCTGATCGAGCTGGTGAAATTCGTGCAGCAGGGCGGCACGCTCATCACCGAAGGTTCGACGTCGACGATCCTTCCCGAATACAACATCACGACCGGGGTGACGGTTGAGAACCCCCCGCGGCTGTTCGTCCGCGGGTCGGTCCTGCGCGGCGTGTTCACCGACAGGAACAGTCCTCTGCTTTACGGATATCAGGGCAACGAAGTGCCGGTCTATTTCAATCAGGACCCGGTGCTGGCGGTCGGCGGCGGTGGGTTCGGCGGTGGACGCGGCGGGTTCGGGGGCGGGAACGATATCCCTGGCGTGGGCATGAACATCACGCCGATGGCGTCGGCCTCGCAGCAGAAGCTTGCGAGCTACGATCCGGATAACGGGGAGCCGGCGCAGGAGAACCTGGCGGAACGGCCGTCGGCCGGTGATATCGCGGCCGTTCGTGAGGGCGTTGGTGGGGGACGCGGCGGTCGCGGCGGCGGTCGCGGAGCTGGCGGCGGCGCGCAGGGCTTCGGCGGACGCGGAGGCCAGGCGGCCGCGAACCCCGAGGCTCCGCGCGTCGTCATGCAGTTTCCGTCGAATCCAAACGACATGCTGCTGTCCGGGACGCTCGCGGGCGGGGAGGCGCTCGCGAATCGCGCGCAGTTGGTCGACATCCCGCTTGGCGAGGGCCACGTCGTGTCGTTTGCGATTCGTCCGTTCTGGCGGTGGCAGACCCAGGGCACCTATTTCCTCGCGTTCAATGCGATCCTGAACTGGAACGACCTGAACGCGGGCCGCCGCGTGCCTGAGACTACGACGGGCGCGCAACGGTAAAGCGCAGCTGTTTGGTTCCCGGTGTCCAGTTTCCGATGATACCCGCCGATAAGCGGGTCGTCGGGAATTGGCGGTCGGAGTCCGGCTAAGTCCCTGCAGCGCAAGGAGCTTCAATTTAACTTTGCATTGTAAAGTTAAATTGATCTACACTGTTAGTCCGATACGTCGATGTCTCTGTCCCCGGTTGAGGTCACACTCGAACTGACGCCCCGGTCGCGGTTCGACATCATTGATGTTCGCCAGCGCCTGCGCAGAGAGCACGGCGACCTGCTCGACGGGTATTCCCGCCACCTCTACCATTCGTTTCATACGACGGCCGGTTACCTGGAGCAGAGTCTCGCCACGCGACTCACGCGCGAGCGCGATACTGTGGCTCCGTACGTCGAGGCTTTCCGCGCCATGTTCCCGGAAGGCGCGGGGTACGAGCACGACCAGCTGCACCGGCGCGCGGATCTGACGACGGAGGAGCGGGCGGTCGAGCCGCAGAACGCCGACTCGCACCTCACGTTCATGGCCGCGGGGTTGAGCACGTGCGTGACGTATGTGAACCGCCCGAACGAACCGGTCTGCTTCGTCGATCTCGATGGTGTGACCAACGGTCGTCCGCGGCGCCGGCTGACGTCGATTGTCGGGTTCAATCGCGAGAAAGAAGTGTCGCGCGTTCGGATTCCGGTGCCGATGTCCGACCATCCGGTCGACTCGATCAACCTGAAGGACCCGCGTCTCGGGATCTACGACGAGATCGTGGCGCTGGTGACGCGGCACGGCGTCACGACGGGCCGCATACGGCTGGAGCTTGCGCGTGGCGAGCGCCAGGCGGGGTTGACCGTCAACGAGTACGAAACGCTTCTGATGCGGCACGATCTCGCGGACGTGCTGCGCAACCCGTTCCGCTTCGCGGCCGAGAAGGGCCGGAGCATCTTTGCGCACCCGCGCGCGATCCCGTCGAAGGCGCTGGACTACGCGAAGTACGACATGGTCCGCGCGATGAACCAGGTGCTCGATCTCACCGGGTTGCGGGAGTCGCTGCTCGAGCGTCTGTTCGCGCGTGCGATTGCTGTTCCGGCGGGACGGTTCCTGCGGATGAAGCGCTCCGTGAACCTGCGCGTGCGCGAGAACGACGGCCGCGGCGTCATTGCGGACGGCCGCTACCAGAGCCCGATTCTCGTCCAGTGGCATCGGGCCGACCGCCGCACCCGCACGCTCGAAGCGACCCTCACGCGCTTCGAGTAGCGCGCCTCCTCCCCCAGCCACACACAAAAAAAGGGGACAACCGCGTTTATTTGCGAAAAAAGGGGACAACCGCCTTTTTTCGCAAAAAAAGGGGACAGCCTTCGCGTTGGCTCTTACCCCTCGTCCGCGCCCGGCATCCTGTTTGCCCCATCACGCGCATGCCCAGGCACGCGCGCGTCTCACCAGACGGCTTCGTTCAGCACGTCATCAATCGCGGCGATCACCGCGAAACGATCTTTCATAAGGCCGCCGATTTCGCGGCGTTCCTTGCACTTATGGCCGAAGCGACGGCCAGAGTTCCGATGCGGATTCTCGCCTACTGCATCATGCGCAATCACTTCCATCTGCTGCTGTGGCCCCATCGCGGAAGTGATCTTTCCGCGTACATGCAGCTCCTGATGAATTTGCACATTCAGCGATATCTGAAGCACTACCCACCCGCCAGCCCCGGGCATATTTATCAAGGACGCTATCGAAACGTGCTCGTGGAGGACGGGCCCGACGTCCTGAATGTGGCGCGGTACATCGAAGCGAACCCGGTCGCCGCGGCCATCGTCCGTCGCGCGGAGGATTACAAGTGGTCGAGCATTTCGCCGCTCGCTCGCCGGCGCGGGCGGCCGGCTCTGGAACCGACCCGCATTCAGCGGACCGTCGAATGGCGCAAATTCGTGAACGAGCCTCTCGCCGCCGACTCGGTCCAGCAAATCGAGGACGGAATTCGGAAGGGGATTCCGATTGGAAGTCCTGAGTGGCGGGCTCAGGTCGTTGCTGAACATGGGCTGCAGCACGTGATCCGCAGTCGCGGCCGGCCGCGCGTCTATGACATTGTGGAACTCTAAATGCCATGTGCAGGCTGTCCCCTTTTTTCGCAAAAAATGGCGGTTGTCCCCTTTTTTGGGGGGCGGGGGCGCTGGAGGCAGGCGGTGGGGGAGACGGGTAAGATCGAACGGTGGATGCGGTCATCGTCGGGGCAGGGATCATCGGGTGCGCGATCGCACACGAACTGACGATGCGAGGAGTGGCGTGCACGGTCCTGGACGATCGGCCGGTGGGCGGCGGGGCCACGCAGGCGTCGGCGGGCATGCTGGCCCCGTACGTCGAAGCGCACGATCCCGGGCCGCTGCTCGACCTCGGCGTTCGCAGCCTCGCCCTGTACGACGACTGGATCGACAGGATCCGCCGCGCCTCGGGCATCGACGTCGAATACCGCCGCATCGGCACGCTCGAAATCGCACTCGATCCACAGCACGCGACGGAACTGCGCACCGCCGCATCCGTGGCTCCCAATCCGCCGCGAACGTGGATGGAACCCGCCGCGGTTCGACCGCGGCAGCCCTCCCTCGGGGCCCTCGACGGAGCGCTGTTCACACCGACGCACGGTTATGTCGCCGCGCACCAGCTCGCGCACGCGCTCGCGCGCGCCGCGGAAACGCGAGGCGCACGGTTTCACGCAGCCCGCGCCCGGCGCATCACCCGCACGCCTGACGGCTTCATCATCCACACGACAACGGGGGAAGTGACGGCGAAGCGCGTCGTGCTCGCGGCAGGCTCCTGGAGCAGCGCGATCGAGATCGACGGCGCCGCAGCCGTGCCCGTCCGGCCGGTGCGCGGACAGTTGCTGCACCTCGGCTGGCACGAGGCGCCGCTCGACACGATCATCTGGGGACCGGAATGCTACGTCGTCCCGCGACTCGACGGGACGGTGCTCGTCGGCGCAACGGTCGAAGACGTCGGCTTCGACGAGCGCGCAACGTCAGCCGGCGTTCGCGATCTGCTCGACGCGTTCTGCGAACTGCTCCCGGGCGGATGGGGCGCGGCGTTTCTGGAAGCGCGCGTGGGATTGCGGCCGGCCGCACCTGATGATCTCCCGATCATCGGCAGGGACGCCAACGTGGACGGCCTCGTGCACGCCACCGCACACTATCGAAACGGCGTGCTGCTCGCGCCGATCACCGCGGTGATGGTGGCGGACCTCATCACCGCCGCTGAAGAAGACCCGGCGTTGCAGGCCCTCGCGCCGGGACGTTTTCGGTGAATCGGAGCGTCGCGAAACGGCGCCGCGGGTGCGGCGAGCGCGACGCCGGGTCTTGCTGTGGAGGGACGCTTCGCGCTCTCTAGAGTCCGCCGCCGCCGCCTCCGCCCGTCGTCGACGCGCCGCCCGCACCGCCACTTCCCCCGGACGTGCTGCCGGTCGTCGCCGTTCCGCCGGTGCTGACGGTGGCGCCGGTCGTCGTCGTTGTTGCGGATGTCGCCGGGATGATGACGGTGCCGCTCGATACCGTCGCCGCACCGTTCACTGTACCCGATGCCGGTCCAACCTTCTGCACCGTCTCGAAGTTGATGAGCGCGAGCTGATAATCGAGCTGCGCCTGCAGCTCGTTGTTGCGCGCGACCGCGAGATCGCGCTGCGCCTGAATCACGTTGAAGTTCGTCGACATCCCGACTTCGTAGCGCTTCTGCTCGGCATCGAGCCGCTGTTCCTCCAGCTCCCGCGCGGCGCGGGTGGTGTCGATGCGCTGCCGGTTCTGATCGAGATCGAGCGCCGCCTGACGCACGTCACGGACGACGTGGAGTTCCGCGCTGCGCAGGCGGGCGAGCGACTGCTCTCGCGACAACTGCGACTGGACGAGCGCGGCCTGATCGGCGCTGTGCCCCAGCGGATAGCTGACCGTCACCCCGACCGTCCACGTCGGATAGTCGGACGCGAAGACCTGCCGCAGCACGTCCCCGTATGCCGTCGCCGGGCCAGGGCTGACCGTTCCCGGGAAGCCGCCTGTCCTGAGCAGCTCCGTGCCGCCCAGGCCGTTCGTGAGGTACTCGGCGTTCAGCCGCACATCCGGGAGCACCTGATTGTGTGCGAGCGAGACCTGCGTGTCGGCAATCTGGATCTGCTTCTTCGTGCGCTGCAAATCCGTTCGCTGGTTCAACGCATTGCGCACGGCCGCGTCGACGTCCGGTACAGGGCCGACCGGCGGAACGATGTCACCCGGCTGCAGGCGTACGGACCAGTAATCGGCCCGTGCCGGGTCGAGAATCAGAATCCGCAGTTGATCCTCCGCCTGACGAGCCTGCGTCTGCGCGACGATCAGGTTTTCACGCCGCTGCGCGACTTCCGCCTGCGCCGACACGAGATCCAGCGGCGGCGACTGCCCGACGTCGACGCGGGCCCGATTCGTCCGCTCGAGTTCGAGCGACAGGTCGAGGGACTGCTGCTGCACGCCCACGGCGGCGTTGGCGAGGACGAGATTCCAGTACGCGCGCTCGGCGGCGGTCGTCACCGTCGTTGCGAGTTCCTGCAGGCCGATGTCGGCAATCTCGCTGCTTCGCTGGGCCGTCGTGACTTGCGCCCGGAATGGATCGATCTTGAAATCGCGCAGCAGCGGCTGCGACAGCACCCCTTGCACCGACGCGGTCACAGACGGGTTGAAGTTCGACAGCGTGCTGCTCGCGTTCGTCCGGGCCGAGTTCCAGAGCACGTTGTAGCTCCCGCCACCCCACGGCAGGCGCTGCGCGAAGCCGACGTCTCCGGACCATAAATCAGTGCGCACGCCTTGCGTGCCGAAGAACACGCTCGTCGGAGGCGCCTGCTGCACATTTCGCTGCAGGCTGCTTTCGAACGTTGGCAGAAACGCCGCGCGCGCCTGCGCCACGCGCTCGGTCGCGATTCGCGGATCGTAGCCGCCGGCGACCAGATCCGGGTTGTTCGCGGTGGCCATCTGCACAGCCTGTTCTGCCGTGAGCTGGACGACGTCGGCCGCTGCTGCGGACGTGGGCGGTTGGGCGGCAGACACGGAAGGCGCCGCCGGTTGTGGCACGGGCGCCGCCGGCGGCTGCGCATCAGCACGCCCCGGGATCACCAGCGCCAGCAGCACCGCGCCAGCCGTTGCCGCTGCCGCGCGTCCCGCTCTCGTCCACAATCGCAGCCGGACCTGCGACAGGTCGTCGAGCAGCGAGTACGTCACCGGTGTGACCACGAGCGACAGCAGCAACACGAGCGACTGTCCGCCGATGATGACGAACCCGATGGCGCGGTTGGTGCCGGCGCCGATTCCGCTCGACAGCACGAGCGGAATCATGCCGGCGACGAACGCGAACGTCGTCATCAGAATCGGGCGCAGCCGATCGCGGCTCGCCTGAAGGACCGCCGCGTCGCGTTCCAGGCCGCGTTCCCTGAGCTGATTGGCGTGATCGATCTGCAGGATCGAGTTCTTCTTCACGACTCCAAACAACACGAGCAACCCCAATGCTGAAAAGATGTTGAGCGATTGCCCCGCGACGATGATCGACAGCAGCGCGAAGGGCAGCGTGAGCGGCAGCGACAGGAGAATCGTGATCGGGTGCAGCCACGATTCGAACTGCGCCGCCAGGATCAAGTACATGAACACCAGCGAGAGGACGAACGCAATCAGGAAATTCTGCGCGGCCCGTCCCAGCTCACGGGATCGGCCTGCAAACGTCGTACTGTAACCCGGACCCATGTTGAGCGCGTCGGCGGTCTTCGTCATGGCGTCCATCGCGGGCGTCTGTGAGGCGCCGGGCAGCAGTCCCGCGAACACGGTGACCTGCCGCTGGCGGTTCAGCCGATCGACGTTGCTCGGGGCCGTGCCGTTCGTCAGGTCGGCAACGCTCCGGAGCGGCACGCTGCCGATGCTGGACGAGGGAACGGTCAGCTCGCCGATGGACCCCGCCGACGCGCGCTGCTGGCCGAGCGCGCGGATGTGCACTTCGTACTGCTCTCCATTCTCGTTGTAAGTGGTGACCTGATCGCCGCCGACCAGCAATCGTAACGTTTCTGCGGCGTCGGAAATCTGCACGCCCAGGTCGGCCGCCTCGAGCCGGTCGATATGAACCGAGATCTCGGGCTTGCCGACGTTCAACGACGTGTCGACGTCCACGACGCCGGGCATCTTTCGCGCGGCTGCCGCGACGCTGTCCGCATACTGCTGCAGCTTGTTCAGGTCGGGTCCGCTGATCGTGAACTGGATGTCCGCGTTCTGATTGCCGCCGCCTCCGATCGTCGCGACCGGACGGACCCCGGTTCGAAGCCGCGCCGGGGCAAATTTCGGCAGCACCGTGTCCCGCACCTGATTCATCACCGTGAACTGATCGCGCGACCGCTGCGACAGCGGCTTCAGGCGCACGTAGATCGTCCCCGCGTTCTGGGTCCGGGCCGGGTCGTCCGCGACCGTGACGAGCGTGTAGTCGACGTCCGGTATCTGCCGAACGTTCGCCGCGATGCGGCTCGCGATGATTTCCGTTGAATCGAGGCTCGTGCCCTCTGGCGCGCGCAGTCCGATTTCGAACTGCGACTGATCATCGTTGGGCAGAAAATTCTTCTTCGCGACCGCAAAGAGCGGCACGCTGCTCAGGAGCACGAGCACCGCGAGCCCCGCGACGACGCCGCGGTGCGCAAGCGCCCACGAGAGAACGCGCGAGTACCGGCGATCGACGGCCGCAAACACGCGGCTGTCCTTCGACGTCGTCCCGCGCGCGTCGCCGTCCTTCTGCGGCGCGACCTTGATCCATCGCGCCGACAGCATCGGGGTGAGCGTGAAGCTCACGAGGAGCGACACGAGGATTGCGAACGACATCGTCAGGCCGAAGCTCTTCATGAACCGTCCGACGATCCCTCCCATGAAGCCGACCGGCACGAAAATCGCCACGAGTGAAAGCGTCGTCGCGAGGACGGCGAGGCCGATTTCACGAGTCGCTTCGATCGCCGCCTGGAACGGCGGCATGTGTTTCTCTTCGACGAATCGATAAATGTTCTCGAGCACCACGATCGCGTCGTCGATCACGATGCCGACGGCAAGCGTGAGTGCGAGCATCGTCATGGAGTTCAGTGTGAACCCTTCGTACCAGATCAGGCCGAAGGTCGCGACGATCGATGTCGGGATGGCGATAGCCGCGATGAGCGTCGACCGCCAGTTCCACAGAAAGAAGAGCACGACGAGCGCTGCGAGCGCAGAGCCCAGCACGAGGTGCTCTTCGACGGTGTCGATCGACGCCTTGATGAACTCCGACTGATCGCGGACGACGCGGATGTGGTACCCGGGCGGCCTGACCGCCTCGAGATCGGCCAGCCGATCTTTGATCGATTGCACGACTTCGACCGTGTTCGTGCCGGACTGCCGCCTGATGGTGAGCAGCACGGTCGCGTCCCCGCTGATGTTTGCCTTCGTCAGCGGCTCGGCCATGCCGTCCTCGATCGTGGCGACGTCGCGAAGCAGGATCGGATGACCGTCGCGCTGCTTTACGACGACGTCGCCGAATTCCGCGACCGATTGCACGCGACCGCGCGTACGAAGCGTCATGGCTTCGGGGCCGGCTTCCACCCGGCCGCCCGGGACCTCGGCGTTCTGCGCCTGGAGCGCACGCGAAACATCCGTGACGGTGAGGTTGTAGGCCTGGAGGCGCGCCGCATCGAGCACGACGTTCACCTGCCGCTGCCGGCCACCGACGACGAGGACCTGCCCGACGCCGTTGACGCTCTCGAGCTGCCGGCGGAGCGTCTTGTCGGCGTACTCGGTGATGTCGCGGATCGGCTTGCTGGCCGACACCGCAAGCGTCAGGACGGGAGCCGCATCAGGGTCGAATTTCTCGACGGTCGGCTGATCGACGGTCTTCGGCAGGAGCGGGATGACGCGATTGACGCGGTCGCGTACTTCCTGGGCGGCAATGTCCGCGTCCTTCTCGAGGAGGAACGACACGATCACGGTCGACACGCCTTCAGAAGACGTCGACCGAAGCTCGTCGATGCCGCTGACGGTGTTTACGGCTTCCTCGATCTTGTCCGAGATCTCGGTTTCGACTTCCTCTGGCGCCGCGCCGGGCATCGTCGTTGTCACGACGATGGTCGGGAAGTCGACCTTCGGGAATTGATCGAGCCCGAGCCGCGTGAACGCGAATGCGCCC
Organism: Vicinamibacterales bacterium; assembly: GCA_035495555.1. Taxonomy (GTDB): domain Bacteria; phylum Acidobacteriota; class Vicinamibacteria; order Vicinamibacterales; family 2-12-FULL-66-21; genus DATJFQ01. Next base: position 67,590 of record DATJFQ010000068.1, read on the forward strand.
ACCACGGTCAGGGCAAGAATGAGGACCGTCGCGAAGACCGGCCGCTTGACGGAAATGGATGCGAGCCACTGCATGGACGTGCCTCAACCTTCAATCTGCACGCGCGCGCCGTCCGTGAGCTTCCCTCGCGGATTCGAGGCCACGCGCTCGCCGGCTTTTACGCCGCTGGCAATCTCGATACGATCGGCGACCTTCTCGCCGGTCGTCACGATCCGCTCCTCGACGGTGTCGCCGTTGACCACGAAGACGCGCGCGGTTCCGGCGACGGTTTCGATGGCAGATTCCGGAACGAGGAGCGCCGACGCGGGATGCGGCTGCTGAAGGAGCGCGGTCGCAAACAGGCCGGGTTTCAACCGGCCGTCGGCGTTCGGTGCGATCGCTTCAACGGTGAGGGCCCGCTGGTCGGACTTGAGCGCCGGTGAAACGAACCGCACGCGCGCGGCGAAGACTTCGTTGGGATACGCGTCGACTGTCAACCGCACCGCCTGACCTTCGGATACCTGCGCGAGGTACTGTTCGGGAACCGTGAGCTGGACACGAAGAGGATTGATCTGCACGACGGTCGCGATCCTGGTGCCCTTCGTGACGTAATCGCCGACGCTCACCAGGCGTTCGGCGACGATGCCGGAGAACGGTGCCCGGACGACCGTGTCGGCGGCGGACTTCTTCGCCAGATCGACCCGGGCGCGAGCGGCCTGGAGGGATCGGTAGGACTGCTGCGCCCCGTTCAGAGCGGTCTGATACTGCTGCTCCGCGGCGCGGACCGCCGTCAGCTTCTGGTCGTACTCCGCCTGCGAGACCACTCTCTGATCGAGCAGCGACTTGATCCGATTGAAGTCGGCCTGGGCCCAATCGAGGCTGGCCTTCGCGGTGAGGACCTCCGGGACACGCGCGGGGTCGAACGGCTGCCCGGCGGCGAGTCCCAGGCGCGCTTCGATCTGGGCCGCGTTGGCTTCAGCTTCACGCAGCGAGGCGTCGGCCTCAGTGGCGGAAATCCGCGCGAGTGGCGTGCCCGTGGCGACGCGCGTGCCGCGCTCAACCGGCGTCAACACCACGCGGCCCGCCGCTTCCGCCGCGACGTCGGCCTGCTCGTCTGCGGCGAGCGAGCCGGTCACACGAACAAAACGATCGATGGGCTGAGGCGCGGCTGTCACCGTCCGAATCGCGATTGGTGCCGGCGCGGTCGTTGCGGCCGCAGCGTTCGCGGTCTCGCCGACGCAGGCGGCACCGGACATGCCAACAGCACCGGCCGCGGTGAGAAAGACGACAAAGCGCAACTGACGAAGCATGACGATCTATCCTCGATAAAGAAGAATTAGTCCTGGGGGTCTGCGGGGCAGGGCGCGAGTACCAGGCCGGTGGCGGCTCCGGCTTTCAGGCCCTGTATGGCGGTGTCGAGCATGGCGTGCGCAAGCGCGTCGCCGTCTTCGCCCTGACCGAGCCGATCGCACAAGCGGAGCGCGGCGGCACCGTGGATAGCGGTCAGGAGAATGCGGAACACGGTGAAGGGCGACGTGTTCTCGGGCAGGGCGCCGCGGTCGATCGCGCTCTGTATCCGGACCACCATGCCGTGCTTCATCTCGCCGATGAACCCGAAGCGCTCCCAGTCGCGGCTGATCCGCGGCACCGTGCGGTCGAGAAACATCAGCGCGAAGTACTCCGGATGGCTCTTGCTGAATTCGTAGTAGTGCCAGAACATGCGGCGGAGATCGTCGACGGGGTCGCCGTGACCGTCGGTGTCATCGCTTGCCTTCATGAACAGCAGGCGGAACCCCTCTTCAGCCAGCGCGAAGAAGATGTCGTCCTTACTGGCGAAATAGCCGTAAATCGCGGCGGGGCTGTATTCGATTCTCTCCGCGATCTTCCTGAGGGAGACGTGCTGGTAGCCTTCCGTAACGAAGAGCTCGCGGGCCGCGTCCAGAATGCTGCGGCTGACGCTTTCGCGTTCCCGATCGTGTCGTTCTCTTACGCCCAAGTGTTTTGTTTTCTGTTGGTTACTGGTGAGATCTGTTGCAGTGAGCGCGCCGGGAATTCTCACAACCAAAGGCTCCGCTGAACACCGTTCAATATGCTAACACCGTTAGACGAGCGGCTATTCCCGCCCGTTCCGGTTATGCTTCCGGGATGCGACCGAAACGGCTGTCTGAAGATGAGATTGGCCAGGCGCTGCGCGAATTGACCGGATGGACGCGGGAAGGAGAGGCCATCACGCGGCAGTTCACGTTCGCCTCCTTCCCCGACGCGATCGCCTTCGCGACCCGCCTGGCGTTCGATGCCGAAGCGGCAGACCACCACCCGGAACTGACCATCGACTACAAACGGGTGACGCTCAGGTATTCAACGCACAGTGAAGGCGGTCTGACTCAGAATGACGTGGAAGGCGCACGGACGGCTGACCGCCTCGCGATCCGTTTCCTGTCCTGAGATTGCTGGCGCGGCGACAGTGTTCAGTGACGCGCCATCTTGGTCAGAGCGACGGAAAGGAAAAGGCAGAACAGCGAGCACGTTCGAAACATGCCCGTTTAGACGCAGCTCGACAGGCAACGGATCGAGGCAGCCGGAGGATTTTGCGATTATGTGTTGGGGGTTCAGCCGATCGGAAAGATTTTATCGAGGCCGTCCGCCGGGCGCGGGATCACGTGAACCCCAATCAGCTCCCCGACTTTCCGCGCGGCAGCGGCGCCCGCATCCGTAGCGGCTTTGACGGATGCGACGTCGCCGCGCACGATCGCGGTGACGAGCCCCGCATCCACCTTCTGCCAGCCGACGAACAGGACGTTCGCGGTTTTCACCATTGCGTCAGCCGCTTCGATCATGCCCACGAGCCCGCGGGTTTCGACGAGGCCGAGCGCTTCGCCTGGCAGTTCCTTCGCCATGAAGGCTTTGATTCTACGTGATCTTGCCGCGCGCTGCCACGGGAAGCTGCTCGATCACCTGGTCGCCGTCGACGAGCCAGACATTGTCTACCAGATTCGAGACGACGCAGGAATGATTGGGAATGATCCGGACGAGATCGCCTGTCTGCAGCCGGGTCCCGCCAGACGTCGCGCGGACCGTCGCGTGTTCCTCGGATAAGCGCTCGACGAGCAGATCGGCGGCGATCATCGTGCCCTCCAGTGCCTGGAGCACCACCCCATATCCGCCGCTCGAAGCGAAGCCGCGGGCGCCGTCGCTGGTTAACGTCTTCGATCCGCTGTCGAAGACGAGTCGCTCGGGAGCCGGATGGCTGACCACGCGCGCGAGCACCGTCAGCGCGCAGTCGGCGAAATCCGCGGCACCAAGCCCGACCTGCGTACGATCGAAGTAGGCGTAGTTTCCCGGGCGGATCTCGGTCACGCCGTTCTCATTCAAAGAAAACCGGGCGGTCGGCGTCGCGCCCACACTGATCTCCCTGCAGTCCACGCCCGACCGGCACGCGAGGTCGCGCAGCAGTTCCGCCTCGGTTGCGGCGATCGACTTCAGTTCCGCATCGCAGGTGGCCGAGTACGCGTGCCCCGCGTGGCTGAGCAGTCCATGAAACCGAATCCCGGGAAGCTCCGCGATGCTGCGTACCACCGATGCCGCATCGGCGGACGCGGGGTCGATCCCGCAGCGGTGAAACCCGACGTCGACCTTCACGAGCACGTCGAGCGTTCGTCCCTTCCGGCAGGCGACGTCCGACCATGCCTGCGCAATCGCGAGGTCGTCGACGATGAACGACAGCGCCACGCGGCCGGCGAGGGCGAACAGGCGGTCCGCGTTCACGGGATGCAGCGGGTACGGGAGTCGGATGTCCTCGATGCCCGCATCGGCGAATACCTCCGCCTCACCGAGTTTGGCGCAGCAGATGCCCACCGCGCCGCGTTCGATCTGCATCGCGGCGATGAAGGGTGATTTGTGCGTCTTTGCATGAGGGCGCAGCCGCCGGCCGTGCGCGGCCGCCGCCTGCTGCATGCGGTCGAGATTCCGTACGAGGCGCGACGATTCAAGCAGAACGGCCGGCGTCGGCAGGTCGCTGAGGCGCATGACGCCTAGATGGTACGCGCAACTGCGAGCTGCGCGCTACACCGCCGCCGTGTGGCTGCGCTCTCGCCGCGGCGGCGTTCAGACGGCCACGAAGCCGAGCGGCTGGCCGGGCGTGAAGCCGGGGAAGACTTGTCGCGTGTCGCGTACGCCGAGGTGCCCGCGCACGATGTCGCTGAAGACGGCGCGGAAATCCGTGGTCACGGCCAGGTCACGTCCCTCGTAGCGCTGTTCGGGCTCGAGCCCCGGCCAGCGGCCGTAGACGCGCCCCCCGCGGATGTTGCCGCCGCCGATGATCATCATGGCGTTCCCGTGGCCGTGATCCGTGCCTCGATTGCCGTTCTCGGTCACTGCCCGCCCGAACTCGCTCATCGTCACAATCACCACGTCGTCCATGCCATCACCGAGATCACGGGCGAGCGCGGCAATCGAGCGCGAGAAGTCGTCGAGCCGACCCGCGAGCTGGCCGGCGTTCGAACCTTGATTCACGTGTGTGTCCCATCCGCCCGCTTCAGCGAAGGCGACCTCGAGGCCGACGTTCGCCTTGACGAGCTGCGCAATCTGGCGCAGCGCGTCTCCGAACGCGGATCGAGGATAATCGGCGCCGTTCTCGGGCTGATACCTGGCTGGATCCGCGGATTTCAGCATCCGCATCGCGTCGAACGCTTCGCCGCCGGTCCGGTTCAGGACCTGGTCGGCGGCAGCCGCATATTCGGACTCGAACGATGACTGGACCGCGTCGGTGCTCTGGCCGGCACGGATGCCGAACTGAGCGATTTGATTCATCGCGAGCGCCGGCTCCGTTCCCTGAAGGGATCGAGGCAGCTGCGCCGCGAGCGCGACCGCGCGGAACGGTGTGGCGTTCGCGTGCTCCTTCGCGTGCAGGTACCGGTTCAGCCAGCCGTCTTCCGTGCTCTTGACGCCGGGCGTGGCCGTCTCCATGTAATCCTGCGCATCGAAGTGGGAACGGGTTCCGTCCGGGGAGCCGCACGCGTGGACGATCGCAAGCTGTCGCGAGTCCCACAGCGGCTTGAGCGCCGCCATCCTCGGATGAAGACCGAAGAATCCATCCAGATCGACCGCGCCTTCGGGATCGTTGGGCCGCGCGATCGCGATGCTCGGGCGGGACGCATAGTAGGCCCGTTCGCCGAACGGCACGATCATGTTCAGGCCATCGACGGCGCCGCGCTGGAAAATCGCAATGAGCACCTTGCGCCGCGCAGGCGACGCGGCCTCGATCGTTCTGGACAGGAACTGCGGCACGAAGCCCAGGCTCACGAGCGCCATGCCGCCGTTCTTCATGAATACGCGTCGCGAGATCATGGGCTTATCTCCGCTGAAACTCCGGCGAACCGAGGATCAAGGCCGCGGCCTGTCGAGCGTCCTGCGCCTTCGCAATCGTCTGCGAGGTCGTCGCTGAAACGTCTCCGGCCAGCACACCGTCGACGAGCTGATCGCGGGCGGCCGTCGTCGAGCCCAGCGTCAGTCCGGCCGGCTGGGTGCCGCGCATTCGGCCGCCGACGACCGCCAGGGCAAAGTTCATGCGGTTGAGCAGCGAGCCGGTGTTGACCCACGCTTCGGCCTTGTCCGCGTATCCGGTCGGCGGCTGGCACATGTAGAGCGGTTCACCAAGCTGACGGATTGCAAGCGCGATTGGCGTCGCGTTCTGCACGTCGCTGCCGGTGGCCCGAAGCGTCGAGACGACGAACTCGAACGGCGTTTTCACTTTCGCGCGATACGAAGTGACGGCGAAGAACTCCGGCGAGGTGATGATCGTCCGCACGACTTCCCGGATGTCGCCGTCCGTCTCGCGGAAGCGCGCCGCTGCGCGGTCGACGAGGGACTGCGGCGGGTTGTCGGAAACGAATCGGCGAACCAGCTTCGTCGAAATGAACCGTGCCGTCGATGGATGGCGAGCGAGGATATCGAGCACGGCCTCGCCATCGTGCTCACCGCCACCGGCGATCACGTGTCCGAGCACGAGTTTCTTGCCGTTGTCGTGAATTCGCGGCTCGAACACGAACCCGCCGCCCTGGCGCGGCTGCCGGATCGTCCAGCCGGTGAAGCAGCGCGCCACCTCGATGACGTCCTGCTGCGTGTAGCCGCCGTCGACGCCGAGCGTGTGCAGCTCCATCAGCTCGCGGCCGTAGTTCTCGTTCAACCCGCGCTTCTGCCGCGGCTGCTGCGTGTTGGCGGGCATCTGCTGCGGCGGGAAGAAAATTCCGGGCCGGCGAGGATTCATCTGGCGGCGCATCGCGACGCGCCCGCGCATCAGTTCCTGCGCGTCGGCAGCATGCGGATCCGCGCTCTGCCAGTTGTCCAGATAGAAGAGCATCGCCGGGCTCTTGGCGGTTGCGCCGAGCAGATCGCGGAACTTCCCGAGCGCATGCGGGCGGATGACCTCCCGCTCGTACTCGGTGAGGTAGATCGGCGTCGCCCCCTTGCCCGCGAAGACGTTGAAGTGATTGAACCAGAAGTCCGTCATCACTTCTTCGAGCTGGCGGTCGCTGTACGCGGCGCGCAGAATCTTCTGCTCGCTCAGTTCCTGGACGACCTGCCGTTGCTTCTGCAGCGCCGCCATCTGCTCCGGCGTCCGCATCGGCTTCCCGTCGTCCGGGTTGGCCGCTCCGCTCGACGCCTTCGCCTGCTGTCGCGCGCGGACGGCCGGTTCGAAGTAGTTCTCCGCGATGGTCCGCGAGGACTTGTCCAGCGTTTCAAAGCCCTCGAGGTGCGCGGCCAGGGCGCTGTCCGCGATCTTCTCGGGGTGCAGTTGCTGATCGATGTACGTCTGGAGGCCCATTTGGCGCACGCGGTCGATGTCGCCGGGCCGTGCACCGAAGCCGATCCGGTTGAGCACGTGAACGATGGTTTTGTCGTCCGGGCTGGCGGGAACCGCCGACTTCGACTTGTTCGCCGCGAGCGGGGCCGCGGCGACCGCGGCGAGCAGGATGGTGGGCGCGAGACGCCGGAACGCCGGCCGTGACCTCATACAGTGACCTCTTCGGAGCCTGTCGAATTAGACCCGAGCCGGTCGCTCCGCGTTTAATCCAGCAATTTACGTGAGGATTTCGCGTGATTCCTTCTCGGTCGCCTCGAGGATTTGCCTGCTCACCAGCTTTTCAGGATTTCTCTCGCGGCGTTCTGGCCAGACCCCCCGGTCAGGCCGTTTCCCGGATGTGTGCCCGAGCCGCACAGGTAAAGATTCCGAACCGGCGTTGCGTATTGCGGCCAACCCAGCGTCGGCCGCATCGTGAACAACTGATCGAGTGCCAGTTCACCGTGAAAGATATGGCCACCTGTCAGCCCGAACGTGTGCTCGAGATCCGCCGGTGTGATGACCTGCTGGTGTTCGACCAGCGTTGTCACGCCGGGCGCATGACTCTCGAGGGTCCTCAGCACCAGCGAGGCGAGTGCGCCACGTTGGGATTCCCACGCTGCGCCGCCGCGCAACGTGAACGGTGCGTATTGCATGTACACCGACATGACGTGGCGGCCCGCCGGCGCGAGCGATGGATCCGCAAGCGTTGGGAAAGACACGTCGAGGTAGGGGTGCGGTGAGATCTCGCCGTATTTCGACGCGTCGAACGCACGTTCGAGATAGTCGATGCCGGGACCGATGTGCACGCGGCCGCCAAGAGCGGCCGCGGCGTTACCGCCCGCGAGGGCCGTGAAACCCGGCAGCGCGGACAGCGCGAAGTTCACCTTGGCCGCCGTTCCGGGAACGCGGTAGTTCCGGATCCGCGTGAGGAATCCCGGTTCGAGCTCGATCGCATCGACGAGGCCGAGGAACGTCCGTCTCGGATCCACTCCGGAGATCACCCTGTTCGACTCGATCTCGGTTCCGTCGGCCAGCGCCACGCCGCGGACGACGCCGTCGCGCACATTGATGCGAGCGACGTCCACACCGGTGCGAATTTCCGCACCCGCCTCACGCGCCGCTTCGGCCATGGCGTGCGTCACCGATCCTGGTCCGCCGACCGCAGTAACGCTCGTGCCACCCGGCTGCGGATCGTTGGCGGCCGCGAGCAGCAGCACGGCACCGGTGCCGGCCGACCATGGGCCCATGAACGTGCCGAAAATCCCGGGGGCCGCGATAGCGGCGCGCAGAAGATCGGTCTCGAACCACTCGGCGACGAGATCGGCGACTGCCATCGGGCCCCAGCGTAAGAGGGCGAAGCTGTCGCGGCGGCCGAGCGATCGGAACTTCCGGCCTGTCTTCAGAAGCTCCCAGAGCTCCCCCTTCGAGGGGGCATCGATCGACGGAGGCGTCATGTCGAGCAGCCCGGCGAGGAAGCTGCCTATCTTCGCGAGCGACGCGCAGAACTCCGGATATCT
>DATJFQ010000069.1:0-6318 GCA_035495555.1 Vicinamibacterales bacterium
GTACTCGAACAGGCGGCGCGCATCCCAGCCTTCGATGAACGAAACGAACGCCTCACCGCGGAGCGGCGGCGCACCGGCGTCACCCGCGAGCGTTCCCGTCAGATCGGCCAGGTGACACGCGGCGCACGCGCTGGCGTAGCGGGTCTTGCCGCGCACGGCCTGTTCCGCCGAATAGACGCCGTCCCGAAGCGTCCTCTCCTGTGCGCGGACGGAGCCTGCCGCGGCCGCGGCGAGCGCGACGGCGATGCCGATCGCAACAGCTGGCCCGCGCGCGCTCATCGATTATGGTGCGGTTTCCACCGTGCGCACGGGGGCCGCCGTGGTTACCTGCAGGCCGCGTTTCTCCATCAGCTCCGCGAGCAGCGCAGCCGTGTCAGTGTGCGGATCGTTGAGCGCCCCGTCGACGTTGGGAAGACCGCGAAGCGCCTCGTCGCGCGGCGTACGGCCCTGGGCGTTCTTGGCGTCCAGTCGTGCGCCGCGTTCCACGAGGAACCGGACGATGCCGTTGGCGCCGAGCATGGCGGCGGCGTGCAGCGCGGTCTGCCCGGCGTCATTGGCGGCGTTGATGTCTGCTCCTCGTTCGAGGAGCAGGGCCAGCGCCTCCTTCGCGTTCTTCTCTTCCTCGGGGCTCACCTGCAGATCGGCGCCGTACTTCCGTCCGAGCCCGCCGACGAGCGCCATCAGCGGCGCGATGTGGGTCCGTGTCGTGAGCGCGGGATCCGCCCCCTTGTCGAGCAGCAGGCGCAGGGCCTCCTGGTCGGCGTTCTTGGCAGCGCGAAGGAACGGCGTCGTGCCGGCCGACAACACGCCGCCGAACGTGTTCTGCGCGGCCACGGCGTCGCCCTTCCATCCTGGTGGTGCCCCTTTGAGCGGCAGGTTCGGGTTCGCGCCGTGGTCGAGCAGCACCTTCGCCAGATCCAGACTATCCAGCTTTCCAGAGGGCTGCGGCGCCGGCCGATTCTGAATCCAGTCGAGGGAGTGCATGTCCACCGTCATGTACAGCGGCGTTCTGCCCGCGTTATCTGCGGCGTTCACGTTCGCGCCCTTCTCGACGAGCGCGGCCCCGACGTCGTAGTGGCCGTTGCGGATCGCGAGGATGAGCGGTGTGATGCCGTCGGGATCGCCGAGGTTCAGATCGGCGCCCGCGTCAGCGAGTAGGCGGACCGCATCGAGTGCGCCTTGCCGCGCCGCAAACAGCAGGGGCGTCAACCCCTGCTTGGGAAAGGTCGTCAACAGCGTCTGCAGCGCCAACCCGTTTTTGTCCGTGCGGAAATCCGAGATCTCGCGCTTGGGCGGTCCGATCACGTTCGACCGCGCGTCGATCGTGGCGCCGGCTGCCACGAGGGCCTGCACGACGGCCGCATGATTTTCCGCGGCGGCCCACATGAGCGCTGTCTGCCCGTACCATCGTTCGGTGGCGTTGACGTCGGCGCCGTGGGCCAGCAGCATGCGCACCGCGTCGACGCGACCGGTGCGGGCCGCGATCATCAGCACAGTCTCGCCTTCAGGTCCCGCGACCCGCGCATCGGCGCCTGCATCGAGCAGCGCTTTGACTACCGCCGGATTGCCGATGCCGGCGGCCAGCGACAACGGCGTCACACCGTAGCGGTTCGCCGCGCTCGCCTTCGCGCCGGCCCGGATCAACTGCGCCACCATATCGGGATCGTCCGCGCGCACGGCCCAGTGCAATGCGGTCGTTCCGTCCACGTCGGGTGCATTCACGTCGGCCTTGCCCTGCATCAGCACGCGGAGGGCGGCGCGATCGTGGTTGCGAACAGCCTGCACTACGCGCGTATCGCTCGCGCCGGCCGCTCCGACCGACAGCAGCATCACCGCCGCGCAGGCGACACCCATTCGTTTTTCGATCACGGCTTGCCTCCCTGAAACGCCGCTACAGATCCACGCGCCCCGTGCTGAGTCCGACACGACCCTGCGCGACGCCGAACTTGTCGAGGACGCTCAGCAGCACATTGCCGCTCGGTTCGTGGTTCTGCGCCCTGATGTGCCGGCCGCCCTGAATCGCGCCCGCGCCGGTCCCCGCGACCAGATAGGGCAGCGCCACGTGGCTGTGCACGTTGGCGTTGCCCATGCCGCTGCCGTAGAGGATCACCGAGTGATCGAGCACCGAGCCGTCGCCGTCGGGCGTCGCTTTCAGCCTGGCCAGGAACTTGGCGAACAGGCCGACGTGGTACGTGTTGATTTTGGCGAAGCGCGCGATCTTGTCCGCCTTGTTCTGGTGGTGCGACAAGCCGTGGTGCGGTTCGTCGACGCCGACCTGTGGATACGTGCGGTTGTGGAGATCGCGGGCCATCATGAACGTGAAGACACGCGTCAGATCGGCCTGGTAGGCCACCGCCATCAGATCAAACATCAACGCGACGTGCTCTTCGAACGCATCGGGGACGCCAATCGGCGCCGCGGGAACGGCCAGGTCGGTGGCCGCCGTGTGCGTGGCGCGCTCGATCCGGCGCTCGATTTCGCGCAGGTCGTCGAGGTACTCGCTCATGCGCGTCCGATCTCTCGCGCCGAGCCCCCGCTGCAGCCGTTCGGCCGACTCCGACACCGAGTCGAGGATGCTGCGCCGCGTGCGCATCCGCTCCATCCGCTGCTCGAGCGTGCCGGTGCCGCCGAACAGGCGTTCGAACACGACGCGCGGGTTGATCTCCATGGGCAGCGGCACCGTCGGCGCGGCCCACGCGATCGTGTTCATGTACGTGCAGCTGTACCCGACGTCGCACGCGCCGATGAACCCGGTGAAGTCTTCGGTGGCGAGCTCGAGGGACGGAAACGGTGTGGTTTGACCGATCGTCTTCGCGATGATCTGATCGATCGTCACCTCGTTCCGTACGTCCACCCCTTCCGTCTTCTTGGGTGAGGCGCCCGTCAGCCACATGGCAGGCGCCGTCGCGTGCCCTCCCGCCGCCGGATCCTTCGGTCCATCGAAACCGCTGACCACGCACACGTGATCGCGGAACGCCTCGAGCGGTTTGAGGATCGGCGTGAACTCGAACCCGCGTCCATCGGCCGCCGGCGTCCACTGATCGAGGATCTTGCCGTGTGGGAGATACACGGCGCCGAAGCGCCGCACCGGATTGGCGGCCGTCTGCGCGGTGGCGGTCAGCGCCGGGACCATCGCTTCGAGGAGCGGCAGCGCCACGGTGACACCCATGCCGCGGAGGAACGTGCGGCGGGGCAGCGACATCTTCGTGATGAACATTCAGCTTCTCCTGTTCACTATCGAGCCGCGCGCGCAACCGGCTCCGCTGCCGGTTTGGTTCGCATCTGAAACGGAACGCTGGTGACGATGCCCATGACGAGCGACGAGAAGCGATAGCGGTCGCGCCCCGCGCTGCTGACGATCGCGCGCACCGCGGGCCGGTCGTAGTACTCGAGGCCGCGGCCCAGCGCGTAGGTGAGCAACTTCTCGGTCATCGTCCCGACGAAGGCCTCCGGCCGGCGGAGCAGCGCCTGCCGGAGCGCGACGGGACCGTCCACCTTCGTGCCGTCGGCGAGTTGTGAGGAGGGATCGATCGGGCTCCGCGCATCGTTGGTGCGCCAGGCGCCAATCGCGTCGAAGTTCTCGAGCGCGAAGCCGAGCGGGTCCATCAGCTTGTGGCAGGCGGCGCACGCGGGGTTCGCCCGGTGTTCTTCCATCTGCTCGCGCATGGTGAGCGGCCGCTCGCGCGCGGCGTTGTCCTTGAGCGGCGGCACGTCCGCCGGGGGCGGCGGCGGCGGCGTACCCAGCAAGTTGTCGAGAATCCACTTGCCGCGCAACACGGGCGACGTCCGGTTCGCCTGCGACGTCACCGTCAGAATGCTGCCGTGGCCGAGCAGGCCGCGGCGTGCCTCATCGACGACCGGAACGCGGCGGAACTGGCTGCCGTACACGTTCGGGATGCCGTAATGCCGGGCGAGCCGTTCGTTCACGAACGTGTAGTCAGCGGTCAGCAGGTCGAGCACGCTGCGGTCGTCGTGCATGACGGTCTCGACGAGCATCTCGGTTTCGCGCTGAAACGCTTGCCGCAGGTTGTCATCGAACTCGGGGAACTGATCCTTGCTGGGCACGACGTTCTTGAGGTTGCGCAGATAGAGCCACTGCCCGGCGAAGTTGCTGACGAGCGCTCCTGCGCGCGGATCGCGCAGCATGCGCGTCACCTGCTGCTCGAGCACCGCCGGTGCGCGCAGCTTTCCGCGACTCGCCGCTGACAGCAGCGGCTCGTCTGGAATGCTGCTCCACAGGAAGAAGGAGAGGCGTGACGCCAGCTCGAGATCGCTCACACGGAACGCTGCGCCGGGCGGCCGGTCCGCCGGATCGCGCTCGGCCCGGAACACGAACTGCGGATCCGCCAGCATGCGCTCGAGCGCCAGCTGGATGCCGGCGTCGAAGGTGCCCTTCTGGCGGCCGGTTTCATAGAAAGCAACGAGCGGCCGCACGTCCGCATCGCTGACAGGACGGCGGTACGCGAGGCGGGCGAGACCGGAAAGAATCTGCGTGGCGCACGCCGTGTCGCTACCCGCCCGCACCGGTGCGGCGCCGTGCGCACTTCCGACGCCGGGCCGGCAGCTGAAGATCCGGCGGCGGCTCGGCGTGTCGCCGGGGCCGGTCGCTGCGAATGGACCGCTGATCGTCACCGCCTCGAGCTGCGGCACGCCCTCCGAGTCCACCGGGTCGAGCGTCGAGAGATACGGGCGCAACAGCGTCGGCGACAGCGCTTCCGTCTTTTCGACGAACGCGACGCCGATGGTGCGCGGCCCCGCCTTGATCGGCACCCGCACCTGCAACCGCTCCTCGATGATCTGCACCGCGTTCTGCGGTCCCATCAGCGAGGTGGCGAAATCCTCCGCCGTGCCAACGGTGACGAGGTGCACGCGCTGCCCATCGACCGTGATCTCGACCTGGTGCGGATACGCGAGCCCACGGATGAATCCCACGTTGGTGCGCCACAGCTTCGGCTTGATCACGTACTCGGCGTCGAGCGGGAACGTCTCGCGGATCAGCGTTCCGCCGCGGGTGCCCAGGGGCAGGCCCTCGATGTGACCCGTCTGCGTCAGATCGAAACGCACGCGATAAGTCGTGTCGGTGGGAGCGATGGCCGGATCGCCGATGGCGAGCGCGCTGATCCGCTCGGCCGCGCCCATGTACCGCTCGAGCAGAATCGGTGAGACGCCCAGAACGTCAGCGACGTTATCGAAGCCGTAGCTCGAATCGTCGGCCGGCAGCAGCGACGTCGCGTCGACGTCGAGCGCGAGCAGATCGCGAATCGCGTTCTGGTACTCGGCGCGATTGAGACGATGGAGGGCCGGACGTCCCGGATTCGGCCGCGCCGCGCTCGCCACATCGATGGTCGTCTCCAGCCAGTCGGCGAGCGACGTCCGTGCCGCCTCGTCGGGCTGCGGTGCGCCCTGCGGCGGCATCGTCCCGGCACGCAGCTTTTTGGCGACCTTCTCCCACACTTCGGCGTGGTCCGGTACGGCGTCGAGGTTCATCCCGTCGAGCAACAGGCCCGCCGTTTTCGCCCGCGCGTTGTGACAGGTAACGCAGTACCGATCGAGCGTCGCACGATGGACGGCCGCCGCGCCCGCGAGGGTGGTGGGCGGCGTAAACTGCGGGCCCGCCGCGACGGTGACGCCCCACGGGGACGTGATGACGCAAGCGGTGACGATCAGCGACGCTGCCACCCGCAGGCGGGCCTGTGTATTGCGAAACATCATGGCTGGCGGCACGCGTGTCCCCGCCTTCCTTCTCGTGCTGACTGCGGCCTTGGCGGCCACCCGAGAGGACCGAGGATCGTCGGCAAGGGAGACGCCTCCCCTGCCGGGACGGGACCCGGGCGCCACACAGCGTGGCAGATAGATACCACGCCGACAATACCTGTTGGCAGTTATTTCCGCTCTTTGTCAACGATTTCCAGCGGATGGGGCGCCTTCGCCGCCCGGATCATCTGGTCGCGGGCGCCGAGCCTGCCTGAAGAAGAGCCGGCTGATCGTGCGCGCATGACGCCCGTGCAAGCGTCAAGGATCGCGCAACTTCGTCGATGGTTCGCGGACTCTATCTGGACCTGTGCTCCGCAAAAATCACGTCCGAACGCTAAATGTCGCTTGATTCGGTGAATCGATGAGCAGATTGTCGAGCAACACGAACGTCGGCACTATGATCGCGTACGCTCCCTCTGCATGAGCCAGTCCGCGCTTCGCGCCACCGTCAAAACGGCGCTGAGACTTCTCGTCGATATCGGGCGCTTCGGATTACTGGCGGTGCACTCGCGGGCGGAGCTGGCAGCCGAAAACTTGTTCCTGCGAAAGCAGTTGGCGCTGTAC
>DATJFQ010000070.1:0-48996 GCA_035495555.1 Vicinamibacterales bacterium
CCCCGGTACGCGTCGCCGAACACCTGGATGAGCGCCCGCTCCTCGAACGGAATGGCGATTGCGAGATAGAGAGTGCTGACGACGGCGAATACGGCGCGCGTGCCGGTCATCAGGGGTGCGCCGAAGACGAAAAGCGCCCAGCCGAAGTAGAGCGGGTGGCGCACGAGGCCGTAAACGCCGCGTGTTTCGAGCGGCACGTGCCGCGGTTCCGCACGCCGGCGTGCGTCCATTACAGGCCGGATGCCGGCGAGATCGAGGACGTCGATCGCCGACGAACCGCGGATCGTGAGGAGAATGCCAAGGATTTGCGCGGCATATCCGACCCACCGCCAGCCGGTCGAAAGGCGGTAGATCACGCCGTCGACGGGCTGCCAGGCGAGCACGACGACGATGAAGAGGACGCTGGCGACCCACGTGAACAGCGACCGTTCGAACCAGACGGGCACGACCCGCGCGATAACCCTTTTGACGCCGGTTCGCGCGAAGAGGGAGTGATGGAGGGCGAAGATCGTAAACATCGCCGTATCAAGTAAGGCGGGGACACCGACGAGATGGCTCTCCGCGGTGCCGAACGTGACGGCATAGCAATAGAGGAAGAGCGCCAGCGAGACGACAAAGGCGGCCCCGCCGAGCCACGCGATGAGCAGCCACGCCCTGGCTGGGCCTCGGTGCGCCACGTCCGGAAATCGGGCCATCGCCGCCGAATAGTATAAGAATGCGAGGAGAAGGAGCGATAGATGCGCGAGCGGAAGGAAGGGTCGTGAGCACGCCGCGGGTCGCGATTACGGGCATCGGCGCCGTGACGCCGTTCGGGATCGGGCGGGAGCGGTTCTGGGCGTGCCTGTCGCGCGGGTGCAGCGGTACGCGTGCGATCACGGAATTTGATGCGAGCCCGTTTCCCTGCCAGGTGGCAGCGCCGGTGCCGCCGGTGAGCGTCGACGACGTGCCGGACGTGAGCGCGCGCGCGGGCGCCGAAAGCGATCGGGCGGGGCGGCCGGACCCGCGCCGCTACTCCCGCGCCTCGCTGATCGCGGTCATCGCCGCACGCGAAGCGTGGCTCGACGCAGGCCTGCGCCTGCGCGAGCCGAACGCCGGGGTGCTCGTCGGAAGCGGCGCCGGCGGGATCGACGTCGCCGAACGCCAGTACTACGAGTTCTACAACGACGGCTGGAAGCGCGTGACGCCGTACGCGATTCCCGTGTCGATCGTCGGGATGATTTCCAGCGAGATCTCGATCTCACTGGAGCTCCACGGGATCAGCCACGTCGTCTCCACCGGCTGCACCAGTTCCACCGATGCGATCGGCTACGCGGTCTCGGTCATCCGATCGGGCGAAGCCGACGTGATCCTGTCGGGCGGTGCCGACGCGTGCGTCACGCCGGGGATGATCTTCGGCTTCTCGAAGATGAAGGCGGTGTCGACGCGCTACAACGACGCCCCGGCGGAAGCGTCGAGGCCGTTCGACCGCGGCCGCGACGGGTTCGTGCTCGGCGAGGGCGCGTGGATGCTGACGCTGGAACGTGAGGACCGCGCGCGTGCGCGCGGGGCGCGGATCTACGCCACCGTCGACGGCTATGCCTCGACCTGCGACGCCTACCACCGCGTGCAGATGGATCCCGACGGCGAGCAGATCGTGCGCGCGATGAGCCTCGCCGTGCAGCGATCGGGGCGTTCGGTTGACGAGATCGGCTACGTCAACTTTCACGGCACCTCGACGGTGTTGAACGATGCCGTCGAAGCGCGATGCGTCCGCGAGGTGTTCGGCGCGCACCACGTCGCCGGCTCGTCGATCAAATCGATGATCGGCCACCCGCAGGGGGCGAGTGGCGCCGCGGGGATCGTGGCGACGGCGCTGGCACTCTCGCGCGGGTTCCTCCCGCCGACCATCAATCAGCGCGATCCGGATCCGGTCTGCGACCTCGATGTGATTCCCAATACGGGCCGCGCCGTGCAGGTGGACGCGGGGCTCTGCAACTGCCTCGGATTTGGTTCTAAAAACAGCGCCATCGTGCTGGGTGCTTGCCGGTGAACTCGGCCAACGCGAGCGAGCGTCAGCGAGCAAGCCACGCGCGCGGAGCGGGGCATGGGGCCCCCGCGAGCGCGCGTGCAGGGGGGTACGGCGGGGCGAAGCCCCCCGCAGAGTGATGTTCGATGTCATTGTCTGTGGTGCCGGACCGGCCGGCAGCGTGGCCGCAATTTCGCTTGCGCGCGGCGGTGCACGCGTACTGGTCCTCGACCGTGCGCGTTTCCCCCGCGACAAGCTGTGTGGCGACACGCTGAACCCGGGCACCGTGCGGTATCTCGGCCGCCTGGGGCTGGCGGACGATCTCGCCGCGTGCTCGTCGCCCGTTGACGGCATGATCATTTCCGGGGAGCGCGGCACGCGCATCCAGGCCCGCTACCGCCGCGGCAGGCGCGGCATGTCGATTCTGCGGCGCGACCTCGATGATCGCCTGCTGCAGGCGGCCGCCAGGAGCGGCGCGCGCATCGAAGAGGGCGTGCTCGTACGAGGTCCCCTCGTCGACACGACGAATGGCACTCCGCGCGTGCGAGGTGTCGTGCTCGCGGGTCGCGGCGGCGCCGACGTGCGTGTACCCGCCCCGCTCGTCATTGCGGCGGACGGCCGTCGGTCGAGGCTGGCGCTCGCGCTGCACCTCATTCGTCATCCCCCGCGCCCGCGGCGCTGGGCGATTGGCGCATATTTCGACGGGGTGGCCGGCGTGACCACATTCGGCGAGATGCACGTGCGGCGCGATCGCTACATCGGCGTCGCGCCCGTGCCGCCCGGCCTGGCCAACATCTGTTATGTGTCCGAGCACACCGAGGGCTTCCGGGATCCTGCCGCCGCGCTCTGGGCGGCCATCCGTGCCGACGGCGTTCTCGCCGAACGCTGCACGTGCGCGCGAATGGTCACGCCGCCGACGTCGCTCGGGCCGCTTGCGGTCGAGGCCTCGGCGTGCGGCGTTCCGGGGCTGCTGCTCGCGGGGGACGCCGCCGGGTTCATCGACCCGATGACGGGGGACGGCCTCCGCTTCGCGATCGAGGGCGGCGATCTCGCGGCGCGCGCCGCGCTCGCGGCGCTTGCCGACGGCCATGCGGCCCATCACCGCCTCGAAACGTGGCGCGCTCACGCGTTCAGGCGCAAGCACCGCTTCAACCGCGTGCTGCGGTCGCTGGTTGCCGCGCCTTCCGCCGTCGCCGCCGCGAGCGCTGCCGCGCGCATCGCTCCGTGGGCCATCCGTCACGTCGTCGACGTCGCGGGCGACGTCGGTTTGTGATCGTCGCCCTCGTTGCGCTCGCGGTGTTCGCGCCGATGGTTGCGGAAGCCGTCGTCTCGCGGCGTCACGAACGCGTGCTCCGCGAGGCCGGCGCGATCGAACCCGCGGGCGACGTGTACCGCGTCATGCAGGCGGCCTATCCCGCCGCATTTCTCGTGATGATCGCCGAAGGACTCTGGCGAGGCGCCGCGACAGGCGCCGTGTTCGTCGGCGGCGCGGCGCTGTTCGCCGCCGCGAAAATCCTGAAATATTGGGCGATCGAAACGCTCGGCGTGCGCTGGACCTTCCGCGTGCTCGTACCGCCCGGGTCGCACCCGATCGCAGGGGGCCCGTATCGATGGCTGCGCCACCCGAACTATCTGGCGGTCGTCGGCGAGCTGGCCGGGACGGCGTGCATGACGCGCGCGCTCGTCGCGGGGCCGCTCGCAACGCTCGGATTCGCGGCCCTGATGCTGGCGCGAATCCGTGTAGAAAATAGGGCGATCCGCGTGCAGAGGCGGTAGAATCCCCGCCATGCCTCTCAGCCGCCGCTCGTTCGTCCAGGCGTTGGGTCTCGGCACCGTCGCTGCTGCGGCGTATGGCCCTTCCAGAGTCCTTGCCGCGCGTGGGCGTGAGGCGCTCGCGGAACTCCCGCCCTGGGAACGCGACCGGGCGCTCGCGTTGTCGGCCAACGGCAGCGCAATCCGGCTGAACAGCAACGAGAACCCGATCGGTCCGGGCCCCGCCGCCATCGATGCGATTCGGTCCGCTCTCTCGGAGGCGAACCGGTATCCGTTCGCGTCCGAGACCGACGTCACCGCCGCGATCGCGCGTGCGCGCGGTGTGCCGGTTGACCACGTGCTGATCGGCTGCGGGTCCACCGAAGTGCTGAAGATGGCGGTGACCGCGTGCGTCAGCCCGACGCGCGCGCTCGTGACCGCGTCGCCGACATTTGAAGATCCCGGATACAACGCGCGTGCAATGGGTGCGCCCGTGATCGAGGTTCCCGTCGACCGTGACCTGCGACTCGATCTCGATGCCATGCGCGATCGCGCAACGAATGCGGGGCTGATTTTTTTCTGCAACCCGAACAATCCGACGGCGACGGTGCACGGTGCACCGGCGGTGTCGGCCTTCGTGTCCGCCGTCAACCGCATCTCGCCAAAGACGACGATTCTGATCGACGAGGCGTACCACGAATACGTGGACGACCCCGCATATCAGACCGCGATTCCTCTTGCGCTCGAAAACCCGCGGGTCATCGTCTCGCGGACGTTCTCGAAGGTGTTCGGAATGGCGGGCCTGCGGATCGGCTACGCGATTGGCCGGCCCGAGGCGCTCGACGCGTTGAAGAAGCACCGGCTCGACGTCGGGGTGAACGTGCTCGCCGCGGCGGCGGCCATGGGGAGCCTGGCCGACGCCGACCACATCGCGGCGGAGCGCTCGCGCAACCGCGAGGTGCGCCGGTTTACCCGCGGCGCCATCGTCAAGCTGGGATATCCCGTGCCGGTGTCGAACACGAACTTCGTGATGTTCGACGTCCGTCGAAAGGTCACGGACGTCATCGACGGGTGTCGCAAGGAAGGCGTGCTCATCGGCCGTCCGTTCCCGCCGCTCGACACCCACGCGCGGATCTCGATCGGGACGATGGACGAGATGCGGACGTGCGTGGACGTCCTCGGGCGCGTGCTGGGACGCACCACGAGCCACGGGTGAAGCCGCCGTGGTGGGTCCGCGCACTCGACGGCGCAGCCGTCGTCGTGCTGCTCCTCGGACTGTTCGAACTCTTCTTCGGCGGCTTCGCTCTGGGGACGCCCCCGCTCGAACTGCAGCTCCGCGACCCCTGGCGGATTCTGTTCGTGGCGGCGGCGTGCGCCGCAATCCGCCACGCCGCGCATCCGGCGAATCCTCTGCACCGGCGCCTGCTGACGGCGGTCCGTCAGACGCGACACGATCTTGCCGCCGCGGCGGCCGCCGCGTTCGCCACTCGCGTCGCCGTACTGGTCGTCGCGTATTTCGCGGTGCTCATCATCGGCATGGCCCAGCCGGGATTCGAGGTGTCGGGCGATCCGCTGTTCAATCTGCCCGCGCGGTTCGACGCCGGATGGTACGCGGGGATCGCGACCGACGGGTACTACTTTCAGGGGCGGTTCGATCGGCAGCAGAACCTTGCGTTCTTTCCCGCCTTTCCGCTGCTGATGCGAGGGGCAGGGTACCTCGTCGGGGTACATGAACGGGGAGTACCGGTCGAGCGTCGCGGCGGCCGATTGCTGTGGGGCGGCACGTTTCTGTCGCTCTTCGCGTTTGCGTGGGCGGCGGTGTATCTCGTCCGCCTCGGGCTGGACGTCGGTGCAGGAGAGAACGCGTTGACCGCGGCGGTGCTCGTGTCGGCCTATCCGTTCGCGGTCTTCTTCAGCGCGGCCTATACGGAGAGCCTGTTTCTGCTCGGTAGCGTTGCCGCGTTCTACTACTTCCGGCGCGGCCAGTGGGCCGCGTCCGCTGGGTGGGGAGTGCTCGTCGGGCTGACGCGTCCGAACGGGTGTTTCCTGAGCGTCGTCCTCGCGTTGCTGCTCGTCGAACGCATTCGCCACACGAAGAGTACGCGCCATCTGCTGGTGCCGCTCGCCGCGGCGGCAGCGCCGGGCATCGGGATGCTCGCCTTCACGGTGTATCTCAAATATCTGACCGGTGTGTGGTTCGGCTGGGCGCGCATGCAGGGAGCGTGGGGCCGTTCGTACGCTGGCATCGAAGGCGTCGCGGGTAGCGTCGGCTGGGTGGCGAATCTGGGCCTGGTGCGTCTGATCGCGGAGCGTCCAGTCGACGCGCTCAATGGCGCGGCGCTGATCTTCATGCTGGCGATGATCTGGCCCGTGTGGCGGCGGCTCGGCGTTGCATGGGCGGCGCTCATCGGCGTGAACGTGCTGCCGCCGCTGCTCGCGGGAGGATTGCTGTCAATGGGACGGATCACGTCGACGCTGTTTCCCGCATTCATCGCGCTGGCGATGGTGCTCCCGCGGCGGGCGCTTGCGCCCGTGCTGGCGATCTTCGCGCTCGGGCAGGGCCTCGTCGCCGTCCTCTTCTTCACATGGCGACCGCTGTTCTGAGGCCGCTCCCGCGCTGGACCCGACTCATCGACGCGGTGACGGTGACAGCCGTCCTCGCGGCGATCGACGTGTGGCTGTCGGGCGGCTTCGCCGCATCCGTCGGCCCGGCGCGTCTGTCGATTCGCTCGCCGGGCCGCATCTTCCTGGCCGCTGTTCTATTGGGGGTCGTCCGGCACCTGCTCTTTCGAGGCGAGCCGCTGCACCGTCGAATGCAGAATGGCATCGGCAGAATTCGCCGGAGCGAAACCGCGCCAGTCGTGACGGTGGCGCTGATCTCACGAGCGGCGGTGCTCCTCGTCGCGCTCTTCGCGGTGCTGACGTTCGGGTTGTCACAATCGGAAGTCGGATTCACGCTTGCCGACGATCCGCTCCTGAATCTGCCCGCCCGCTTCGATGCGGGGTGGTACGGGACGATTGCGCAGGACGGATATTCGTTCAGCGGGCGCTACGACCGCCAGCAGAACATTGCGTTCTTCCCCGCGTTCCCGCTGCTCATGCGCGCAGCGGGCACGGTGACCGGAGGATTTGCGCCGGGCATTCCAAAACCGTGGCGTCAGGCGCGGGTGATGTGGGGAGGCGTCCTGCTGTCGATTGCCGCATTCACGTGGGCCTCGGTCTACGTGTTCCGCCTCGCGCGCGACCTGGGATTGTCCGCACGCGCGCACGCCTCGGTGTCGCTGCTCGCCGCCTATCCGTTTGCCGCGTACTACAGCGCCGCGTATACCGAAGGCGTGTTCCTGCTGGGCAGCGTCGCGGCGTTTTACCACTTCAGGCGCCGCGAATGGCCGGCATCCGTGTTGTGGGGGGTGCTCGTCGGGTTGACCCGCCCGAACGGGTGCTTTCTCAGCATCGCGCTCGCAGTACTGATTTTCGAGGAGTGGCGCCGGTCGCGCACCGAACGTGCGCCGTATCCCGTTGTCGTCGCGTTCGCGGCGGCGTCGGCGCCCGGCATCGGCCTCGTGCTGTACAGCGCTTATATCAAATCGCTGACGGGATCCTGGCTGGCGTGGGCGCGCGTGCAGGAAGCGTGGGGACGATCGTTCGAGGGATTCGCGCCGCTCGAGCGCGGTGCCGGATGGGTGTGGAACGAAGGACTCCTGCGCGTCGTGTCGCACCTGCCCTTCGATGCGCTGAATGCGGCGGCGCTGGCCTTCGCGATTCTCTTGATCTGGCCGATCTGGCGGCGGCTCGGCGCGGCCTGGGCCGCGTTCGTCCTCATCAATATCGGTATCCCGTTCATCGGCGGCGGCGTGTTGTCGCTGGGACGAATGACGTCGACGCTCTTTCCGCTCTTCATCGCGCTGGCGGCCATTCTCCCCGAGAGTTTGGTCATGCCGGTCGTCCTGTCGTTCGCGATTGCACAGGGGCTCGTGGCCGCGCTGTTTTTCACCTGGCGTCCGATGTTCTGACATAATCGATCGACCTATCATGCGAGGACCCCGCTCGCTTCGTCTGGTCATCCTTCTGCTTCTTTCCGTCTGCCTCGGACTCGCCGGCTCTGCTGTACGTCCGTCACATCTCTACTCGCAACCGGCGACGCCAGCCGATTTCGCGCGGACCGCGGCAGGACTGATCGCGCACGGCCAACGCGCCGACGCCGAGCAGCTCGCGCGCTCACGCGGTGAAACGGATCCTGCGGCGGCTGTCGTGCTCGCGCAGCTCGCAACCGCGCGCGGACAGTACGCGGATGCGCGCTCGCTGCTGCAGCCGGTCGCTGCGAAACATCCCGACAGCGACGCCGCGCTGGAACTTGCGATCATCGATCGCATGGTCGGCAAGGATGCGGAAGCGACGCCGCTGCTGAACCATCTCGCGGATCTCACCAATGATCCCGACGCGACGACGAGGTTTCGTGCTGCGCGCGCGACGCATCTCCTCGGGCGCAAGCAGGACGCGAACGCGCTGTATCGCGAAGTCGAGCGCGCCGGCGTGGATCCCGTTCTCGTCGAATCGGCGTGGGGCCAGTTGTTCCTCGACACCTACTACCCGGCGGAGGCGGTGACGTCGTTCAAACGCGTCATCGCGGCGGATCCCAACTGGGCGCCGGCGCATCTGGGACTCGCGCGCGCGCTCGCGGACGACGATCCGCCCGCCGCCGCGGCTGAAGCTGCGAAGGCGGTTGCAATCGATCCGGGCCTGGCCGACGCGCACGTGTTCCTCGCGTCGATGCACCTCGACGCCGATCGCCGCACCGAGGCGCGAGAGGAACTGCAGAAGGCGCTCGCGGTGAACCCGTCGCATCTCGAAGCGCACGCGCTCGTCGCGTCGATGGCATTCCTGCAGGACGACAAAGCCGCCTTCGACAAGGAAGTGGCCGCCACCCTCGCGATCAATCCTGCCTACGACGACGTGTATCGCACCGCCGGCGAGCAGGCGGCCAGCAACTACCGGTTCACGGACGCCGTCGCGCTCACGCAAAAGGCGCTGGAGATGAATCCGGCGGACCCGAAAGCATCGGCGGATCTCGGCATGCACCTCCTGCGGACGGGTGACGAGCCGGCCGCCAGGCGCGCCCTGGACGCGTCGTTCCGAGCGGATCCGTTCGACAACGTCACGTTCAACCTCCTGACGATGCTCGATAAGCTCGACAAGTACGCGGTAGTGAAGGACGGCGACATCACCTTCAGGATGAGCAAAGAGCAGGCGCCGGTCCTGCAGGAGTACGCGGTTCCGCTCACCCAGACGGCGCTCAAGACCCTCGCGGCGAAATACCAGTTCACGCCGTCGGGGCCGATCTTCGTGGAGATCTTCACCGACCACGATGACTTCGCGGTGCGCAACGTCGGCCTCCCCGGCATGATCGGCGCTCTGGGCGCCTGCTTTGGCCACGTCGTCACCATGGATTCGCCGACCGCGCGCAATCGGCCCGGCTTCTTCAGTTGGGAAGCGACGCTCTGGCACGAGCTCACGCACGTCGTCACGCTGCAGATGTCGAACCAGCGGATCCCGCGCTGGCTCACTGAAGGGATTTCCGTTTACGAAGAGGGACGCGCGCGGCCGGAGTGGGGCCGCGACATGGAGGTGACCTTCGCGCAGGCGATGAATCGGGGAAAGACGCTGAAGCTCCGCGATCTCAACGGCGGCTTCACGCGCCCCGACACCATTTCGCTCGCCTATTACGAAGCGTCGCTCCTCGTCGATCACATCGTCGCGCTCAAAGGGCAGGCCGCCTTGAACGCGCTCGTGCGTTCCTTCGCTGACGGCATCGACACGGAAACGGCTCTGAAACGAACCCTCAACGTCTCAATCGACGACTTGCAGGAGAGCTTCAGCCGGGCGCTGGAGGATCGTTTCGGATCCATGCGCAGGGCGCTCGCGGATCCGCAGCCGAAGGCCGACACGGCAGACGCGCTTCGCGCGGCGGCAGCGGCGAAACCGGACAGCTTCCTCGCCCAGCTCGCACTCGGCAAGACATTGGCCGATGCCGGGGATACTGCGGCGTACGCGCCGCTCGAACGAGCGGCGGCGCTCGTGCCTGCGGCGATCGGAGCGGAGAGTCCGCACGCGATCATGGCGGCGCTCGCCGCCAGACTTGGAGATAGCGCCCGCGCGCGAAAGGAATACGAGACGCTGCTCGCCGTCGATCACACCAACATCGAAGCCGCGAGAGCCCTCGCGACGCTCGCGTCGGCGGCCGGCGACGACCGGCAATTGGCGCTGGCGACCGGGAGGGTCGTCTCGCTCGACCCCTTCGACGCGGATGCGCATTCGGCCTGGGGCCGCCTCGCACTGAAGACACAGGACGCCGACACGGCTGTCCGTGAGTTCCGCGCCGCTCTGGCGGCTGGCGCGCCGGACAAGGCCGCAGCCCACTGCGATCTGGGAGAGAGCTATCTCCTCGCCAGACGTCCGGCCGACGCGAAAAAAGAGGCGCTTGCCGCCCTCGAGATCGCTCCGAGCTACGAACGCGCGCAGGAGCTGCTGCTCAACGCTATCGAGAGGACCTCGTGACGCGCCGGCCCCGGCGGTCGCTGCCCGCGGCGGCAGCGCTGGCCGTGCTGGCGCTTTGCGCGGTCGCCGCGGCAACGTCGCGGCTGCTCGCACAGGCGCCGCCCGTTCCGGCCGCCCCCGACCTTCGCTTCGCCGGCTTGCAGTGGGGTTTCGTGCGCGTCCACTACACGGCGTGGACGATGCCGCCGCGGCCCGGGTTGAGCCCCTACGACGAACCCTGGTACATCGACGCGCCGGCGGCCGACTGGAACCTGTCGCGCCGTGTTCGCAGCGCGACCGCGATTCAGGTGAACGATCCGATCGACATCCGCCTCGAGGATCCGGCGCTCTTCGAACATCCCTGGATCTATCTCGTCGAGGGTGGAAATCTGAGGCTGAAACCGGCTGAAGTGCCGATCCTGCGTGAGTATCTGCTGCGCGGCGGGACGCTCACGTTCGACGATTTCCACGGACCGATCGAGTGGGCGAACGTCGAACGCGAGCTGAAACGCGTGTTCCCCGACCGGCGCATCATCGACCTGCCCAGGGATCATCCGGTGTTCAGTTGCTTCTACAGGATGGACGGCTTTCCGCAGACGCCCGGACTCGGATCGTTCCTGCAGGGGCGTACGTGGGAAAAAGGCGGCTACGTCGCGACCCTTCGCGCGATCGAGGACGACAACGGCCGCGCCATGGTGCTGATCAACTGGAACACCGATATGGGCGACGGCTGGGAATGGTCGAACGCGACCGAATATCCCGACTACGTGAAGTACACGGCGCAGGCGTATCGGATGGAAATCAACGAAATCGTGTATTCGCTCACGCACTAGCGAACGCCATGACCACACCGACGGGCATCGCCACGGCGGCCGAGCAGGTCGCCGCCGGCCGGCAACGCATCCTCGCCGAGATCCGCAAAGTCATCGTCGGCCAGGATGAAGTGATCGACCAGGTGCTGATGGCGCTCTTCACGGGCGGACACTGTCTGATCACCGGTGTTCCAGGCCTGGCGAAGACCCTCCTCATCAAAACGCTCGCGGGCATTCTCGACCTGTCGTTCAAGCGCATTCAGTTCACGCCCGACCTGATGCCGGCCGACATTACCGGAACCGAAATCCTCGACGAGGAGGATGGGCGCCGCGTCCTGCGATTCGTGAAAGGGCCGATCTTCGCGCAGATCCTGCTCGCTGACGAAATCAACCGAACGCCGCCGAAGACCCAGGCCGCGCTGCTCGAGGCGATGCAGGAGTATCACGTGACGGCCGCGGGGCGGACGTTTCCGCTCGACCGTCCGTTCTTCGTGCTCGCGACGCAGAATCCGATCGAGCTGGAAGGCACGTATCCGCTGCCGGAAGCACAACTCGATCGATTCATGTTCAACATCTCCGTGTCGTACCTGTCTGAAGATGACGAGGTGCGGGTCGCCACGCAGACCACCGGTCCCGACTCGCCGCGGCCGGACCGGGTCCTCAGCGGCGCCGACGTGATCGAATACCAGCATCTCGTGCGGCAGGTCGTCGTTGCCGAGGACGTGGCGCGATACGCGGTGCGATTGGTAGACGCGTCACGTCCCGGGCGGGCGCGTGAGCTGCCGTTCGTCAAGGAATGGGTGAAGTGGGGCGCCGGGCTGCGGGCCTCGCAGGCGCTGATCCTTGCGGGAAAGGCGCGCGCGCTGATGCAGGGCCGATATCACGTGTCCATCAACGACGTCAGGGCGCTCGCGCACCCGATTCTGCGCCACCGCATCATTCCGAACTTTTACGCCGAGTCGGAGAAGATCAACTCCGACGCGCTCGTCGACCGGTTGCTCGAGGCCGTTCCGCGTCCGCGGAGCGATATGTAGCGGGTGGGTATGGCCGACGCGCGATTCCTGGACCCCGCGCTGATCGCGCGGCTCGGCTCGATGGAGCTGAAAGCGCGTACGGTCGTCGAGGGCTTCATCGCGGGCCTGCATCGCAGTCCCTACCGCGGCTTCAGCGTCGAATTTGCCGAATACCGGCCGTATGCCGCCGGCGACGATCTCTCCACGCTCGACTGGAAGGTCTACGCGCGATCCGATCGGCACTACGTGAAGAAATTCGAAGAAGAGACGAACCTCGAGTGCCACCTGGTGATCGATGTCAGCGCGTCGATGGCCTATCGCGGGCACAGCACGATGTCCAAGCTCGAGTACGGGTGCGTGCTCGCAGGGTCGCTCGCGTATCTGATGAACCGGCAGCGTGACAGCCTCGCGATGCTCGCGTTCGACGACGAGATCCGCGTGCGGATTCCGCCCGCCGCGCGCTCGGGCCATCTCCACCGGGTCCTCCTCGCGCTCGAGCGCATGCCGTCCGGCGGCCGCTCGAACGCCGCGCGTCCGCTCCGGCAGCTCGCGGAGGCGCTCACGAGGCGCGGGCTCGTCATTGTTCTGTCCGATTTCCTGGACGATCGCGAGCACGTCGTGCGCGGCCTCAGGCAACTGCGGTCCAGAGGGAAAGACGTGATCGCATTTCAACTGCTCGACCCCGACGAGCTGCACTTTCCCTTCGAGCGCGCGGCGCGATTTCAGGACGTCGAGACCGGGGATGAGATCGCGGCCGATCCATCGACGGCGCGGTCGACGTACCTCGAGGCGCTTGCCGATCTCCGCGACTATTACACGCACGAGCTGCGTGGGGCGGGCATCGACTTCCTGACGCTCGATACGTCCCAGCCGCTTGACCGCGCGCTCGTCGCGTATCTCGAGGCGCGGTCGCGGAGGCACTGACGTGCAGTTCCTCGCGCCCCTGTATCTGGTCGGCGCCGTCCTCGTTGCGCTGCCGATCCTTCTGCATCTGTTCCGCCGGGACCTGAAGCCGCGGGTGCCGTTCACGGCCGTACGCCTGCTCCGCGGCGTCCGCGTCGACCGGTCGCGAAACCGTCGGCTGCGCGACGTGGTCCTGCTCGCGGCGCGTGTGGTCGCGCTGCTGCTGCTCGCGACAGCGTTTGCCCGGCCGTATCGCGCCGGCGGCACGTCCGACACGCCGCTGACCATCGTCGCGGTCGATCGATCGTTCAGCATGGGCGCGCCTGGCGCGTTCGAGCGCGCACTCGCCCTCGCGCGATCGGAAATCGACCGCGCGGCCCGCACGCGTGTCGCCGTCATCGCGTTCGACGATCGCGCCGAGGTGCTCGCCGGTCCCGGACTCGCCGAAGACGCGCGCGGGGCGCTGAGGACGCTGTCGGCGGGCTCCGGCGGTACGAGATACGCCGCGATGTTCGACCGCGCGGCCGAGCTCGCCGGAGACGAGGCGGGTGCACGGCTGATCGTTATTTCAGATCTCCAGCGATCCGGTTTTGGTGGGGAACCGGCCGAACTCCCGAAAGGCATCGATTTGCAGGCGCGGGAGGCCGGAGGTGCGCACGCGAATGTTGCGATCGACAGCATGGAGGTGCGCGACGGTCTCGTGATGGTCACCGTGCACAACTACGGCGCGGCGGCAGCGGCGACCACACTGCGGCTGGGAACGCCATCGAATCAATCCGCGGGCCGTTCGCTCAAAGTGCAGCCCGGGGCCACGACGGCCGTCTCCTTCAACGCGCCCGCTGCTGCGGGGCCGATCGAGGCCTCACTCGCAGATCCGGACGGATACCCTGCGGATAACGCACGCTTCGCGCTCGCGGGCCCGCGCGCATTGCCGCGGATCGTGCTGGTAACAGGCGATACGGATTCTTCGAACGGGTTTTATCTCTCTCGCGCGCTGCTGGCCGACACAGACGAGGCGCCGGCATTCGACGTTCAGGAGATGACGGCGCAGCAGTTCGGCGCGATGCAACCGGAGGCCGTCGCACAGGTCGCCGCGGTCGTGCTGCTGGCGACCCGCGGGATTCCACGTCGTGCTGCGGAGGGCTTCACGGCGCTGTTCGATGCGGGCGGGGGAGTGTTCGTCGCTGCCGGACCAGAGACGAATCCCGCCGTCGTGTCACAGCTCCTCGATCTGGATCCCCCTTTGGCGGCGGATGAAGACAACCAGCCGGGGGCATTGGTCGTGCGCGACGTGCGGCATCCCGTATTTCGTGCGTTCGATACGGCCTCGGCGAGCTTCGCGCAGGTGACGATCGACCGCGAGTGGCGGCTCGGCAGCGACCGGGCGTTCACGACGATCGCCGTCTTCAGCAGCGGCGCGCCCGCCCTGCTGGAACGCTCCGTCCGTAACGGCCGCGTGCTCGTGTTCGCGTCCGACGTGGACAGGCGCTGGAACGACTTCCCGCTGCACGCGACCTTTGTGCCGTTCGCGCAGGAAGCGCTTCGATACGTCGCGGCACGCAGCCCCGCGCCGACCGCGATGTCCGTCGCCGACGTGCCTGCAGACCAGCCAGCCAGGCCCGGAATCATTTCCGTCGGCGGCCGATCCCGCGCAGTCAACGTGGACACGCGCGAGAGCACGGTCGACCGCCTGACCCCGTCGGAGTTCACGGCATCCGTGGCACGAATCGACGCTCGACCCGGTCGCGCCAGCCGGCGCGCTCGGGTGCAGGAGGCCGCACAAAACGTGTGGTGGTACGGACTGGCATTGATGCTGGTCATGCTCGTGGTGGAGGCGTTCGTTGGCGCCCGGTGAACGCTCTTTGCGGGACGGGCTGCAGCGCGTCCGGCGGCGCTGGTTCGGGGCCGTCGTCCTGGCGGTCGGCTGGAAGATCGCGATCGCTGCGGCGGCGGCGCTTGGGATCGTCGCAGTCGTCGACCGCGTGTGGCGTCCTGCGGGAACGCTGCTCGTGGCGCTCACAATCGCCGCCGTGGTCGCCGTTGCCGCAGCCACCCTCGTCTTCGTGTGGCCATATCGAAAACGCCCCGACGATCGGCGCGTCGCCCGCTTCGTCGAGGAGCGGTGTCCGGAATGCGAGGACGAGATCGTCGCCGCTGTCGACATCGCTTCACGCGCGGAGCCGACCGGCTTTGCGGCCCTCGTCGTCGAACGCGCGTCAGCCCGGCTGACCGGCCTCGATCCTGCGCGGATTGTCCCAGCGAAGGAACTCCGTTCCGCGGCAGTACGGTTCGCGCTGGCCACGGCGGCGCTCACCCTCTCGGTCGTCCTGGCCGTGCCCTCCGTCCTGCGCGCGACGGTCGGGGCGACAGGACGCAGTGTCCGAAGCTCGTCGACGTCGCCCGCACTCTCGAGTTCGAGGCCGCCCCGCATCGAATCGATAGATCTTCACTACGACTATCCGCGGTTTACCGGCCTGGCGTCGCGCGACGATCGGGACGGCGGTGATATCTATGCGCCGGCGGACACGCGCGTGCGGATGCGCGTGCGCGCGGACAGGCCGATTGCGGCAGCGTACGTCGCGCTCGGGTCCGGTTCCGTTCCGACCAGCCGCGTCGACGCGCGGACGTTCGAGTCGACGCTGACGCTTGCCGCCGACGGCTCGTACCGCGCCTTCGTGCAGGATGCCGGCGGCCGTCGCGGGGAGAGCGTCGAGTATTTCATCCGCCTCGTCACGGACCGTCCGCCCGAGATCCATATCGTCCGGCCCGCCGGCGATCAGGAGATTACGCCGCTCGAGGAGGTGACGATCGAAGCGCAGGCCGACGATGACTTCGGCATCGCGAGCATGGATATGGTGTTCGCCGTGGCGGGCGGCCCCGAGCATGTTGTGGCCTTCCAATCGACGAGCGGGCCGCCGACGGCACGCACGGGCCGACGGCTGCTCGCGGCCGAAGAGCTGGGCGTCAAACCTGGCGACGTCATTTCGTACTACGCACGGGCGCGCGACGTTCCGCACGCGAAGCTGCCGACGCTTGCGCACAGCGAGATCTATTTCCTCGAAGTCAAGCCGTTCAACGAGGAGTATTCGCTTGCGGAGAGTCAGGCGATGGCGTCGTCCGCCGGCACCGAACTGGCGGGACTGATCGCCGCACAAAAGGAAGTCATCAGCGCCACCTGGAACCTGCAGCGTCGCGCGAAAGCGGGAACGTCGTCAGACGACCTGAAAGCCGTGGCACAGGCGCAGGCGGAAGTGCAGGCGCGCACCGAGCGGGCATCGGGCGCGCGGCCGTTCCGGCGCGGCGCCGGAGGGATGTTTTTCCAGTTCATCCGTGTGCCGCAGGACGCCGGCGGCCCCGGTCATGTGGCCGAGGCAGCGGCTGCAATGGGCCGGGCCGTGGAGCAGTTGAACGCCGGCTCGACCAGGAGCGCGATTTCTCCGGAGATGACGGCGCTGACTGCGCTGCTCAAAGCGGAGGCAGAGATCCGCCAGCGCCAGATCACGCAACAGCGCAACGGCGCATCCTCTTTCGGCAGCGGCCGGCAGGGGCAGGACCTTTCGAGCCTGTTCGATCGCGAGCTGAAGCGGCAGCAAAGAAGCAGTTATGAGACGCGGTCCGCGGCGGAGGTGCAACAGCCGCGCCCGGATGCGCAGTCCGCGCTCGACCGCATCACCGATCTTGCACGACGTCAGGAGGACCTCGCCCGTCGTCAGCAGGCGTCGAGCACGCTCCCGGAGGAGGAACGCCGCCGCGAGCTCGAGCGGTTGATGCGCGAGCAGCAGGAACTGCAGCAGCAACTCGAACAGGCAGGTGAGCAGCAGCAACGGTCCGCATCGGGCGGCAGCTCGAATGCTCGAAGGGCGAGCAACGAGCAGCAGGCGATACGCGAGGCGCTGCAGCAGATGCGCGCCGCCGCAACCGACTTACAGCGGCAGAATGCCACTGGTGCCGCATCGAAGGCCGCGGGTGCTGCTGAGCAGTTGCGGCGGGCCGAAGCGGCCCTGCAGAACAGTCGGCCTGCGGCGGCTGACGCCACCGCCGAGAGTCGCAAACTTGCAGACGCCTTCGATTCGTTACGCAAGACACGCGACGATCTGACGCGATTGCAGCGACGGCTCGAGAACGCCAGCCGCCAGAACCGTGAGCGCGGTCGGCAGGGGGCGCAAGCAGACGGCGAACTGGAGCGCGCGCAGCAGGACTACACCCGGGCGCTCCAGCGCGCGCAGGAAATGGTCCGCGGGATGCCGCAGCCAGGAAGAAACACGGGCCTGGCCGCGTCGACGCCGGAACAGCACGAGTGGAGCTGGGGCGCACCGGGGACTGAGGCCTGGAAGCAGGACTTCAGTAAGTGGGAGGCGCTCGGAAACGATCTCGGACGCGCGCTGGAGCGGTCCGAATCGTCTGTCGCGGAGCGCTTGTCGAAGTCGCTTCCCCAAGACCGGTTGCGCGGCGGCGCAGCCGAACGCGTGCCGGACGCGTACGCCGAACGCGTCGCGCGCTACTACGAATCCCTCGCGTCGGCGGTGAAGCGGCAGTGACCTTCGCCAATACGCTCCCGTGGTGGGGACTTCTCGCAGCGGCTGCGGGGTGCGGTCTGGTGGCGTGGCATGCCTACGGGCGTGCGCCGCTTCACGCTGGCCAACGCGCGGTCCTGTCGCTGCTGCGCTTCGCGGCGCTCGCGTGGGTCGTCATCTGCCTGATGCGGCCGATGGCGGTCGCACGCCCCGAACATCGCGACGGCATCCTGCCAGTCCTCGTAGATGTCTCCCGCAGCATGAGCCTTCCCGATGCCGACGGCCGTCCGCGTATTCAGCAGGCTCGCGCCGTTGCCGCGGAGATCCTGGCGTCCAGCGCCGCTCCGACGCTGAAGCGCGAGTTGCTGGCCTTTGGCGATCGGCTGTCGCCCGTCAGCCTCGAAGGGCTCGCTGCCACGGACGCCCACACCAATATCGGCGATGCGTTGCGCCGGGTCCGGGAGCGGTACCGAGGCGAGGCGGTTGCCGGCGTTGTCCTGCTGTCGGACGGCGGCGACAACGGCGGGGTCGACATCGAAGAGGCTGCTGCAAACGGTCCGCCGGTCATCGCCATCGGCATTGGGTCCGCTTCTCCGCTGCGCGATCGCGAAGTGCTCAGCGTCACGAGCGCCGCGGCGGTCCTCGACGACGCGACGACCGAGGTGACTGCCAGCGCCGTGGAACACGGCTACGGCAACAGTCCCTTCCAGCTGCGGCTCCTCGAGAACGGAAAGCCGATCGACGTGCGCTCCGTCACTCCTGCCCGAGACGGCATACCGGTGTCGACGGTGTTCACGGTCTCGCCTCCTCGCGGCGCGGCGACGACATACACCGTCGAAGTGCCGGGGTCGCCCGACGAACTCGTGCCCGAGAACAACGACCGCAGCGTCGTCGTGCCGCCGCCGCGGCCCGCCTTGCACGTGCTGCTCGTAGAGGGCGCCCCGGGGTTCGAGCACGCGTTTCTCGAGCGTGCGCTGTCGAACGATTCCGCGATGCGGATCGACAGCATCATCCGGAAAGGGAAGGACGATCGCGGACAGAATACTTTTTACGTGCAGGCGGCCGCGGGCGGGGGAGACGAGCTTCTCGGCGGCGTTCCCGTGAATCGGGCGTCGCTCTTTGCGTACGACGTCGTCGTGCTCGCGAACGTCGATGCCGACGAATTGAACCCTGCCCGGGCGGACCTCCTGCGGGCGTTTGTCGCCGAACGCGGAGGAGGATTGCTCGTGCTCGGTGCGCGCGGGTTCGAACGGCAAGGCTTCCGGGGGACCGCGCTCGAAAGCGTGCTGCCGTTGGACGTCAGCAACCGGTCGTCCGGTGTCGCACCCGCGGCCAACACGCCGCCTGTCATGAACCGGGTGACGCTCACGGCTGCCGGAGAAGCGCATCCCATCATGCAGATTGGCCGTTCACCAGACGAGACGAAGCGGCGATGGGCGGCGATTCCGCCGCTGGCCGCCGTTTCGTCGCTCGGTGCGGCGCGGCCTGGCTCGAGCGTCCTGGCGTTGACGGCTGGCCCAGGCGGCGTGACCCGCGCCCTCGTCGCGGTCCACCGCCTCGGCGAAGGGCGCGCCATGGTGTTCACCGGAGAAGCGTCCTGGCGGTGGCGGATGATGCTGCCGGCCGACGATCACAGCTATGACCGATTCTGGAGGCAATCGGTGCGCTGGCTGGGGCAGAACGCGCCGCCCCCGGTCCAGGTTTCTGTGCCGTCTGCATCTTCTGCGGGCGATATCTCAATCGACGTTGTCGCGCGCGACAAGGTCTTCGTGCCGCAGCGTGGCGCCACGGTTGATGTGCAGATCATTGGTGCGGACGGGGCCATCGCGTCCGCGCGCGGTCGCGCGGAGGATGGCCCGCCGGGGCACTACACCGCGACCGTCCACGTCGCGGAACCAGGTTTGTATCGAGTCGGGGCATCCGCGCGCCTCGGCTCACGGGACCTCGGGGCAGCGACCGGCTCACTGCTGGTGGGAGGCGCTGACGAAGAATTCCGGGACCCGCGGCTGGACACCGGCGCGCTGTCGCGCATCGCGCGCGCGTCAGGAGGCGCTGCGATCGCCGCGAGGGACATCCCCGCAGCGCTGGAACGGCTGCGGGTCGGCATCCCGGCGGTCACGCTGGCGCAGCACCAGGACCTCTGGAGCAAACCGTGGTCGTTCGCCATTCTCGTGGCGCTTCTCTCGACGGAATGGCTCGTGCGCCGTCGGCTCGGCCTGCCGTGAGCCGGGTTGTCGCGCTCGTCGCTTTGTTCCTGTCCCTGACCGGTGCCGCGGCTGCGGCCGACCGCTACGTGATCATCGTCAGCGGTGCGTCGGGAGAGCCGCAGTACGTCCAACAGTACGCCGCCTGGTGCAATGCGCTCGTGAAGGCGTTCACGACCAGGGTGGGAATCGATCCGGCGCACATCGACGTTCTCAGTGAAGCTGCGGAGGGAGACCATGCGTCCACCGCGGAAAACACCAGCCGCACGCTCATCGCATTGCGACAGAGGATGCGGCCGGACGATCTGGCGATGGTGGTGCTGATCGGCCACGGCACCTTCGACGGAATCGACGCGAAGTTCAACCTCGTCGGCCCTGACTTGACGTCCATCCAATGGGCGGCGCTCCTCAAGAGTGTTCCGGGACGTCTGGTGCTCGTGGACACGACGGCTGCAAGCTTTCCGTTCCTCGAAGCCGTGTCGGGGCCGCGCCGGATTGTGATTACCGCGACCGACTCGGGCGCCCAACGGTTCGATACGGTGTTCCCGGAATACTTCACGCGCGCGTTTGCCGACGACGCGGCTGACCTCGACAAGAACGGGCGCGTGTCGATCTGGGAAGCCTTCCTGAGCGCCAGCCTCGGCGTGCGCCGCTATTACGAACAGCGCGGACAAGTCGCGACGGAGCGGCCGCTGCTCGATGACAACGGTGACGGTCAGGGCCGGGAAGCGGGCGCTGACGGCATGGACGGCGCCGAGGCGAGCCGCATCTATTTGGACGCCGAGACCGGCGCCGCGGCGCCGACGGACGAGCAGCTCATTCTGTTGTTGCAGAGGCGCGCCGCGCTGCAGATCGATGCGGACGACCTCAGGCAACGGCGAGTCCTGATGACCCCTGCTGAGTACGCGCAGGAGTTCGAGCGCCTGATGATCGAGATCGCGCGCACGGAGCGTGCGATCAGGCAGCGGCAGAAGACGTAGACGCGAGGCGCGAGGCGATTAGGGGTGCCAGCGCCGGCCGCCGCGGGCCCGCAGCAGGGCGCCAACCAGCAGGCCCGTCAGGAACCCGCCGATGTGCGCGAAGAAGGCCGTGCCTCCGGCGGATGCGTTGCTGACGCCAAGCGACCCGACGCCGCTCAGGAGCTGCATCAGGAACCAGATCCCGAGGAAGAAAATCGCCGGGACCTCGACCAGATCGAAGAAGAAGAAGATGAAGATCGCGGTCAGGATCCGCGATTCCGGATACAGGACGAAGTAGGCACCCATGACGCCGGCGATCGCGCCGCTGGCGCCCACCATCGGAACGACCGAGAAAGGATTGATCATCACCTGCCCGACGGCCGCGACGGCGCCGGACGCGAGGTAGAAGACGAGAAAGCCCGCGTGCCCCAGCTGGTCTTCGATGTTGTCCCCGAAAATCCACAGGTACAGCATGTTCCCGATGATGTGCATCCAGCCGCCGTGGAGGAACATGCTCGTGAGCACGGCCGACACGCTGAAATACGCGGGGATGAGCGCGTACTGCGCCGTGAAGACCTGCAGCGCATGCTGAGGCAGCATCCACTGATACAGGAACACGACGCTGTTGATGACGATCAGCGAGACGGTGACGATGGGAGTCGTCCGCGAAGGGATGACGTCGCTGAGCGGGAACATTCGCTAGCAGTATAAAGTGCGGGCGGCCCAGCACCTCGTCCGAGGCACCCAGCCCCCCAGCACCCGGCGGCGGCGAAGCCGACGCCGCCTACACCTTCAGCACATCGTCTTTCCGCGCGATCAGCGCGTAGAGCACGGGAGCGAGGAAGATCGAGATGGCGAGGCGCGAAATGAGGCCGCCGACGATCACAATCGCGAACGGCTTTTGAGAGTCGCTGCCGATCCCCGTGGACATCGCGGCCGGCAGGAGGCCGATGCAGGCGACGAGGGCCGTCATGATAATCGGCCGAAGCCGAAGCAGCGACGCCTCGTGTGTCGCCACCAGAATCGTCTTCCCCTCGAGCCGCAGTTTGTTGATGAACGAATAGAGGATGACGCTGGTCTGCACCGCGACGCCCATCAGCGCCACGAACCCGAATCCGGAAGAAACGCTGAAGTGCGTGCCCGTCAGTTTGAGTGCTAGCAGCCCGCCCACCGGGACGGTGATGATGACGCTCACGATGATGATCAGCGGGAACTTCAGGTTGCCGTAGAGCGCGAAGAGAATCAGGAGGATCAGGACGATCGTCAGCGGAATGATCACGATCATCTGGGACCGCGCGGCGAGATATTCCTTGTATTCGCCGCCCCAGTCGTACGTGTACCCGAGCGGCAGCGGCACTGCGGCGGACACTTTCGACTTCGCTTCCTGGACGGCGCTCGCCAGATCACGCCCCGTTACGCTGAACTGAATCCCGATGAACCGCGAATTGTCCTCGCGATAGATGAACGACGCCCCTTTATCGATGCGGATGTCGGCGAACTGGCTGAGCGGCAGGTGCTGCCCATCCGGCGTTGAAATCAGCAGGTTTTTGATCGCGTCCATGTTCTGGCGGAAGGGTTCCTGGAGACGGACGACGAGATCGAATTCGCGCTCTCCCTGGATCACCTGCGTTGCCGCGTTCCCGCCGATGCCCGTCTCGATCAGCGTATTGACATCTCCGACGTTGAGCCCGTACTGCGCGATGCGTTCGCGATTGGGCTCGATGATGAGGCTCGGCTGTCCCAACTCACGAACGAGGGTGATGCCGGTGATGCCCGGGACCTTCGAAAGGACGTCGCGGGCCGCTTCGGCTTTGGCTTCCAGGGTCGCCAGATCGGAGCCGAAGATTTTTACCGCGAGCGAACTCTTGAGGCCGGTCTCCGCCTCATCCACCGCGTCTTCTGCGGGCTGGGTGAAGTTGAAGATAATCCCGGGAAAGGCGTCGAGCTTTTTCTGGATCGCGTCGACCAGCTGCTCCTTCGTCCTGATGCTGCCGTTCCACGAGGCGTCGTCATAGGGTTTCAACCCGACGAAATACTCGTCGTTGAAGAAGCCGATCGGGTCCGTACCTTCGTCGTCGCGCCCGAGTTCGTTCGCGACCGTCGTGACTTGCGGAAAGGTCAGCAGCATCGACCGGACCTGCGGTCCCAGCTTGGAGGCTTCCTCGAACGAGATGGTGTAAGGCATCGTCGCGCGGATCCACAGCGAACCCTCGTCGAGGTGCGGCATGAACTCCGCGCCGATGAAGGGCGCCAGGGTCAAGGAGGCTGCGAAGATGACGCAGGAGACCACTACGGTCATCCACGGCCGCCGAAGGCACGTGTGCAGCATCCGGTCGTACCCGCGCTCGATGCGCCGATAGTACGCGACCTCCGGTTCCTTGATGTTCTTCCGCAGGAAGTATGCGCAGAGGACCGGCAGCAGCGTCAGCGAACAGAGCAGCGCGCCGGCAAGCGCAAACGACATCGTGTCCGCCATGGGACGAAACAGTCGACCAGCGGGGCCGGTGAGCACGTAAATCGGCAGGTAACCAGCGATGATCACGGCGATCGCGTAGAAGATCGGGCGTTCGACGTCCCGAGCCGCGCCCCGGATGACATCCGTCACGCTGAACTTCGTGCCGTGCCGTGCCGCCAGCTCGCGAAAGATGTTTTCGACCATGACGACGGCGCCGTCCACGATCATGCCGAAATCGATCGCACCAATCGACAGGAGGTTGGCCGGGATGTTCGCCCAATCGAGACAAATGAACGAGAACAGGAGTGCGAACGGGATTGTGACGGCGACGATGAGCGCGGTCCGGACGCTGAACAGGAACAGGCCCAACACCACGAGGACGAGCAGCATCCCGCGAATGAGGTTCCGCTCGACCGTACGCGTCGTTTCGTGAATCAGATCCGTCCGGTCATAGTACGGAACGATCTTCACGTCGGCCGGCAGCACCGTGCGGTTCAGGGTGTCCGTCATGGCCTCGACTTTTTTGAGTACCTGCTGCGCCTGTTCGCCCGTGCGCATCAGGACCACGCCTTCCACGGCTTCGTTCTGGCGCATGTAGCCGAACTGTCCGAGCCGCGGCGCATAACCGATCGTGACCGTCGCGATGTCCTTGATATATACGGGAATGCCGCTATGGGTCGCCACGACGATGTTGCCGATGTCGGCGAGGTCGCGAACGAGGCCGAGACCACGGACGTAGAAGAACTGCCCCCCCTGTGAGTAGAAGCCGCCGCCCGCGTTCGCGTTGTTGGCGGCGAGCTGGTCGTTGACCTGCTGCACGCTGACGCCGTACGAAAACATCTTGGCCGGGTCGAGCAGTACCTGGTACTGCATCGTCGTGCCGCCGAGGCCGGCGAGATCCGCGACGCCCTGGATGGAGCGGTACTTCCGGCTCAATACCCAGTCCTGCAGAGTCTTGAGATCCTGCGCGGATCGGTCGGGGCTCTGGAGCACGTATCGATAAATGAGGCCGCTCGGCGAGAACAGCGGACCCACGTCCGGTGCAACGCCTTGGGGCATTTCCGCGCCGGGGATCCGTTCGAACGCCTGCTGCCTCGCGAAGTACGGATCCGTGTCGTATTCGAAGTTCATCGTGATCGACGACAGGCCGTACAGAGAAATCGAGCGCAGCGCCTCGATTTTCGGAATGCCATTCATTTCCACTTCGAGTGGAATCGTGATGAGCCGTTCGACTTCTTCGGCCGCGTGCCCGGGCCACTGCGTCACGATCTGCACGCGCGGCGGCGCAAGGTCCGGGTACGCGTCGATCGGCAGCTTCGTGAAGGCGACGAGGCCCCAAATGGCCAGCGCCAGCATGGCGATGACGACGATGAAGCGCTGTGAGAGGGCGAACGAGACGAGGCGGTCAACCATCGGCTATCCCTGGTAACTGTTAGCGAATTGCAGGAAGAGGCTGCCCTGCGCCACGACCCGGTCGGACTCGGTGACGCCCTTCACGATTTCCGTGACGTCGCCGTGCTGTGTGCCCAGCGTCACGGGGCGTTGAGCAAACTTGCCGGACTCGACCTGGACGTAGACGAACGGCAGGTTCTCGGGGTCATAGAGCACCGCCGTCGTGGGCACGACCAGCGCCTGGCGCTCTGTCCTGTCGTGGATGACCACGTCGACGAACTGATCCTTCTTCAACCGTCCGCCGGGATTGCCGGTCACGATGCGCACCGGCGTCGTCCGCGTGGCGGGGTCCAGCATGTTCCCGACGTAGGTGACCTTGCCGTGGAAGACGTCCGGGTACGACGCGCTCTTCACCTGCGCGTCGTCGCCGAGCCGCACCTTGCTCAGGTCCTGCTCGTACACGTGCGCCTGCACCCATACGGTGCCGACGTTCGAGATGACGAAGGCGTTTGTCGACCCGGCCTGAATGACCTGTCCGGGGTTCACCAGCTTCTGGACGATGGTGCCGGTGATCGGCGACCGCATCGGGAGTTCGAGGCGGACGGTGTCGGACTGCTGCGCCGCGGCTTCGATTTCCTTCGGGGGCACCCCGAGGATTTTCAGCGCCTGCGAGGCGGTTTCGAGGTCCGTGACCGCGTCGTTGTAGTCGGCCTGCACCTGCTCGAAATCACGCTGCGCGATGGCCTTGTGCTCGAGCAGATCGCGATTGCGGTCGAGATTGCGTTTCGCAAGGTCCACCTTGTTCTGCGCCTTGCGGTAGTTCGCGAACGCGGCGGTCACGTCGGGACTCGCGACGTACAGGAGCGGCTGGCCAGCGGCCACGCGCGATCCCGTGTCGACGAGGATCCGGGTGATCGGGCCGCTCACCTGCGTGATCGCCTGGGTCGTATGGTCGTTGTCCCAGTCGACCGTCCCCGTCGTCTTGAGCTCGGTTTCGAAAGCCGACGATCGAACGGGGACCACCTGAATGTGCGACAGCTGATCGGCAGGTACTGAGAAGTACGCCGGGGTCGAGGCGTTGGCCGGCGGAGGTGCGGCCGCGGCCGCCTTTTCGCCGGCCGACGGCTGATCGCGATGGCCGCAGGCGGTCGCCGCTACCGCCGCGAAGAGGAGAACAGAGACAAGAGCCTGCTTCATGGCATCACCTGTTTTCCGACCGCAAAATTGAGCTGCTGCACGCTCGTCATGTACGCGGCGAGCGCCTGTCGAAATCCGAGCTGAGTGTCGCGATAGGTGCGTTCGGCGTCGAGCAGATCGAGCAGATTGCCGGCGCCGCGCTGGTAGACGTAGCGGCTGATCTCGAGCGACTGCTGCGCCTGATTCAGATAGCCGGATTGATAGAGGCTCACGACTTTCTGGCTCGTCTGCCACGCGGCGTACGCGTTCACCACGTCCGTGATCACGAGGTAGCGCGCGGCGAGTTCCTGCTCGTTGGCCTGCCGCACGAGCACCTGGCTCCGCGCGATGTTGCCCTGGTTCCGATCGTGAATGGGCAGATCGAAGGACACGCCGACTCCCATCGTGTTGTCGGGACCCGTGTGCGAGTAATCGAGGTCACCGCTGACGTCGCGTGCGCGATTGCTCCGCTCGAGATTCAACGTGTTCTGCGCGAGCGTGACATTGCTCTGGGCGCCCAGGTAATCGGCGCGCGACTGGAGCGCCTGTTGCTTCAGCGTCTCGAGGTCGAATGCCTGCGGGACGTAGGTCAGATCGCCGACGACTTCGAAATCTTCCGCGACCATGTCGAAGCCGAGCAGTTGCCGAAGATTCGCACGCGCCTGGACGAGCGCCACTTCCGCGGCCGAGACGTCCTGCTCGAACTGGAGCTGCTGCAGATGAATGCGGTAGAACTCCGCCTCCGCGAGATCGCCTGACGCGACCCGCTGCTGGTTGACTGCCACGACATCTTCAAAGCTCTTCAAGTTCTGCTGCGCGAGTTCGAAGCTCGATTTGGCCAGCAGAATCTGGACGAACGCCGACGCGGTCTGGAAGCGAAGCGTCCGCTCGGCGTCGAGCGCGGTTTTTTGTGCCACGTCGGTCGTCGCTTTCGCCACCGCGATCCGGTTCTCCCGCTTCCCGCCGCGTTCGAACAGATAACTGGCCGACGTGCTGTAGCTCGTGTCGTTCTTGAGGAAATCCCAGTTGATCTGGCGCGGCGAAAACGGCGTAAAGCCGTCGGCGCTGAAGGAGACCCCGATATTGGGCTTCAGCCCCGCGGTGATCTCGTCCGCACGCGCGGCATCGACGGCCAGCCGCTGCGCCTGAAGCGCCTGGTTGCGCGCGACCGCCATCTGCACGGCCTGGTCGAGCGACACACGCGTGATCGGCGGCGCTCCCGTCTGCGCGGCGGCCGGCGCCGCCAGCATCGCGCCCGGCGCAACGAGCACGCATAGTCCTGTCCTGATAAATCGGCGCATCGAACCCTCGTAAACCTGAGCACACGCGGATGTGCGTGCGCGATCCCGCGCGGATACTCGCGCGCATGCTGTGCCGTCCGCGCGTCAGCGGATCGGCTGCAACAACCTGTGAATGGGAATCAGGCGGAGAGGACGGAGGGAGGCCCGCGAAGATCGATCGAAAGAGGCGCAGGGCTGCCGCGCGCTGCGATCACCGGCGCGGCGAGCTGGTCGGCGAGCAGCACAATCGACGGACCGACGGCGACCGATGCCTGCAGGCCCGTGCCGGCGCGCAGCCACTGGCAGATGGCGCACGGCGAATCAGTCGTTTTCGTCGCTGAACCGGTGCACCCGGCGACGTGCTGCGCGCCAGAGATCTGCGGAATGGTCCCCTGCAGCAGCGGGTGGAGGTGGACGAAGTCCACGAACACGGACAGCAGCAGATACGGCAGAAATGCCGAAATCAGGAGCCGGCGCCGGCAGGTGGAACGGAAGACTTTCATGCGAACGAGCGTTGTTGAGATTCTAGTGGCTGCCGGCATGGCGGCGCAAGGCATCCGCGCCGCGGTGTGAAACACCGGGCAATAACGGACGTCTGCGGCGCATGAGGTACACTCGGCTTGGCCCCGACCCTATGCGTTCACCTCTTCGCGTCACCCTACAGCTTCTCCTACTCAGCACTGCTGCGGCCGGTGTGCTCGCCGCCGGGCAGCAGGTCCTACCGGCGCGAATCGCCGTCAGCAGCGCCGTGCCCGCTCCGATGGACCGCGGACTGCGATCGGAGATTCCCCGCCGCAGCACCGGGACGATCGACACGGGCCGGCGCGCGACGTATTTGCCTGACCGCGTGCTCGTCAAGTACAGGGACGGACGTACGCGGCCGCTTCGTGCCTTCAGCCGTGCCGGCGTGGAGGCGACCTCCGTCGACCGTCCGGCGTATGCGGACTACGAAGTGGTCCATCTGGCCACCGGACTCGATCCGGAGGAGGCAGCGGCACGCCTGCGTGGCGCGCCTGACGTCGAGTACGCGCAGGCCGATTACCGACAGTACGCACGGCTCGTCCCCAACGATCCCTTCTACAAGGATCAGTGGAACTTTCCGGCGATCAACCTCGAACGCGGCTGGGACGTGCAGCCCGGCGCCTCGTCATCGGTGATCGTCGCGATCCTCGATACGGGACTCGCGTTCGAGAGCAAGGTGTTTCGCTTCACCGCCGGGGCGTTCACGCAGGATGGCGTGAACTATCCCGCGCTCGGCCAGGTCGACGTCTCCTTCGCGCCTGCGCCCGACATCGTGACGCCCGCTCGCATCGTCGCTCCTCACGACTTCATCTGGGACGACAACGATCCTGTCGACATGGACGGCCACGGCACGCACGTCACCGGCACGCTCGGCGAGCTGACCAACAACAACACCGGCGCGGCGGGCATTGCGTACAACGTCAAGTTGATGCCGGTGAAGGTCATCTCGTCCGACTGGGACGACATCTTCAACTCGCCGAACGTTGGCACCGACGACGTCGTCGCGCGAGGCATCCGGTATGCGGCGGACAACGGCGCGAACATCATCAATATGAGCCTGGGCCGCAATGGTCCTCCGGCGCCGGTGGTCGAGGCGGCGATGCGGTATGCGGTGAGCAAGGGCGTGTTCATCGCGGTCGCCGGCGGGAACGATTTCCAGGACGGCAATCCGACGGAGGTCGTCGCACAGCTCGCGGGCTCGATCGACGGCGCCGTCTCCGTGGCCGCCATCGGCTCGGATCTTCAGCGGGCCCCGTATTCTGGAACGGGTTCATATATCGAGATCGCCGCGCCCGGCGGAAATTTCGATCTGGGCGGCGGGCCCGGCGGGATTCTGCAGCAGACGCTCGATCTCGATCTGGCCGATACTTTCCAGCTCTCTACCTCGCAGTATCACGCGCCGCGGTTCGACGCGTTCGCCTACTTCTATTTCGAGGGGACGTCGATGGCGACGCCGCACGTGGCCGGTGTCGCGGCGCTGCTCTATCAGCAGGGAATCAAGAGCCCTATCGCGATTGAGACGGCGTTGAAGCGGTTTGCGAAGGATCTGGGACCGGCGGGCCGGGACGATCAATACGGCGCCGGCCTCATCGACGCACGCGCGACGCTGCGCGGCCTGGGGCTTGCGAAATGAGGACGAAGACCCCCATCGGCGTCGCCGCTATCGCGTCACTCGCGCTCGGGCTCGGCGGCATTGGCAGCGCTGCTGCTCAGACGATTCCGCCACGTTCGCAGCCGATTGTCCGGCGGCCGTTGCCGAAGCCGAAGCCAAAGCTCTCGACCAGGCTGTTCGTCCGCGCCGACGGATTCGTCGGGATCGAGCACTTCAACGCCTCGCAGACGTTCAAAGGCGTCTTCGACAGCGCCAACGGCGTCGTGTACGGCGGCGGCGTCGACGTTGTGAAGGGCCATCTGTTCGTTCGCGCCGACGTGAGCCACTTCGGAAAGACCGGCGAGCGTGTGTTCGATGCCAACGGCCAGATCTTCCGCCTCGGGATTCCGCTGGATGTGTCGATCACACCCGTCATTGGCGCCGTAGGCGTTCGGGGGCTGCTCGCGCCGCACTGGGTCGCCTACGCGGGCGGCGGCGCTGGCAGTTGGTCGTACTCCCAGAGCGGCGACGACGCGGCGGATGCATTCTCGGTGCGGAAGACGGGCTACCTTGGACTCGGCGGCGTCGAATGGCGTGTCCACCCGCTCGTCGGCGTCGGCTTCGAAGCGCAATACGCGCGCGTGCCGAACGCGTTCAGCGGCGGGCTCGCGGCGGACCTCAACGAGAAGGATCTCGGCGGCGCGACCGCTGTCGTGC
Organism: Vicinamibacterales bacterium; assembly: GCA_035495555.1. Classification (GTDB taxonomy): domain Bacteria; phylum Acidobacteriota; class Vicinamibacteria; order Vicinamibacterales; family 2-12-FULL-66-21; genus DATJFQ01. The sequence continues at coordinate 29,830 of DATJFQ010000070.1, forward strand.
GTGTCATCGTGGGGCGCTGGTGATCTGTCGGCAGTGCGGGACCGAAATCGCCGACAAAGCGATCGTCTGCTATCGCTGCGGGACCGCGACAACCGATCCGATCCGGCGGCCGGCGGGGATTCGGCGCCGGCGCAGCCCGTTGCTGTCGACGGCGGTTCTCGTGCTGCTCGTGCTCGCGGCGCTGTTCCTCGGCGAAGCCGGGCGGATCGCTCCGCAGTATCAGGCGTCATGGGAATTACCCGTCGCCGCGGTACTGCTGGTCATCGCCGTCGTCGTCGTGATCGTCCGGATCGTTCGGAGGTAGCGATAACTACGCGATTACGCCACCGCCAACCGGTCGAGGCGCCCGACTCCACAACCGGTTCCCGGCGTCGTTGCAACGCGAGCCGCTGGAAGTTGTGTAGTTGAAAGTTTTCTCCAGTCACCCTTTGATAGACTGACTGCTTCGCATGGATGCTCGTCTCGAGGTCACCGACGCGCTCGGTCGCAGGGTCGTCCCGATTTCCGGCTCGCAGTTTGGCATCGGACGGCGGGAGACGAACGACCTCCGCCTGGCGGGCAGCGAGGTCTCACGCGACCACGCGGAGATCACGCTGGAGGACGGCTCGTTCGTCCTGCGCGACCGCAACTCCCGGTACGGCACCTACGTCAACGATGAACAGGTCAGCGAGCGCAAGCTCGCGCACGGCGACCGCATCCGCCTTGGCCGCAGCGGCGGGGCGGAAATGGTCTTTCTCGTCGCGGAGGCGGCCCAGACGCAGGACCGCACGACGACGACCGCGATCGGCGACTTGCGGCAAATCGCGGCGCTGCTCGAGGGGCTTCGCGCGCTCGGGAGCGGCCGTGTCCTCGACGACGTGCTGGCGCTCGTCCTCGATTCGGCCATCGAAGTGACGTCCGCCGAGCGTGGATTCATCATGCTGGCCGGGGCGGAGGACGCGCTCGAGTTCAAGCTCGGTCGCAGCAAGCGGCGGCAGACCTTGCCGGGCAACAGCTTCGCGACCAGCCGGAAGATCCCCGAGGAAGTGTTCACGACGGGTGAACCGCGGATCGTGGCCGACCTGCTCGACGGCGATCTGGCCAACGTCCATATGGGTACCGTTGCGCTCGGGATCCGCAACGTGCAGTGCGTGCCGCTCCGCCTGGTCAGATACCTCGATCGCGCAGATGCCGCCGCGGAGGAGAAGCGCATCGGCGTGCTCTACCTCGACAGCCGGGAAAAAGGGACGTTCTTCTCCAGTTCCACCCGCGGCGCGCTCGAAACCCTCGCGACCGAAGCGGCCGTCGCCATCGAGAACGCGCGCCTCTATCGCGAGACGATGGAGAAGGCGAAGATGGAGCAGGAGATGCGGATCGCAGCGGAGATCCAGCAGGCGCTCCTCCCGAAAGCGGCACGGCTGACGGAGTATTTCCGGACGGCTGCCGCGTCCATCCCGTGCCGGTCGATCGGCGGCGACTTCTACGATTACGTCGACCTGCCCGACGGCACGTTCGGCTTCGCGCTCGGCGATGTGGCCGGCAAAGGCCCTCCCGCGGCGCTGCTGAGCGCCATGATGCAAGGCATCTTCGCCGCGCAGGCGGCGGCGAGCGACACGCCGTGCCAGACGATCGCGCGCGTGAACCTCGCGCTGTACCGCCGCGGCATCGAGTCGAGATTCGTCACGCTCATGTACGGCTCGCTCGCCGACGATGGACGCCTGACGTACTGCAACGCCGGGCACAACCCGCCGCTCATCATCGGCCGGGACGGCGTGCGCCGCCTGGAAACCGGCGGCCCGATCGTCGGCCTTTTCGAAGCGGCGATGTTCGAAGAGGAAACCGTCCGGCTCTCGTCCGGCGACTGGCTGATCGTGTTCAGCGACGGCGTGTCCGAGGCGCTCTCAGCGGACGGAGAGGAATACGGCGAAGCGCGCATCGTCCGGACCGTGCAGCAGGTCACGACCGCCGATCCGCAGCAGATGCTCCAGACGCTCTTCAACGACATTCGCGAGTTCACGAAAGGCGCGGCGCAGAGCGACGACATCACCGCCCTCGTGCTGCGATTCGGCGTGTGAGCCGCGTCGAACGCCGGCTTCTCATTCTCTGGATCGCACTCGCCGTCGTCGTCTGGAACGGCGTGTACGACATGCGGCTGCACGACACCGTTCGCGGCTACCTCTTTCAGAATGCCCTCGCGCAGGCCCATCTCGGCGGCGGGGTCGACATGCGCACCTACCTGCACCGGGGCGTCGTTGACGCCATTGCCTTCTCCACCGCCTGGGCCTGCGGTGTGCTCCTTGCGGGGCTCGTGACCATGCGCGTGCTCTCGCGCGGGCGCGGGTCCACGCCGGAACGGCCATGAGCGATTTCCGCTACATGCACCCACTGATTCACGACTGGAACCGCGACACCACGGTGGCGCGGCCCTCGCACATTCTGCTCGACGACGAAACGCTGCGCGACGGGCTGCAGTCGCCGTCCGTGCGCAGTCCGTCGATCGAGCAGAAGCTTCGGATACTGCACCTGATCGATCGCCTCGGCATCGACACCGCCGACATCGGCCTTCCCGGCGCCGGACCGCACGTGGTCGCCGACGTCGAGCGCCTGGCCGTCGAAATCCGGGAGCAGAAGCTGAAGGTCGAGGCGAACTGTGCGGCGCGGACGGTCATTGCGGACATTCGCCCGATCGCGGAGATCTCGCAGCGCGTCGGGATCCCAATCGAATGCTGCGCGTTCATCGGCTCGAGCCCGCTGCGCCAGTACGCCGAAGGGTGGACGCTCGATCAGCTGCTCCGGCTGACCGAAGATGCCATTGCGTTTGCCGTCAAGGAAAACCTGCCGGTCATGTACGTGACCGAAGACACGACCCGCGCCAGCCCGGACAACCTGCGCGCGCTGTACACGTGCGCGATCCGCGCAGGCGCGCGGCGTGTCTGCATCGCCGACACCGTCGGGCACTCCACGCCCGCCGGGGCAGCCGCCGTCGTCCGCTTCGTCAAGCAGATCGTGGACGAATGCGGCGGGGGAGTGGGCATCGACTGGCACGGTCATCGCGATCGCGATTTCGCGATTGCCAACACGCTCGCGGCGCTCGACGCGGGGGCCACGCGGTTGCACGGTGCGGCGATCGGCATCGGCGAACGCGTCGGCAACACTCCGATGGACACGCTGCTGTTGAACCTCGTGCTCATGGGCTACCTCGAGCGGGACCTGTCGTCGCTGTGTGAGTACTGCGAGGTCGTATCGGAGGCGACCGGCGTCCCGATTCCGCCGAACTATCCGGTGGTCGGCCGCGACGCGTTCCGCACCGCGACGGGCGTTCACGCCGCGGCGGTGATCAAAGCGTTCCGCAAGAACGATCAGGCGCTCGTGGACGCTGTCTATTCCGGCGTGCCCGCGTCGCTCGTCCGCCGGGAGCAGCACATCGATGTCGGGCCGATGTCAGGTAAGTCGAACGTCGTGTTCTGGCTCGAGCGGCACGGCTACACGCCGACCGACGAACTCGTCGATCGCATCTTCACGAAGGCGAAAAAATCGGCGAGCGTCCTGACCGCCGAGGAAATTACCGCGGAGATCGACACGGCCGGCCGCTGACACGACGGACCTCCCGAGCACGCAGACGAACGGGGAGGGCGGTGAGGGACGGACGACGGATCTCGCCGCGGACGCAGACGCTCGGAAAGAGCGCCGAGGCACGACGGATTCTCGCGGACGCACGGAGGGAAGAGCGACAGGGCCGAGGGTCCACCAGCTCTCTCTGTCGTCGGATCGCCTCTTTGCTGCTGCTCGTCAAGGCCTCATAGATCCTGCCATTGTCTGAGCAGCCCTAGTGAGGCTGGCGTGTCCCTGCGTGACGTCTCGGCGATCTCGGCGGTCCCTCTCCGTCGTCCGCGAGACCCGGCGTGAACGGTCCTCTGCGACCTCAGGCTTCCTCTGCGTCTTCGGCGAGAATTCATCGTAACGTTCTCGGCGATCTCGGCGGCCCTCTCCGCACTCGGCGAGATCCGTCGTGAACGGTCCTCGGCGATCTCGGCCTTCCGTCTGCGTCTTCGGCGAGAATTCGTCGTGACACCCTCGGCGATCTCGGCGGTCCCTCTCCGTCGTCCGGGAGATCCGTCGTGAACATCTCGTCGTGACGCCCTCGGCGATCTCGGCGGCCCTCTCCGCACTCGGCGAGATCCGTCGTGAACGGTCCTCGGCGATCTCGGCCTTCCGTCTGCGTCTTGCGAGAATTCGTCGTGACGCCCTCGGCGATCTCGGCGGTCCCTCTCCGTCGTCCGCGAGATCCGTCGTGAACATCTCGTCGTGAAGCCCTCGGCGATCTCGCCGGTCCTCTCCGCCCTCCGCGAGATCCGTCGTGACGTCCTTACCGAGACGTTGTCTTACTTCAGGCGCGTTTCGATTGCGGGGAGCGCGGCCAGGAGTACGTCGCCGACGGCCTGCATGCTTTTGGCGGACACGTGCTGCAGGTCATCAGTGGCCTGGTGCCAGGCGGGATAGTCGAGGTCGATAATGTCCACTGAGGGGACGCCCTCGGCGAGGAACTCGTCGTGGTCGTCCTCGATCGGGGTGGACTGTTCGAGGAACTCCGGCCGGTGCAGCCGGCGCGCGGCGCTCCAGATGGCATCGGTCAGCCAGGGCGTGGAGTTCTGTTCGCGGCTGATGTCGAGGTCGCGATCCGCGATCATGTCCACCAGGATGAACGCGCGGATTTCCTTCAGCGCGCCCGCCTGCTTCGCCTGCGCGACGTAATAGTGGCTGCCGTAGGTGTGGTCAGTTCCTCCCCAGTCAGGGAGCGTGGCCTCTTCGCCGTCGAGAAAGAGCAGTTCGATCGGCAGCGGGTTTTGCCGCGCTTTCAGCGCGCGCGCCAGTTCCAGGAGGAACGCGGCGCTCGATGCGGCGTCGTTCGCGCCGACGAAGCGGAATTGACTGTAGCGCTTGGTGTCGTAGTGGCCGCCGATCACGATTCGGCCGCGGCCGGACGATTGACCCGGCAGCGTCGCCCGGATGTTGACCATGTGGAGCGGGCCGACGGGCGTGTTCACGTCGAACGGCTGCTCCTCCGGTTTGAGTCCTGCCGCGGTGAGCTGCGCCTTGATGTAATCGCGCGTCTGCTGGATCGCGGGGGAGCCGGACGGTCGAGGTCCGATGTCGACCATGTGTTTGAGGTCGGCGAAGGCGCGTTCGGCGTCGAAATGCGGCGGCGGCGCCTGACCTGCTGCGCCGATGCAGGCGCTCACCGCGAAGGCGACGGCCAGTGCGCGCCTCATACCGTTGTCGCCGCCTGCCGCTCGCCGCGCGGCACGTAGTCGCGGCGTTCGGCGCCCGTGTAGATCTGTCGCGGACGCGCGATCTTCTGATCCGGGTCGGTCAGCATTTCTTCCCACTGAGCGATCCACCCGGACGTGCGCGGGATCGCGAACATGACGGGGAACATGTCCACCGGCAGCTTCATCGCCTGGTAGATGAGCCCCGAGTAGAAGTCGACGTTCGGGTACAGCTTGCGCGACACGAAGTAGTCGTCCTGCAGCGCGATGCGTTCGAGTTCGAGCGCGCTGTCGAGCAGCGGGTTCCTGCCCGTGATCTCGAACACCTGATCTGCCACCTGCTTGACGATCTTTGCGCGCGGGTCGTAGGACTTGTAGACGCGGTGTCCGAAGCCCATCAACCGCCCTTCGCCATTCTTCACGCGCTTGATGAAGCCGGGAATATTCGAGACCGGGCCGATCTCCGTGAGCATCCGCAGGACCGCCTCATTTGCGCCGCCATGGAGCGGGCCGTACAGCGCAGCCGCCGCACCGGCCATCGCGGAGTACGGGTCCGCGTGCGAGCTGCCGATGCCTCGCATGACGCTCGTGCTGCAGTTCTGTTCGTGGTCCGCGTGCAGGATGAACAGGACGTCGAGCGCGCGTTCGAGCGCGGGCTGCGGCTTGTAGCGCAGCTCCGTCATCCGGAACAGCATGTTCAGGAAATTGCCGGCGTAGCTGAGATCGTTGTCCGGCTGATTGTACGGACGGCCGACCGAATGGCGGTACGCATACGCGGCGATCGTCGGCACCTTTGCGACGAGCCTGACCGTCTGCAGCCGCCGGGACTCCTCCGAGAAGATGTTCTTCGCATCCGGATAGAACGTCGAGAGCGCGCCGAGCGTGCTGATGTACATCCCCATCGGGTGCGCGTCGTGGCGGAACGCCTCCATCAGCTTCGCGATGTTCGTGTGGAGCATCGTGTGATGGGTGATTTCCTCGCGCCAGGCCTCGTACTGCGCGGCGGTCGGCAGTTCGCCGAAGAGCAGAAGGTACGCGACCTCGAGATAGTCGCTTCTGGCCGCGAGCTCTTCGATCGGGTAGCCGCGATAGAGGAGGATACCCTTGTCGCCGTCGATGTAGGTGATGCTGCTCCGGCAGGCGGCGGTATTCATGTACGCCGGGTCGTACGTCATCAGCCCGAACTCGTCCGGCTTCACTTTGATCTGGCGCAGGTCGGTCGCGCGGATCGTGTCGTCCTGGACGGGAACCTCGTACTGCGTGCCGGTGCGATTGTCGGTGATGGTGAGCGTGTCCGCCATGTCGTCTAAGACGCCTCGTCGTCGTGCTCGGGGTCCGCAGACGGAGCGGGCTCGTCTGGGACGCGATACTCTTCGCCCAGCCAGCGCCCCAGATCCGCCATCTTGCAGCGCTCGCTGCAGAACGGCCGCCAGGCCGGGTCTTCGGGCCGTTTGCGGCAGTACACGCAGTTGGGTCTTCGAGCGCGCAACCGACTAATCTTACCCTACACCCCGAGCGTCACTCCGGGCGCGAGGCGACAGGTGCGTTGTCCGGCTCGTTCAGGAACCCGGCAATCTGGCGGCGCAGCTCGTCCTGAATCACATCGACTTTGCGGCGCGCATCGAGCACGCGGAAGCCGTACTCGTCGGCGAGCGCGGCGTACTCCTTCAGGAGCGCGCGCTGGTAGGCCCTGAAGCTCTCGTAGATGTCGTCGCCCAGCTTCAGGTCCATGCCGGATTCCCAGTAGTCCATCCCGCGTGACTGCAGGACGCGCCTGATGAGGGTCTTCTCGTCGATCCGCAGATAGAAAACGAGATGCGGCGCGATGCCGAAGCCGTACAGGTTTCGAATCCACTGCCGATCGACGCCCCGGACCCCGGCGCGCGCGAGCGCCGTGAAGATGTAGCGGTCCGACAGGACGATGAAGCCGGCCTTGAGCGCGGGAATGATTTCCTTTTCGAGGCGATCCGCGAAATCGGTCGCGTACAGCAGCACGAACGTGAGCTTGTTCAGCGTGTTGCTCGCCTTCGCCAGTTCGATGGTGGGCTGCATCAGCTCGGAGCGCGTCCAGCCCGTTTCGATCACACCGTAGCCCTGCACCTCCAGCCACTCGCGGAGGAGCCGGATCTGCGTCGAACGGCCGACGCCGTCGGTGCCCTCGACCGCGATGAGCTTCCCGGGATAGTGATCGATCGGAAGATACGGAATCCCGTAGCTGTAATAGTGGCCCGGCTGGGCGCCGATCGGTTCGAGGTCAGGCGGATTCGTCGAGCTGCTCGTCATTGGCTTCAATCTCCAGGTGCTGCGACACCAGGCGCCGGCAGACCCGCTGCTGTTCGGTGATGCTGCCGCTCGCGTTGATCACGCTCAATCCGTACTCCTCGACGCAGCGGTCGTACTCGTCGAGGACCTTTCCCTGGAAGATCCGGAAGCTCTCGATCGCGTTCGTGCTCCACCCCATATCGAGGCCGGCTTCGTAGAACTTCAATTTCACCCGCCGCGCGAGCAACCGGTCGATCGAGACGTCGATTGGCGTCTTGAAGTACACGGCGAGGTCCGGTTTCACCGCGAAGCTGTACAACTCGCGGACCCAGCGCCGGTCCACGCCTCTGGCCGCATCGCGCGCGAAGGCGGTATAGGTGTAGCGGTCGGCGAGGACGATCATGCCGGCCTTCAGCGGAGGGATGATGTTGTAGAGCAGGCGATCAGCGAAATCGGTCGCGTGGAGGAGGCTGAAGGTCATCGGCGTGAGCGCGTTCTTCTTCTTGCCCGCCTTCGTCGCGGCCTTCACGAGCGCCGACGAGTTCCACTCCGTCTGGAAGACCGGATGGCCCGCGGCGCTAAGCCATTTCGCCAGCAGCCCCAGCTGGGTCGTCTTTCCTGAGCCGTCGATGCCTTCCACGACGAACAGTTTTCCCGGATACGTGTGCGGCGCCGTCAGGTTGTTCAGCATAGGCAGATCGTTCTTCCGTGTCCCGTCCAATCACGTCGAACCGCAGCGGACGCCGGAGCACGCGCTCCAGCGGGGCGCGGTGCCGCTGTGCGGCCCAGAGTTCCAGCTCGATATCGCCCTCGGCCCGGAGACGTACCAGATAATCCTGACCGCGTGAGACGAAATCAACCGCCGAAACCGCCTGCGAATGGCTGCGGTCGAGACCCTCGGCCAGCCGCACCATCGCCGCAAGTGTCCGGACCGTTTGTCGCGCGGTACCCCGTAACGCAGCGTACTCCTCGTGTGATTTCTTCGGTACTGCCTGTCGATGGTACCTCGCGATGAGCGCGATGATGTCAACTTCCACCGGCTCGAACCCCCGCAGACCGCCGTTCCTGATCAGGTAATGCGAATGCCGATGGTGCCGCTCGTAACTGATGTGCACGCCGATGTCGTGGAGCAGCGCCGCGTACTCCAGCCATTCCCGCTCTGCGTCGCCGAGGCCGTGCACGCCCCGCGTCTGGTCGAACATGGCGAGGCAGAGCTGCGCGACGTGAGTGGCGTGGCCGACCGCGTATCCGCACCGCTCGGCCAGCTCGATCACGCTTCGCCGGCGTACGTCGGGATAGCGATCGACCTTCCGGATGTGCCCCGTGTTGCGCTGGATGTAATCCAATACCAGGCCTTCGCGCAACGCGAGGTCGCACAGCGTCAGCTCGGCTGCATCGAGACGACGAAGCAGAAGATCCAGGAGCACGGAACCCGCGACGACGATGTCCGCGCGCCGCGGGTCTAGGCCCGCGACGTGCAGCCGCGCCTCCAGATCGAGACCCGTCAGACGGCGGCGCAGTTTCGAGATGGCCTTTGCCGGTACTCGGCGGTTGCGGAGATCCTCCGGCCCGACGCCGCCCGTTTCGATCAACGCGAGCGAGCCAAGGCTGAGGATCGTCCCCGACGTGCCGATCACGCGGTCGAAGCGTCGCCGTGCAAGGCCGTTGAGGTACGGCCCGATCTCCTTATTGATGTACTTCGTCAACCGCCGCTCATCGCGCGCGGAGAGCGGATCGGATTTGACGAACCGTTCGGTGAGGCGGATCACGCCGAGCTTGAAGCTGCGGCCTTGAGAGACGTGGTTTGCCGTGCCCAGGCTCACCTCGACGCTTCCGCCGCCGATATCGACCACGACAGCCGGCGCTCCGCCCGTGTCGACGCCGTAGCTCGCTGCCGTATGGATGAGCCGGGCCTCTTCCGTCCCGGAAATCACCCGCACGTTGATGCCGGTCGCTTTCGCGACCTGGGCAATGAAATCGCCACCATTGTCTGCTTCACGGACGGCTGAGGTCGCCGCCGCGACGACCTCGTCCACATGGTTCGCTTCCGCAATCCGCTTGAACTTGGAGAGCGTCTGCAGCGCGGCCGTGACCGCCGTCGGGGTGAGGCTGCGGCCGTCGAGGCCGCCGGCGCCGAGGCGGACCATTTCCTTTTCTCTGTCAATCACTTCGAAGGACAGATCCTGCCGCACACGCACGACGATCATGTGGATCGAGTTCGTGCCGATGTCGATGGCTGCTATACGCATGTGCCGGAGAGACGAACGGCAGGGCTGGTGGCGCTGACCTTGCTTAGTAAACGGCAGGTGTATACTGGCCGTTCTGCTCGAGCCGCGCGCATCCTACCATGAACCGTTCGTCGTCTCTGCTTCGCCTCCTCGACCGTCGGACCCGCGCGCTCAAGCGTTACGTGCCGCACGCCCTGGCGGGCGATGACGTCGGAGTACATCAAGCAAGAGTCGCATCCAGGCGGCTCCGGGAAGCCGTGCCCGTGCTGTCGTCCGGACTGCACGGCAGTAAGGCGGGAAAGGCGCGGAGGAAGATCCGCCGGCTGACCGAGGCGCTCGGGACCGTTCGAGAGCTCGACGTGACGCTTGCGCTGCTTGATGAACTCGACTCGAGGCCGGGAGTGCCGAAGAACGCGCTCGCGGAAGTCCGCGCGCACGTCATCGCCGAGCGGGAAGAGCGCCGGCAGGTCATGCACGAGCGGCTCGAGCAGGTCGATCTGCCCAAGCTCGAGCGCCGGCTCGAATCCGTCCGTGAGGCCGTCGCAGCTCCGTCTCGCGATCATTCATGGCGGTCCGCGCTTTCCGAGCGCCTCGTCACGCGCGCCCGCCGATTGAACAAAGCCATCGATGACGCGGGACAGATCTATGCACCCGAGGCCCTTCATCGGGTGCGGATCGCCGCGAAAAAGCTGCGCTACGCGCTCGAGATCGCCAACGAGAGCAAAGGGGCGCCGTGCGCGGCGGATTTGCGGCTGATGCGGCGCGTCCAGGACGCGCTGGGTCGTCTCCACGATCTGCAGATTCTTCAGCATCACGTGGCTGAAGTGTCGGCAGCGCCGCACCCGCGGCGCGCTCCAGGCGATCCCGGCCTCGCGCTGCTGGGCCGTGTCATCGAGGACGAGTGCCGGTTGCTGCACGCAAAATACATTGCGTTGCTGCCCGCGCTCCGCGAGGCGGCGACGCGAATCCGCCGTCAGACCGCCGTTCGCGTCACGGCTCCGCGACGCGCGCCCGCGAAGATGCACCTGCAGGAGCGGCGCACCGCAGGAGCCGCGCGCTGATGGCCGGCTTCGAGCTTTATCTGATCCGCCACGGCCTTGCGGGCGAACGCGGACCCGAATGGCCAGATGACTCCAAGCGCCCGCTGACAGACGAGGGCCTGTCCAGGCTTCGGAAAGAGGCGCGAGGCCTGCGCGAGCTCGGCGTCGGCTTCGACGTCATCGTGACGAGCCCGCTCGTTCGCACGCGACAGACGGCCGATGTCTTCGCTGAGGTCCTCACGACGAAGGCGCCAATCGTCTCGTCGGACGCGCTCGCGCCCGCAGGATCGCCCGCCTCTGTCATTCAGGAGATCGCCAGGCATGCCCGCAAGGGGCGGGTCGCGCTCGTCGGTCATGAGCCGAACCTCGGCGAGCTGGCCGGACACCTCATTCAGGCCCGCTCGGCACTGTCCTTCAAAAAGGGCGGCATCTGCCGTATCGATTTCGAAGTGCCGCCACCAAAGGGTGTCGGGTCGTTGATCTGGTTCCTGCCGCCGAAGGTCCTGCGCAAGATCAAGTAGCCGGTTGCCAGTCGCCAGTTTCCAGCCGGTTGCCAGTCCGCCCGTTTCCAGTCCGCCCGTTTCCAGTCGCCAGTGCCGATTAGCCAGCTCTCAGTTGCCGTGGCCGGTGTAGTTACTGGTTCATGCCAGCTCACGGCTGACACGTTGCCCTGCCGAGCGTGCCGCGGCGGTGTCGTATTGATGCAGGCCCTCGCGGGCGCGGTCGCCGATCCGCCGGTAGAGCGCGATCAGGTCCTTCTCGTCGATGACGTTCCTCGCTTCGGCGATTTCGAGCGCGTGGCGCAGTTCGTGGCCGATGAGCGCGATCGTGTCGGCGGAGGATTGCCCGAACGTGACCTGGATGCGCAGGTAACGCTGTGAGCCGCCGTAGGGGAGCATGAGCAGCCGTCCCACGAGCGTGCCGGGCAGCATCGGCACCGGCTCGATATAAACGATGACGTCGGTGCCTTCCAGACGCGCCATCATCGCGTGAAACGTCGGCGATCGATCCATCCCGGACGCGAGCAGACGCTGGATATCAGCGTTCATCGTCCGCACATGACGGGTCGGAGACTCGAGGAGCGCCTCCCGCGAAAGAGACGCGTGGGGTGCGGCAAGCGACGCCGCCAACACAACGAACAGGACCGAGAGCATTGGGGACCTCCGTCCGCGTTGCTCTCATCCAGCCTCTCCGCGTTAGACGGTGAAACCCCGTAAAGGTTTGACTGTGAGCGGTTTCGGCACGATCGCACAACGAGCGAAAACGAACACCGCGCGGTCCTGGCACGTACGCGCCGCGATCTACGGCACCGTCCCTCGACGCGCGCACTGCCGCGCGTGCTCTCTACGCGGGCACTCCCGCTATGACCACTGCGCCTTTCGGCACGACGATGATGCCGTCGCGGATATGCCAGCCATCGCCGTCCGCATGCTGGAGGCTGCCGGGATTGGTCAGTCGGACGCCGTCGGCGATCCGGGCGTTCTTGTCGACGATCACGCGATCGAGAACGACGTCGCGCCCGATCCCGAGGTCGATGTCTGTCGCGGCGTTCTCCTCCTGATAGAAGTCCGCGCCGAGCAGCACAGAACGCGTTACTCTGGCGCCGCGGCCGATGTGCGTGCGGATGCCGACGACGGAGTCCTCGATCGTGCAGTGCTCGAGGTAGCCGCCTTCGGCGACGATGGCGCGATCGATGTGGCAGTCGTATGCCCGCGTGGACGGCAGGAACCGCGGGTGCGTGTAAATCGGCCGGTGCGGATGGAAGAAGTTGAACGGCGCGCCGCGCTGGGTCAATTGGATGTTCGCGTCGTAGAACGCGTCGATCGTGCCGACGTCGGCCCAGTACCCGCGATAGAGGTAGGCATCCACCTTCAGGGATCCGAGCGCGGCAGGGATGATTTCCTTCCCGAAGTCGATCCCGGGCCGCTGCAGGATGTCCAGCAGCGTGTCGCGAGAGAACACGTAAATGCCCATCGATGCCACGAAAGGCTTGTCGGGCGTCAGGCCGACGGTTGCGCCGGTCGGCGCACTGCTCTTCATCTCCGACAGCCGCGCCGCGTTGGGCTTCTCTTCGAAGCCGCTGATGTGCCCGAGCGCATCGAACCGGAAAATCCCCATCTGTGTCGCGTCGCGGGCGTCGACGGGCTGCGCCGCGATCGTGATGTCCGCGCGCCGCTCGATGTGCGCATCGATGAGTTCGCAGAAATCCATCCGATACAGATGATCGCCGGCCAGGATCAGGTAATAGTCGGCGTCGTAGCCCGAGAAGTGCCGCGCCGCCTGACGCACGGCGTCTGCGGTGCCCTGAAACCACTCGGCGCTGTCGGGCGTCTGTTCGGCCGCGAGCACTTCGACGAACCCTTCGGAGAAGAGATCGAGTCGATACGTCTGCGCAATGTGCCGGTTGAGCGACGCCGAATTGAACTGCGTGAGCACGAAGATGCGTTTGAGGCCGGCGTGCAGGCAGTTGCTGATCGGGATGTCGATCAGCCGGTACTTGCCGCCGATCGGCACGGCCGGCTTCGATCGCATATGCGTCAGCGGAAACAGGCGCGTGCCTCGTCCGCCGCCCAGGATCAGCGTCACGACGTCGTTCATGATCGCGATCTTACGATCGCTCTCTCGCATCGCATCTCAACGGCATCCGCCCGGCACCCATTCGAGGCACCAAGCCCGAAGCACCCCGCCGACGGAGCCGGCGCCGCGATACTATGACTGCTCTCGATGCATAGAGCCGTCCAAGGGCTGCTGATCGCGGCGCTCCTGGCCGTGATCCTGGCCGTCGTGAGCTACACGCGCGCCGACCCGGATCTGTGGGGGCACATCCGCTTCGGTCAGGATACGGTCGCGGCGCACGCCATCCAGCGCGTCGACCACTACTCGTTCGTCAGCGACGTTCCCTGGATCAATCACGAATGGCTGGCGGAAGTCATTACCTACGGCGCATATGCGCTCGCCGGCGGCACCGGCCTCGCGCTGCTGAAGGTGCTCATCGTCGCGGCCACGCTCCTCATCATCGTCCGCTCGTGGCCCGATGCACTTCCCTCGCGACTGCGCCTGTGGCTGGTTGGCGCGGTCCTGATCGGTATCATTCCGCAAGCCGAGCACGTGAGGCCGCAGCTCTTCTCGCTGCTGTTGTTTGCGATCCTGCTTCGACGACTGGTAGCGCCCTCGCGGCATGCGGCGAACGACCTTGCTGAAATCGCAATCGTCTTCGCGCTCTGGGTCAACCTGCACGGCGGCTGGATCGTCGGCGGTGGCGCGCTCGCCGTCTGGGTGGCCTTCGCGGTGTTCCGCGATCACGCCCGCCGCCTGTTCTGGGTCTGCGCCGGGCTGGTGGCTGTCCTTGCCACGTGTGCGAATCCATACGGCTGGCGCATGTGGCAATTCCTGTGGAGTACCGTAAGCCTCGGCCGGCGCGAGATATCGGATTGGCAGCCCGTGTACGCGCTCGGCACGCCGTACGTGATCATCTGGCTCTTCATCGCGGGCGTCGCGACCGCGCTGCTGGTGCAGCGCGTGCGACAGCGCACGATCGATCTCGCATCGCTCACGCTCGTGCTCCTGTTCGCCTTCGCTTCGTTCCGCGTGAATCGCCTCGAGGCGTTTTTCGCGATCGCGGCGGCGATGCTCCTGACGCCAGGATGGCGTGCGGCCGTCGAGCGGCAGCGCGCGTCGCCGCCGCCGTCGCGCGCCAGCCTGGTTCTCGCCGGCTTCATCGGCGCCGGCCTCCTCGCCGGCGCGCTCATTGTCACGATTCAGAACGTCGCCTGCGTCCGTATTCCAGACGAGGGATATCCCGAGCGCGAAGCCGCGCCCGCGATGGCGGCGGCGGGCCTGCATGGACGGATGCTGACGTATTTCGACTGGGGCGAATACGCCATCTGGTATCTGCCCCAGCTATCGGTGTCGCTCGACGGGCGCCGCGAAACCGTGTACTCGGACGCGACGGTCGACACCCAGGTCGCGCTCTACTTCGATCCGTCGACGCGGCGCGCCGCGCTGCAGCGATGGCAGCCCGAATACGCATGGCTGCCGACCAGCCTTCCGCTCACGGCCGCGCTGAAGGCCGACGGCTGGACGACGTTGTTTGCCGGGCAGCAATCGACCGTGCTCTCCGCCCGACCCGCGAAGCCGCTCGACGTACCGCGTCTGGCGGACGGCCGCAGATGCTTTCCTGGACCTTAGCTTCAAGAACTCCCAACTCCCAACTCCCAACTCCCAACTCCCAACTTCCAACTTCCAACTCCCAACTTCCAACTCCCAACTTCCAACTTCCAACTCGAAGTCCCAACGCCCAAACTTCCAAACGCCCGGCTCGAGCCGGCCTTTGGCCTGGGTGTTGGAGCTTGGGAGTTGGGAGTTGACGAATTTCAGCCCCCGAGCCGATTACAGTTCAGAGTAGTCCCCGGCCCGGCCGAGCGGACGTCTGATTGATGGCCACGCGCCTTCGGCCCTACGCCGCCGACTTCGCCTTCGGGCTGTTCGCCTGCGCGTTCTTCGTGTGGCTGGCGCTGCGCGCTCCCGGCACTCCGCTGGCCGCGCGCGTCAGCGACGCCGCGTTCTGGCCGGTCGGCCTGCTCATCGCCTGGGTCAACCTCCGCAACGCGCTGCTGCCGCAGCTGGATGCGCGCTCGCGGCGGGGATGGCTCCTGCTGGCCGGGGCCGCGCTGGCGCTCTGGCTGAGCGGCAACACATGGGCGCTCCTGCTGCGCCTCGGCGCGACGGACGCGCAGCAGCCGCAGTGGGTGGAGTGGATCGAGCTCTTCCAGCACCTCCTCGCGCTCGCCGCGTTCTTCGCGTTCCCGAACAAGCCCCTCCACCGTGATGCGCGCCTCCGCTTCTTCGCCGACGTCGGCCTGACGACCGTCGCGGGGTTCGTGCTGGCGTTCGATTTCGTCCTGCGCGCCTCCGGCCTGTCGCCTGGCACGTGGGCCTACACCACGGAAGTCATCCGCGCGTTCATCGACTGGGCGACGTTCGTCACCGCGACGATCGCCGTCTCGCAGAAGCGCGACTCCGAGACGCGCGCGGCGTTCGGGTTCCTGCTCGCGGCCAACGTCGCGTACCTGTTCGCGAACTACTTCTACTCGGGGATGAACGACTACCACTCCGGCGATGCGGTGGACGGCCTGTGGTTCCTCGCCTGGGTGCTGCGCTTTGCCGCCGCCCGCGTCGCGTGGCACATGTATCGCGAGGGCACGTGGCGCCCGGCGACGACCTTGAGCGCGTCGAGCACCGAATACCGCAGCAGCGCGCTCTCGTACTTCATCCTCGCGGGCGCGTTCGTCCTGCTGATGACCGAGATCGTCGGCGGCGAGGCGCGCTCGGTCGATCTGATGGCGGTCGCCGCGGTGGCGATGGCATCGCTGCTGCTCTTCCGGCAGTTCGCCGAGCTGCGCCTGAATCGCCGGCTCTTCGACGCGCAGGTCTCGCAGGACGCGCGCTTCCGCGCGCTCGTCCAGCAGTCCTCCGACGTCGTGCTCGTCGTCAGCGACACGGGACGGCTCACGTACGTCAGCCCGTCGGCAACGCGCGTCTTCGGCGAGGGCACGACGATCGCGGCCGGGGCGTCGATCCGCGCGCTGGCGCCGCCGGACGACCCGGCCGCCTTCGACGGGCTGTTCGCCCCCGAGGGCGCGGCGCCGGTCCTCCAGACGCGGATGCAGGCGACGAGCGGCGAGTGGCGCGATCTCGAGGTCCTCTGGACGAACCTCACCTCCGACCCCGCGATTCGCGGCATCGTCCTCAACTGCCGTGACGTCACCGAGCGGAACGAGCTCGAGCGCCGACTGCAGCACGCGCAGAAGATCGACGCCGTCGGCCACCTCGCCGGCGGCCTCGCGCACGACTTCAACAACCTGCTGATGGTGATCCGCGGATACGCGGAGCTGCTGCGCGGCCAGCTGCCGCCGGACGCCGAAGCGCAGGCGGATCTCGGCCACATGGAGCAGGCCGTCGACCGCGCGAGCACCGTGACGCGCAAGCTCCTCGCGTTCAGCCGGCGCCAGGCCGTGCAGCCGACGGTCATCGACCTGAACGCCGCGCTCGCCGACCTGCAGCCGATCTTCCGGCAGATGCTCACCGACGGCGTCGAGGTGCGCGTGCAGCCGGGCGCCGGGCTCTGGCGGGTGAAGGCGGATCAAGGACAGGTCGAGCAGGTGGTCGTGAATCTCATGACCAACGCGCGCGACGCGATGCCGCGCGGCGGCGCGCTGCGGATCACGACCTCGAATCGCCGCGTCGAGCGCCGCGAAACGCCGGGCGACCCGGAGCCGGGCGACTACGTCCAGCTCGAGGTCGCCGACTCGGGCGTCGGCATGAGCGACACGGTGCGGCTGCGCATCTTCGAGCCGTTCTTCTCGACCAAGCCGAAGGACCGCGGCGTCGGGCTCGGCCTCGCGATGGTGCACGGCATCGTCTCGCGGGCCGGCGGCTGCATCCGCGTGAAGAGCGCGCCGGGCCAGGGCGCCACCTTCACGGTGCTGCTGCCGCGCACCACGGAGACCACGGGCCACGTCGCCGAGCGCGCCGCGGCGCTCGAGCCCGCGGCCGACGCGCGGACGGTGCTGCTGGTGGACGATGAGCCGGCGGTGCGGGACATCACGAAGCGCCTGCTCGAGCGCGCGGGGTTCCGCGTCATCGAAGCGGCCGACGGCCACGAGGCGCTGGCGATCGCCGGACGCCGCGACGTCAAGGTCGACCTGCTGCTGACGGACATGATCATGCCCGGCCTCGACGGCCGCGAGGTCGCCGCCGGCTTCCGCGCGGCGCGTCCCGGGGTGCCGGTGGTCGGCATCACCGGTTATGCCGGCGATTCCGATCAGGACTCCGTGCTCGAGATGGCGGGCCTTACGGGCCTGGTCACGAAGCCCTTCTCGGCCGATGCGCTCATCCGGGCCGTCGCGTCAGCCTGCGAGCGATCCTGATCGCTGCCTGCGCCGGAGGGCCAGGACGCCGCCCGCCGCCACCGCCCCTGCCAGCACCCCCAGCGTCCATCGCGGCACGGTCGGCACCTGCGACGCCGACAGCTGCAGGAACATCTCGTCCTCGTTGATGTCGATCGTCCCTGGCGTCGCGGCCGTGCGCTCGTTCTGGAAGATCTGCGCGGCGACCGCGCCGGGAGGCGCGACGGCGGAGCCGTTGCTCGGCTGGAACGTGGCGCCGGCGAACACGCTCGCGCCGGCCGTCGTGACGCCCACGGGCGTCGTGCACGCGTTGTCCGAATAGAACGCCAGCTCCGTGCTGGCGCTACCGCCTGCCGGCGCCGAATTCACGAGGATCTGGCCCCCGAAGTCGTAGGTCGCGCCGGCCGTGAGGCCGGTGACGCACTGCCGGACCCCGTTGAGGTTCGCGCCATTGGGGATGGCAATCGGCTGGATCGCGTGCACCGACCCCGAGGACAGGGAGTTGTTGGCGTCCTTCGTGCCGTCAAAGGCGGTCCCGATGCCGACGGGATTCCATCCGCTCAGATCCGTGTCGAAATGCGGGTTCGTGACGAGGTTCTGGGCGAGGAGCGGCCGCGGGGCCGCAGCCAGAAATCCGACGACCAACGCGGCGAGCGAGCACGGGTGTGCAACCAGATGTCTCATGGCTGGGGAGCCTCCTCCGGCCGGGAATAATGCCACAGAAATGTTTGGCAACATTTCCGCCCGCCTTCTTGACAGCCCTGCCCCCCGATTCCAGAATGCGGCATCATGCGCATCCGATACGCCACGATCGTCTCGTGCCTCATCCTGCTCGCGCCTGCCGCCGCGCTCGCACAGGAACCGGCCAAGCCGAAACCCGAGGACACCGAAGTCTGGACGCCTGAGCCCAAGGTCGTCACCCCGGGCGAGAACGGCGCCGCCCCCTCTGACGCGATCGTCCTTTTCGACGGCAAGAACCTCGACGAGTGGGTGGCCACCAAGGATCACTCGCCCGCCGCCTGGGACGTCCACGACGGCGTCGTCACGGTGAACAAGAAGGCCGGGAACATCGAGACGAAGCGGAGCTTCCACAACTACCAGCTGCATCTCGAGTGGCAGGAGCCGGCCGACATCTCCGGCACGAACCAGGCGCGCGGCAACAGCGGCCTGTTCCTCGCGTCCACTGGCGGCGGCGACGCCGGCTACGAGCTGCAGATCCTCGACTCGTACAACAACACGACCTACGTGAACGGGATGGCGGCGAGCATCTACAAGCAGTCGATCCCGCTGGCCAACGCGATGCGGAAGCCCGGCGAGTGGCAGGTCTACGACGTCATCTGGACCGCGCCGACGTTCAACGAGGACGGGACCGTGAAGACGCCGGCGTTCGTCACGGCGTTCCACAACGGCGTGCTCGTGCAGAATCACTATCAGCTGCAGGGTGAGACGCTGTACATCGGCAAGCCGGCCTACGACAAGCCCT
>DATJFQ010000071.1:0-2655 GCA_035495555.1 Vicinamibacterales bacterium
CTGACGAAGAGCGACACCACCGCTGCGCCGTATCGGGACGGCACCGTCAAGGTCGACGGCCGCACCGTCCACTATCTCGACTGGGGTCCCGAGGGGAAGCCGGCATTCATCCTCGTGCATGCGCTTGGTCATTCGGCGCACAACTACGATCACGTCGCGCCGCTGCTCAATCAGCGACACCGCGTCATCGCGATCGACTTGCGCGGGCACGGTGATTCCGATTGGTCGCCGAAGGCTGAGTACAGCGCTGAGGATTACGTCAAGGACCTGCACGCGCTGGTGACGCAACTGAAGCTCGGACCCGTGACATTGATCGGCTGCTCGATTGGCGGCCGCGTCGTGCAGGTCTACGCCGGGATGTACCCCGATCGCGTCAGCAAGCTGATCGTGCTCGACGTCGGTCCGGCGCGTCCCGAGTCCACCACGCGCACGCTCAGCGACCGCATCGAGCGCGAGCAGCAGGGATGGGCATCCGAAGACGAGCTGTACGCCTCGCTGCGGCGCAACCCGACGCGCGTGCCCGAAGAAGTGCATCGCAACCAGGTTCGTTACGAGAGCAAGCGGCTGCCGAACGGACGCGTCGTGTGGAAGTACGACCCGAAGGTAGTGAGCGGGCTTGGCCCGATCGAGCTCTGGGACTACGTGAAGAAGATCAAGGCGCCGACGCTCTATGTGATCGGCGGCCGCAGCCGCCTGGTCACACCCGAGGAGCAGAGTCAGCTGAAGACGCTGCCGTTCGCTGAGGTGGTCACCATCCCCGAGGCGGGTCATTATCCGCAGGAAGACACGCCGGAGCTGTTCCTCGCCGTCGTGAAGGCGTTTCTCGCAGGGTAAGGATGTCGCACTGGTCACGCAACCGCCGGTGGGCGAGACGCGCCGGCACGTTCGCGATAGGCATCGGCGCCGTTCTGTGGACCGGTGCCGTGGTGGACGGGCAGCGTGATAGCGCGCGGGCCGCCGGAGCTGCGCCGGCATCGACGCCGTCCACATCGCCCGGTGCGGCTGCGCAACGTGCGCTCATCGATCGCTATTGCGTGACGTGCCACAACGAGCGGACGAAGGCGCGCAATGCGACGCCGATTGCGCTCGACTCGCTCGACGTCACCAACGTGCCTGCGCACGCGGAAGAGTGGGAGAAGGTCATCGCCAAGCTGCGCGCCGGGCTGATGCCGCCCGCGGGCATGCCACGTCCGGACAAGACCG
Source organism: Vicinamibacterales bacterium (assembly GCA_035495555.1). Lineage (GTDB taxonomy): Bacteria > Acidobacteriota > Vicinamibacteria > Vicinamibacterales > 2-12-FULL-66-21 > DATJFQ01. The sequence goes on from DATJFQ010000071.1 coordinate 1,204, forward strand.
CGATCGACGGTCTGAGCTCCTGGCTCGAGACCGAGATCGATCGCGCCGCAACGGCCAACCCCAACCCCGGCCGGACCGAGGGGCTGCACCGCCTCAATCGCGCCGAGTACCAGAACGCAGTTCGCGATCTGCTGAACGTGGACGTGGACGTTGCGGACCTGCTCCCTGCCGACGACGTGAGCTCCGGGTTCGACAACGTGGCCAGCACGCTGACCATGTCGCCGACGCTGATGGACCGCTACCTGTCGGTGGCGCAGAAGATCAGCCGCATGGCGATCGGCCTTCCCGCGCCGGCGGCGAACGTCCAGTTCTTCCGCGTGGCCGACGACCTCGCACAGGACAAGCAGCTTCCCGATCTGCCGTTCGGCACGCGCGGCGGCACGCGCATCCGCTACACATTTCCCGTCGATGGCGAGTACGCCATCAAGGTGAGACTTGCGCGCGACCTCAACGAGCAGATGCCGGTCTATCCCGACGCGCAGCAGCTCGAAGTGAGCGTCGACGGCCGCCTGGTGCAGGTGTTCACGTTGCCGGGTGCGGCGCGTCCTGCTGGGCGCGGCGCGGGACGCGGTGCGGCTCCGGCTGCGGATTCGCAAGCGGGTCGCGGCGGTGCCGAGGCAGCGCCGGCCACTCCTGCCGCTGCACCTGCTGCGCAGACGCGGCGTCCGGGTCCGAGTGCCGGCCAGGCGCCTGAAGGTCAGCGGCTGCAGGGCAACGCACGAGACGAGCGCAACCGCGCGGATCAGAACTGGGACGTGCGTGTGACGGTCACTGCCGGAACCCATGACGTCGTCGCCACGTTTCTGAACCAGACGGTGGCGCTCGACGAGACGCCGCGACTGCCCTTCCTGCGGCCGTTTCCCGCGGGCAACAACGTTCCCGAAACGCGCCTCGGCTCATCGCTGCGGAGCGTCGAGATCAGCGGCCCGTACGGGACCGCCGCGACGGGTGACAGTGCGAGCAGGCGCCGCATCTTCGTGTGCCGTCCCGGCGCGAGCGAAGGCGATGCTGCTCGATGCAGTAATACGATTCTGCGGACGCTCGTCCGCCGTGCCTATCGACGCCCGGTGACTGACGCCGACGTGCAGCCGCTCCTCGCGCTGTACCGTGAAGGACGCGAACAGGGGGGCTTCGAAGGGGGAATCGAGCGGGCGGTTCGCCGTCTCCTCGTCAGCCCGGAGTTCCTGTATCGCGTCGAGGTCGATCCGCCGAACGCGCGTGCCGGTCGCGCGTATCCGGTTAGCGATATCGAGCTCGCATCGCGTCTGTCCTTCTTCCTGTGGAGCAGCATTCCCGACGATGAGCTGCTCGACGCCGCCGAGCGCGGCGAGCTGCGGAAGCCTGCGGTCCTGACGAAGCACGTCACGCGCATGCTGCAGGACCCGCGCTCCGCGGCGCTGATCGACAACTTCGCCGGCCAGTGGCTGTTCCTGCGCAACGTGCCGGGCACCG
>DATJFQ010000072.1:0-11829 GCA_035495555.1 Vicinamibacterales bacterium
TATACGGACAAGACCGAGCAGACCATCCTTGCCGACTTCAAGCGGCTGTGGGCGACCAACTTTCTCGACGACCTCTCGGCGGAGACCTACGACTACGTCTTCAGCAACGGCGTGGTCGGCAAGATCATCCTCTACAACATGGAGGAGCGGCAGCGCGTCAAGATCGTCGACTACGTCGGCAGCAAGAAAGTCGAGATGTCGAAGATCGACGACGAGCTGAAGAAGAAGGGCATCCGCATCGCCCTCGACTCGTTCGTCGACCCGGGCCTGGTCAAGCAGGTCGCCACGGTCGTGCACGACCTCTACGCCGACGAGGGCTACGAGTACGCCGAGGTCAAGCCCGAGATCAAGCCGGTCAGCTCCGCGACCAAGACCGTCAACCTGACGTTCCACATCACGGAAGGCCCCAAGGTCCGCATCCGCAAGGTCGACTTCGCGGGCAACTCCGCGATCCCCGACGGCAAGCTCGCGCGCCAGATGAAGGACAACAGGGGACCCAACCCGTGGCTCTTCCTCTTCAGCCACGGCGGCACCTACACGGAGAGCAAGTTCGAGGACGACGCCGACAAGGTGCAGCAGTTCTACCGTGAGGAAGGCTACGTGCGCGCGCAGATCGGCCAGCCGCAGCTGCGCATCCTCGAGGACGAGAAGGACGGCAAGACGCGGTGGGTCGAGCTGCAGATTCCGGTCACCGAGGGGCCGCGCTACCGCGTCGGCCAGATCGATTTCTCCGGCAACACCGTCGTCAAGACCGAGGGGCTGCGCCCCCTGTTCAAGCTCGCGCCGGGGGACTGGTTCAACGAGAAGCGGATCCGCAAGGGCTTCGAGAAGGCGCGCGAGGTCTACGGCACCGGCGGCTACTTCGAGTTCACCGGCGCGCCCGAGTACGCGTTCCCCAACGATCCCAAGGATCCGTCGCAGCCGGCGGACGGGGCTTCGCCTTCGGCTCCTCCGGCGCCGGCAGGCGAGGGATCCGGCCCGCCCAAACCGGGCGATGCGGCGCCGGCGGCGGATCCCAAGACGGCGGCGGCGGTCAAGAAGGCCGGCAACGCGCCGATCGTCAACATCACGATGCGCCTCGACGAAGGCAAGCAGTACTTCGTCCACCGCATCACCTTCGCCGGCAACACGACGACCCGCGACAACGTCATCCGCCGCGAGATTCGCCTCTTCGAGGGCGGCGTCTTCAACACCGAAGCGCTGAAGTACAGCGTGAAGCGGCTCAATCAGCTGGGTTATTTCAAGCCGCTCGAGGGCGAGGCGATCGACGTCCAGAAGACGCCCGACAAGGAGGCGCAGGTCGACGTCCGGCTGAAGTTCGAGGAACAGAACCGCAACCAGATCACCTTCGGCGCGGGCGTGTCGCAGTACGAAGGGTTCTTCGGCCAGCTGGCGTTCCAGACGTCGAACTTCATGGGCCGCGGCGAAACGTTCAGCGTGTCGGCGCAGCAGGGCAACCTCGCGAAGAACTACCAGGTGGGCTTCACCGAGCCGTTCCTCTTCGACCGTCCGATCACCGCAGGGGTCAACGTCTTCCACCAGTCCATCCAGTACCAGCTGCAGTTCACGCAGATCTCGACCGGCATCAATACCGTCTGGGGATTCCCGGCCGGTCCGTTTTCGCGCTGGTTCGTCAACTACAGCTATCAGAACGTCCGCGTGACGGACATCAACCCGGCCTACACGTCGGCGCAGGTCACGCAGAACAATCCGTTCCTCGTGGACACGCTGCTGCTCGGCCAGGCGAACCAGGAACGCCGGATCAGCAAGATCGGACCGAGCTACGTCTACAACACGGTCGACAACCCGATCTTCCCGACGCAGGGCCGCCGCTATTCGCTCTCGGTCGACGTCGCGGGTCTCGGCGGCGACAGCAAGTTCATCAACCCGAAGGCGGAGGGCATCTGGTATTTCCAGCAGACGCACCGCACGTCGCTCGGATTGCGCGCGGCGGCGGAGTACATCGCGCCCTACGGCAGCGGCGGGTGCAGCGTCAACGGGCTGACGGTGAGCTGCCTGCCGATTTTCGAGAAGCTGTTCCTCGGCGGCGAGTACAGCGTCCGCGGCTATGATCTGCGCAGCATCGGCCCGCGCGACCCCGCGACGCAGCTGGTGATCGGCGGCAACAAGAGTCTGCTCTTCAACGCCGAATACATGATCACCATCGCCGGACCCGTGCGCCTCGTGCTGTTCTACGACGCGGGCCAGGTGCGCGACGAAGGAGAGAACTTCAGCTGGACGGAGCCGCTGACGAAACACACGGTCATCAATCAGCTGACGCCGTTCCCCGGCGACCCGTACTATTTGATCTCGACGCTCAACAAGCCGTATCTGTCGACGGACGAGCAGATCGGGACGACCAGCGCGTTCAAGACGTCGACGGGCGCCGAGATCCGGTTCTTCATGCCGGTGCTGAACGTGCCGTTCCGGTTGATCTTTGCGATGAACCCGCAGCGCGGCGGCGTCCTCGACAACAATCTGCAGCCGGAGAAGAAGTTCAAGTTCCGCTTCGCGGTGGGCACGACGTTCTGACGATGTGAGGGGTAGGCGCGCCGACAGGCGCCGTAAGGGGTCCGGGGCGATGCTTCCGGCGACAAGAGGAAAGGGCTTTATAACAATGAGACTGAAATTGATGATCCCGGCTGCCATGGCGTTCGTGCTGGCAGCCGCGTCGGCGTTCGCGCAAACAGGGCAGCCGCCGGCGGGGCAGACACCGGCGCAGCCGCAGCCGCCGGCGACGCAGGCGCCCGCGAAACCGGCGGTGCCCGCGCAGCCGCCTGCCTTGAAGCCGCCGGCCCCGTTCCCGCAGGACTCGAAGTTCGCGTTTGTCGACATCAACGCGGTCGCCGCGAATTCGAGCGCGGGCAAGGAGGCCAGCAACAGGCTGAAGGCCCTCCAGGACAAGAAGCTCGCCGAGATCAACGACAAGAACAAGCAGCTGCAGGCGGCGCAGGCGAAGCTCAATACCGGCGGGGCGGTCCTGAACGACTCGGCGCGAGCGCAGCTGGAGAAGGACGTCGATCGCATGCAGCGCGACATCCAGTTCACGCAGCAGAACGCCCAGGCCGAGTACAACGAGCTGCAGGAAGACCTCCGGAACGAATTCCAGAAGAAACTGATGCCGATCATCGACGCGCTCGCGACGGAGAAGGGCCTCTACGCGATCTTCAGCGTCGGCGACGCGGGCGCGATGTACGTGCACCCGGGTCTCGATCTGACGGCGGAAGTCGTCAAGCGTCTCGACGGAACGCCGTCGACCGCGAAGTAGCGCTGGTGGATGAATTCGTGAGTTGGTGAATTGTCGTCTCTGATTCACCAATCACCAACTCCCGAATTCACCAATTGCAGTACACTCCTCCCCCGTGGTCTCCATCGACATCCCCGGCGCACTCGACAGGCTCTGCTACCGCTATCCCTCGCCGCTCGTCGACACGATCACCGAGCATGAACCGGGCCGCCGCCTCGTCGCCGTAAAGAACGTCACCGTCAACGAGGATTTCTTCCAGGGACATTTTCCGGGCGCGCCGTTGATGCCGGGCGTGCTCATGATCGAGACGCTGGCGCAGGTGGCGACCGTGCTCCTGATGCACGGTCCGGACGCGGCGACGTTCGAGCGGGTGTGGCTGCGCGGGGTGGACGATGCGAAGTTCCGCCGGCAGGTCGTGCCCGGCGATCGGCTGCAACTGGAGGTCACGCGTGGCGTGCGCCGGACGTCCATTCAGCGCGTGACGGCGGTCGCGCGCATCGATGGTGCCGTCGTCGCCGAGGCGGAACTCGTCCTCGGCGTCGAGTCCGCCGATTCGAGCCGGGCATCGTCGGCCGACATCCATGCGACCGCCGTGGTGCACCCGGGAGCGCGCATCGGACCGGGGACGGTGGTGGGGCCCTTCGCAAGCATTGGAGAGCACGTCGTCATCGGGCGCAACTGCCGGGTCGGCGCGTCCAGCGTCATCGATGGATGGACGGAGATCGGCGACGGCAACGAAGTCTTCCCGATGGTGTCGATCGGACTCGTGCCGCAGGATTTGAAGTTCGGCGGCGAACCGACGCGCGTCCGGATCGGCAACCGGAACGTGATCCGCGAGTTCGTCACGATCCATCGCGGAACGGCCGGCGGGGGAGGCGTCACGAGCATCGGCGATCACAACCTGCTGATGGCGTATACCCACATCGCGCACGACTGCCACGTCGGCAACGAGACGATCTTCGGCAACGCCGCCACGCTGGCGGGCCACGTTGCGGTGGGCGACTACGCGAACGTGGGCGCCTTCTCCGGCGTGCACCAGTTCTGCCGCGTGGGCCGTCACGCATTCATCGGCGGCTACTCGGTCGTCACCAAGGACGCGCTGCCGTTCGTGAAGTCGGTGGGCAACCGCGCGCGCATTTACGGGATCAACACCATCGGACTGCTGCGGCGCGGCTTTGCGCAGGAAACCATCACGAAGCTGCGGCGCGCGTATCGGTATCTGCTGCACTCGAACACGAGCCGTGCGCTGACCCAGATCGAGCGCGACCCGGCGCTGCGCTGCCCCGAGGTTCAGTACCTGGTGGAATTCATCCGCACGTCGACTCGCGGGGCAGGACTGCGTCGTCCGAGCCGGCGTTTGGAGGAAGTCGTCGACGAGTAGAGAACCGAATACAGACGTTCTGGTTCGATCGGGCGCGAGTGCGGCGGTTCATCGGATGAACTGGAACGTGCCGGCGAACCACCGAACCCACCGTACCGCCGAACTCCCGAACTGCGACGTGTACGTCAGTGCGTCAGGGATGCAGCACCGTCACCGTGAAGGAAACCGGCGTGTCCGCCGCGACATTCCCGGTGTCGTACAGGTGCACGCAGTAATTGCCTTTCGTCGAAGCGTTCGCCTGGAGCAACGACCCCGTCGTCCCAGCCGGGTTCACCAGCACAACCTGACACGTCGTGCCGTCCCAGGTGCCGAGCGCAAACCCGACCTGTACGGTTGAGAGCGGCGTCAGTGACGTAATCGTGGCCGCAACAACGCCTGGCCCGCCGACGGCGAATGTGTCCGTGACCGCCCCGTTCTTAGTGATCGTGCCCGTGAGCGTGTCCGTCGTGGGAGTGGTTGGCGTGATTGGGTTACTCGAGCTGCCGCACCCCGCGGCCAGCGGCATCACCGCAAGCAGTGCCGCGATCAGGTTTCTCCGTCCCTTCATTCAGTCTCCTTATGACCCGGGGCTCGCGCTACGCTCTCCATCAGACGATGATCGCCGCCGCTCGGCCGGGAACGGCACGTCTGTTTGCTAGACTATCCAGTTCGTGGCCACCATTGGAATCATCGCGGGGAACGGCCGGTTCCCCTTCCTTGCCCTGCAGGGCGCGCGCAGCCTCGGCCACGACGTCGTTGTCATCGCCGTCAAGGAGGAGGCGTTCCCCGAACTCGAGCAGGCTGCCCGTGAGGCCGGCGCCCAGGTACACTGGGTGTCCCTCGGACATCTAGGCAAGTGTATCAAGCTCTTGAAGGCCGCCGGGGTTGGCCAGGCCATCATGGCCGGACAGGTGAAGCACGCGAAGATTTTCTCCCGCATCGTTCCAGACCTGACGCTGCTGTCGGTGCTGACCCGGCTGAAGGCACGGAACACAGACGCGCTGATCGCCGCGGTAGCCGACGTCCTGCGCGGGGACGGAATCGAGCTGCTGAACTCGACGGTGTTTCTGGAGCCGCTGCTGGCGCGAAGCGGCACGCTGTCGCGCCGCGCGCCGGACGCGTCGGAGGTCGAGGACTTTGCGTTCGGCTACCGCATGGCCGATGCGATCGCCGGCCTGGATATCGGACAGACGATAGTGGTCAAAGACAAGGCGGTGGTGGCAGTCGAAGCCATGGAAGGAACCGACGCGGTGATACGTCGGGCGGGAGAGATCGCGGGGAATGGCACGCGCGTCGTGAAGGTCGCGAAGCCCGCCCAAGACATGCGCTTCGACGTCCCTGTCGTCGGTGTCGCGACGATCGAATGCATGCGCGTGTCCGGCGCAACCGCGATCTCGCTCGATGCGGGACGGACGCTCGTCGTCGATGGCAGCCGGTTCTTCGCGGCGGCCGATGACGCCGGCATCGCGGTCGTCGGCCGCGACGTGAGCGCCGCCGCTGTGGGAGCTTCCGGTGAGTGACCGTCTGAAGGTGGCCGTGATCGGCGCCGGTCATCTCGGGAAGCACCATGCCCGGCTGCTCGGAGGCCTGGACGGGGCGCAACTCGTTGCCGTCGCTGATATCGACGCCGAGCGCGCGCGGACCTCGGCGTCACCGGCCGGTGCGAGAGCGACGACGGACTATCGCGAGCTGTTCGACACAGTCGATGCGGTCTCGATCGCCGTGCCGACGGAACTGCACCATCAGGTGGCGCTGCCGTTCCTCGAGCGCGGCAAAGGCGTGCTTGTCGAAAAGCCGATGGCGCGGTCGGTCGCGGAAGCGGACGAACTCATCGCCGCGGCCGCGAAGACCGGTTCGACCCTCCTGGTCGGCCACACGGAGCGGTACAACCCGGCGGTCGCTGCCGTCTGGCCGATTGTGTCGTCGCCGCGCTTCATCGAGGTGCACCGGCTCGGGTCGTTCCCGGATCGCAGTCTGGACATCGACGTCGTGTTCGACCTGATGATCCACGATCTCGACATCATCCTGGCCATGGTCCGCTCCGAGGTCGCGTCGTTCGAGGCTGTCGGCGTACCGGTGCTCACGTCGAAGTACGACATCGCGAACGCGCGGCTGCGATTCGCCAACGGATGCATCGCGAACGTGACGGCGAGCCGCATAAGCCGTGAGCGCGTGCGGAAGATCCGGTTCTTCCAGCCCGATTCCTATATTTCGATCGATTACGCGGAGCAGGAAGTCGAGGGCTGGCGGCTCGTGCGCCGCGCCGACGCTGAGCGTCCCGGCATCGAAGGCGGCCGTCTGCCGGTGGTTCGGGAGGAGCCGCTGAAACGCGAGCTGCTCGATTTCATCGGCGCCGTCCGCGACAACCGTCGGCCCCTCGTCACGGGCGAGGACGGCCGGCGCGCGCTGGCGCTGGCGCAGCAAATTGCAGAGAGAATGGAGAGCGTGTAGGGGAGGGCGGAGAGAGAGAGAGAGAGAGTTTTACTAAGAGGCCACGGAGGCCACGGAGTATCCACGCCGAGGCCATTGCGCGACGGTGGCGGGCGCCGGCGGGCACGGACATCGCGCCGCCGGCCTTCGGTCGGGCGGTCGGCGTGGCCACGAATTCACAGATGCAAGCGGCAATCGCTGCTGACCCGTTTGCATCTGTGAATTCGTGACCACACCGCCCCGCGTAGCGGGGCGCGATGTCGATGCCCTCGAGGACGATGGCCGTCCTCCGTGGCCTTCGTGGCCTCTTAGTAGACCTCCTCCCCGGACCTCGAGACGACGATGTACAGAGATCTCAACGACTTCATCTCGGCGCTCGACCGCGAGCGCGAACTCGCGCGTATCAGCGAGCCGGTGCACCCGGATCTCGAGATCGCGGCCGTCACCGACCGCGTGTCGAAATCACCGGGCGGCGGGCCCGCCTTGCTCTTCGAACGGCCCACCGGCTACGACATTCCCGTTGCCGTGAATCTGTTCGGCTCCGACCGGCGCATCTGCATGGCGCTCGGAGTGAAGCATCTCGACGAGCTCGCAGCAGAGATCGAAGAACTGACGTCGCCGAAAATGCCGTCGGGGATGCTCGACGCGCTCAAGATGCTCCCGACCGTCAATCGCTTGCGCGATCTCATGCCCAGGACCGTCACGAGCGCACCGTGCCAGGAGGTCGTGCGCAAGGACGCTTCGCTCGACGAGCTGCCGATCCTGAAGACGTGGCCGGAAGACGGCGGCCGCTACATCACCTTCCCGCTCGTCTTCACGAAGGATCCGGAAACAGGCATGCGGAACATCGGCACCTACCGCATGCAGGTGTTCGACGGTCGCACGACCGGCATGCACTGGCAGCGGCACAAAGGCGGCGCGCAGCACTATCGGGTCGCGGAGCGGTTGAACGAGCGTCTTCCGGTTGCCGTCGCGCTGGGACCCGATCCCGCTCTCGCGTACTCCGCGACGGCACCCATGCCGGAAGGCCTCGATGAACTCCTCCTTGCGGGATTCCTGCGCCGGGAACGGGTGGACCTCGTCAAGTGCGTGACCGTCGATCTCGAAGTGCCCGCGAACGCGCAGATCGTGCTCGAAGGCTACGTCGAGCCACGCGAACGTCGCAGGGAAGGACCGTTTGGAGACCACACCGGCTTCTACTCGCATCCCGACGACTACCCCGTGTTCCACATCACGTGCATCACCCGGAGGAAGAAGCCGGTTTATCTGACGACCGTCGTCGGGATTCCACCGATGGAGGACTACTATCTCGGCAAGGCCAGCGAGCGGATCTTCCTGCCGCTCATCCGGAAAACGCTTCCCGAGATCATCGACATGCATTTCCCGGCGGCGGGGATTTTTCACAACATCGTGATCGTGTCGATCGACAAGCGGTACCCGGGCCACGCGCGCAAGATCATGAACGCTGTGTGGGGACTGGGCCAGCTGATGTTCTCGAAGACGATCATCGTCGTCGACAAGGACGTCGACGTTCAGAACGAAGCTGAGGTCGCGTGGATTGTCGGAACGCATTACGATCCTGAACGGGACGTGCAGTTCACGCGCGGGCCGGTGGACGATCTCGAGGACGCGAGCGACCTGCCGGCCTACGGGAGCAAGATGGGCATCGACGCGACCCGCAAGTGGCCGTCGGAAGGGTTCACCCGGCCGTGGCCGAAGCGCATCACCGCCAGCGGCCCGTCGGCGCAGAAGGCCGACGCGCTCTGGGAGAAGATCCGGAAGGGCTGGAAGCAATGATCACGGCAATCGATGCGGCGGAGGCGCAGCGCATCCTCGAGAGCCCCGACCTGATTGCGATCGGCATGCGAGCCGACGAAGTGCGCCGGCAGATACACGGCACCCGCACGACATTCGTCCGCGTCTTCGAGATTCACGCCGACGCGGTTCCTTCCGTCCTGCCGGATCGCGTGTCGGCGGGGGAGTTTCGCATCGGCGGGCGCCCGGCGTCCATCGACGCGGCAGTGGCCGCGGTGCGGCGTGCGGCGACGCTCGCGGCCGGTGGGCCGGTCACCGGCTTCAGCCTCGAGGACCTGCGGACCCTTGCCGGTCCCTCCTTCAGCGATTTGTGCACAGCGCTGCACGACGCGGGGCTGCACGGGATCGCCGAGACAGAGGTCGATCGTCTTCATCCCGGAACGGCGGCCGCGGTGGTCCAGGCGCGCGTCTGCGGGCTCGCCGTGACCCGTCTCACCGTGCGCGAGCTTCCCGGGGAGGACCGCGTGAACGTCGTGCTGCGCGCCCGCGAGCTGCACGACGCGGTAGGCGGTTTCCGGGTATTCGCGCCGCTGCCGCGGAGCGTATCGGTGGCCGCGCCGTCCACCGGGTACGACGACGTCAAGCAAGTGGCCATCGCAAGGCTCCTTGCCACCGGTATCGACTCGATCCAGGTGGACTGGCCGCTCTACGGTCCCAAGCTCGCGCAGTTCGCGCTGACCATCGGCGCAGACGATGTCGACGGCGTCGCGGCGGTCGATCCCGGCACCCTGGGCACCCGGCGGAGCCCGCTCGAGGAGATTCGCGGGAACATCCGATCGGCCGGGCTCGAACCCGTGGAGAGGAACGCCCGCTACGAGGTGATCGGCCGATGAAGGCGGTGCGCCTCGGAGCTGTCGACTATCTCAATGCGAGGCCGCTCGTCTACGGCCTGGAAATGCGCAGCGATCTCTTCACGGTGCGATACGACGTCCCGTCCAAGTGCGCCGCGCTGCTCCACGAAGGGTCCATCGACGTGGGGATGATCCCGTCGATCGAGTACCTGCGCGGCGATGCGTATCGAATCGTTCCGGGTGCGGGCATCATCTCGGAGGGGCCCGTCGCCTCGGTGGCGCTGTTCACGACGGTGCCCGTCCAGCAGGTTCGGACCATTGCCGCCGACACGAGCTCGCGGACGTCGAACGCGCTGCTCCACGTGCTCTGCATGGAGCGGTTCGGAATCGACCCGGAGTTCCGGCCGATGCATCCGGATGCCGCCACGATGCTGCGCTCCTGCGACGCCGCGCTCCTCATTGGCGACCCTGCCTTGTTTCTCGACTACAAGGCGCTCGGCGCGGCCAAGGTGGATCTGGGCGAACAATGGACCGCGATGACCGGGCTGCCGTTCGTGTGGGCGTTCTGGGCAGGGCGGCCGTCGGCGCTGACGCGCGAGGGTGTGGACGCGCTTCTCGCGGCCCGCGATGCCGGCATCGCCGCTTCGGATGCAATCGCGACGGCCTATTGCGGTGCGGAGCGGGCCGCCCGGGGCAGGGCGTATTTGAGGGACAATATCCGCTACAGCCTCGGCGAGCGCGAGGAAGCCGGGCTTCGGATGTACTACGAGTTGGCGGGCAAGCACGGGCTGGTCGAAACCGTCGCTCCCCCGGCCTTTTATCACCAATGACGACAGGCGATCTGGCGGCAAAAATTCGTGCTGGCGGACGGCTCGACAGGGCCGAGGCGCTGGAGTTGTACACCAGCGCTCCGACATCTCTCCTCGGCCGCCTGGCCAGCGAGGTCCGTGCCCGCACTAACCCCGGAAATGTCGTCACGTACATCATCGACCGCAACGTCAACTACACCAACGTCTGCATCGCGCGCTGCAACTTCTGCGCGTTCTACCGCCCCGTGGGCTCGGCCGAGGGATATGTTCTCGGCTTCGACGAGATCTTCAGGAAGATCGACGAGACCATGGCGCTTGGCGGCGGGCAGCTGCTGCTCCAGGGCGGGCATAATCCCGACCTGCCTCTTGCCTGGTACGAAGACCTGTTCCGCGCGGTGAAGCAGCGGTATCCCACGTTCCGGCTGCATGCGCTCTCGCCTCCCGAAGTGATTCACCTGTCGCGTCTCTCGCGCCTGCCTGTGCCGGAGATCATCCATCGGCTCGTCGCGTGCGGGCTGGACAGCATCCCGGGCGGCGGCGCCGAGATTCTCGTGGACCGCGTCCGGAAGCTGCTCAACTGTTACAGCAAGGCAACCGCGGACGAGTGGCTCGACGTCATGCGTCACGCGCATCGGGCGGGGCTGCGGACGACGGCGACCATGATGTACGGGACGGTTGAAACGATGGAGGAGCGGCTGGAACACCTGTTCCGGCTGCGTGAGCTCCAGGACGAAAGCCGCGGCGCGGGCGGCGCCTCCGCGGGATTCACCGCGTTCATCACCTGGAGCTACCAGCCGGACCACACCGAGCTCGGGGGATCCGAGGCGACCGGCGTGGAATACCTGCGGACGCTCGCGATGGCGCGCCTGGTGCTGGACAACTTCGACAACCTGCAGGCGTCGTGGGTCACGCAGGGGGGAAAGGTCGGGCAGCTGAGCCTCGCCTTTGGCGCCAACGACATGGGCAGCGTCATGATCGAAGAGAATGTCGTGCGGGCGGCGGGCGCGAGCTACTGCATGGACGAAATCGAGATCGTGCGGAACATCGAGAACGCCGGGTTCGTCGCCAGGCGGCGCAACATGCACTACGAAGTGCAGGGGGATCCGATCTTCCGGGAGCGCGAGGTGCCGCGCATGCTGGAGCTTGCCGTGGCGCGAGCGGAAGGGGACTCGTCACGGCCACCGGAAATCGTCCGCTACGCCGCGCGGAGCGCAGCCGAGAAGAAGGCCCGCCGCGAGCAGTCAGCGGAGTAGGCCGGGGCCTTCCGGAATCCCAGGATGCCGCAGTTATACCGGGCCCGCTGGGTGCTGCCCATCGGCAGCCCTCCTCGACGCGACGGGTGGGTCCTCACGCACGGCGGCACCATCCTCGGCTGCG
>DATJFQ010000073.1:0-2434 GCA_035495555.1 Vicinamibacterales bacterium
TGCGTGACCTGTCACAGCGAGAGATTGAAGACCGCCGGCCTCGTGATCGATCCAGCGGGCGTCGCGCGTTCCGGCGATCAGTCCGAGACCTGGGAGAAGGTCCTCCGCCAGTTACGCGCTGGAACGATGCCGCCGCCGGGCGCTCCTCGTCCGCAGCAGGCGTTCTACGCGCGCGCGGCCGGCTACCTGGCGCGCGAGCTCGAGGCCAGCGCCGCGGCGCGCCCTAATCCTGGTTCAGTACCACTGGCGCACCGGCTCACAAGGACCGAGTACGCCAACGTGATCCGCGATCTGCTCGCGCTCCCGGATCTGCCGAAGGAGCTCGACTACACCACGCTGCTGCCGGCCGACAACGCGAGCAGTGGCTTCGACAATCTGGCGGACACGCTGTTTGTGTCGCCGGCAACGATGGAGCGCTATCTGGAGGCGGCGCTCAAGATCAGCCGCATGGCCGTGGGCGATCCCGCGATGGGTCCGCTGGTGAACACCCACATCACGCCAGTGCGGCAACCGCAGGAAGGCCGCAATGAAGCACTGCCCTTCGGCACACGCGGCGGCCTGCAGATCGACGGGTACTTCCCGCTGGACGCTGAATACGAATTCAAAGTCGAAACAGCGGGCGTCGGCGCGGAGGTCCATCAGCTCGAGATCAGCATCGACGGCGAGCGCAAGGCGATCACGAACGTCTCGAGAAAACCAGGGGTCCCGGCAGCGGGAGATGATGTACCGAACCGGGGTGCCTTCCGCTTCGCAGTCCCGGCAGGGCCACGCAGTGTGGGGGTCGCCTTCGTGGAGCGCAGCGAAGCGCTGTCCGAGGCGCCGCTGCGGCCGCCGGGCCGCAATCGCGGCGCCCTGCCTTCGGTTGTGTCGGTGACCATCACCGGCCCGTTCAACACGACGGGGCCAGGCAACACACCCAGTCGCCGACGGCTGTTCGTCTGCCAACCCACCAGCGCCGACCAGGAATCCGCGTGCGCGGACCGCATCCTGACGACGCTCCTGCGCCGCGCGTATCGTCGCAACGTCACCGCCGACGATCTCCGCCGCGCGCGACGCTTCTACGAAGCCGGCCGCGCCGAACGCGATTTCGACCTCGGTATCCAGAGAGCGCTGGAGCGCGTGCTGGTCAGCCCGCAGTTCCTCTTCCGCATCGAGCAGGATCCGTCCGGCGCCGCACCCGGATCGATCCATCGGGTCGCCGATTTCGAGCTGGCCTCACGCCTCTCGTTCTTCCTCTGGTCCAGCATGCCCGACGACGAGTTGCTGGATGCGGCCGCCGCGGGAACGCTGCGGACGCCCGACATCCTGCGCCGCCAGGTCACGCGCATGCTCGCCGATCCGCGCAGCCGATCGCTCGTGACCAACTTCGCCGCCCAGTGGCTGTTCCTGCGCGACGTCGAAAGCAAGGAACCGGACGTGTACCTGTTCCGCGATTTCGATGAGGGCGTCCGCGCCGGGTTCGTGCGTGAAACCGAATTGTTCCTGGATAGCATCCTGCGCCCTTCGACCCTTCGACAAGCTCAGGGTCGTCCCGAGCAAGGTCGAGGGACGACTAACGCTCAGGGCGCCCCGAGCACCGTCGAGGGGCGGGAGAACCGCAGCGTCCTGGAGCTACTGACGGCAGACTATACGTTCCTGAATGAACCGCTCGCCAGGCATTACGGCATCCCGCAGATCACGGGCAGTCATTTCCGTCGCGTGACGCTGCCTGCGGGGAGTCCGCGCCGGGGGTTGCTGGGACAGGGGAGCATCCTCTCGATCACGTCGTACAGCACGCGCACATCGGCCGTCTTGCGTGGGAAGTATGTGCTCGACAATCTGCTGGCTTCACCGCCGCCGCCTCCGCCGCCCAATGTGCCATCGCTCAACACGGAACAGTCCGGGAAGCCGCTGTCGATGAAGGAAGCGATGCAGGCGCACCGCGCCAATCCCGCGTGCGCCGGCTGCCACGCCAAGATGGACCCGATCGGATTTGCGCTGGAGAACTTCGACGCACTGGGGCGCTGGCGGGCGGAGGAGAACGGTCGTCCGCTCGAGGTCACGAGCGCTTTGCCGGACGGGACGATCATCGATGGGGTCGAAGGCGTGCGGCAACTCGTGCTGCGCGATCCGGCGCTCTTCGTCGAAGCGATGACCAGCAAACTGTTGATGTATGCGCTGTCTCGTAATATTCAGCATTACGACCAGCCGACGATTCGCGCGATCGCCCGGGAATCGGCGCGCGAGAACTACACCTTCGCCTCTCTGGTGCTGGGCGTGGTGAACAGCGTCCCGTTCCAGAGCCGAATGGCGCAGGCCTTGCCCCAATAAACGCAGGAGACCGCATGACGTTCCTCACCAGAAAAGCGCTGACGCGGCGGACGATGCTGAAGGGGATGGGCGCGAGCGTCGCGCTGCCGCTGCTCGATTCCATGATGCCCGCGCTCTCAGCACA
>DATJFQ010000074.1:0-51192 GCA_035495555.1 Vicinamibacterales bacterium
CGCCTCCCGCCTCGCACCTCCCGCCTCGCGCCTCGCGCCTCGCGTTAGAATGGCGCTTCTGCCATGAGCCCGACATCGGTGCAGCAACGCTTCAAAGCTGCCCTCGATTCGCTGGTCGAGGAGGCCCGCAGGGATCGCACGATTCTGGCAACCATCCTGTGCGGCAGCCTGTCTCACGACACCGTCTGGGAAAAGTCGGATATCGATCTCGTGTTCGTCACGACCGACGATGTGAAAGAGGATCCTGAGCGTGAGGGCGTTTCGCTCTATGCTGACGGCCTGAACGTCCACGCGATCCTCCTTCCCCGCACCTCGTTCCGGAAGACCGTGGAAGGCGCGCTCCGCAATTCGTTCGCGCACTCGTTCCTGGCCAAAGGGACGCTGCTGTACAGCCACGACCCGACGATCGCGGCGCTGTGCGAGCGGCTGCAGGAAATCGGCGCGCGCGATTCGCAACTGCAACTGCTGCGTGCGGCGGCGCAGGCGCTGCCCTCCGTCTACAAGGCGCGGAAGTGGTTCGTGACCAGGGAGGACCTGGATTACACCGCACTGTGGATTCTGTATGCGGCGACGCCGCTGGCGCAGGCCGAAGTCTTCGGCCGCCGGCTGCTCGCGGACCGGGAGGTCCTGCCGCAGGCGCTGGCGCTCAATCCCGGATTCTTTTCGCTGATTTACACCGGCCTTCTGAACGCCAGGAAGACGAGAGCCGCCGTGGAGGCCGCGCTGACCGCGATCGATCAGTATCTCGAGAACCTCGCGCCGCGCGCGTTCGCGCCGGTGCTCGAATATCTGCGCGAGGCCGGAGAGCCGAGGTCCGCGCGCGAGATCGACCATCACTTCCGGCGCACTTTCGGAATTCCATTCGTCACGACCGCATGCGAGTACCTCGCCGATCAGGGGCGCATCGCCAAAGTGTCCACTCCCGTCAGGGTCACGAAGAAGAGCAACGTGCAGTTGCAGGAAACCGCGTTCTTTTCGCTCGAGCCGCCGACCGGCTATGAAGCGGGCGACGACACGCTCTAAGCCAGACGGCCGCCCGGCGGCGCGGACGTCGATCGCCGTTCAGGGGGCGCGCGTTCACAACCTGAAGAACATCTCGGTCGAACTTCCGCGCGACCGGCTGATCGTGGTGACGGGCCTGTCGGGATCCGGCAAGTCGAGCCTGGCGTTCGACACCATCTATGCGGAAGGGCAACGCCGCTACCTCGAATCGCTGTCCAGCTTTGCACGCCGCTTCGTCTCGCAGGTGGCAAAGCCGGACGTGGATTTCGTCTTCGGCCTGTCGCCGGTCATCTCCATCGAGCAGAAGACGCTCACGAGCAATCCGCGATCGACCGTCGGGACGATGACCGACATCGCGAGTTATCTCAATCTCCTCTACGCGACGATCGCGGATGCGCACTGCCCGCGCACCGGCGAGGCGGTGCCGAGCCGATCGTCCAGTCAGATTCTGGAAGCGATCCTCTCGCTACCCGAAGGCACGGAACTCGAGCTGCGGGCGCCGGTGTTCAAGGTGTACGGGGAGGATCTGGAGTTCGTGCTCGCCGAGCTCCGCAAGAAAGGCGTTCGCCGGCTGGTCGTCGACGGAAAGCCGATCGACATCTCCGAGGAAGTCGCGCTCGACGACTCGACGGTCTCGGTCATGGACGCGATCGTCGATCGGTTCGTGGTCGGACGTCAGCACGAGAAGGCGATCAAAGCCGGCATCGCGGCCACGCTGCTGGTGGGCGACGGGCTGATGCAACTGCATCTCCCCGGAGGCAAAGCAAAATTGACGGTGGACGCGCGCGACACGTTTTACCGCAGCGCCGCGAGCCCCACCCACCATTTCGTCTACGGCGACATCGCGCCCGAGTTCTTCATGTTCAACAACCCCGAGAGCGCCTGTCGGACGTGCGGCGGTCTCGGCGTCGACAAGCTCACGCATCCGGATCTGCTGATTCCCGATCCGAAGCGGAGCATTCTCGGCGGCTGCTTCGTGCGCGAGGCGTTCAAGTACAACCCGGACACATGGGATGGCCGGATGATGTACAGCCTGTCGCGCGGGCTCGATTTCCCGCTCGACGCGCCATGGTCGCAGCTTCCGAAGAAGGTGCGCGACGCCATCCTGTACGGCACGGAACGCCGCTTCGTCCTGCAGACGCCCCCGGATGCGAAGGTCCGGCGCGGCGATCAGGACGGCAAGGACATCGGATTCCACGGCATCGCTCGACGTATCGAGCGGTGGTACAGGCGATACCGTCAGCGCGGCGAGGCGAACTCGCGCATGGAAGCGTGGCTCGACAAAGTCATGGTCGAGCGCACGTGCCCGGACTGCAGCGGCTCGCGCCTGCGGGCCACGCGGCTGCTGTTCACCATCAACGGCAAGACTGTGTACGATCTCGGCCAGCTCCATTTCGACGAGCTGCACCAGTTCCTCGGCACGATCAAGCCGGCGGGGCGCGGCGCCGATGCCGGCCGGCAGGTGCTCAAGGAAATCCGTGGCCGCCTCGAACTCCTGCTCGGGATCGGCCTCGATTACCTGAACTTCAATCGGCGCTCGGGCACGCTGTCGGGCGGCGAGTCCCAGCGCATCCGCCTCTCGACCCAGATTGGCTCCGGCCTGATGGGCATGCTCTACGTGCTGGATGAACCGAGCATCGGCCTGCATCCCAAGGACAACGTGAAGATGATCGCGACGATCCAGCGCCTTCGCGACATCTGCAACACGGTGATTGTGGTCGAGCACGACGAGGACACGATCCGCGCAGCGGATCACATCGTCGAGATGGGTCCGGGACCTGGCGTCCACGGGGGCGAAGTCGTCGCGCAGGGAACGATTCAGGATGTGCTGAAGTGCAAGGCATCGCCGACCGGACAGTTCCTGTCGGGCCGCCGATCCATCGCCTCGCCCGTGCGCCGCCGCAAAGGCAACGGCAAGTCGCTGGTGGTCCGCGGCGCGCGCGAAAACAATCTGAAGTCGATCGACGTCACGTTTCCCCTGGGAACGCTCGTCGCGATCACCGGCGCGTCCGGGTCCGGCAAGAGCACGCTCGTCAGCGAGATTCTGTACAAGGCGCTCTGGAAGGCGCTGATCGACACGCGCACGCTTCCCGGCGAGCACGATGGGATCGACGGCATCGAGCACGTGCACCGCGTCGTCAGCATCGACCAGGCGCCGATCGGGCGCAACAGCCGATCGAACCCCGCGACGTACATCGGGTTCTACGACAGCATCCGCGATCTCTTCACACAAGCCCCGCTGTCAATCGAACGCGATTACAAGCCGGGGCGCTTCAGTTTCAACGTGAAGGGCGGCCGATGCGAGGAGTGCCAGGGCGAGGGCGCCATCACCACGCAGCTCTATTTCATGCCGGACGTGGAAGTGACGTGTTCCGCGTGCAAGGGCGCGCGCTTCAACAGCGAGACCCTCGAAGTCACGCTGCGCGGAAAAACGATCGCCGACGTGCTGAACATGTCCGTCGAGGAGGGCGTGGAATTCTTCGCGTCGGAGCCGTCCATCGGCCGGAAAATTCAGGTGCTCGCCGACCTCGGCCTCGGCTATCTCACGCTCGGTCAATCAGCGACGACGCTCTCGGGCGGCGAAGCCCAGCGCATCAAGATCGCCGCCGAGCTGTCGACGCTCCAGCGATCGAAGCACACGCTTTACATCCTCGATGAACCGACGACCGGGCTGCACCTGGCGGATGTCGAGCGGCTGCTCGCGTCGCTGAACCAGCTGGTGGATGCGGGCCACACCGTGCTGCTGATCGAGCACCACCTGGACGTGATCAAGGTCGCCGATCACGTGATCGATCTCGGCCCCGAGGGAGGACACGCGGGCGGGAAGGTCGTGGCGACCGGCACCCCGGAAGAAATCGCGAAGTGCCGCGCGTCGTACACGGGCCAGTTCTTGAAGAAGCGACTCGTGTCGAATCCCTGATCCCTTATCCCCGATCCTCGAATCCCCTATCCGCGATCCCGAATCCTGTATCCTCCAATCCCCCATCGCGAATCCAGCGGATCCGGGAGCGGATGCAGGATTGAGGATTCGCGATCCGGGATTTCGGATAAGCGATTCGAGGATTGGCGATGAGGGATCAGGGATTCATGGATTCGGGCTCTTTGACGCGGTGGCGAGGTCGGTGAGCGACTTCGAGAGCAGCTTCACCTTCGTCTGATCGCTCGAACCGGTCGACGACTGATCGATGGTTGACGCGAGCTCGCTGAGGGCGGTCTTGCGGGCGCTGCCGGATGCTTTCTCGGCGGAGTCCAGCGACTTGCGCGCCGATGCGATCGCGTCGGCGGACAAACCCTTCGAGCGTTCGAGCTGGTCGAGATAAGCACGTGAGAGCGCAAAGCTCGCCGGCCAGACGAACTTCTGCTGGTCCTGGGTATTCCAGTACTGGAATTTCACCGTCTTGGCCGCATCCAGTTCGTTCTGCGTGATGAGCCCGCTCGGCACGAGCTCGTAGATATCGAGGCCACGCATGATTTCGGAGCTGACGATCACGCCGTTGTACCAGTACGCGGACCAGGACCCGGCGCCGACCAGGCGGTTCGCATCGATCGGGCCGCGATCGAAGTAGGCGATCTCTTTCGGATGCGCCACATCAGTCCAGTCGAACACGGACAGGCCGCCCTGATACCACGCCTGCACCATCACCTCCCGGCCGGGAATCGGGATCAGCGAGCCGTTGTGCGCGACGCAGTTCTCCTGCGGCGTCTGCGCGGCCGGCATCTTGTAGTAGCTGTGGAACACCAGCTTGTTGTTCTCGATCGTGAAGATCGAATCGGCGCCCCACTCCATCTTGTCGGTCGCGCGGCAGCGCGGCGCGGAGCCGCCGCCCCATTCGTCGGTGAAGAGGATTTTGCTGCCGTCGTTGCTGAACGTCGCGGAGTGCCAGAACGACATGTTCGGATCGGCCGCGGCGTCGACGCGCACCGGATGCGCGGCGTCATGGATGTCGAGCAGCAGCCCGAGGCCCGCGCACGCCCCGCCCGCGAGACCGATGGCCGGGTAAACGGTGATGTCATGGCACTGATTCGGGCCGGTCGGCGGACCGGCAGGACCGCGGCCGCGGCCGCCGCCCGCGGCGGCTTGAGGCGGCGTCTGACCACGGGCCGCCATCTCACGCGCGCGCTGGGCCTGCGCGGCCGCGCGCTCAGCCTGATCCTGCTTGTCGCGCTCTTCACTGCGCGGAGGCACCGGCAGGCCGTTGAAGATTCGCGGCGAGCTGACGATCGCCGCCGTCTGCGGCGCGTTCAGAGGCACCTTGATGACCTCCAGCCGGAAACGGGCAGTGTTCGGATCGTCGATTCCGCCGTTTTCGCAGCCAGGCATCTCTTCGGACGGGCGCACACCGGCGGTCCCCGAAACATAGATGTAGACGTTGTCGTTGTCGCCGGGCTGGGTCACGACGGTGTGGGTGTGCGAGCCGCGGCACGTCTCCACGCTCTTCACCAGCTTCGGATTGTGCAGGTCCGAGATGTCGAAAATGCGAATCCCGCGGACGCGCTGGGTGCTCACCGGATCCGGTACGCCGCCGAAGCCGCAGTCCGATCGGCTGTTGGTCGCTTCGGACGACATGAACAACAGGTGTCCGAACACCGATACGTCGTTCTGAGAGGCCGGGCAGAGGTACGTCTGGACGAGCGCGGGCTTGACCGGGTTCGAGATGTCATAAATCTCGAACCCGTTGTAGTTGCCCTGGATCGCGTAGTGATCCATGAACGCGAGGTCGGAGTGCGTGGCGCCCAGCACCTTTCCGGCCGGCGGCGTGGTTGAAATCATGCGCATGTTCCATGCGGCCTGGCCAGCGTCCCACCATCCAGCTTTCAATCCGACTCGCGGATCCGGATTTGGAGCCGTTTCGGAGATGGTCGGTTTGACGGGTGCCGGCATCGTCGACGGCGGCGCCGGCGGAGGCGCGGGTGCTGGTCCCCGGCCGCCCGGGGCTGCCGGGGTTGCGGTTCCCGCGGCTGGCACCGTGGTCGCAGGCGTGGACGCGGCCGGCTGCGCCGGCGACGTGGTCGCCGAGCCGCTCGGCGCCGTGGATGGCGGCGGAGCCGTCTTGGACGCGCCGCCGCACCCTGCGACAAGTCCGCCGGACGCGAGCAGGATTGCGACGACCGAACCGGTGATGAGCCTCGACATCTGCACGTTTCCTCTCATTCAAGCGAGCCTCCGCCCGCATTTGGTGTTTCAGCCAGCATCTGCCTCATCCGATCGATTTCCGTCGACTGGTCGGCGTACACGTCGTTGGCGAACTTGAAGATCATTTCGTCCTGCGCCGCGCCGTACGACTTGAAGAGCGTATTGACCATGTCGATCGCGCCCTGGTGATGCTTGATCATGCCGAGCAGGAACAGCCGGTCGAACTCCGGACCGCGCGCGCGATCGAGCGCAGCCATTTCTTCGTCCGTCAGCATGCCGGGCATGAGCATGGCGTGCTCCATGCCGCCCATCGACATCTTCATGCGCGTCGACGTCGCGTCGGGGACCGGCTCGCCGCGGTCGCGCAGCCAGTTCTGCATCAACGTGATCTCGTCGCGCTGCGCGACGACGATGCGTTCGCAGAGGACGGCGACGTCATGGCGCGCGCCGTGCGACGGCGCCCAGCCGGCCATGATCACCGCCTGTGCGTGGTGCGGGATCATGCCGGACATGAAAGCAACGTCGGCGTCGCTGTAGGGATATTGTCCGAGCCCGGGAGGGGTCGCGTGAATTGTCGATTGGGGCGGCGTCGGTGCGGCGGCCGCCGGATGCCCTGCAGGCGGCGCGCTCGCACAAGCAGCCGCGACAAGGGCACCCGACAGGCACACACCCAGCGCGCCCCGTCGAAGAGCCTTCATCCCAATCCTCGCGGCAAATCGTATGCGATTCGCGCGAAAGATGAAAGGGAGGGGGAGTGCGGAGGGCGGAGGGCGGATTGCGGAGTGCGGATTGCGGCTTGCGGCTTGCGGCTTGCGGCTTGCGGAGTGAGAAAATTGGGAGTTGGGAATTGGGAGTTGGGAATTTTGTTATTCCCACCTGAACACTCTGGTGGCGAGGACCGTGCAGGCGACGAACACAACCGCCAGCGCGGCGACGTCGGTCGCGTGGGCGGTCCAGCCGTCGCCGCGCCAGAGGCCCCGCAGCAGCGAGACGGCATACGTGAACGGCACGAAGCGCGCAATCGTCTGCACGGCGGGGGGCATGAGATCGAGCGGCGCGAAGAGGCCCGAGATGCCCAGCATCGGATAGAGAATCAACGCGCCAATCGGCTGCGCGAACCGCGCGGTCGGCGCAATGCTCGCGAGCAGAAACCCGATCGAGAGAATCGCCAGCGTGGCGACCAGCACGCCTCCGCCAAACGACACCAGCGGCACGCCAGGAGGCACCGGATAGGCGCCGCGGCCTCCAAGCACCATCAGGAGGAGACTCAGTGCCGTGAACTGCAGCTTGACGATCACGTGAGCGCTGAGAATGGTGACGGGCCGCAGCGGCGTCGCCCGCAGCCGCTTGAGGATGCCGCCCTCGCGATAGATCGCCATGACCGCGACGAGCGACAGCACGGCGCTGATCGCGATCAGCATGGCCGTCAGGATCGGCAAATCGACGGAGACGACAGGCGGCAGGTTCCGCGCGCCGTGCCGCATCGGCGGCCCCACGATGCGGCCGAGGACGATGAACATCAAGGCCGGCACGACGACGGTGCCGAACACACCGAGCGGCTCACGGATGAAAATCTTCGTCTCGAGCCACGTCAGACGCCAGAGCCCCCGCACGATCAGTTCCGGAGCGCGTGGCCGGTCACGCGAAGGAAAACGTCTTCCAGCGTTGGAGCCTCCGTCCGAAGATCGCTGACGGTGATGCGATGGTCCGCCAGGCACTGGATGACGCGCGTGACGAAGTCGTCGCCGCGGCCCCGCAGCGAAAGGTCGGCGCCGTTGACGTCGACCGCGTCGATGCCGGGAATCGCGCGAAACGTGTCGGCCGCCGCCGAATCCGCCGTCGTGACGACGACCGTGCGTTCGGGGCAATGGCGCCGGACGAGCGCGGCGGGTGTGCCCGCGTCCACGAGACGGCCGTGGTCGATGATCGCGACGCGATCACACAGCCGCTCCGCTTCCTCCATCAAATGGGTCGTGAGGAAGACAGTCTTGCCGCGCGATCGGATGCCGCGAACCAGCTCCCAGATCGCCCGTCGCGCCTGCGGGTCGAGGCCGGTCGTCAGCTCGTCGAGGAACACCACTTCGGGTTCGTTGATGAGCGCAAGCGCGATGAAGAGCCGCTGCTTCTGCCCGCCCGACAGCGTCATGAACCAGGCGTTGCGCTTCTCGCCGAGCCCGAGCTGCGTGAGCAGGTCGTCCCCGTTCACGCTCGTCCGATAGAGCGCCGACCAGAGGGCAACCGCTTCGCGGACTTTGATGCGCTTCTGGAGCTGCGCTTCCTGCAGTTGCACGCCGATCCGCTGCTGGAGCGCGTGTGCCTGCCGAACGGGATCGAGCCCGAGAACGGTGATCGTTCCGCGGTCGGGTCTCCGGACGCCTTCGACGCACTCCATCGTGGTCGTCTTGCCGGCACCATTCGGGCCGATCAGGCCGAAGATTTCCGCGCGCTCGACCTCGAACGACACGTCATCGACGGCCAGCGTGTGGCCATAGGTTTTTCGAATGCCGCGGACCTGAATGACGGAGTCTGAAGCGGTGTCGCGCACCGCCGGGAATTCTAGCCGACGTGCGCCGCGGATAGCTCGCGTCGGCAGCGCAATAAAGAATGAAACAGCCGCTTCAGTTTGAAGGACCGCTCCCGCAGCGATTCCGCGCCTGCAGCACCGCAATTTCGTCAGCGGAGAGCGTAAACGCGGAACGGGTGCCGTCCATCAGATTCACAATCGGCTGCACCGCACGCATCAGGCCGTTCACGGTGTGCGCCGGCATCTGCAGCAGAAAGTGACCGAGTTCGTGAGCCAGCGCGCGGCCGAGCACGCGCCCGAGGACCTGATCGCGATACGAGAGGGGCCAGCCGTTCGCCGCGGGCCCGACCGTCCGGACGATCAACGTCCACGCACGCTGCGGATACAGGGTGACGTCAGGATCCGGTACACCATCGTGGAACTCGATGGTGCCGAGCGCTCGTGCATCGGATGAGCCGTCCGGCGGAGCGGCGAAACGGACATGCACGAGCATCCCGTGGACGCCCACGCTTCCGAGGGTCTCGATAGACACACCGTAGGGCGCCCACAGACGCGCCGCTTCGTCGGCCGCGCCGACGGCGATGGGCGTTCGCTGGCCGACGACCGCCAGGGCGATCGCCGAAGGCGCCGTCGGGCAGTGCGAGGCCACCGTCGCAACGATCGCGAGTGCAGACGACGTGAGAGCGAACACGGTTCATGTATCGCTCCAGCGCCCCGATTTATTCCTTCGGCAACACGCGCCGGAGGTCGGCCGAGAGCGCGCCGGCCAGCGGCGAGAGTTCCGAAGCCGGCAGGCCGCCGACGACGAAGACCGCGTACCCCGCCGTGCGGATGGACATCACGGTCAGGTCGTTCCAGCGGGCCGTCGTCATCTCGTGTGCGGCGATCCGATGGATCGACCACCGTGTCGCCGCGCCGCGCGTCACGATGAGTGAGACTGAGGTGTGGCGATAGTCGAGGATGATGTGGGCGAACCGGCGGCCGCCAAAGACGCACGAGTGACGGTTGAGCACACGCGCCGGGCCGTCCGACGTCGGAATCTCGTCGCCGGGTTCATCTTCCAACACGCGGAATCCCGGCTCATACCGGCTGACAGCCTCCGCCAGTGACGTAATCCCTGTCGCCTCCTTGCCATTCGTCGTCAGGCCCAGCGCGCAGTAACGATGGTCGCCGATGGCGGCCTCGCGCAAGGGATCCGCGCTGAGGCGGGCCTCGAAGCTCCAGTATCCGCCGATGCCGACGAGTAAGAAGGTCGCCGCAATCGTGAGCCAGCGGGTCGCTCGAAACCGCGGCGTTCGCGACACCGCCGTCGGGAGCGGTCGAAGCGTTGTCAGGCCGGCGATGAACTCCGGACGCGGCTGCAGGCCCGGTGCTCGTTCGAACGCGCGTTTCAGCGTGGTACCGAGCGGATCCACTTCTTGGTTCTCCATAACGCCTCAGACGTTCGCGCGCTCGCGGGTGAGCGACCCGTTCATCGACGCCAGTTCGGATCGAAGCAGCGCGCGGCCGCGATGCAGCCGGGACATGACAGTGCCGAGCGGAATGTCCAGCGCCGCCGCAATCTCCTTGTAGGAAAGGTCTTCGACGTCGCACAAGACGACGACCTCCTGAAAGCGCTCCGGCATGCGCGAGAGCGCGGCAAGCACCTCTTCGTCGGTCAAGGTCTGGGGAATTGGCGGCACGAACGGTGCGGCAGCGATGCGATCGCCTGCATCGTCCATGATTGGTGACCGCTGCCGTGCGCGGCGCCGGTTCCTGCGTACGTTCTGCAGGATCGTGATCAGCCAGGCGCGGCAATTCGTCCCGGGTTCAAACCGATGAAACGACCGGAGGGCGCGGACCATCGTTTCCTGGACGAGATCCTCCGCCTCCTGGCGGTTGCGTTCGAACCACATCGCCAGCCGGAACAGGCGGTCGGCATGCGGGAGCGCCTCGGCCTCGAAGGTGGCCCACGTGCGGTCGCCGCCGTAACGCGTGTTGTCCGTCGTCACAATCGATGATGCGCCAGAGGGATTATGTCCGGACGCAGGCGGATTATTCCCGAGGTCTCGACCCCAATTCGATCAACGTCAGACGCGCGGCACCAGACCCACATATTTCGCTCGCGGACGGATGAGGTGGCCGGCCGCGTACTGTTCCATCGCGTGGCCGATCCAGCCGATGCTGCGGCCGATAGCGAAGAGGATGAGCGGCGAGCCGGAAGGTAACCGGAGGACACGCGCCATTGCCGCGAGGGCAAAATCCAGATTGGGCTGCTGACCGGTTGCTGCCGTGATGACCTTGGCGACCCGAGCGGTGTACCGGAACTCGGGACTTCGCCCGAAGCGGCTCCGCAGCAGCTCGAGGAGTGCGGCGGCCCTGGGATCGCCATGCGTATATAGCGGATGCCCGAAGCCGTCGACCGGCTCACCGCGGCGAAGCCGCTCCGCGACGCCTCCCTCGACTGCCCGGCTGCGCCGCAGCGACGCCAGCATCGCCTCGACGCGCGTGCTCGCGCCGCCGTGGCGTGGCCCTTCGAGCGCCGCCAGGCCGGCAATGACGACGGCGTACAGGTGTGAGCCGGCGGATGCGACACAGCGCGCGGTGAACGACGAGACGTTCAACTCGTGATCCGCACAGAGGATGAGCGCGGCACGGATGATCGCGCCCCCGCGTGGAGCCGTGTGCCAGGCATGCGCCAGGACGGCATCGACGTCGGCATCGCCGTGCGCCGCGCGGCCAATTGCGGCCGCTGTGAGCCGCCACACGATCCGTGAACCCATGCGAAGAAGGGCGTCCGGTCGCCGATCGAATGGCGCAGGATCACGCGATGCGGCCATGGCGAGTGAGCACTGCGCACGCGGGATGAACGACAGGGGGCGAACACTCCCGACAGCATGCGTCACGGCCTCGGCGGGCGGCAGAGGCCGGGTGATATCGCCCGTCCAAATCAGAGCGGCGACTTCCGCAACGGAATGGCGTTCTGCGAGCCTGAAGACGTCATCGCCGCGGTAGTAGATCCGCTGGCCGTCGATCAGGGTGATCGCGGATTCGAGCACGGGGAGGCCCCACTGCAGCGCGGTCCCGGCGGCTGCGTCCGGCGTGCGCCGCTGCTCCGTCCGGCGCCGCAGGCGCTCCACGTCATCGCGGGAATACGTCCGCTCCCGCGGACGGCCGGCGACGACCTGCGATCGGAGGTAGCCGCGGCTCACGTACGCATACAGGGTCGGCCGGGTGACACCCAGCAGGCGGGAGGCATCTGCCGCCGAGATCCAGGCGGCGCCCGGCGGCGTCATATTGATTGGCTCGTCAACATTGACAGCATTATAGGCGCAGGACTAGGGTGAAAGACATGGTGAGCGCGGGGCTGGAAGGAGTCGTCGCGGCGGCGACGGAGCTGAGTCTCGTCGACGGCGAGCACGGCGAGCTGGTCATCGCCGGATATCCGATCGAGGAACTCGCGGAACACGCGACGTTCGAAGAAACGACGTGGCTGCTGTGGCATGGACGACTGCCGTCCGCGCGCGAGTTGGCCGCCTTCCACGACGTGCTGAAAGACTCGCGCGATCTGCCCGATGCCGCGGCAGGACTGCTGCAGGAGTGCGCGCGCAAGCGGCTTGCACCGATGGAGGCGCTCCGCATCGCGGCAGGCACGCTATCGCTGAGCTCTGATGCGCCGCACGCGATCGTGGCGCGCGTGCCGACCATCATCGCGGCCTACGCCAGGCTGCTCGGAGACGCCGTTCCGATCCCGCCGCGAGCCGATCTCCGGCACGCCGCGAACTTCCTGTACATGCTGCGCGGCGACACGCCGGATGCGGAGCAGGTGCGCGCGCTCGAAACGTATCTGAATACCGTCGTCGATCACGGCCTCAATGCGTCCACGTTCACCGCACGTGTGATCATCTCCACCGGCTCCGATCTCGTGTCGGCGGTCGTCGGCGCCCTCGGTGCCCTGAAGGGGCCGCTTCACGGCGGAGCCCCCGGTCCAGCGCTCCAGATGGTGTACGAGATCGGCGATGCGTCGCGCGCCGAATCAGTTCTCCGCAGGAAGATCGAGGCTGGCGAGAAGCTGATGGGATTTGGCCACCGGGTGTACAAGGTCCGCGATCCGCGCGCGGACGTTCTCGCACGCGCCGCGGAGCGGCTCTTCACCCGCGCCGGCGACATGTCGCTCTACACGCTGGCGCGCGCGGTGGAAACGGAAGCCGTCCGCCTGCTGGAAGAATACAAGCCGGGCCGCCGGCTGCAGACGAACGTGGAGTTCTATACGGCGCTGCTCCTCCACGGTCTGTCGCTCGACGTGGCGCTCTTTACGCCGGTGTTCGCGATGAGCCGGGTGAGCGGCTGGATCGCGCACGCGCTCGAGCAGCAGCGCGCGAACCGGATCATCCGGCCGCAGTCGGAATACGTCGGCCCACGCGGGCGGACCTGGCCGCTCTCCCCTTCCGCCTGAACGCCAGCCACGATGCGCAGGTACCGAGCAGGACGATGGTCGAGGGCTCGGGCGTCGACGCGACACCGCTGAAGACGAAATCGTAGCCGCCGAGGCGGGTGACGGGCGGGCCGAATATCGGAGATTCCAACACAACGGTCCCTGTGCCGGATCCCGTCAAGGCGCCGTCGAACAGCACGACGCCCGGCTGCGTCACCCGCACGAATCCCGACAACTGGATCGGTGCGGTCAACACGTCGCCTGGGATATCCGGATTGCGGGTGAAGAACTCAGTGGGACCCGCGAACGACAGCATCCCGGTCACGTCGGCGTCGACTGTGCCGAGCGCCCCCGACGCCGTGGAGTGGCCGGAGAACACACCAGTCGTCTGGGTAAATGGAATCACGGCCTGGTCAGTGCACTCGCGGCAGAAGCCCGGCTGCAGCTGCGGGGCCACGTCGAACGCGACCGAGAAGTCCGGGAACCTGAGCGTCAACTGCTGATCGACCAGTGCAAAACGGGTGGTGCCTTCGAACACACCGCTGAACGCGACCGGATCGGCACTGGCCCGAGCGGCGGTGACCGCCGCCATCACCAGTGCCGCGAAGAGGATTGCTCTCGAGGAAGCGCGCGTACACATATGTGCCCTCCCTTTCGCCAGAATGGCGAGTGAGGTACGCCCCAGATGGGGAACGCGCGGGGATCAAGCAAGATGCGTGACCGGTCGGGGCGCTCGGCTATTCTCCGGCGCTCACAAACATCAAACCGCCGCCGGTTGGATGTTCGCGTTGAGGCGGAACAGATTCTCCGGGTCGTACTTCGCCTTGATGGCCGCGAGCCGCGCGAAGTTCGGGCCGTAGGCCTGGCGGACGCGATCCTGCCCGTCGTCTCCGCCAATCTCGTTCACGTAAAGACCGCCGGAGGCGAAGGGTCGAATGCGCTTCCACGTGTCGCGCACCCACTGCACGTTGGGCTCGTCGGGTTCGCCGGGCTGCCAGAGCGCGTAGATGCCGACGTGAATGCCGCCCCGGTTCGGAAACGCCGTTGCATCCACGGGCTGTCGCGCGGCCACGCCGTGGATGGGAAAGAGCAGCTGCGACGACATCGGCGAGACGACACGGCTGTAGGCGTCGACCCACACGTCGATGAACTCGTCGGTCGGTGTCTCGAGGAACTCCGCCTTCCAATAATTGTTGACGTCGGGCGGCATCGCTTGTTCGAGGAGCCCCTGCTGGCCGAGGTACGGAATCGGTCCGATCGCATCCATCACCGGCGAACCGAAGGCCTTGATCCGCGCGACGGTGCGCAGTCCGTCTTCCAGCGGTCCGGCATAGGCACACGCGATGGCGCACGCCTTGTGCCCGTCGGGACCGGTGAGGATCGCGGCGGCGGCCGTCAGCGGGTCCGGTGCGGTCTGCAGGAGAGAACGATAGAAGCGAAACACGTCTCGCGCTGCGGGATACGGGTGAACGACCATGCCGCCGGCGATCATCGGCCCGAGCGGGTGGAGCTTGTACTCGAAGGCGGTGACGACCCCGAAGTTGCCCCCGCCGCCGCGCAACGCCCAGAACAGATCGTTGTTCTCGTTCGCGCTGGCGCGGACCTGTTTGCCGCTGGCCAGGACGACGTCGGCCGCGAGCAGGTTGTCGACCGTCATGCCGAAGGCACCTTCGAGCCAGCCGAACCCGCCGCCGAGCGTCAGGCCGGCGATGCCGGTGTCGCCGACGGTGCCGCCGGTTGTCGCGAGCCCGTGCGCCTGGGTGGCCTTGTCGAATTCCACCCACTTGACGCCCGGCTCGGCGCGCGCCGTGCGCTTGTCCGGGTCCACGGCAACGGCGTTCATCGACGAGAAATCGATAACGACGCCGTTGTTACACGTCCCGAGCCCGGCGACGCTGTGCGCGCCGCCGCGAATCGAAAGCGGCAGCCGCTGCTCGCGCGCAAACGCGATCACCGGCGGGACGTCTGCTGCGTTGCGCGGCCTCACGATCACTGCGGGCTTGCAGTCGATCATGGCGTTCCACACCCGCCGCGCGGACTCGTATCGCGGGTCAGCAGCCGTCAGCACCTCTCCGGCGATCTGCTGTTTCAGCGTCTTGATTGCTTCATCGTGAAGATTCACTTGCGCCTCCTGCATGTCTTTCTCGGCCGCCGGTTCGCTCCATCTCCACTTCAGCTTTCAAGTTGTCCAGGTTGCGCCCAATCGTCGCCACGGCGAGCGTGCGGTCGGCGCGCAGGTAAGACACCGAGCAGTCGCCCGCATCGACGGAGCCGTCGATGCGCGTCTCGTCCCATTTCTCCGCGTGCCCCACGTACTTGATCGACGTGTCGTAGTGCTTGCTCCAGAAGAACGGCACCGCGTCGAAGCGTTCGCGCGCGCCCAGGATGTTGCGTGCCGCGACCTGACCCTGACGCTGAGCCACGACCCAGTGCTCGACACGGATCGGATCGCCCGTGTGCGGGTCCGGCCAGCGCGCGACGTCGCCAGCGGCGAACACTCCCGGCGCGCTCGTCTCGAGGTATTCGTTGACGGCAATGCCGCGGTCCATGGCGAGGCCGGCCTGCTCCGCGACAGCCACGGCGGGCCGCACTCCAACCCCCATGACGACGAAGTCGGCATCGATTGTTGTCCCGCCACTCAAGGTGACAGTGCGCCCGTCGACGTGAGTGACGGTCTCGCCAAGATGAAAGACGACGCCGTGCGCTTCGTGCAGCGACTGCACGTATCGTCCGACATCCGCGCCGAGCACACGCTCGAGCGGCGTGCTTTCCGGCCCCACCACGTCGACCGCGATGCCGCGCGCGCGGAGCGATGCCGCGACTTCGAGGCCGATGAAGCTTGCGCCGACGACCACGACGTGTTTGGCCTCGGCGGTGCGCTCGACAATCGCGCGGCTGTCCGTGAAGGTGCGCAGCAGCATGACGTGGGCGGCGTCTGCACCGGGAATCGGCAGACGAACCGGATCGGCGCCTGTCGCAAGAAGCAGCGCTCCGTAGGACCGCTCCGTCCCATTGTCGAGGCGCACGGTGCGGCGCGCTGTATCGAGGGCGGTGACACGGCGATTGAGCAGCATTTCGATACGCTGCTCTGCATAAAAACTGTCGGGCCAGAGCGGGATCCAGTCCTCCTCCGCTTCTCCCGCAAGGTAGTCTTTCGACAGGTTCGGGCGATCCACCGGCAGATCGGAGTCGGCGCTGATCATCGTCACCGCGCCGGCGTAGCCCTGCCGCCTCAGCATCTCCGCCGCGGCAACACCCGCTGCGCCGCCGCCGACGATGACCACCGATGCGGGCGGTTCGCCAGCCGCCGATGAAGCGGGAGCGGGCTGCGGATCCAGCTTCTCGCGCACGAAGATCCGATCGCCCTCACGATCGACGCGCCAGCACACGAGCGGATCGAGCGCCGGCGCCCGGAGCGCTTCCCCCGTGCGAAGGCTGAAGCAGGCGTGGTGCAGCGGGCAGCGCACCGTGTCGCCGACGATCAATCCGTCGACGAGCGGCCCCCGGTAGTGCGTGCACTGCGCGCGAACCGCGAAGAACTCGTCGCCCAGTCGGGCCAGCAGGACCTGCGCGTCGCCAACTCGTCCGGCGATCATGCCGCCGTCGGCCAACGAGGCCGCCGGCACGCCCTGGGTGAAGTCAATAGTGGCCTGAGGCGTCTGCTCACTCATCCGCGGTTCTCCAGACTGAAACGATCCTTGCAATGGTACCGTAGAACCGGAGAACCGGAGCGAGCATGAATCATCACACCGTCGGCTATTTCGTCGGGAGCCTCGCGAAAGGCTCCATCAACCGCAAGCTGGCCCGAGCGCTCGTGCGGCTCGCACCGCCGGAACTCTCGATGCGCGAAATCGAATTCGGAAATCTGCCGCTCTACAG
Source organism: Vicinamibacterales bacterium (assembly GCA_035495555.1). Lineage (GTDB taxonomy): Bacteria > Acidobacteriota > Vicinamibacteria > Vicinamibacterales > 2-12-FULL-66-21 > DATJFQ01. The sequence continues at coordinate 16,954 of DATJFQ010000074.1, forward strand.
CTACGACTACGATGCGGATTACCCCCAGGTCGCGAGAGCGTTCAAGGAGGCGATCGCCGAAGTCGACGCCGTGCTCTTCGTCACGCCGGAGTACAACCGTTCGATCCCCGGCGCGCTCAAGAACGCCATCGACTGGGCGAGCCGCCCGTACGGGAAGAACTCGTTCACGCGGAAACCATCGGGCGTCATCGGGACCTCGCCCGGCAAGATCGGGACGGCGGTCGGACAGCAGCACCTCCGCAGCATTCTTGCCTTCTGCAATTCACCGCTCATGAACGCGATCGAGGCGTACATCCAGTTCACGCCCGGACTGATTAGCGACGACGGCGAGGTGACGGATGAGGAGACCGCGCGGTTCCTACGCGACTACATGAACGCATTCTCCGCATTCATCGCCAGGGTCTACACGGCGATTCCGAAGAGCTGAACGCTACTTCAGGTTGACTTTGGCTTCCAGCCAATCGGCGATGGAGGCGCGCACGCGGTCCTTCTGAAACATCACCGTGTAGTACGCGAGGTAGCAGCTCGCCTGCCCGGGATTCTCCTGCGGGATCATTTCGCTCTGCACGTAGATCCCGGCGAGCTTGTCGACGAACCCGCTCTCTTTCGTGACGGCGCGAACGACACCGACGGTGAGCGGATGACGCGCCGCCAGGATCTCGACGGCAAACGGCACCTGCTGCGCGACTTCATTGTGCGCGGCATCGCAAACCGATGTTCCGTCCTTGTGCGGGATCAGCATGACGATGATCGCGATGCCGGCGGCGACCCCGAGCCAATTGGGCAGCTTCCACCGATCCTTCTTCGCTTCCGGCGCGAGAATCGATCGGACGAGCCGCTCCTCGGCCGCCGAAACGACGTGGACGGGTTCTGACGCGATCGGTTGAGGCGCAGTAGCTGGCGCGGTCTGGGCCGCAGGCGCCGGGGCGACGCGCGACACTGCAGCCCCGGCAGTCCACGCGATGTTCTTCCCGCACGCGCTGCAGAACGACGCGTCGTCTGGATTCGAATTGCCGCAGTATTGGCAGAACATGCGCGCCTTCCCTCACCGCCACGCGATGTTGGGGTTGGTCAGATCTCCGTTCGGCGTCTTCCACTGCTGATACGGATAGTACGGGTGAAGCGGCGCCGGGTCGGGAGTCGCGGGCGTGGACGAGGGCCACGAGAACCCGGAACTGTAGTCGGTCGACGGCGTCCACGTCGACGAGGACGTGTCGGCGTATGAATCGTCCGATGACGCGGACGGGGACGCCGTGGCGGACGACGAGTGGCCGAACAGCGTCGTCACAGCGGCGATAGCGACCGCGCCGACGACGATTGCGACCCAGGCATCCGCGTTCGACGGCGACTGCTTCGTACGCACGAGTGAGCCCGGTTGCGGCTCGCTCGTCTGCGGCGAAGAGAGATTGGCCGCGTACTGCTGCCCCACTTTCGCTGCCGCTGCATTCGAGCTCTGTGCCGCCTGCGTGTACAGCTGCCTGGCGCGTTCGAGATCCTGAGGAACGCCCAGCCCGTTTTCGTACATCACGCCGAGGTTCACGAGCGCGAAGCCTTCGCCCTGTTTGACCGCTTCTCCGAACCAGTAACCCGCCTGCTGGTAATCCTGGCGGCCCTGCCCGGCATCCTGACCGAGGCCAGCCAGATATCCTGCGCCGAGCGAGCTCTGGGCCGCGGCATATCCCGCCCGCGCCGCCTTCTCGAACCACTGCATCGCCTCCGCTTCGCTCCAGGCCACGCCCTTGCCTTGGCGGAGGTGGACACCGAGCTGCATCATCCCGTAGGTGTCGCCCTGGACGGCGGCCTTGCGGTACCAGGCGACGGCCTGTGTTTCGTCTGCGGCGACGCCATCGCCGTCGTCGTACATGTCCGCGATGATTTCCTGCGCTTCGGGAAGGCCGGCCTGGGCCGCGCGAATCAACCAGTAGAACGCGTACTCATGGTTCCTGGTGCCGCCGTCGCCCGTGTAAAAGCATCGGCCTGCCTCGAGCTGGCCGTACGCGTAACCTGCGCGCGCGGTCTTGTCGAACCAGCCGCACGCGGCGGGCCGATCCCGCTCGACACCCTGACCGTCTCTCAGGTGCCGTCCGAGCCAGAACATGCCATTGATGTTGCCGAGTTCCGCAGCTTTCCTGGCGAGCTCGGCGCCTTTGACGCGATCCTTGTCGACGCCGAGGCCGAGATCGTACAGAACGGCCAGTCCGGCGTAGCCTTGCGGCTCGCCCCGGGTGATGGCGGCCTCATACCAGCTCCTGGCCAGCGAGTACTGCTGCGCGTCGTACGACCAGAGGTCGCCGATGACGGATCGCAGATTCGGAACGCCGGCCTCGTCCGCGCGCGTGAGGAAGCGCGCCGCCAAATCGCGGTTCTGCGTTACGCCGCGGCCGGTTTGGTACTCGTAGCCGATGTTCATGTCGGCCATCCCGTAGCCTGCCCGCTCGGCAGAGGCGTACTGCTGCATCGCCTCGTCAAACCGGGATGCGGCTTCCAGCACGCGGCCGTACAAGTACTGGTAGCGAGGCTTCGCGGGACTGGAGGAAGCCGTCCGGCCGCACGGCAGAAGCGCCTGCGCGACATCGATCGACTCCAGGCCGACGCCATCGCCGACCTTCTGCGGATCCCAGGGGTGATCGGCGAGACGATCGCAGGTCATCGCATCCGCGTCGTTCTGGTCGGGTGGAAAATCCAGGGTCGCTGGCGAATTCGGCGGCGCTGTGGGCGCGGCGCCGGACACCACAGCGGGCGCAGGCGCGGGACTCGCGGCCTTCTGCTCGGTTCCGGCGACGTGGAAGGTCTGGCCGGCCTTGTCGAGCGACTGCTGCAGTGCGCGGGCGGAGTCCGCGTCTCGCCCTGCTGCTTCGCGGCGCTGGTCCAGAAACGTGGCGATGCCGTAGCCGAGGCCGCCGATGACAGCCAGGCCCAGCAGAAGGAGAAAAAGCGCCAGAAATCCGCTGGACGGGTTGTGTGCGGGCGCATCCGTCCCCGGCTGCATCTGCGGCTCGATCCGATTGTCTTGCGGCGGCGGGTCTGGTGCTGCCGCAATCACAGTCGGCGGCGGCACGGGCGCCGGTGCGGGCGGCGGCGCAGCGTCGGCCTTCGTGCGAGCGCGTCCGCACCCACGGCAGAACGCCGCGTCCTCTGGATTGGGAGCGCCGCAGTAATTGCAGAACATGCCGCGCCGGGCGCCTATCTTACTACTTGCACACCGTCGCCGTTGACGTGATGTCGAACGTGGTCGTCACCGTCGCGCCGCCGGTGAGGAGGACCTGCTTGATCATGTTGCCGTTCGCGTCGAACGTCAGGGTGCTGACTGTGTTGCCGGGATTCGAGGTCGCGGTCGAGGTCCGCGCGCCGTCGTCGTAGACGAGAGAGATCGTGCTGCCGCTGCCGGTCGAGCCTGTCGTGGGACGGCCCGAGCTGTCCCACGCAGTGAACGTCGTGGTGTCGCCCGGCACCGCGGTCCACCCGGTCAGCCTGCGGCTGCTGTCGTAGTGATAAGTCAGCGAGCCCGCTGCGGCTCCCCCGCCGCCGCATGATCCACCGCCCGCGCTCGTCGTGCCGACGACGAGGAACACCGGAGGGATCACACGGACTTCGTCCACGAAATCGGCGACGGAGTTATACGTGGCCACGCCGGTCCCGCAGACAGACCCGTTGGCGAACTTCACCTGCGTCGTCGCCTTCTTCGTTGACGTATCGAACGTCGAGGACTGGATCGCATTGAAGACGATGTTCGTGCCGCTCGTCTTCGTGGTGACGTTCTCGTTTGTGTAGTAGGTGCGGCACGCCGGCCCGGTGCTGCCGCCGCCCCCGCCACCGCCGCCGCTCGGCGAGGTGGGACTGGTCCCGCTGGAGCTACCGCCGCATGCTGTGAGCCCTGTGATGAGCACCGCCCCGACGATTCGACCGGTCGTCACTTGGAGTCGCATACCCGAGTAAATGAGGCGACGCGCTGGTTTCTTTCAAGTCTGCGCCTGACCGAAACGTTGCTCGCCGTGAAGTTGGGTCGTTCTCATTTCTCGTCGCCATTCTTGATTTAAGATAGCCACGGTCCCCGGACGAGTCTCAGGGGATCTCCAGGAACGCGGACGGGGTTTTCCAAGAGGGCGCCGTGACGATTATCTTCGGCCCGTTCGCGGTGGATCCCGGCACCAGACAGCTGACGCGCGACGGCCGCGTCGTGCACCTCACGCCGAAAGCCTTCGAGCTGCTCGAAACGCTCCTGCTGGAGCGGCCGAACGTCGTCTCGAAGGACGCGCTGCAGCAGCGCCTCTGGCCCGACAGCTTCGTCGCGGAAGCCAACCTGTCCAACCTGGTCGCCGAAATCCGTCAGGCCCTCGACGATGCGGCGCGTACCCCGACGTTCATCCGCACGTCGCATGGGATGGGATACGCGTTCTGCGGCGCCGCCACGGCGCACGCGCCCGGCGCGGACAGTCCCTCGCAGTCGCCTGCGGGCTGGCTCGAATGGAACCGCCGGAGGTTTCTCCTGCCCGTCGGTGAACACGTCATCGGGCGCGATCCCGACGTGCAGGTGCGGCTCGATCACACGACGGTATCGCGACACCACGCGCGAATCCGCGTCACTGCCGACGGAGCGGTGCTGGAGGACGCCGCAGCAAGAATGGGACGTTCAGGGGCACTTCGCGCGTCACGACCGCCGTTCCACTCGTCGATGGAGACCTGATCGGCGTCGGGTCGTTGCGCTTGACGTTTCATCGGTATACGTCGGCCATGACCACAGACACGCAGGCACCGTGAAGCAGGACGTTCCAGCGCCGCTCGTGACAGGCACCAGAATCGGCCCGTACGAAATCATCGAGTGGCTGGGCGCCGGTGGAATGGGCGTCGTCTACCGAGCGCGTGATCCGCGGCTCGATCGGGCTGTGGCCATCAAAGTGATCTCCCCCGCCTGTGCAACGGACACCGGTCGCATTGCCCGGTTCCAGCAGGAAGCACGCGCCGCAGGACAGCTCAATCACCCGAACGTCCTCACCGTTTACGATATCGGGCTCCACGAAGGCACTCCGTACATCGTCTCCGAACTGCTCGAGGGCGAAACGCTTCGCACGCGCCTTCAGGCTGGCAGGCTTCCGCCGCAGAAGGTGGTGGATTACGCGCGGCAGATCGCCGCCGGTCTGGCCGCTGCGCACGACAGACACCTCGTGCATCGCGATGTGAAGCCCGAAAATCTGTTCATTACTTCCGATGAACGCATCAAGATTCTGGATTTCGGACTTGTGAAGCTGACGGGGTCGGACGGTGACGCGTCCACCTCCGGCTCGGCAACCGATACCCATGACGGCGCAGCCGCCGGCACAACGGCCTACATGTCTCCCGAACAGGTGCGCGGCGAGATGGTAGACGCGCGATCCGATATCTTCAGCGGCGGCGCCGTGCTGCATGAGATGCTCACCGGCCGCGCCGCCTTCGCCCGCGCCACAGGCGCGGAGACGATGGTCGCGGTTCTCAATGAGGATCCCCAGCCGTCGATCCCGCCGGATGTCTCTCCCGGCGTCGCGCGGATTGTGTCGCGCTGCCTCGAGAAAGCGCGGGAGGCCCGGCTCCAATCCGCGCGCGACCTCGCGTTCGCCCTCGAAGTGGTCTCGGATACCCACGCGCCGTTGCAGCGCGCGCCGATCGGCCCACGGCCGCGGCCGGTGCGCCTCGTCATCGCCGCGATGACGCTGCTCGTGCTGTTCACCGCAGGCGCGGTCTGGCTGGCGCGCGGCCGGACGCCGCCGCCCCCCGAAAACGTGCTCGCCAACGCCACGTTCTCTCGCGTCACAGACTGGGCGGGAACCGAATCGGGCGCCGAAATCTCTCCGGACGGCCGCTTCGTCGCGTTCGTGGCGGACCGCGACGGCGAGCTGAATCTCTTTCAGACTCAGGTTGGCACGGGCCGTTTCATGAACCTCACGAGCGGCCTGCCGGCGTTGTCGGCTCCGAACGCGATCCTGCGGACGCTCGGATTTTCGGGGGACGGCGCCGACATCTGGATCACGGCCGCGGGGGATGCGGGCGCTCCCAAGTCGTTCATCCCGGTCAGCGGCGGCGCGCCCCGGCCCTTCCTCGGTGCGAGCCGAACCGCGCCGTCGTGGTCCCCCGACGGGACGCGGCTTGCGTTTTTCACGAACGGGGACGGCGATCCGTTGTATGTCGCCGACCGGACGGGTGCCGATGCGCAGAGGGTCATCGTCGACGACGAGCAGTTCTATGCGCGGGGCGCGCACAATCACAACCCCGTATGGTCACCCGACGGGATGTGGCTGTACTTCGCGCACGGATCGGAACCGACAGAGGACATGAATGTCTGGCGCGTTCGGCCGTCTGGTGGCACACCTGAACGGTTGACATCACTGCATGTCGCCATCAATTTTCTCGCGCCGATCGATGACCACACCGTACTGTTTATCGCCCACGCGGAGAACGGATCCGGGCCGTGGCTCTGGTCGCTGGACGTCGACTCGAAAGCAGTGCGGCGCGTCACATCCGGCCTCGAGCACTACTCGTCAGTGTCGGCCAGCCGCGACGGCCGCCGTGTCGTTGTCACGCTCGCCAATCCGACCGCAACGCTCTGGAGCGTCCCGCTGCTCGACCGGATCGCGCAGGACCGCGACGTGCAACGGTACGCACAGGCAAACCCCCGCGCCTTTGCGCCGCGTTTCGGCGGCGACAATGCGTTGTTCTACCTGTCGGATCGCGGCGCGGGCGACGGGCTGTGGAAACAACGCGGAGGTCAGTCGACGGAGGTGTGGAAGGCGCCGGACGATTCGCTGACGGAACCGCCGGCGGTATCGCCCGACGGCGGGCACGTGGCGGTCGTCGCGCGGCGCGACGGCAAGCGACAGTTGGTGGTCATGACAGCTGACGGGACGGACGCCCGCACACTCGCGCCGTCTATCGTGGTCCGAGGATCCGGAGGTCAGGGGAGCGCCGACTGGTCACCGGACGGCGCATGGATCGTCGTCGCGGCCGAAGGCGACGGCGCGGGGCTTTTCAAGGTGCCCGTGAATGGCGGACCCCCGGTCCGCCTCGTCTCTGGCGAGGCGATGAACCCGGTCTGGTCGCCGGATGGAACGCTCATCGTGTACGGTGGTCCGACTGTCAGCGGGCAAGTGCCGCTGCGTGCCGTGCGCCCGGACGGTACCACCGTGACCCTTCCGAAAGTACTGGTGCGGCTGGGCGGGGCCCATCGATTCCTTCGCGACGGTTCGGGACTTGTATTCCTGGCACATGGATCGGTCGACTTCCGTCTGCTCGATCTGAAGACGAACGCCACGCGGTTGCTGACCCATCTCAGCGATCAGGGAGCGATGCACACGTTCGACATCACACCGGACGGCGCCTCGATCGTGTTCGAACGATCGAGGGCGAACTCCGATATCTACCTCATCGATCTGCCGGGACGCTAGTGCGCGCCGTTCAGCGTCCGAGACTTACGCGAATCCCCAGCATCGCGCGGCGCGGATCGACGAACGTCGACGGTACGCCAAAGGCGGCGCTGAAGCGGTCGTCGCTCGCGATGCTCTCCTCTGCGGTGTCGTTCAACGCGTTGAGGACGTCGAGGAGCAGCTCGACTCGCTGCTGACGGCTTTTGAAGAACATCCTGGAGACGCGAACGTCGAGGATCGACTGCGACGACAGGCGGCGCGATCCGCGCGGCTCGATCAGCACCCGCTGCTGCCCGTTCTGCGGATTAATCAGCGCCGTGGCGGCCCACGGTTTGCCGCTGAAGGCCTGAAAATTGGCGGCAACCGCGAGACCCGTGCGGGGGATGTCCACCGCGCCCATCACTCGAAAGACGTGCGGACGGTCGTTGGGGAGACGGCCGCGGGCATTGATCAGGTCGTTCGGATCGCGGCCGAAGGTCAGCGCGGGCGGCGGTGATACCGTGCTGACCTGTGCTCCTGCTGCCGTCGCACCGCTTGCGGCCTGAAGCCCGTACGCTCTCGAAAACGTGTACGAGGCAAGCGCCTGCCAGCCACGCGCCCGCCGCTTTTCAACGACGACGACAAGACCGTCGTACGTGAGCGAGTAGCCGTCCGGATTCGTCAATTGATAGCGGCGATCCGACGGTGCGTTCGTCAGTTTGAACACGTCGACCGTGGCACTGCCGTCTTTCAGCGCGACGGGAACCTGAGCATACTGTCCGCCCACGTCCGTCCACCCGATGAAATCACTGCCGCGTTTGGCGATGTAGGCCGCCGCCACGGCAACGCGTGCGCCCATTTCGCGATCGACGCCCAGGGACAACTCGTCTGTGTGAGGCGCTCGCATGCCCCGATCGATCTGCAGATCGGCGGGGCTGACCTTCGAGATCAGCCGCGTGTATGCGGCAGTCGAGGGATCGAAACCTGTCGTGAGGACCGTCGCGCCACCGGGATGGAACGGCTCCAGTTCCCCGGTCAGCACGCCCTGATTGAATCGTCCGTAACTCGCCCGGAGCATCGTGCGGCCATCGGCCGTGAGCCTCGAGGTGAGCCCGAGGCGCGGCGACCAGAGATTCCACGTGTAGAGCGTGCCGAGCCCCTGCACCGTCTGGTCCGTCGACTGTCCGGCCAGATCGACGGCCGACAGATCCTGGCTGATCGCGCGGGTGTGGTCGAACCGCAGGCCCGCACTGATGGTGAGCCGTCCCCGCACGTGCAGCGTGTCGGCCCCAAAGGTCGACGCTGCGACGAAGCGGCCGCCGACGTGGGCGGGATCGGCGGAAATCGACTGAACAGGCTTCCCTCCACTGTCGATGAACCGGACGTTCGTCGGAATCGCGTTGATTGCGTGATGCCCCGCCGCTTCGATCTGTACGCCGCCCTTCAACTCATGATTGGTGCCCAACAATCTGGGCTGATAGCGAGTCACCGTCGCCTTAGCCGTCGTGCGGGCGATCGTCACGTTCGCAATACTCGATGGCGCGCCAGTGGTGATACCCGTTGCGCTGTCCAGACGGCTCGCGGTCGTCAGATCGCCGGTGGCCGGCTGGTTCTGTTGTGAAAACACGAACCGTCCGGCGAGCACTTCCCACACCGTGTTCGACGACGACGTGTGCGTCAGGTGCGCAAAGGTCGTTGCCGGAACCGTCGCGTGGCGGTGCAGCGTCGCGTCGAACGGTGTCACGATGGTGGGCTGGTCGAACATGTCCTGCCGCTCGTCGTGGAAGCTGTGTTCGATCCGCCAGCCAGGCGCGAGCTGCCACGTCGCTTTTGCGAAGACTCTGTCCGACGCGGCGCTCCTCGGATGATTGGCGAGTGTGCCGGGCTGGCTGTCCGCATCCCGCAGGTATTCGTACCCAGCAAAGAACCAGACTCGTTTTCGCACGCCCGGGCCGCCCAGCGTGATCGTGGTGTCTCGGTACCGCGCGCGCCTGTACCCCGTGTCACCGGCCGCTCCCGCCCCGAGCGTTACAGGCGCGCTCGTCAGCGACGCCGTCTGGCCGTAGCCGGCCGCGTCCATTCGAAATCGATCGCTGCCCTGCTTCATCACGACGTTGATGACGGCTCCCTGCACGTTGCCGTATTCCGCAGACATGCCGGCAGACTGCACCTGTACCTCCTGGATGAAGTCCACGCCTGCTTCCGCGCGCGCGATGCCGTTGCAGGGGCACGTGAAGTTGGTCCCGTCGATCAGGAACTGGTTCTCGTTGGTGCCGGAGCCAAACGCGGAGACGGTGGTCACCGTGCCGCTCGACGGCGACGTCGGTGAAATGCCCGGGGCCGCGCGCATGAAGTCGAACATCGACGCCCGGCGCGTCGGGATCCGCTCGAGGTCACCAGGACCGAACCGCGTCCCGAACCCAGGATTGCGCGCTTCGATTCTGGAGCCGGAGCCGTCGACCACGATCGATTCCTGCCGGCTCGCGAGGAGCAGCGTCACGGTCCGCTCGACCGTCGCTCCGGCGCCGATTCGCATGTCGTTCTCGTGGACCGTGGTGAAGCCCGCGAGTTCGATGTCGAGCTGGTACGATCCCGGCGGGAGCGCGGGGACGCGCATCTGTCCCCTCTCGTCCGTCCTGACGATGGCCGGCCCGCCAATCAAGGCTGGTGAACTCACCCGCACGATCACGCCGGTGAGTACGCCCCCCTGAGCATCCTTCACGGTGCCGATGAGTGTACCGGTCAGCCCTTGTGCGGCCGCTGGCCGCGCCGCCACCGCTAACGCCATTCCGAGGAGCACGGCGCGTAACACAGTTTGCGCGGTGTGAAGATTCGGCACGTTCCACCTGCCTGCGAGAGAGCACTCAGCGTACGGTCGTGACGATACAACGCGCCACACCGTGAGTCACAGGAGACGTGCAGGAATTATCCAGGCGGGTCGGGACAAGCCGACCGCGAAGCCTGCAAATTTCCTGGAGATCTCCTGAGACATCCGTCGGCAGCCCGCGCATGCTCTCCTGATGAAACCCATTCTGATTTCTGCGGTAAGCCTCCTCCTCGTGTCGGCGTGCTCGGGTGATACGCCGCTCTCGAAGGCTGTCGCTCCGAGTCCCTTGCCTGCAACCGCACCTCCGGCCGCCTCTTACCGCGTGAAAGGCATGGTGTTCGTAGCCACGGCAACAGGAGCCCTCCCCCTTGAAGGCGCGCACGTGCAAGGGCCGCGTGGAGCGGCGGTGACGACAGGCATCGATGGTGCCTATGCACTGACGGGTCTCTCCGGCACGACCTTCATCAACGTGACCAGACCTGGCTACGCGCCTTTTCAGGCGGCCCTGAACGTGACGGCTGACACACAGTTCGACATCCCGATGGTCCGGGCCGCAACCGTGTCTCTGTCGGGTGTGGTATTCGAAATGCTCCAGGGCAGCCGGGTGCCGATTGAAGGTGTCGAAGTCTACTGCGATTCGTGCGGAGAGGACGGCCACACGTTCTTGTACACCGACGCCAGCGGACGGTACCGGTTCCCGGAGCTGTTCGGTCGCGGCTACACCCTGCTGCTGCTGCGGAAAGATGGTTACGCGGTGAAGAACGCCATCGCGGTCGGCAATCTCGAAGGCGCAGCCGTGGTGGTCGACACCGACACGGAGTTCGACATCGAGCTGGTCCGCCGCTGATCTGCGCGACGCACCGCGCCGTCCATGGTAATATTACGGTATTACCATGCCGACGATCACGGTCAAGCTGGATAAGAAACGCGCGGATCGGCTCGCACGTTGGGCGCGGCAGCGGAAGCTTCCCAAATCGGACGTGATCCGCGCGCTCATCGACCGGGCCGGACCGATCGAGACCGGCGACGATCTGATCGAGTGGGTCGATGCAGCGGCGGACAAGGGTCTCGGCTTGGCGCAAAAGAAGGGGTGAAGCGGCCCGCGCTGCTCGATAGTTCCTTCCTCATTGATCTCGAGCGGGAAACGGCCGCTGGCGAAATCGGACCCGCTCGCAGATTCCTGCCGTCCCTCCGGGGGCGGCCCATCATCGTTTCCATCATCACCGTCGAGGAGATCCTCGAAGGCGCCAGAGACCGGGCCGCTTCGCTCAGATCGCTGCAGCGGTTCGCCATTCAAGGACTGCACCTGGTGCATGCTGAACGCTGCGCGCTCATTCAGCGTCGAGCCCCCAGCCGACTGGGCGAGAACGATGCGTGGCTGGCCGCGACCGCCGACGTCCTCGATGCTGATGTCGTGGCCGCGGATCGCGCCGCGTTTGTCCGACTCGGTCCCCGATATCTTCGATTTCGATAGTGCGGGCGATATACTCCCCCGATGGATGGAGGATATCGGTGACGAACTTCGCTCGACTGGTCTGCGCCAGTGCCGTCGCGGTGTGCGCGGCCGTTGCTCTCCCCAGCGCTCAACGCGGCGGCGGTCCGGCAGGTCCCTCGGCCACCACGACGCCTCAGCCGCTCCGCTTCCGGTACATGGGCCCCGCGCCTGCCGGACGGGTGGCAGCGGCAGTCGGCGTGCCCGGTGACCCGACCACCTATTACCTTGGCTCCGCGTCCGGCGGAGTCTGGAAATCAACCGACAGCGGCGCGACATTCGTGCCCGTCTTCGACGACCAGCCGGTCGCCGCGATCGGCGCGCTCGCCGTCGCCCCGTCGGATCCGAATCAGGTCTGGGCCGGCACCGGTGAGGCGTGGGTCATCCGCGACGCGGACGTCATGGGCGACGGCATCTACAAGTCGACAGACGCTGGGAAGACATGGAAGAACATGGGCGGCCCGCTGATGCAGAGCGGACGCATCGGCCGCATCATCGTTCATCCCACCGATCCCGATGTCGTGTACGTCTGCACGATCGGCCGCGTGACCGGTCCTCAGGAAGAGCGCGGCGTGTATCGCACCAAAGACGGCGGCGCCACATGGCAGCGGGTGCTGTTCGTCAATCCCGATACGGGCTGCTCCGGTCTCGCGATGGCCGCCGACGATCCGAACACGCTCATCGCCGGCATGTGGCAGGTGATCATGCACACCTGGGGGGAATTCAGCGGCATGTGGCCGGACTACAAGGGTGAGCCCGGCAGCGGCGTGCACATCAGCCACGACGGCGGGAACACGTGGACGAAGGTCACCAACGGCATGCCGAAGCCGCCGGTCGGAAAGATCGACGTCGCGATTGCGCCGTCGAATTCGAAGCGGATGTATGCGCTGATTCAGACGGCCGACCAGGGCTCCCTGTGGCGGTCCGATGACGGCGGAGCGACGTTCAAATCAGTCAGCTGGGATCGACGGCTGATCGGTCGCGCAGGCTACTACATTCGTCTTGGCGTCAATCCGCAGAATGCGGACGACGTCCTCGTGCTGAACAGCAGCTTCTGGCGATCGACGGACGGCGGGCTGACGTTCAGCCCCGGCGGAGGCGGCGGAGGCGGCGGCTGCGGTGATTGCCACGACGTCTGGATGGATCCGAAAGACGGCCGGCGCTTCGTGCTCACCGACGACGGCGGCGCGCGCATTATCTCGTCGACGGGCAGCCAGAGCGTGCGCCTGCCCAACGGGCAGATGTACCACGTCGCGACCGACAACCGGGTGCCGTACTGGATCTACAGCAACCGTCAGGACGACGGCACGATGCGTGGGCCGAGCAACGTCTCGGAGTCGACCGGAAACGGCGTACTCCCGGAAGGCGCGACCATGAACGACTACGTCGCCGCTGAAGCCGGGCGCGCCGGCGGCGGCGGCCGCGGCCGTGGCGGACAGGGTGCTGCGGCCGGACGAGGCGGGCGCGGCGCTCCGATGGAAGCCTGGCAGACAGGGCTCGGCGGATGCGAGTCCGGCTTCACCTTCCCGGATACCGATCCGAACATCGTCTGGTCGTCGTGTTACGGCGACGAGATCACACGGTGGGATGCGGCAACCGGGCGCGCGCGATCGGTGAGCCCGTGGATTCACACGCTGGATTCGGAACCGAACAAAGCGAAGTATCGGTGCCACTGGACGCCGCCGGCCGCGCTCGATCCGCTGCAGCCGCACACCGTCTATTACGGCTGCCAGGTGATCTTCAAGACGTCCGACGGCGGCGAGACGTGGGATGTCATCAGCCCGGATCTGTCGACGCAGGATCCGTCGCGCATCGTGTCGTCGGGCGGAATCGTGGGCGACAACCTCGGCCAGTTCTACGGCGAGGTCGTCTTCGCGATCGCGCCGTCGCCCGTTGAAAAGGGACTGCTGTGGGCCGGCACGAACGACGGGAAGCTCTGGTACATGCGCAACGGCAAATGGACGGACGTGTCGAAGAACGTCGGCATGCCTGCATGGGGCACGATCTCGCAAATCTCCCCGTCGAATTTCGATCCGGCGGTCGCGTATGTAGCGGTCGATTTCCACATGATGGACGACCGCGAACCATACCTTTACAAGACGAAGGACTTCGGCCAGACCTGGACGCGAATCAGCGACGGCCTTCCGCACGGCCATCCGCTCTCGTACGTGAAGTCCGTCGCCGAAAACCCGAACAAGCGCGGGATGCTCTTCGCCGGCACGGGTCACGGCTTCTTCTACTCGATGGACGACGGCGCGACATGGAAGCAGTTCAATGAAGGGCTGCCGCCGGCGCCGGTGACGTGGATCACCGTGCAGAAGCGCGCGCACGACGTCGTGATCTCGACGTACGGCCGCGGGCTGTTCATCCTGCCGGACATTTCGCTGCTCGAGCAGACCGGGCAGACGGCCGCGCCCACCGGCACCAGGCTCTACGTGCCGAATCCCGCTGTTCGCCAGGCGCGCGAGGGACGCGCGGAGTTCACGTTCTCTCTCGCGTCGGCTCCGACAGCGCCGATCGACGTGGAGATTCTCGATTCGACGGGCACGGTGATCCGCCACGAACAGGTGACGGCGCACGCGGGCCTGAACCGCGCGATCTGGGATCTGCGCGAACAAGGACCCGCGGTCGTGGAACTCCGGACAACGCCGCCGCAGAATCCGCACATCTGGGACGAGCTGCGCTTCAGGAACTCCGAGACGCGGCCGGTGGATCACTGGGGCATCCAGGGGGCCCAGCGCGCCGGTCCGATCGCCGCGCCCGGGACCTACACGGTGCGCATGACGCTCGCCGGCCAGCCGGTCACACAGACGTTCGAGGTCGTCAAGGATCCGGCCATACCGTCGAGCGACGCCGACCTGGTCGCCTCGACGGCCGCGCAGCGCCGGATTCGCGACGACATGAACACGACGGCCGACATCACGAACCGGCTGGAGATCATGCGGAAACAGATCGAGGATCAACTGAAGGCGAACGCCGGCAAGAAGAACGTCGTGAAAGCGCTCACCGATCTGAATCAAAAGATGCTCGATGTCGAATATCAGCTCGTCACGAAGTCCGACATGATGAGCGACGACAAGTACTATCCGGAGCAATACCGCGTCTACCAGAACCTCATCTGGCTCAATGGTGTGGTCGGACTCGGGGCAGGAGACGTCGCCGGTGGCGCGGAGTACAAACCGACGCCGGCGTCGATGCAGGTGCTCGAGCAGATCGAAGCCGCGCTCGCGAAGGCGAAGAGCGATTTCGAGAAGCTGATGGCGACCGACGTGCCTGCGTTCAACAAGGCGATGGCGGGAAAGGTGCCGCCGATTACGGACGCGCGCTGAGACGCGAGGCGCGAGGCGGGAGACGCGAGGTGGGAGGCGCGAGGCGGGAGGTGCGAGGCGGGAGGTGCGGGCGCGCGCGGCTCCTATCGCGTCACCAGCGATGGGGGTGAGGACGGGCGCCCGCTTCGCGCGGAGGCGGCTCCTCGTCGACATGTCTTTCCGGCCGCCGAGCACGAAGTGGGTTGTCAGAGCAGGGGCCCCATCGCACCGGAGGGCCGATCGGCGCGCGGCGCCGGGGAGGCGCGAGGCGCGAGGCGCGAGGCGGGAGGCGGGAGGCGGGAGGCGGGAGGCGCGAGGTAGGAGGCACGAGACGCGAGGCGCGAGGCGCGAGGCGGGAGGCGCGAGGCGGGAGGCGCGTTGGCGGAGGCGCGAGGCGCGAGGCGGGAGGCGGGAGGTGCTCCTGCTCGTCGTCCTCCCCGCTGAGGAAACGGAGTCCGCTCGGAAGTCTGCCGCCTCATTGCGGGCACAGCGCCCCGTGCTCGACGGTGATGACGTCGCATTCGTCGTCACGCGCAATCGAGTGGCGGGGGTTTCAGGTTGTGCTGTCGTTATCGCGGACCAGTGGGGTGAAGTCGCGTTCGGGGTGGACATGATGATCCAGCCGGCCTCCCGCAGGCTCGTGAGCTGGCGGAGTGGCTGGACTTTCTGCGGAACAGATGTCCTGAATGTGAAGGGGAAGCGCGCTGAGGCGCGTATTCCCCTCCGGCCTCCTCACATCCGGCGATTCAGCCGCGCGGCGGTCAACTTGTCGATCGCCCACGTACTCTCGCATTTGCGGCAGCGCCAGAGTGTGCGCACGGTGATCTGCCGCGCGAGCGTGTCGACACTCCGGCTCTTGCAGAACGGGCACATGGTGGGTCGAAGGACCTTTTCGTTGAATTCCGGTTCATTCATGGAAGTGTTCCACTCATCGCGTCGCGCCAGATACACCGCGCCGGCGCGGCGTTGACGGCTACGTCCGACGCTCGAGTCTCTTACGCAGTTCGACGTTGTCGGGAGCGCCTTCCGTCGCGTGCAGGAGTTGAGCGGTAGAGCTGGTGGCCTGTGCATTGCGCCAGGTCATGAACGAAATAGAGGTCACCGCAAGGAGAAACACGACGACGGCGGCAAAGGTCGATGCCGAAGCCACTCCGGGAACCGCCCAATACCAGCCGAAGAGCGTCAGGGCCAGAACGAGCGCCAGCACCGGAGCGGTGCGGCGGAACAGCAAAGAGGTCACGAGATCACACTTTCGGGCGGAATACAGGCCACACAGCAAACGGACCGTCGCTCGAGATATCGGGCGCCGGTACCTTAGTGAGGCTGGCGGTCGATGGCCGTTGCCGGAAGCTCAGGAAAGGACTTCAATAGTAACACGTACGCGCCTCCCGCCTCGCGTCCGCCCCGCGCCTCGCGCCTCGCGCCTCGCGCCTCCCACCTTCTGCTGCCAGATCGCCGCGTAGCTGACAGACCTCCCGTCGAGCGTCGTGGCGACGAAATGCGGCACTGAATCTCCTCGCGCGAGCATGGGTTCGCTACTTCGGATCGCGCACGACCGGCACCGTATACGTCTTCTCGAGCGCCGTTCGATAGTCGGCGAACAGCCCCCTGATGCCGTCGAACTCCTTCCTGACCGCCGCGCGATAGGGTGCATCGGTCGCGAAGTCGAACAGGATCGACGCCATCGTCTGCGCGTCGACCGTGAAGCCGTGATGGCCCACTTCCTTGAGATTGTCCTCGTTCATCTCGTAGGTGTGGTTTGGCGCATTCGACGACTGCGAGGACACGCCGATGCCGGGGATGTCGCGCGAGACGGTACCGGTCTCCTCGAACCCCTGCGGCTTGCCTGGGGCCGGCGTCACGTTCGTTCCGCCGTACTTCTTCATGTACGCGAACGAGAGTTCCGCAAGGGTCGCTTCGCTGATGCCGTCGCGATCGTGGCCGTAGTGATCGATCTTCACCTTGGTGCCCGTCGCCAGTGCGGCCGCCCTGGCGGCGTTGTCGACGAAGTCGGTGACCTGCGCGAGATAGACCTCGTCGGGATAGCGGATGTAGAAGTCCGCCTGCGCGCGGTCAGGGGTGACGTTCGGCGCCGCGCCGCCTTCGGTGATGATGCCTTGAATCCGCGCCTCGGGGCGGATGCTGCTGCGCACGGCGTCGATGTTGTTGAAGAGATGGATGACGGCTTCGAGCGCATTGCGGCCGTTCCACGACGTGAGCTGATGCGCCGGCGCGCCGGAGAAGGTGTACTTCACGCCGTCGATGTTCATGCAGCAGGTGCCGAAGCCCGGCGCGGGCCGCGACGTCTGCGCCGAGGAATGACTGCGAACGATCACGTCCATTCCGTCGAAGGCATGAGCTGTGTGCATCTCGGCCTTGGCTTCGGGCGGCATCATCTCCTCGCCCGGCGTCCCGAACACGGTGACGCTCCCGGGCGTATGCGTTTTCGTGAGGAACTCCGAGATGGCAACCGCCGCCGCCAGGCCCACCGGCCCCTGCGCGCTGTGCTGATCGCCGTGGAACGGACCATCCGTCCCGCGCAGCGCGTCGTATTCGACGATGACGCCGAGATTCGGCGCGCCGCTGTTGCCGTGATACTTCGCGACGAACGCGGTCGGCAGATTGGCGACGCCCATCTCCACGTCGAAGCCGTGCTGCTTCAGATACGTCGAGATCTTCCCGACGGAACGCTTTTCTTCGAAGCCGATCTCGGGATGCGTCGCGATGTCGTCGGCCATCGCCAGCAGTTCCGTGTCGAGGAGTTCCTTCGTCCGCGCGACGACCGCGTCGCGCTGCGGATTCGCGGCGGTCAGACGCGAAACGAGACCGGGCACGTCCAGCGAGTGTTCGAGGTCGGCCATCTTCCGCAGCACATCGTGCGCCGCGGTCTTCTCGGTATCGGTTTCCTGAGCGACTCCGACGAGCGGAATCATCCATGCGGCGAGGGCCGCGGCAATCACGCGTGTCATACGCGCATTATAGGGTGCCGTCCGTCGGGAGAACGCCGGTGCAGGCGAGGTCACTGCGTCCGGAGGGCATCCATCGGATCGATCGACGTCGCGCGGCGCGCGGGAATGACACACGCGGCCAGTGCCGCAAGAGCGAGAATCGCGACCGTGCCGCCGAGCAGGAGCGGGCTGTGGGCAGACGTCTGATAGAGCTGTGACGCGATGACGCGACCAAGCGCGAGCGCGGCCGCAAGCCCTGCGCCCAGCCCGATCGCGACCGGCCGCATCCCCTGATCGGTCACGAGGCGCAGAATCTGTCGCCGCTCCGCGCCAAAGGCCATCCGGACGCCGATCTCGCTCGTGCGCTGCGCGACCGCATACGCGATCGCGCCGTAGACGCCGACGGTCGCCAGCACGAGCGCCACTGCGGCGAAGATCCCAAGCAGCCACATCATCAGGCGAGCCTGCCCGAGGGCTCGGGCGACGATCGTCTCCATGGCCTGCGGCTGCGCGACCGCAATCGTCGGGTCGACGCTGGCGAGCGCCGACTGCACTTCGTGCGACACGACGCCGAACGCGAGCGAACTGCGAACCGTGATCGTCAGGAACGGGAAGCTCTCCTGGGCCCAGGGCCGGTAAAATTCCATGCCTGGCGCCTGCGCGACCCGCTGCGAGCGGACGTCACCCACGACGCCCACGACGACGGCCGGGATGCCCGCGCTGGTGAGCAGCAGCGTTTTTCCGATGGGATTCTCGCCGGGGAACACCTGCTTCGCACCGGCATCGTTGATGAGCACGACGTCCTGTCGGCCGGCGAGGTCGTGCTCGTCGAAATCACGACCGGCCAGAATGGGAATCGTCCACGTCTGGAAAAATCCAGGCGCGACATCGTGCCCCGGTGCCGACGCGCGCTGATCGATGGGCGGCACCGCCCTGTCGGCGCGCGCATAGAGGGTCAGGCCCGCACCATTCAGCGGGATATCCCCGCTGACTGCCGCGCTCTGGAACCCGGGCGCGTGGCCGAGCGCATCCAGGGTTCGTTCGACGAAGCGCTGGCGTGCCGCGGGGTCCGCGTATTGCGGCTCTGGCAGCGTGACGAATCCGACCCAGAGCCGCGCGGGATCGAATCCGAGGTTCTGCCGGCTCAATCGCACGAAGCTGGCGATGAGCAGCGCGGCGCCCGCGAGCAGTGCAACCGAGAGCGCGACCTGGGCGCCGACGAGCGCTGCGCGGAACCGCCGCTGCCGGCGGCTGCCCGCCGTGCTGCGGCCGCCTTCTTTCAGCGCATCGTTCAGATCGACCCGTGCGCCCTGGAACGCCGGGTAGGTTCCCATGATGAACCCCGTCGCGAGGGACAGGGCGACCATGAACCCGAGGATCGGAAGCGACAGCGTCAGCGCGTAGTCCGGATCGAGCGGCAGAAAGTTCGCGGCCATCCGTGGGATGAGCGGAACGAGAGCCGAGGCCAGGAACGCGCCGGTAATTCCCGCAACCGCGCTCACGAGCAGGCTCTCGAACAGGAACAGGCGGAGCACACTGGCGCGGGACGCGCCGAGCGCGAGGCGCAGCGCGATCTCGCGCCGGCGGCCGCTGAACCGCGCCAGGAGCAGATTGGCGACGTTGCTGCACGCGATCAGCAGGACGAATGTGACCGCCGCGAACAGGGTCGCGAGCGCCGGCCGCAGGTTGCCGGTCACGTCTTCCGGTATCGGCTTCAGCGAAGTCGTGGCGGTGCGGTCGAGATTGTTCGCGTATGCGCTCGCGTAGCTCTGGTCGAGCGCCGGCAGGGCGGCCCGCGCCTGCTCCAGCGTCACGCCCGGCCGGAGCCGTCCGAGCACGCGCAGGAAGCCGGTCCCCCGCATCATGCGCTCGTAGGTGAAACCGGGAATGACGAACGGCTTCGTCGTCCAGACTTCGGCAACCGGATTGGTACCGAACCAGGCACCCGGCTGATTCGGAACCACGCCGACGATCGTGTGCGGCGTGCCATCAAGCGTGATACTGCGGCCGATGACATCGGGATCCCCGCCGAGCCGCTGCTTCCAGAACCCTTCCGTGACCAGCGCGACATCGGCCTTCGCTTCTTCCTCGGGCCGGAACAGCCGTCCCCGGAGCGGAACCACGCCGAGCAGGTCGAAGTAGTTCGAAGTCAACCGGCCGCCGGACACCTGGACGGGATCGCCAATACCGGTCAGCGTGAAAGCGGCGAAATTCTCGGCGGCAAAATCGCTGAAAATCGTCTGCCCCTCCCGGTAGACCATGAAACGCGGTGCGGACACCGGGATCTCGCTGAACCCGCGATCTTTGGCGTTCGCGGTCATGTGGACGATGCGGCTCGTATCTTTGAAAGGCAGCCCGCGCAGGAACAGTTCGTCGATGAGGCTGAAGATGGCGGTGTTGAGCCCGATGCCGATCGCAAGCGTCAGGACTGCCAGCAGCGTGAAGCCGGGAGATTTCAGCAGCTGACGGCAGGCGAACCGCAGGTCCGTACTCATCGTCGCCTCACGGGATCACGTGGTACTCATTTGTTATCCTGGCTCTCGTGATAGACACCCTCGAGCCATTCTTCCCTGCGTCACCCAGCCTCGCGCCCGCCCGATGTGCAGGCCCGCAGCGTACTGTCGTTCGCATCCAGCGTCCAGCGGTCTTTCAGAGTTCAGGCACCCGCAGGACGGGCTGACGCCGAGCCGGCGCGCGATGAATCGGCTCGAAGCGCACCAGACCGCGCTTGCCCGTAGAACGGGCTCCCTCGAGAGCCAGGGTGAGGGAGCCCCTTATGAGCGAGCCTCGGAGCCGGGGCACTATCGCCGCTGCGCGGAATGCGAAAGGCGAAGCGCGCTGACGGCCGGCGTTCAGTGGATGGGCATCGAATGCATGGCCGACGAGAAGAAGAGGAAGAAGTTCGAGCCCACTTCCACCGCGCGTCCCGCCTCCTCCGCGTCGTCCATCGCCCGGGACGACGTGATCCCGCTGCTGCCATCGGCGCTTGGCCAGTCGCTGGGATCGAGGATCAGCACCGGCCGTACCTGCCACCAGATGGCCCCCGTGTTCACGCGCGAATTGTCGACGACGTGGCTGTGATTCGGCGTCGGAACGAAGATGGGAGCGGTCGGCGCGCCGGCCTTTCCCAGTGCCTGGAGCGTCCTGGATAAATCGACCGAGGACGCGTGCATCGTGCACGTGCCGGGTACGGCGTGCGCCGGGTCGGGGCACTGCGTCGTGATCGCCGCGTTCACCTGCGCCTTCCACGCCTCTGGAACGAACCCGAACAGTCGAATGAGCGCCGATCCCAGCGCGGGCCCGCAGAGCTCTCCGGGCCGCCCGCCATCGGGGCACGGCATGGCGTCGGCCGGGTTCTGGTCGTTGTCGATTGAGAACATCGGGATCAGGACGTACAGATGTGCGGTCTGCTTGACATTGGCGCCCGACGGGTCCGCGTCGGGTTCCGTGATCGGCTGACAGATAGGCGTCTGCATCTCGTTGGGGTCGACCGCCGCCTGGCGGCCGTTGAAATCGAGATCGAGCGCCGGCTGATCGACGCAATCGAAATTCTGCAGATACGTGAACGTGACCAGGCGGCCATTGCCGAATCCCTCCGTCTGGTTCGAGGCGAGCTGCGCCCAGGCGGTGCCCACATCGACACCCCCGCACAGACACACCGCCGCCAACAGACACACGAGCCGGTGCCTCAACATTGCGAAACTCCCTTTGCTGAACCGAAGCACCACCGGCAGGTGCGCCGCGACACGAATCGAACCCCCTCGCAAGCGGCGCGCCGTGATCACGATGCGGTCGAACAGCGTCATTCGGCCGCGGCTGCTCCGCAGCTGAGATACGCAGCAGGTAAACGCGTGCGGTACTTCGTAAGTCTCCGGACCCCGGCCGACAGAACCCAGGGGGCCCGGACTGCGGGTAACCCGCTTGCCGCATATAATGGGCTCCCGCACAAAGAGCCACGGTGACAGGGAGCCAGTTATGAGCGAGCCTCGGAGCTGGGGCACGACGGTCCTGGGGTGGTTTGTCGTACGGGACGGCGAACCTCAGGAGAAGCCGACCCCCCTGCCGGAGGTCCCGGCGGACCAGCCTCCGCCCGAGACGACAGCCGCGCCAGCGCCGAATTTCTTTCAGACTCCCCCGCCCGCGGCCCCTGACGGGCAGGTGGATTTCGCCGGCGTCTTTGCCGCCGCCGGCATCGAGGGCAACGAGCAGGACCGCGTCAAGCGCGCGAGCGACCTGCTCGCGAGCCTCCCGTCGGAGACGCCGATGCCGGTCCGCAAGCAGATCGTCGAGGCCGCGATGAAGGCGTTCGGCGTTCCGCTCGACAAGATCATCGAAACGGGTGTCGAGCAGATTCAGGCGCTCGAAGGCTACATCCGCACGTCGGCGGCCGACACGGACAAACTGCTGGCTGAATCGCGGGCGCGGATCGACCATCTCGAGCAGGAAATCCGCGATGTCCGCGCGGTCATGGACCAGCGCACGAAGGAACAGGCGTCCATTGCCGCCGCGTGCAACGCGAAGAAGGTCGACGTGCAGCGCGTACTGGAATTTTTCGGACAGGAAGCGGTCGCCCGCGTCGTGCGGGAGTCGCCGAAACTGCACGACCCGTCGTCAGGCGAAGTCAGTGGACCGGGGAATCGAACCTAGCGCGTTCAGGCTGGGTTGAGACAGCGTCGAAGGCGAACTCACAGAGGTACACACCATGGCTGGAGTGGGGTTGTTCACACGGCTCGGAAACTTGTGGCGCGGGTTCCTGTCGATCTGGATTTCCGGTGTCGAGAAGGAGCACCCGGAGATCGCGTACGAGAACGCCATCAACTCGATGATCGAGAAGTACTCGCGGCTGAAAACCGCGACGGCCGCGATCATCCGCCGCCGCGAGGAGATCAGCGACCGGCTCACGAAAACCAGCGCGGAGCTCACGCAGACCGAAGCGGACCTCGCGGCCGCCGTGGAAACGAACCAGGACGACCTCGCCGTCGTTTTGATCCAGAAGAAGAACCAGCTCACTTCGGATCTCGCCGACTCCAAGGCGGAGCTCGATTCGGCCCAGAAGGACGCGGAATCCGCGAAGACGTCGCTGATGGGTGTTCAGACGGAGATCCGGAAGCTGAAAGGCGAGCGCGATTCGATGCTGGCCAAGATGCAGTCGGCGCAGGCCCGTCTCAAGATCCAGGAACAGATCGACGGCCTGTCGGTGGACGCCGAAGTGAAAGCGCTGGACAACGTGCGGGAACATATCCGCACCACTATCGCCGAGGCGAACCTCGGGCGGGAGATGGGGGATTCCTCGCTCGACGCGCGGCTTGCCGCGCTGCGCAATCAGGCGGGTGACGTTCAGGCCAAGCAGCAGCTCGCGGAAATGAAGGCCAAGCGCGCGGCGCAGCAGGCCAGTCAAGGGACGAAGACGCTGTAGCAGGGATAATTCCCAACTCCCAACTCCCAAGGGAATTGATACAACTCACACCATGAAACTGACGCCTTTCGCCAAGTTGTTCATCACGGTCGTCGTCATCGCCGTCGTCGGCTACGTCTTCTGGAGCTACAAGGGTGGCGCGGTCCGCGAATGGGCGACGGGCAGCCGGACGGAAAAGCCCTCCGCGTCAGCGCTGACCTCGCAGGATTTCGACGCGCTGCGCAACGCGCCGGCGGATCCGTCGCGCAACGCCGGTTCGTCCGGCGTCTCGGCGACGTCGCTCGGCGGCTCGGGACGGCTGTCGCGCCCGCTCGTCGTCGCGATCAACACCTGGGCGGGGCACGCGCCCGGCATTGTCTTCAACGACGGCCTCACCGCGGGACCGAACTCGAAATACAAGCAGAAGTACGGCCTGGACGTGAAGTTCGTCCTGCTGGAGGATCCTGCCGCGAAGCTGGCCGCCTTCCGCAAGGGCGACGTGGATCTGATGTGGGATACGGTCGACAACTGGGCGCGCGAGGCGTCGGTACTGGCCGAGCAGAATCAGAAAGCCCGATCCGTCATGATGCAGGACTGGTCGCGCGGCGGCGACGGCATCGTGTCGCTCGCGTCGATCAAGTCGATTGAGGATCTGAAGGGCAAGCGCATTGCCTGCACGCAGTTCACGCCGTCACATTTCCTGCTGCTGTATCTGCTCGCGCAATCCGGACTGACCCCCGACGATCGCGCCGCCGTGGAGAAGAACATCATCTTCACGCAGGATGCGCCTGCCGCGGCGGCGATGTTCAAGGCCAGGCAGGTCGACGCGGCGGTCACCTGGGAGCCCGATTTGTCAGGCGCGGTGACAGCACGCGGCGACGAAGCGCACGTGCTCGTCTCGACGACGGCGGCGACGAACATCATCGCGGACACGCTGGTCGCGCGGCAGGACATCATCGATCAGGCCCCCGAAACGATTCGGGACTTCATCCATGGCTGGTTCGACGGTATCGACATGATGAAAGCGGATCCCGCGTCGACCAATGCCGAAGTCGGCAAGGCGCTCAAGCTCGATGCCGATACGGTCTCGGGGATGCTGTCGGGCCTCAAGCTGACGCAGTACGCCGACAACGCGCAGTTCTACGGGTTGAGCGGCGGCAAGGCGCATTTCGACACGCTCTTCGACACGGCGTTCGTGATCTGGCGCAAGAAGGGCCTCGTCACGCGGGCCGTCGACGCCAAGGACTACTCGGAGCCGCGCTTCCTGCAGTCGCTCGCGGCCGCGTATCCGGCCCAGAAAGTCGAGGAGCCGATGCTCGCGGCGAAGACCCCCTCGTCCAGCGATCGCGCGATTATCAACAAGGAGATCCAGATCCATTTCACGCCCGGATCCGATGAGATCATGCCGGGCTCGTTTTTCGTGCTCGATGCGCTGGGCGACACGATGACGTCCTTTGGCGGGACGTATCTGCGCGTCGAAGGCAACACGGACGCGACCGGCTCACCGTCGGGCAACATGACGCTCTCCGAACGGCGCGCGCTGGCGATCAAGAACTACATCCTGAAGAACTTCCCGAACATCCAGGCGGCGAGGTTCCAGACGATCGGCCGCGGCTCCACGAACCCCGTCGCGCCGAATACGACGGAAGCGGGACGCCAGTTGAACCGGAGGACGGATATCAAGGTCGTCCTGTCGGGAAAATAGAGATCGTGGAAACTCGAGCGCCCTCGCGGGTGGTCGCGAACGGGGCGCCCCGCCGATTGCGAGGCGCGCCCCTCGTCACAGTCTTTTTTCGCGCCGAGAACCGGTGGGGCTGTTCGCGGACAGGACCCGCGGAAAAGCGCTCGAGTTTCCGGTACGGTTACCTCTAATACCCATGTCTCCACATCATCGCGAATGGTTCGCGTTACGGGCGCCGATGCCGCGCGCGTCGGCTACAGCGCTCGGCTTCGTCATGCCCGCGCTCGTCCTGGGCGTCTGGTGCCTGGTGTCGTACGGCGGGTTTGCGCCGCCGGACTTTCTGCCGTCGCCGACGGAAGTCGTCCGAGGGACGCTGCAGTTGTTCATCGACTACGACCTGTGGGGCGCGATCCTCACGTCGAGCCGGCGCATCCTGCTCGCGTTCGTGTTCGCGTCGGCGCTTGCGGTGCCGCTCGGCGTGCTCATGGGGGCCTTCGAGCCGATCAACCGGCTTTTCGAGCCCATCATGGCGCCGCTGCGCTACATGCCGATCTCCGCGTTCATTCCGCTGCTGATCCTGTGGTTCGGCATCTACGAGAAACAGAAGATCGCGTTCCTGTTCCTCGGCGTCTTCGTCTACCTGCTGCCGGTCGTCGTCTCCGCGATTCGCGCGGTGCCGGAAGAGCTCGTGCAGACCGCGCTGACGCTGGGATCCACCAAGCTGCAGGCGATCCGCACGGTGCTGCTCCCGGCGGCGCTGCCGGAGATCTTCGATTCCTTCCGAGTGATGAACGCGATCCTCTGGACGTACGTCATCCTCGCGGAAGCGGTGAATCCCGAGCACGGGTTGGGGTACATGGTGGAGCTCGCCCGCACGCACCAGAAGGCGTCCTGGTCGTTTGCCGGGCTGCTGGTCATCGGCGGCATCGGCCTGCTCACCGACTTCGTGATCCGCATGATCTCGAACGTGCTCTTCCGGTGGCGGGAGGCGACGCTGTGAGCGACGGCCAGGTGAAGATCAGCGGCGCAGCCGGCGAACTGGGAACGGTCGCGGTGACCGTTTCCGATCGCAGCCCCGGCACGACGCCGAGCTACCGCGGCGAGGTCGCGGCGGGCACCCCCCGGCTGAAAGCGGACAACCTGAGCGTCACCTACGTCGACCGCATGGGGCGCGGGACCGAGGCCGTTCGCGACGTGTCGTTCTCGATCGCCGACAAGCCGGGCTGCGGCGAAATCGTCGTGTTCCTGGGGCCGTCCGGCTGCGGCAAATCGACAATCCTCAAAGCCGTCGCCGGCCTGTTGACGCCAACGGCCGGCACGATCGAAGTCGATGGCAAACCGGTCGATCGCGTCGGCGCCGATCGCGGGATGGTGTTCCAGGCGTATACCTCGTTCGCCTGGCTGACCGTGCGCCAGAACGTGGAGTACGGCCTTCGTCTTCGCGGCGTGCCCAAACGCGAACGGCGCGAGCGCAGCGACCGATATCTCAAAGCCGTCGGCCTGTCGGAATTCGCGGACCATTATCCCAAGCAGTTGTCCGGCGGGATGAAGCAGCGCGTCGCGATTGCGCGAACATTGATCAATCAACCGCGGATCGTCCTGATGGACGAGCCGTTCGGCGCCCTGGATCCGCAGACGCGCTGGGGGATGCAGGGGCTGCTCCTCGACGTCTCGCGCAACGAGGACAACACGATCGTCTTCGTCACGCACGACATCACGGAAGCGGTGTACCTCGCCGACTCGGTCTACGTCTTTTCCGCGCGCCCGGCGAGGATTCTCCACCGGATTGACGTGCCGTTCTTCGGGGCGCGGGATATCTCGCTCCAGTCGACGCCGGAATTCCGAATGGTCGAGAAGAAGCTGCTGGATCTGCTGTACACCCCGCCTTCGGCTTCACAGTGACCAGCGACAACTCCGCAACTGCACAACGGCCAGCTGCTCGAGACGTCCGTTGCAAAGGCACCTTGTGTCGTTGTGGAGTGGTGCAGTTGGTCGTTGACGGGGGGCGCACCGCGGGGTCGCCCTCGCCTAAAATGTGACATGGCGACGCCCGACCAATCCAGGCAGCGCCCGGTGACGCCGGCCCAATCTTCGCCGGCCGCGGCCGCCAAACCCGCGCCGCCGGCCACCGCGCCGTCCGCGGGCAGTCCTCGGGTTGCGTCCGCCTTAGCTGACGCGGCAAAGAGCACGATTACCGCCGCGATTCTCGACAAACGGCCGTATCTGAAGTACGCCTTCGCGAACCCCTACAATATGTCGCTGCTCGGCGGCGCACTGGCTGCGGCGGGCCTGACGTTCAGCCCGGTCCTCGCGGTCGCCGCGATCGGTCTCGAGGCGCTCTGGCTGTTGTACGCGCCCGACTCGAAGCGGCTGCGCCACCTGCTGTGGGACCCGCGGTTCGAGAAGCTGCGTGAGGCGCTGCTCGAGCAGGAGCGCGCCGGACGCCTGCAACTGATCAGCGAAGACGACCGCGCGCGGGTGCGGTCGGTGATCGATCGCCAGCAGCAGATCCGGCGTCTTGCCGCGGCGAATCCATCGTTCACCGGCGAACTGCTGCGCGCCGAACTGCTGAAGGCCGACAAGCTGGTCGACGCCTTCATCGACATGGCGGTCACCTGCACACGCTACGAGCAGTATCTCGAGTCGGTCGATCTCGACGCGCTCGCGCGCGAACGCATGCGCTGGGACGATGCCGTGAAAGCGGCGGCGGAAGGCGACCCCGCGATGGCCATCGCGAAGCAGAACCTGGCCATCATCCTCAAGCGGCTCGACAAACTGAAGGACATCAAGCAGTATCTCGCCGTCGCGCGGGGACAGCTCGATCTCATCGACAACTCCTTCCAGTTGATCGCCGATCAAGTCGTCACGATGCAATCGCCGCAGCAGCTCTCGGGTCAGCTCGACGAGCTGCTCGACGGCGTCGAATCCATCCGCCAGACGGCGGTCGACACCGACCGCATTCTCGGCGCCATCTCGAACGGAACGAGCTTCTGATGCCGCGCCTCATGCCGGACTGGGCCGAAGATCTCCGCCGACGCTATCTCCGCGGCGAGTCGTCCATGTTCGTGCTGCACGGAAACGTCTACGACGCCATCGTCGACGACGAGAAGCTCGTCACGCTGACCGACTTCATCACGGACGTGCTGTTGAAGGACACGCGCGAGACGATCGCGGTGTTCAACGTCGCAACCGGCGTGCGGTTCACCAAACGCGCCGCTGCGGCGGGCAACCTCGACGACCTGCTCCTGGCATCCGGGAAGGAGCGCGCCCTTGGCGCACTCGAGCGGCTGCTCGTCCAGAGCACGCGCAGCGCGGTCGTCGTCGAATACGCAGAGGCGGTCGCGCCGACCGGAGACCCGGCGTTCCAGGCGGATGCGGATCGCGCCGCGATCATCACGCTGCACCGGTGGTCGTTCCTGGCCGAGATCGAACGCGGTGACAATCTCGTCATCCTGATCGCCGAGAACCTCCCGGACCTCGCGCCGAAGCTCGTGTCGAACCCGAAGGTCGCGATCATCGACATTCCGATGCCGGACGAGGCGACGCGCCGTGCCGTCGTGCGGCTGTCGGACAAGCGACTGAGCGACGCCGAGGTGGATCGCTACGCCGACCTCACCGCCGGTCTGAAGGCGCTGCAGATTGCATCGATCGTGGCGCCTCCCCCGGCCGCGGAGGAGGACGCGCTCGCGCGCGAGCGATTCATCGTCAACCTGCTCGGAGCGGGGCCGGACGTGGCCGACCGCGCGCACAAGCTCGCCACCCTCACCTCCGGGATGAACCATGACGACATCAGGCGGCTCGTGGCGCCCACGGCCGTCCTCCCCGCCACGATCGACGCCGACCGCGTGGATCAGGCCCGCAGCGAGATCGATCGCCTGATCGCGCAGCGCAAGCGCGAGATCCTCGAGCGCGAATGTTTCGGCCTGGTGGAGTTCGTCGAGCCGGCGCACGGATTCGAGGTCGTCGGCGGCATGGAGGAAGTGAAGAAGGATCTGCTCGTCATCGCCGACAGCATCCGCGAAGGACGCACCTTCCGCGTGCCGATGGGACTGCTGTTCACCGGCCCGATGGGCACCGGCAAGACCTTCGTCGCCGAGGCGTTCGCGAAAGAGTGCCGCCTGCCGACGATCAAGCTGAAAAACTTCCGGTCGAAATGGGTCGGCGCCACGGAAGGCAATCTCGAGCGCATCCTGACCGTCATCCGCGCCATCGGTCAGGTCGTGGTCATCATCGACGAGGGAGATCGCGCGTTCGGCTCCGGCGACGGCGAGAGCGACGGCGGCACGTCCTCGCGCGTGATCGCGCGCATCAAAGAGTTCATGTCGGATACCTCGAATCGCGGCCGGATCCTCTTCCTCGTAATGACGAACCGGCCCGACAAGCTCGACGTCGACTTGAAGCGCGCCGGCCGGCTCGATCGCAAGATCCCGTTCCTCTACTCGCAGACGCCGGAGGAAGTGGAGCAGGTCGCGGCGGCGCTGATCCGCAAGAACCACATCAGCACCTCCGTGGACCTGGCGTCGATCCGCACCGAATTCTCGTCGAAGCTCGTCGGCTACAGCAACGCCGACGTCGAAGCCGTGCTGCTGATGGCCAATGACGATGCCGCGAGGGCGGCGGGGGGCGATGCGCCGGTCACCCAGGAGCATCTGACACGCGCGGCGAGCGACTACTTCCCCAGCCGCGACGCCGAACTGCTGGAGTACATGGAGCTGCTCGCTGTTTTCGAAGCATCCAGCCGGCGTCTCCTTCCGCCCAAATACGCGTCGATGCAGCCGGAGGAACTGGACGAGCGGCTGCGGCACCTGCGCGTCATTGTCGGCAATCGACGCTGAGTCCCGCGCGTATAATCGCGCGACGCGATGCTGTCGCCTGGCGTCCGCTTAGGCGTCTACGAGATCATCAGCAGCCTTGGTGTGGGCGGAATGGGAGAGGTCTATCTCGCCCACGACACGAGGCTCGGACGCCGGGTGGCGTTGAAGGTGCTCCCGCCTGCGCTCGCCGGCGAATACGACCGCCGGCGGCGCCTGGAGCGAGAAGCCCAGGCCGCCGCCCGGCTCAATCATCCGAACATCGTCACCCTGCACTCGCTGGAAGAGGCGGGTGGGATCGCGTTCCTCACGATGGAATACGTGGAAGGTGACCCGCTGAGCGCGCTCATCCCGGACACGGGAATGCCGCTCGCGCGGCTGCTGCCGATCGCGATCGCGATCGCCGATGCCGTTGCCACCGCACACCGCGCCGGAATCGTCCATCGCGACTTGAAGCCCGCCAACGTGATGCTGACGACCTCCGGCTCGCGGCCAAAAGTGCTCGATTTCGGCCTCGCTCGGCTGCACGGGGTGCAGATGGATACGCAGGCCGCGACGGGTACCGCGCCAATCAGCGACGTCGGCCACATCGTGGGCACCGTCGCGTACATGTCGCCGGAGCAGGCGGAAGGCCGCGCGTTCGATGCACGCTCGGACATTTTCTCTCTGGGTGTGATGCTGTTCGAGATGGCGACCGGCCGGCGGCCGTTCGTCGGCGACAGCAGCATCTCCGTGATCACGTCCATCCTGCGCGACACGCCTCCGACAGTCAGCGAGGTCAAGCCTGGACTCCCCGTCGAGTTCGCGCGCATCGTCCGGCGCTGCCTGCAAAAGGATCCCGATCGCCGCTATCAGACCGCGGTGGACCTCCGAAACGCGTTGGAAGAGGTGAAACAGGAGAGCGAATCAGGGATTACGGGGCCGGCCCTGGCACCGGCGGCAATGCCGCGGACCAGACGGCGATGGATCCCGGTCGCTGCGGCGGCCGCGGCGATCGGAATCATTGCACTCAGCGTCTGGGCGGCGCGCGCGCGGTCCAGCGGCGGTGCATCCGGCGCGGCGTTTGAAATCCGCGAGCGGCAGGTGACGTCGAACCCGGTCGAGGCACCGGTCTTCTTTGCGGCGATCTCCTCCGACGGCCGCTACGTCGCGTACAGCGACATCCACGGGTTACACATCCGGTTCATCGAGAGCGGCGAAACGCGGACGGTGCCCGTCCCGCCGGAGTTCTGTTTTACGTGAGCGCAGCTCTCGTGGTCCCAGGATGGGACCAGGATCTTCGCGAGCGGGCCGTCGCAGGTCGGCGAAAAGGCCGTCGTGCGGAGCATTTCCGTCTTGACCGGCGCGGTCGAGCCCGTGGCGCAGGCGGCCGGCGACGTGGAACCATCGCCGGATGGCAGGCAGATTCTTCTGGTCGAACAGGATGGCCAGCAGGTTACGCTCGCGGGAAGCCGCGGCGAATCACCCCACCCGTTGTTCCGCCTCCGCGACGGCGAGATCGTGGCGTCGGTACACTGGCTGCCCGGCAGCAGGCGGATCGGATACCTGCGTGGCGCGAACCTCGCGCCGGACGCGTGGATCGAAACGAGAGACATCGCAGGCGGCGATCCACGTCCTGTACTGCACGCCAACGTGTGGAGCGTGGTATTCGCGCCCGACGGCAAGGTGTTCTACACGACTCGTGACGGCGAACCGCAGCAGAGCGTGTCGCTGTGGGTGATCGCGCTCGATCCAGGAACCGGCGCGCGCGCGGGGGATCCTGCGTTGCTCGCGCGCTGGCCCGGGGTTGTCGCCGCGGAGCCGCTGACGATTTCTGCCGACGGACGGCGGCTGGGGCTCACGAAACAATCCTCCCAGAGCGACGTGTACCTGCTTACGCTCGACGTCTCAGGCCGAACCATCACCGCGTCGAAGCCATTGACGACCGACACGCAGGTGGACTGGCCCGCACAGTGGACGGCCGACGGCTCCTCGTTTCTCTTCATCTCCGGCCGCACCGGATCGCTGCACGCGTTCCGTCAGCCGATCGCGGCCGAAACGCCGCAGGCCATCGCTACGGGTGACGCGGCGGTTCGCTCCCCCCAGATTACTTCCGACGGAAAATGGATCGTCTACCTGGAACTGGGCTATCAGCCGGCGAGCGCGCGACTGATGCGGATGCCGCTCGACGGGGGACCCGCCCAGCAGGTGATGCCGCTCTCGAGCACGGTGGCGACATCGGATCTGCAGTCGTTCATCGCCGCGCCTGGCGCGGATGGAACGGGCGCACGAGCGTTTCCCGACGTCCGCTGTCCGCGGGCGTTCCGCGACTGCGTCATCGCGGAACTGCGCACTGTACGGAACGAGACGAAACTGGTCGTATCAGCATTCGATCCCGCGACCGGCCGTACGCGCCAGCTTGCGACCACCAACGGAACCGCCGTCACGTTCTGGGACGCATCGCCGGACGGGACCACAGTCGCCTTTGGCCAATTCGCGTGGGACGGCGGCAACCGCGTGAGTCTGGTGAATACCGCCTCAGACGAGACACGCGTGATCGACGTGAAGGACTTCAAGAACATCGTGGACATCGCGTGGGCGGCGGACGGGCGGAGCCTGTTCGCCACGACCTCGACGCTGCATGGCGGCGAACTGCTCCACGTCATGCTCGACGGACGCGCGCTGCTGCTGCGCCAATTCCAGAGTCAGGAGCTGTTCATGCCCCGGCCGTCGCCCGACGGCCGATCGCTGCTCGTCGGCATCCAGCAAAGCAGCAGCAACGCGTGGGTCATCGAACGCTGAATCCACCTCACGCTTTACATTCAGCATTTCCGGCATCCTCAGTCGGTCCGGAGCGCGATCAGCGGATCCTGCTTCGTGGCGCGCCGCGCAGGAACGTAGCAGGCCGCCAGTGCAACGACGATCAACAGCACCGAGACGGCTGCGTAGGTGACGGCGTCGGTCGGGGCGACCGCGAACAGCACGGCGCTCATCAGGCGGGTCAGGAGCAACGCGCCCATGATCCCGGCCAGGACGCCGGCGGCCGCAAGCCCCAACCCGGGACGAACCATCAAGCGCAGGATATCGCGCCGCTGCGCGCCGAGCGCCATGCGAATGCCGATCTCGCGTACGCGCTGGCTGGCGGCCACGCTCATGACGCCGTAGGTGCCGATCGCCGCGAGCAGCAGCGCGACCGCCGCGAACGCGCTCATGAGCGACAGCACGATCTTGCGGCGTACTGTCGAATCGGCGAGCAGGTCCTCCATGGTCCGCTGGCCGAAGACCGGCAGCGTCGGATCGATCTCGTGAATCGTGCGTTCGACGGAGGTGTTGAGCGACGCGGGATCCGTTGACGACCTGTAGAACACCGTCAGCGCGTTGTTCGATCGCTGGAACAGCGGGAAGTACACTCTCGGCGACACCGCCACGTCGAGCCCGTCGTCGTGGATGTCGGCGACGACCCCGACGATACGGACGGACTGCCGCCCGAGCGCGAGGCTGCGCCCGACCGGATCTCTGCCGGGCGATTGCGTTCTCGCAAGCGTTTCGTTCACGACCGCGACCGGCTCCGCGCCCGCGATGTCGGCCTGAGTGAACCCGCGGCCGCTGAGGATCGGCGAACTCAGCGTCGCGAAGTAGTCAGGACTCGCGACCTGGAATTGCGCCCGCCGGAGGTCGCCAGGCGCCGTCGATTCGCCAAGGAACGCAAAGCGCTGCGTCGCGCCGGAGCCGCTGAACGGGGTCCGGTTGCTCGCGCTCATCGCGACGGACTGAACGCCAGGCAGCGCGCCCACCCGGCGCAGCACGTGCTCGATGTACGCGTTCCGCTGTGCGGGAGTGGCGTAGGGGTTCTTCGACGGATCATTGGGAACGGGGATCCAGATCTGCGCGAACCCGACGTGGGCGGGATCGAGGCCCGGGTTCACGTGCAGCATGCTCCAGAAGCTGCGCACGAGCAGACCCGCGCCGACCAGCAGCACGAGCGAGGTCGCAATCTCCGCCGCCACGAGCGCCGCTCGGAAGCGCCGCTCGCCGCGCGCTTCGCCCATGCCGCGTCCGGCGTCTTTCAGGTTGTCGCCGGGATTGACCCCCGAGACCTGCAGCGCCGGCAGGACGCCGAAGAGCACGCCGGCCGCGATCGAGAGCGCGAGGGCGATCGTCACCATGCCGCCGTCGAAATGCACCTCCGTCAACCGGGGAAGATCGGACGGCAGCATCGCGACAATCCACGATTTCACCCATATCAGCGCGACGAGCGCCGTCGCACCGCCGAGCAACGCGACGACCAGGCTTTCGACGAGGAGCTGGCGCACGAGCTGCGGGCGGGTCGCGCCAATCGCGCGGCGCACCGCGATTTCACGCGTGCGGCCCGACGCGCGCGCGAGCGTGAGATTTGCGATGTTCACGCACGCGATCAGCAGCAGCAGC
>DATJFQ010000075.1:0-17823 GCA_035495555.1 Vicinamibacterales bacterium
GAGAGGTGCTGAGAGCGGCAGCCACTGTTTGTCGCACGGCCCCCGGGCCAGCCACGTAGGCCCCGAAAGCCCGAAGGCCGAAGTTGCAGTTGCGAAAAGAACGGGCCACGAACAGAGCCAACCGTCTTCATCTGTGGAGCCAACGCGTAAGGCTCTCAGCCAGGAGAAATCAGCTTCGTGGCCTTCGGGCCTTCGGGATCTGCGTGGAACGCCGTCGGCGCGCGCATCGTTGCTCCGACGATGATGGCTGATCGGCGGGTACCTGCGATGGATTGTCAGCGTGTGGCTACTTTTGCGGAAGCACGATCGTTTTTTGCGTGGACCAGAATTGAATGCCGCGGGCCGTCAGTTCGCGAACGATGCGCTTGCGAAGCTCCCGGCCGACGAACCACTGGCGGAGTGGAGCGGTCTTGATCCGCACCTTCAGGCGATAGGCGTTTTCGACGTAGTCGTCGACGCCGATGATCTCGAGCGGTTCGAGGATGAACGGCTTGAACGCGTCCTCCTGCCGCATGCCCTCCGCAATCGTCGTGAGGAGGCCTGTGATCATCTCCGGATCCTCTCCGTACGCGACGGGCAGGTTGATCACGTAGTAGCTGAAATCCTTCGTCAGATTCGCCAGCGTGGCGATTGATCCGTTGGGGATGACGTAGACGGTCCCCTTTTCATCGCGGAGCACGATCGTGCGCAGGTTGATCCCCTCGACGAGCCCGCTCGTGCCGTTGATCGAGGCGACGTCCCCGACACGGACCTGGTTTTCGAGGATCAGGAAGAAGCCGCCGATGATGTCCTTGACCAGCGTCTGCGCGCCGAAGCCGAGCGCGACGCCGACGATGCCCGCGCCGGTGATGGCGGGGGAGATGTCGATCCGGAACTCACGCAAAATCATCAGCACGGCGATGACCAGCACGAGCACGGTGGTCGCGCTCGTCAGCACCGCGCCCAGCGTGCGCGCGCGCTTCGCCCGCTCGAGCGCGTCGAGATCGGTGCCGACCGAAATCTCGTGCTCGAAGCGCGCCACGCTGATCCCGACCATCCGGATGATGGCGTAAGCGACCGCGCAGATCAGAAGGATGCGCAGGCCGGAATCGAATCCCCACGACGCCAGCGTCCGCAGGTGCACGCCCGCGCGCGGATGCAGTCCGACCACTTCGAACGCCGGAACGAGCAGCAGCGCGAACACGATGACGAAGATTGCGTACCCGAACAGGCGCAGCAGCGCCCGTACGGCGGGGCTGGATGCCGACACCGTGTCGCGCAGCATCGACGAGAGGAGGCCGCGCACGATCGCGCGCGCGAACTGCGCCGCCGCCCACGCGAGCACGAACGTGATCGCGAGGCTCTCAACGAGCGGCCGCCACGTGACGGGCTGCGCGAAGAAGCGGTGCCACGTCATCGGCTGCCGTGGCCCTCGCCGCCGAGCGGCGATCGCCGCGTAATCTCGTTGCGGACTTCCCACAGCGCCGGGAAGAACCGCACGTCGATCCGGCGCTCGAGCACTTCGACCGGCGTCCCCTGCGTGCCGATGACGTTGCCGCCGATGATCCGCTCGACGACTTTCAGGTGATGGAACCGCCAGATGATCGCGCGTTCATCCCAGGTGATGAGCTGCTCGGCGAGCTGATAAAGGTCGTCGGCGTCGTACCCTCGCTCGTACACGTCGAGCACGCTCATATGCCGGCGTGCGAGCACGCGCTCGAAGCACTCGCCGATAACGGGGGACACGCGGTGGACACATCGAAACCCTGGAGAATCGAACCCGGCGCCGTGACCGAGCGCCGTCCGGACGATCGCGTAATCCACCGGGGACAGATGATCGAGCATGTGCAGATTGTCGGTCGTGAGCGTCAGACAATCGTTCGCGCGCCGGAGCAGTCGCACAGCCGCCGAGAGCCGGTCCCCGTCCATCAGCGCCGCAGCGTCCTCGAGCTCCTGACACCCCAGTTTGAGCCACAACTCCGACGACTGGTGGACCGTCTGGAAAAGCAGCTCGTCCCGGTGCACGACTTCCGAGGGATTCTTCTGCAGCGACAGCAGTTCGTCGGTCCTCAGATACCGCTCGTAGTCCGTTCCGGCCGAGCCGGGAAGTATGGGTTCGTTCAGTTTCTGCGTCATGAGATGTGTGCGGCGGCGGCAAGCGAGGGCGGCACCGCAGCGGGTGACGTGGCGGCCTGCAGCGGCAGCCTCAAGGTGGCGCGGCAGCCCTGTCGATCATCCCGATTCTCCAGCATCAGGCTGCCGCCGTGCGCTTCCGCAATCTGGCGGCTCAGCACGAGTCCGATCCCTGACCCTCCGGGTTTCGTCGTGAAGAACGGCACGAACAGGTTGCCCGTGTTCGACAATCCCGGTCCTTCGTCCTCCACCCACAGGGCCATCGTCGGCGGGGAGGAGCCGGGCAGACGCGACCAGCCGATCTGGACGATGCCCCTGGTTTCGCGCACGGCGTCGACCGCGTTTCTCAGCAGGTTGATCAGCAGCTGCTCGAGCTGATCGCTGTCGCCCTGCACCGTCAGCTTCGGGCCGCCGGCGAGGCGGATCGCGTATTCCTTCTCGAGCGTCATGACGCGATCGACGAGCGCTTCGATGTCGATCGGCGCGAGCTTCGGCGGCGGCAGCTTCGCGAGGCGCGCGTACGCGCTCATGAAGCGGCTGAGCGACTCGGAGCGGGACGCGATGACTCCCAATCCGCGCTTGACGTCGTCGCGCCAGTCCGACGGCGGCGGGTCGCGCTCCACGATCGTGGACAGGCTGCCGGCGATGGACTTGATCGGCGCGAGCGAATTGTTCATCTCGTGTCCGATGACGCGAATGAGGCGCTGCCACGCCTGGCGCTCTTCTTCGCGCAGCGGCTGGCTCAAATCGGAGAGCACGAGCAGCTCGTGGGGGCGCCCGCCTTGACGAAATGAACTCCGCCGGATTTCCCACCGCCCGACGCTGCCGGGAAACGCCGTGTTGATGACGCGAGGCGCCTCGCCGGCAAGGCAGTCTTCGAGGTTCAGCTCGTCCGCGCTTCGTCCGAGCATCCGCTCCGCCGGCTGCGACAGCAGCCGCGCGCCGGCGCGATTGACGAACTTCAATTCCTGGTTCTCGTCGAAGGTGAAGACCGCCACTTCGATTTCTGCCATCACCTTGCGCAGCAGCGTCGTGGCTTCGAGCGCGTCGAGGCGCTGGTGCCGGAGCGTCTCGACGAGCGTGTTCACCTCGATCATCACCTCGCCGAGCGGATCGCCGCCGCGCGCGCCGCGGGCGCGGATCGAGAAGTCCCCTTCGCCGAGTGCGGCCAGCAGGTTCGAGAGCGTTTGAAGCGGGAGGACCACCCGTTCCCGCAGCGCGAAGGCGAAGCCGAGGCAGAAGGCGACGATGACGACGGTCAGCGTCCATTGGACTTTCGGCGTGTAGTCGCCGCCCCAGAGGAAGATCAGGGAGATGAGCGCGCCCGGCATGGCGGACGCGAGCGCCATGAGGAGAATTCGGCGATCGTGGCTGAGCCGCGGCTCACGGGGACGGGTTGTCGCCATGTCAATGCTGAAGGACGATTGCCAAATGCGGAAAACTCAGCGTTCCAGCATTCAGCGTTCGCCATTCAGCATTTTACAAGCCGTAGCGCTGGAGCCGGCGGTAGAGCGCTGAGCGGCTCAGGCCAAGCGCCTTCGCGGCCTGGCTGACGTTGCCGTCGAAGCGGTTCATGGCCTTTTTGATGAGGAAGCACTCGACGTCCTCGAGGCTCATGTCCTCGAGCCGGCCCCCGCCGCCGTCGCGCGCGGAGCGGAGTCCCAGGTCGCCCTGTTTGACGAGCGGACCCTGCGCCATGAGCACCGACCGCTCGACCGCGTGATCGAGTTCGCGGACGTTTCCGGGCCAGGTGTGCTCGAGCAGCACCTGCATCGCGCCGCTCTCGAAGCCGGTCAGCCGCTTGCGATACCGCTCGGCGTGCTGCCGGAGGAAATGCTGCGCCAGCAGCGGGAGATCTTCGCGCCGCTCCCGGAGCGCGGGGAGCCGGATCTCGATCGTGTTCAAGCGAAACAGCAGGTCCTGCCGGAACCGTCCGGTATTGATCTCCTCGGCGAGATTGGCGTTGGTCGCCGAAATGATGCGCACATCCACCCGCCGCGTCCGGGACGATCCGAGCCGCTCGAACTCGCCGGTCTCGATGACGCGCAGCAGCTTGGCCTGCTGGCTGAGCGGGACGTTCGCGATTTCGTCGAGGAACAGCGTTCCCTGGTCCGCAAGCTCGAAGCGCCCGACGCGGTCGCTCTTCGCGTCCGTGAACGCCCCACGGACGTGGCCGAAGAGTTCGCTTTCGAAGACGCCTTCCGACACGCCGCCCGAATTGACGATGACCATCGGCCTCGTCGCCCGGCTGGAAACGGCGTGGAGCGCGCGCGCCACCACACCCTTGCCCGTGCCGTTTTCACCGAGGACGAGCACGTTCGCATCCGACGGACCGACCCGCGAGATGACCTGTAGCACGTTCTGCATCGCCGCCGATTCGGCGATGAGCTTCGGCATGCCTTCGCTGCGCAGCAGCGAGTTCTCCGCTTCCAGGCGCTGCCCTTTACGGAGCGCCTGACTGAGCTCGATCTGCGTCCGGATGATCGCGAGCAGGCGGGCGTTGTCCCACGGTTTCTGGATGAAGTCGCGGGCGCCGCGGCGCATCGCCTCGACGGCCACTTCGACGCTGCCCCAGGCCGTCATGACGACGACCGGCAGCGTGGGGTCGGTGCTCTGAATGCGAGAGAGGAGGTTGAGCCCCTCTTCGCCAGACGTCGTGTCGCGCGTGTAATTGAGGTCGATGAGCGCAACGTCGAACTCACGAGCCTCCGTGGCGGCGAGGACGCCGGCGGGAGAGGACGCAGTCTCGAGCTGAAATCCTTCGGCCTTGAGCAGAAGGCGGAGCGCCTCGAGGACATCCGACTGGTCGTCGGCGATGAGCACGCGCGGATCGCTCGAGCGAAGAGGCGTCCGCCCCTCCGGCACGTCGAGCCGCTGATCCCTCAAGTGGTCGGTGATGAGCATGGGTTTTACTCGGTCCGCAGGGCGAGCAGGGGGTCGATCCGGGTGGCGCGGCGCGCGGGAACGTAGCTGGCCACGAGCGCAATGACCGCGAGCAGGACCGGTGTCGCGGCGAATGTCAGCGGGTCGTGCGGGTTGACACCGACGATGAGGGCGGCCATCGCCCCCGCGACGAAGTACGACACGACGAGCCCGACAGCGAGGCCGATGCCGACGAGCAGCATGCCGTTGCCGAGCACCAGCGACAGGACGGACGAGGGCTGCGCGCCGAGCGCCATCCGGACGCCGATCTCCCGCGTGCGCTGCGCGACGGCGTAGCTGCCGACGCCGTAGAGCCCGATCGCCGCGAGCATCAAGGCGAGCGCGCCAAAGACCGCCAACAGCACCACGACCATCTTCTGCGGCTGGAGCGACTGCTGGATCTGATCCTCGAGCGTCTGCACGTTGAACAGCGTCAGCGTGGGATCGAGTTCCCGCACCGCTCCGCGGACCGCCGGCGCGAGCCGGGAGGCGTCACCCGACGTTCGCACGTGCAGCGCGACCGCCGGTGAGTAATTCTGCTTCAGCGGCAGATAGATGAACGGGAGCGGCTGTTCCTGGACGCCGTTGTATTTCGCCGTCTTCGCGACGCCGACGATCGTCGAATAGTCCTCGTCGCCGAAGAACTTGAACCGGCGGCCGATTGGGTCCTGCCCCTTCCAGAACTGGTCCGCCATCGTCTGATTGACGATGACGACCTTTGGCGAGGTCTCCGTGTCGGCGTGCGTGAAGTCACGGCCGCGGACGAGCGGGATGCCGATCGTCTGCAGATAGCCGGGCGAGACGTTGTTGACCTGAATGAGGATGCGGTCCTTCGTGGTCGTGTCGGCGCCTTCGGGGAACACACTGCGAAGGAATCCGCCGGCCAGCGGCGCGTTCTGCGCCAGGGCGGCGCCCCGCACGCCCGGCAGGGCGGCGATTTTCTCCGTGACCCGATCGTAGAAAAGCTGGGCGCGCTGCGGCGTGTAGCCTTCGCGTCCCAGATTCACGTTGGCGATCAGAACGCCGGAGGTCTCGAACCCTGGATCGACCTGCTGCGCATGGACCAGATCGCGAAGAAACAGCCCGGCGGCGACGAGCGCGGTCAGCGACATCGCGACCTGCAGCATGACGAGGACCTGGCGGAACGTGGCAAGCGCCGCAATCCCGCGGCGGCCGGCGGCCGACGGGACCAGTTCATTTTTCAGCACCGGCACGACGTCGGCCTTCGACGCCTGCAGCGCGGGAACGAGTCCGAACAGCACGCCCGTGAGGATCGAGAGCGCGGCTGTAAACGCCAGCACGCGCGGATCGATGGTCAGGGAATCGTCGATTTGGAACGGCAGCGGAAGCTTCGCCGCCACGAGCGCGCTGAGACTCCAGTAGGCGACGAACAGCCCTGCGACGCCGCCGCAGACGGACAGCAGGATGCTCTCGGTGATCAGTTGCCGGATCAACCGGACGCGTTTCGCACCGAGCGCAAGCCGGATGGCGACTTCGCGGCGGCGCTTGCCGGCGCGTGCGAGCAGCAGGTTCGCGATGTTGCCGCACGCGATGAGGAGCACGAGGCCGACGACGGCCATCAGCACCGACGACAACTGCACCACGACGTTCGGCCCCTGGCCGGTCGGGTTGAGCCGCGCCTCCAGGATCGGGACAGCCGTCGCGCTGCGACCCTTGTTGTCCACCGGAAACGCCTGCTCCAGGTTCGAGAACAGCGTGCGCAGGTTCGAACGCGTCTGATCCAGCGTGACGCCGGGTTTCAGACGGCCGAACGCGAAAAGAAAGAGGCCGCGTCGCGTATCGTACCAGTCGAATCCGGGCTGCACGACGGCGTGCATGGAGCGCGGAACCCATACCGACGGCCCACCACCAAGGACAGTCCCTGAGAAATGCTCAGGCGCGACGCCGATGACCGTAAACGGCGTGCGGTTCAACGATATCGTCCTGCCGATGACGGCGGGATCGCTGCCGAGCGTTCGCTCCCAGAAGCCGTGACTGACCACCGCAACAGGTGTAGCCTTCGCTTCTTCCTCCGGTAGGAAGCCCCGGCCGAGCGCCGGCGTCGCGCCCAGCAGCGAGAAATAGTTCGCCGTCACGACCTGCGCGGGAATCGGCAGCGCTTCGTTGCCGGCCGAGTAATTCACCTGCGCAAACGCGAACGCGCCCATGTCGGTGAAAACCGTGTTCTGCGCACGGATATCCCGGAAGTTCAGGTCGGAAACCGGAAGATTCCCCGGATTGCGCTGGTCCGTCTGCGATACCGAGACGAGCGTCGACGGATCGGACACGGGCAGCGGACGCAGCAGGACCGCGTTGATCAGGCTGAAGATCGCGGTGTTCGCGCCAATGCCGAGCGCGAGCGACAGGATCGCTACGACCGTGAACCCCGGAGCCTTGACGAGCATCCGGAAGGCGTATTTGAGATCGCGCATGGCTGGAGGAGCGCTGGAGATTAATTTCCAACTACCAATTCCCAACTCCCAATGGGCCAACTCCCACACTCACGAGAGCTCATTTGGGCGTTGGGAATTGGTAGTCGGGAATTGGAATTTTCGTGGTCGTCTAATGAGCGATATCGAACCCGCTCTCCTCGAGTTCCCGCTCGCCCTTCTTGCTGCCGTCTTCCTCGACGACGCGGCCGTCGAAGAGATGGATTGAACGGTCGGCGTGCCGCGCGTAGCGGGGGTCGTGCGTGACCATGCAGATCGTCGCCCCCTCGCGATGCAGCTCGCGGAGCAGTTCCATGACTGCTTCGCCGTTCTTGGAGTCGAGGTTCCCGGTCGGCTCGTCGGCGAGCAGAATGGACGGGGAGCCGGCGACGGCGCGGGCCACCGCGACGCGCTGCTGCTGACCGCCCGAGAGTTGGCTGGGCAGGTGCTTGGCGCGGTGCGCCATGCCGACCTTCTCGAGCGCGGCCATCACCCGCTCTTTGCGCTCCGCCGACTTCATGCCGCGGTAGGTGAGCGGCAGCTCGACGTTCTCGTACACGTTGAGATCGCCAATCAGATTGAAGCTCTGGAAGATGAACCCGATTTCGCGATTGCGGACGCGCGCGCGCTCGGAGAGCGGCAGGTCGGCGACTTCCTTGCCGTTCAGCATGTAGCGGCCTTCCGTCGGGGAATCGAGCAGGCCGAGGATCGACAGCAGCGTCGACTTGCCGCAGCCCGACGGACCGGCAATCGCGATGTATTCACCGCTCTTGATCTCCAGGTGAATGCCGGCGAGCGCGTGTGTCTCCACTTCGTCGGTGTAGAAGACCTTGGTGACGCCCTGGAGGTGAATCAGCGGTTGCGCGGACGTGTTCATCGTAGCTCCTTCGAGATAAGCGACCCGGTCGCCAGTAACCAGTGGCCAGTTGGCAGCAGCCAGTTGGCAGTGCGTCAGCCTCAGCCCTTCAATTGCACGCGGTCGAATGCGTCGTACTGCGACATGTCGGACAGGATTACCTGATCGCCAGGCTTCAGACCGTCGAGCACCTGGATCTGGTTGACCGACGCGCGACCCAGTTTCACCTTCGTCGCCACCGCCTCGCCGTTCGGCTGCAGCTTGAAGATGCTGACCGTGCTGTTCTCCTGGCCGAACGCCGGCCGGCCGACGATGACGACGTCCTTCAGTTCATCGAGTCGAATCGTACCGTCGACGCTCAGATCCGGACGGGCTCCCGGCGGAAGCGGTTCGTCCATGATCACGTCGACGCCGACGGTCCCGCCGTTCGAAGCCGGGTCGATGCGTGAGACGTGGCCTTTGACGATTCCGTTGCGTGTGTCGATCTCCGCCGGCTGACCGATGCGGATGTCCTTCGTCTGCGTTTCCGCGATCCGCAGTTCCGCCTTGAGGTCGTTGGGATTCGCCACGCGCGCCAGGTTGGTGCCGGGGGCCACCTGTGCGCCGACTTCAACCGGCACCTGCTGGAGGATGCCTGCCATGCCAGCCTTCACTTTGAGGTCCCCGAGCTGCTGGCGCTTCAGATCCCAGGCGGCTTTCTTCTGATTGACGTCGGCTTCCTGCGGTGCGACCTGCGACTGGATGCCGTCACGCGCGATCACCAGCCGTTTCTGCGCGAGGTCCAGACGATTTTTGAGTTCGGCCGCCGCGCTCTGTTTCTGTTTCAACTGGATGTCGGAGACGAGCCCGTCCTTCGCAAGCTTCTCATTCGCTTCAAGATCCAGGGCGGCCTGCTTGTAGCTGGCTTCGATGTTCGCGGTGTCGGCTTCCTGGCTGAGAAGGCCCGTTTGCAGTTCCGCCTTGCGATTGACATAGGCCGCCTGAGCGGACTGATACTCGAGCTCCGCTTCGCGCACTTGCTGCTCGAGCTCAGGGTTGGTCAGTTCGAGAATGACGCTGTCGGCTTTGACCTGCGCTCCTGGGCGCAGCACGATTTTCTCGACACGTCCCTGCGTCATCGCCGGAATCCAGCGGATGTCCTCGGGCGTCAGGGTGCCCGACCCCCGTACCTGCACGACGAGATTGCCCTGCTTCACCGCATCAATCCAGACGACCGCGCGATCGACGGTCGGGGCGGCAGGCTTCAGGCGCGAGACCGCGACCGAGATGAGAACGATGGCCAGCAAAGTTGCGCTGCCCCAGAGAATTCTGCGGATGCGCTTCCTCTTGGCCTGAGACGGACGTGCGATATCAACCATTGAATGCCTCTGCTGGGACCGGTAGAGACAGAACCGGCCACAACAGGTATCGCCAACCTCGTGCCATGCATCTCACCCCAGGTAAACCTTATAAACACTGGACTTACTGACAGCGCGATCGATCGGCTGGACGTCAGGCTGACCGAACGCGGAATCGTGAATCCCGGATCCGAACACTCGTCGCTTCATCCCGTTCAGCTGAGATCTGCCCCCGGCTGGTGCTACACCGGGCCGGTATGGCGTGAGGCGGCGTTCAGGGCAATTGGACGAGAATGGAAGGCCAGAGGTTTGCCACCTCGGCACAA
Organism: Vicinamibacterales bacterium; assembly: GCA_035495555.1. Classification (GTDB taxonomy): domain Bacteria; phylum Acidobacteriota; class Vicinamibacteria; order Vicinamibacterales; family 2-12-FULL-66-21; genus DATJFQ01. Next base: position 9,983 of record DATJFQ010000075.1, read on the forward strand.
GGCGTGTAAACCTTGCCTCGTATGCCTGACTTCACCGATCGCATGCTGAATGAACTCGTGGACGCCGTTCGCGACATGCTGCGCAGGGAGCAGTCGGAGCGGCTGCGCGACATTTATCTGATAGGTGATATCGAGAAAGACACCGCGAAGGGAGTCATCGAGCGCCTTCGCGAGATGGCCAACGACAGCAAGCGGCCGATCACCCTCTACATCAACAGCGCCGGCGGCAACGTCACCGACGGCCTGGCCATCCACGACGTCCTCCGGCATCTGGTGACGCTCGGGTACGAGATTACGGTGGTTGTCCAGGGGATGGCCTACTCGATGGGGTCGATCGTGCTTCAGGCCGCGAGTCCCGGGCGGCGCCTCGCGTATCCGCACTCCTGGATCATGATCCACGAGCCGGCCAAGTGGGCGGGCTGGCAGTCGACCACGGCCGCGGCGCAGCACCTCGATCGTCTGAAACAGATGCAGAGTCAGATTTACCGTATCCTCGCCGATCGGTCGGGCAAGCCGCTGCGGCAGATCATCCGCGATACGAAGAGAACCGACTTCTACCTCGATGCGGCAAAGGCTAAAGAGTACGGACTCATCGACGACGTCCTCGGACCCGCAGCGGCGGAGCCGGAGCCGCTCGCGGCTACAGAGCCCGAAACCGCCACGCCGCGCGATATCGCAGCTCACGCAGACGAGGCGCCTCAATAGGAATTTCCCAATCTAACTCCCAATTCCAACTCCCAACTCCCAACTCCCAACCCCCAACTCCCAATTCCAAAGTCTGACCTCCGATCCATCGCACGTCGAGTGCACTTGAGCTTGGCAGCTCGGAGTTGGAAATGGAGATACCAGAGTCGGTGGTCTGCGTGGCCTCGGGATTGCGAGTGTTCCGTTCGTGCGCGTATGCGAACCGGACACGACGATCCCAGGATGAGTGCACAGGCAGGACCGTATCCCTTCGCGCGGCTTGCGCCGATCGTTCGTCATTCGCTTCCGATCGTCGTCATCTTTCTCGTCTTCGCCGCCGCTGACGCGACGGAGGTCGTCGACGACGGCGGCCTTTTTCTCCTGCTGAGTCTGACCGTGCTCGCGACGGCGTGGTTCGCCGGCACCGTCACGGCGCTCGCCGTGACCGTGTGTGGCGCCGTTTTGGGCGCCGGCGTCGGCGAACGGATTGGCAGCGCTGCCGTTCAACTGCACCTCGCCGTCTTCGTGATCCAGGGCCTGCTGCTCACCGCACTCGTGGCCGAACTGCGCCGGTCGTGGCGCGCGGCCGAACGGCAGGCCCGGGTTGCCAACGCCGCGCTCGAAGAAGCCGAGTCGGCCGGCCGGATGAAAGACGAATTCCTCGCGACGATCTCGCACGAACTTCGGACGCCCCTCAACGCGATCCTCGGCTGGGTGTATCTGATTCGCACGGCGAAGCTCGATCCCGCGACGACGGCGCGCGGGTTCGAGACGATCGAACGCAACGTGCGCATGCAGGCGCAGCTCACATCGGATCTCCTCGACATCTCCAAGTCGCTGACGGGATCGCTGCGGCTCGAGAGCGAGCCGGTGTCGCTCGACGCGGCGATTGCGGAGGCGGCCGGGCAGGTGGCGTCCGCGGCGTCGGCAAAGGACGTGCGCCTGCACGTCGAACGCCCCGCCGTGCCGATCATGGTTCGCGGCGATGCGAACCGGCTGCGTCAGGTGGTCTGGCATTTGCTCGCCAATGCGATCAAATTCACGCCACGCGGCGGCCGCATCGATCTTCAGGTGGAAGCCAATGCCCACGCCACGATCACGGTGCGGGATACGGGGCCGGGTATCGACCCGGCGTTCCTGCCGCGCATCTTCGATCGGTTCACGCAAGCCGATGGATCGCCGACGCGGTCCGCCGGCGGACTTGGCGTCGGGCTGTCACTCGTACGCGAACTCGTGGAGCGGCATGGTGGAGAGATTACGGCCCGGAACAACGAGGGACGGCCTGGCGCGCAGTTCACGGTGCGGTTGCCACTGCATGACGGCGATCAGCACAGCCGCGCATCGGCTCACATGCCGGCGATTCCAAACCTCACGACGCTCCACCTGACGGGCGTCCGCGTGCTCATGCTCGACCGGGATCGCGATGCGCGGGAACTGTTCAGTGTGGTCCTCCGGCAGCGCGGCGCCGCGGTTCGGATGGCCGCCTCCGTCGACGAAGCGCTCGAGATTCTCGAATCGTGGCGCCCAGACGTGCTCGTGAGCGATGCCGTGTCGCCCGAACGCGACGCGTACCTCGTCGTCGGGAAGGTGTCGTCGCTCGAATCCGATCGGGGCGGCCGCATTCCCGCGCTGGCGCTCACGTCGTTCGCGAGAAGCGACGAACACACGCGTCAGTTGCTGTCGGACGCCCACCGCGATCTACCGAAGCCTGTCGAACCCGCCGTGTTGACCGCCGAGATCGCGCGCCTCGCCGGACGCGAACGCCGCCAGTCGCAGCGTTGACCCATGATGGAAACGAGCATTCGACGAAAATTCCCGGCCGGGGCGGAGCTGCGGCCGGATGGCGGCGCACACGTTCGCGTCTGGGCGCCTGCGTGCCGGCGCGTGGACCTCGTGCGCGTCGGGCAGAGCGGGTCCATTCAGATGGCGCAGGAACGCGACGGGTACTTCGGCGTCGTCGATCCCGACGGGCAGGCGGGAGGCCGCTACGCGTTTCGCCTCGACGGCGGGGAGCCGCGACCGGATCCCGCCTCGCGTTTTCAGCCGGACGGGCCGCACGGTCCCAGCGCGTACGTCGACCCGACGGCGTTCGCCTGGACCGATCGCGGATGGCGTGGCGCGACCCCGGTGGGACAGGTGATCTACGAAATGCACGTCGGCACGTTTACGCCCGAAGGGACGTGGCGCGCGGCCGCCGGCCAGCTCCCCGAACTGGCGCGCATCGGCATTACGGCGATCGAGATGATGCCCGTCGCGGAGTTCGCGGGCCGGTTCGGGTGGGGGTACGACGGCGTCGACCTCTACGCGCCGACACATCTCTACGGAACCCCGGACGATCTCCGCTTCTTCGTCGATCGGGCGCACGCCGTGGGCGTCGCCGTGATCCTCGATGTGGTCTACAACCATCTCGGACCCGACGGCAACTACCTGAAGGAATTTTCGCCCGACTACTTCACCGACAAATACGAGAACGACTGGGGCGACTCGATCAACTTCGAGGGGCCGGCAGGCGCTCGCGAATTTTTCGTGCAGAACGCCGCGTATTGGATCCACGAGTTCCACTTCGACGGACTGCGTCTCGACGCGACGCAGGACCTGCACGACGCATCGCCGGAGCACGTCATCCGATCCATCACGGCGGCGGCGCGTGCGGCCGCGGGCGCGCGATCGATCGTGATCGTTGCCGAGAACGAACCACAGCACACCGTGATCGTGCGCGACCCGGCAACCGGAGGCTACGGCGCGGATGCGCTGTGGAACGACGACGCCCATCACACGGCCGCCGTCGCGCTGACCGGGAGACGTGAGGCGTATTACCGCGACTACCGGGGATCGGCCCAGGAGCTGGTCTCGTGCGCGCGGTTCGGGTACCTCTACCAGGGGCAGTATTACTCCTGGCAGAAACAGCGTCGCGGCATGCCGGCGCTCGACCTGATGCCGCAGGCGTTCGTCGTGTATCTGGAGAACCACGATCAGATCGCGAACTCCGCGTTCGGCAGACGCCTGCATCAGCTCGCGTCACCATCTCGCCTGCGCGCCATGACGGCGTGGCTGCTGCTGGGGGCGCAGACACCGATGCTGTTTCAGGGACAGGAATTCTGGTCGTCGAGTCCGTTCCTCTATTTCGCGGATCATGGCCCGGATCTCGCGGCGGCGGTGCGCGACGGTCGCCGTGAGTTCCTCGCGCAGTTTCCGAGCGTCGGCGACGAGCGCGTTCAGTCGTTGCTCCCGCCGCCGTCGGACGAACAGACGTTCAGGCAGTGCACGCTCGATCTGCGCGAGCGCGAAACCCATGCGGAGGCGTATGCGCTCCACTGCGATCTGCTGGCCTTGCGCCGAGTCGACGCGGTGCTGTCGCACGCGGGCACGTATCGTCCTGAGGGAGCCGTGCTCGGGCCCGGCGCGTTCCTGCTGCGATACATCGATCCGGCGCATGGCGATCGTCTGTTGCTGGTCAATCTCGACTGCGATCTCGACGTCACGCCGGCGCCCGAACCGCTGCTGGCGCCGCCGGCAGGGGCGAGATGGACGCTTGCCTGGAGCAGCGAGTCGCCGCAGTACGGAGGGCAGGGCACGCCGGCGATCGATCTCGAAGGTATGTTCGTTCTGCCGGGTGGCACAGCGCTTCTGTTCATTCCCGACCGCACGGCCAGTCGAGGGGAAGCGTAGCGCGGAGAGTTGCAGCGCGCGCCGTGCCGTGCGCGCGTTTCGGAGATGTCCACGTGGATCTCGTTCGCAGGATAGAGCAGCCCCGCGATCGCGCGGGCGATACCTCGGGTGGTGAAGCGCCGGCGCGGCGCGAGTGGCTGGTGACGAACGGTCTTGGCGGCTATGCGTCGGGAACGGTCGCGGGCGTGTTGACGCGGCGCTACCATGGGCTCCTGATTTCCGCGCTGCCGGCGCCGCTCGGACGCTACGTCATGCTCAATCACCTGCTGGAGCGCGTGCGGCTGCCGGGCGGCCGGGTGATCTGGCTCGGCGACGAGGACGAAGTGGCCGGGGCGAACGCGAGCGACAAAGCCGATCACCTCTCGGAGTTCCGGCTCGAGAGCGGTCTTCCCGTCTGGGTCTACCGCGTGGACGGCTTCACAATCGAAAAACGTGTGTTGATGCCGCACGCCCAGAACTCGGTCTCCGTCACGTACCGTCTCGTCGACGGCGACGGGCCGCTGCGGATGGCGCTCCGGCCGTCCGTCCATTTCCGGCCGATCGAAGCGGCGGTCAACGAGTCGCTCTCGAAGCCGTACTCGATCACCGCGTGCAGCGGTCGATACGAGATCTCGTCCGGGGGCGATGACGTCCCTCCTCTCCGGCTCGTACTGCGCGGCGCGCATGCCGCGCTGACGCTCGACGAGAAGGGCACGCCCCGCGTGCCATACCGGATGGAAGAGAGCCGGGGATACGAATCGGTCGGTTCACTCTGGAGTCCCGGCTACTTCCGCGCCGACCTGTCGGCGAGCGATCCGGTCACGTTGATCGGATCCACTGACGGCTGGGACACGATCGAAGCCCTGGCGCCGGGCGCGGAGGGCCCCGCCGAGTCTGATCGGCGCTCGCGGCTCGTGGACATGGCGGGCGTCGCCGACGAGTTCGCCGGAGAACTCGTGCTCGCCGCGGATCAGTTCATCATCCGGCCGGCGGGTCGGACCGAAGAGTTTGCGCGGGCGCGGGCGTCGGGCGACGAAGTCCGAACCGTAATCGCCGGCTATCACTGGTTCACCGACTGGGGCCGCGACACGATGATCAGCCTCGAAGGATTGACGCTGACGACGCGGCGGTATCGCGAGGCGGGATACATCCTCCGCACCTTCGGGCAATACGTTCGCGACGGCCTCATCCCGAACATGTTCCCGGAAGGCGACCGCGACGGCCTGTACAACACCGCGGACGCGACGCTGTGGTTCTTTCACGCGATCGAGCGCTACACCCAGGTCACCAAGGATGCCGAGACACTGCGCGCGCTGCTCCCGACCTTCATCGATATCGTGCACCATCACCTCGAGGGCACTCGGTTCGGTATCCACGTGGATCACTCCGACGGCCTGCTGGTGGAGGGGGCGGAGGGGTATCAGCTGACGTGGATGGATGCAAAGGTCGGCGACTGGGTCGTGACCCCGCGTCGCGGCAAGGCCGTCGAGATCAACGCGCTCTGGTACAACGCGCTGTGCCTGCTCGCGTCCTGGATCGAGCAGTTCGGCGGCTCCGCGCCGTTCGATGCGACCGAGCAGGCGCGCCGGGCGCGGGAATCCTTCAACAACCGGTTCTGGTACGAACGGGGCGGCTACCTGTACGACGTGGTCGATGGCGAGCACGGCGACGACACGTCGTGCCGTCCCAACCAGGTCTTCGCGATTTCGCTTCCGCATCCGATCCTCGATGAATCCAAATGGCAGCCGGTCATGCAGGTCGTCCAGGATCGGCTGCTGACGCCGGTCGGTCTTCGGTCGCTGGCCCCCGGCGAGCCGGACTACAAGCCTCGCTACTACGGAGACCTTCGCTCGCGCGACGCGGCGTATCACCAGGGGACTGTCTGGGCGTGGCTGATCGGCCCGTTCATCGACGCCTGGCTGAAGCTGCATCCATCGGACAAGGCCGGCGCGCGGGCATTTCTGCGCGGCTTCAAACAGGAACTCAGCGACGCCTGTGTCGGATCGATCAGCGAAATCTTCGACGCGGATGCGCCCTTCCTGCCGCGCGGCTGCATCGCGCAGGCCTGGAGCGTCGCGGAGGTGCTCCGGTGCTGGCAAAAGGGGGCTGAGTGAGCTCGCTGCGCTCGCGCGCGGTTCAGGGTGCGGCGGTTCGGGGGTGCGGGGGTTCGCTTCGCGGTTCGCGGTTCGCGGTTCGGGGTTCGCCGGTTCGTCCAGTTCGGCGGCAGTAAAGTAATAGGGTGACGCTCGAGGATCTTGGTTGGTCGCCGCTCTTTGCCGGCGTGTTCGACGAGTACCGCGCGAAAGGGTGGTCGCCGGCTCGGGTCAGCCTCGAACATACGCACATCTATCGCGTGCTGACCCCGGCCGGCGAGCGCCTCGCGCGGGTGTCGGGACGGCTGCGCCACCAGGCGTCGCGCCGTGCCGAGTTCCCGGCGGTCGGTGACTGGGTTGCCGTTGAAGACGGAGGCGGCGATCTGCGGATTCACGCCGTGCTGCCCCGCAGAACGAAATTCTCGCGCCGCGCTGCCGGCGACGTCACCCAGGAACAGATCGTAGCCGCGAACGTCGATGTCGTCTTCCTCGTCAGCGGGCTCGATCACGACTTCAATCCAAGGCGGATCGAGCGGTACCTGCTCACCGCGTGGGACAGCGGCGCGTCGCCCGTCGTGGTGCTCAACAAGGCCGACCTCGTGGACGATGTCACCTCCTTCGTAGACGAGGTGCGGCCGCTGGCGGCGGGTGTGCCGGTTGTCGGCGTATCGGCTCGCATCCCCGAATCGGTCGGCGAGCTTCGCCGGTTCCTTGGCCGCGGGCGGACGGGAGCGCTGCTCGGATCGTCGGGCGTGGGCAAATCGTCGCTCGTCAACGCGCTGATTCGCGAAAACCGGCAGCGGACGCGGGAAGTGCGCGAGAGCGACTCCCGCGGCCGTCACACGAGCACCGCGCGCGAACTCCTGCTGCTGCCCGAAGAGTCGGGGATATTGATCGACACGCCCGGGATGCGCGAGCTGCAGTTGTGGGACGCGGCCGATTCGATGGGCTCCGCGTTCGGCGACATCGAAGAGATGGCGACGGGCTGCCGCTTTCGCGATTGCCGCCACACCGGCGAGCCCGGATGCGCGATTGCGCTGGCCGTCGAGGAAGGACGGCTGTCGGAGATTCGACTCGAGAGCTTTCACAAGCTGCAGTCCGAGCAGGCATTTCAGGAGCGGCAGGTCGATCAGCGCGCGGCACTCGAGCAGAAACGGCGGTTCAAGGTATTGACGAAAGCGCTCAACAAGAAGCTGAAAGAGAACGAGTAGCGAGGCGGGAGGCGGGAGGCGCGAGGCGGGAGGTGCGAGGCGGGAGGCGCGAGGTGGGAGGCGCGAGGTGGGAGGCGCGAGGTGGGAGGCGCGAGGTGGGAGGCGCGAGGCGCGGCGAGGCGGGAGGCGCGAGGCGGGAGGCGCGAGGTGGGAGGCGCGAGGCGCGAGGTGGGAGGGGCGAGGTGCGAGGTGCGAGGCGGAAGGC
>DATJFQ010000076.1:0-55891 GCA_035495555.1 Vicinamibacterales bacterium
GCGTTTCGATGTCGCGATAAATCGTGCGTACAGACACCGACAGCTCCGCCGCGAGCTGCTGCGCCGTCACTGGACGCCGATGACGGCGCAGCGCCTGAATCAACGCGAACAGGCGTTCACTACGGGTCACGTCGACCTCGGGACGCCTGATCGCCGAACAGCCGCTGGTAATCCTCCCGCGTGTCGATGTCCTCGAGCACGCCGCGATCGTCGACCTCGACGTCCTCCGTGAGGAGCGCATGCACCACGGCTTTTGCGCCGACCGCAGGGTCCGCGCGGCGCAGCGCATCGAACGCCGCGCGCTTGAACACGACCGGATGGCCATGACGGCCGCCGTACGACGCGCGAATCACCGCGGCGGAGGACAACGACGCGGCGTCGACGAGCCGCCGAATCGTCGATGTGGTGACGAGCGGCATGTCGACGAGCATCACCAGCACGCCTGTGACCTCGGGGCCATCGACCGCGTCCAGGCCGACGAGCAGCGAGGACAGTTGTCCTCTGTCGGAGTTGGGATTGGGGACCGTCCGGACGCCAGGAACCGTCTTCGCCAGTATCTCCACCAGTTCATGGTCGCCCTCGCGAACGACGACCGCGCGTGGCGATATGCAGGCGTCGGATAAACCTTTGAGAATCTGCGAGATAAACGTCCCAGTTCGCGTGGGGGCCAGCGCCTTCGGGCTTCCGAACCGCGACGACCGGCCGGCGGCAAGGACGATCGCCGGGAGCATCGGATGAGTGTAGCGCGCGTCCCCAAAATCGCCGTAATTCCTTGACTTTTGGAGGGCGCGTCCCTACACTGGCCGCGTTTTCAAGCTCAGCGTCGTCCCGGGAGGAGCACGGCGGGTGACGCGCAGTGAGGCGGCTGAACACGGACATCGGTGTTCTCTGCGCCGGCTTGAGGCCCCGCGGGATGTTCCCTAAGGGGTGTCGTGCATCGGAGGACACGGGTTATGCCAACCGGGACCATCGCTCGGCTGCTGATCGACAAGGGTTTCGGCTTCATCCGCGACGAGAGCGGCATCGAACATTTCTTCCATCGTTCATCGGTGCGAGGCGCGGTGTTCGAGTTGCTCCGTGAAGGGCAGCGGGTCGAATTCACACAGGAAGAATCGGCCAAGGGCCCTCGCGCTGGTGAAGTCCGCCTGATCGAAAGCTAAGCGTTCCTCAATCGTCCCGGCCGGGGCCCGCCCCGGTCCGGGTCCTCGCTTCTCCCTCTTCCTTTTTCAGTTGGCCAACTCGCGCGCGGGCCGTTCTGTACGTCGGCTGCTGCTCATGGCAGCGCTCGTGGCGGTGCTCTGCATCTGCGTGTTCGTTCCCTTTGCGGGCCGCTTCCTCGTGTACGAAGATCCCCTGCGGCACGCGGACGCGATCTTCGTGCTCGCGGGCGCGCGCGCCGAACGCTGGCTCGAAGCCGTCGATCTGTTCCACGAAGGAATCGCGCCGCAAATCGTGCTGAGCCCGGGTGAGCCCGAGCAGGCGGAAATCGTGCTGCGTCAGCGCCACATCACGTTTCCGGGCAACGCCGATCTCGCGCGCGATGCCATCGTGCAACTGCATGTTCCCGCGGACGCGGTCTCGACATTGGCAGGAGCCGTCGACAACACGGCTCAAGAAGCGCAGGCGTTGCATCGCCTCGCACGCGCCCGCGGATGGCGGACGATCGTTGTCGTGACGTCGAAGTACCACACGCATCGCGCCGCGTTCGCATTCCAGCGCGAGTTCAACGGCAGCGGTGTCACAATCCTGATGCACGCGTCACGCTACGACACGTCGGATCCCGCCCATTGGTGGCGTCACCGAGGGGACGTGCGATACGTGGTCTCCGAGGTCGGAAAACTCGTGTTGTACCGCCTCGGGCTCGGGGGATAAAGCGAATTCCCAATTCCAATCTCAAATGCCTTTTTGGGAGTTGGGAATTGGGAGTTGGGAATCAACGTTATTTCTCGATGACGCCGCAGGCGACGCGCGGGCCGCCGCTCACGCCGGATTTCGGCGCCCCCGTAATCATCTGATCCGCGTTGCCATGAATGATGATCGCGGAACCGTCCGCGTCGAAGAGCGACAGCGGTCCCTCCGACAGCGTCACCCGGGTCGTGATCACCTTCATGGACGCCTTCCCCGACGCGTCTGCTTCCAGGTTCGGCAGATCGCCCATATGGAACGGGTGATTGCCATCGGGATCCGTGTTCGATGCCGGACCCGGATCGAAGTGTCCGGCGGCCGCAGTAAAATCCGGCGAACACTTGCCGACCGCGTGCAGGTGCACGCCGTGGCGTCCGGGCTTCAACCCCGAGACGTTCACCGTGACCTCCACTTCCCTGCCGGTGCCATTTGCGCGTTCGACGAATTCGGCCGTCCCGGTGATGCCTTCACCCTTGATGTCGGCGTGGGCGCGTGCGACAGTCCCCTGCTGTGCCGACAATCCTGCCGCGCCGAACACCGCCAGCGACGTTATGATCAGGAAATTCCTCATGCGCATTCCTCCCGTCCGTCAAGCCTAGCATGCGAGTGCAACGACTGATTCTGTTCGACATCGACGGCACGCTCGTCCTGACCGGCGGCGCCGGGCTGCGCGCGATGAACCGCGCGTGCCGCGATCTCGTCGGCCACGACTCCGCGCTCGACGGCGTCGTGCTCGCCGGACGTACGGATTGGATCATCCTGGACGACACGCTGCGGCGCCATGGACGAGCGTTGAACCCCGCGCTGCTCGGCGACCTGCGCCAGAGCTATCTGCGGCATCTGTGCGAGGAAATCGAGTTGCCGGGGACCGGGACCAAGCGCGCGCTGCCAGGCGTCCACCAGTTGCTCGGCGAACTGGTCGGGCGTGACGATGTCGCCCTAGGGCTGCTGACGGGGAATTTCGCGGACGGCGCGAAAATCAAACTCGAGCACTTCGATCTGTGGAAGTACTTCCGCTTCGGCGCCTTTGGCGACGACTCTGCGGATCGCAACGCACTTGTGCCGATCGCGGTCGAGCGCGCGCGTGAGAAAGGGATCGCCGAGGTCGACCCACGCAGCGTTCTCGTCGTCGGCGACACGCCGTTCGATGTCGAGTGCGCGCTCGCGGCGGGCGCCGTGCCGATCGGCGTGGCAACGGGTGGATTCACGGCCGTCCAACTGCAGGACAGCGGCGCGGAGATCGTGTTCGAGGATCTCTCGAACACGACCGCGTTCCTGGCGTTACTGAAGTAGCCGCGCGTTTAGCGCAGCAGGATGCGCAGGTGGTCTGGCGGGGCGAAGCCCGCCAGCTAACAAGGAAGCGAACGGGGCCCGGTGGCCCTCCCGGTCTTCAAAACCGGTTGCTTCCCGCGTTGAGCGGGAGGGCTGGGTTCGACTCCCAGGCGCTTCCGCCAGAGCTCGTCGCACGCAGCGCCACTCAGCACCCAAGTCGCCAGCACCGCGCACCAGCACCGCGCACCGAGCACCGAGCACCGAGCACCGCGCGCGGAACGCGCGCTAAAACAGTCGGCGCCTCGCCGCCTTCAATTCCCCGGTCCCGCGCTGCAGCGTCAGTCGGCGGGAGGCGGCCGCTTCGCTGAACGCGCTGTCTTCAGAGATTATCAGGGTGGAGAGCCGGCGTGCCGTTGTCAGTGACCGCACGGTCCTTCCAAAGGGGCGCACCGCATCACGCGAGAGCGTAGCGGTCGGATGCTCGAGGACCAGCAGCGCCGGATCGAGCGCGACGGCGCGCGCGAGGTGAATCCGCATCCGCAAATCCGGCGAAAGCGCCGCGATCGGATCGTTGAGGCGTTGGTTTGGAATACCCGCATCCGCCGCGAGCCGGACGACGCGGTCGAGGATGTCGGCGGGGATCGGATCGATTTGCAGCGTATACGGCATCGCGAGGTTCTGCAGGACGGTGACCGCGTCGAGCAGCACGGCCCGCGGACTGACAATCCCGAAGCGATCGAGCCACGCGAGCCACTGGTCTCCGCTCGTCAGATCCGACGTGCGGTGACCGAGGACGCGGACCTCTCCTTCATCGGGAACCGAGGCGCCGGTCACGAGGTTCACGAGCACCTCTGCGGCCCCGGCATCGAATCCGGACACCGCCACCTGCTCGCCAGCCCCGATCACGAGTTCGCGCAGGCGAAGCGGGCGCAAGCCCTGGTAATTTTTGAGCACGTCGGAGAGGCGAAGAACCGGCTCGTCCATCAACCGCCGCCGCGCCGCAGCGCGCGATCGCGGAGGCGCGTGTAGTCTTCCTCCGGAAGCGTCACGACGCCGAGCGACGACGCCCGGTGCGTGTCGTTGCCGTGGAAATCGGAACCTCCGGTAACGAGCAGTCCGAGCCGTGCGGCCATCCGGCGATACCGCGATTCGGTCACGGCATCGTGGTCGCTGTGTCGTGCCTCGATGGCATCAAGACCTTCGGACGCCAGTAGCTCGATCGCGTGGTCGCGGTTGTACACGCCGGGATGGGCGAGCGAGGCGAGGCCGCCGGCATCGTGGATGATGCGGATCACCTCCGCAGGCGACGCGCCGCGGCGCGGCACGTACGCGGGACCGCCGTGCTCGAGAAAGCGCTGAAACGCCTCGTCGCGCGAGCGCACGTGTCCAGCCGCGACGAGCGCGTTGGCAACCTGCGGCCGACCGACGCTTCGTCCGCGGTCTGCCGCGTCGAGGATCGGCTGCGCGTCGATCGGGTGCCCGAGCAATTCCAGGCGCTCCGTCATTTCCAGCACGCGCCGCCGCCGATCGGTCCTCTGGCGATCCAGAAATGCGGCCAGCGTCGGCGAAGAGGGCTCGAGAAAGTAGCCGAGGACGTGCAGATCACGACCATCGTGAACCGCGCTGATTTCAATCCCGGGGACGATTTCGAGGCGCCCTGCAGGCAGGCGGCGCGCCTCGATGTACCCGGCCGTCGTGTCGTGATCGGTGATGGCGAGGACGGTGAGACCGGCTGCCGCCGCCGCGTCGAGCAACGCGGCGGGCGACAGCAATCCGTCCGAAGCGGTGGTATGGCTGTGAAGATCGATCACAGCCTGACGTGCTTAGACGCTGAACGAGGACCCGCAGCCGCAGGTCGACTTGGCGTTCGGGTTCTTGATCGTGAAGCCGCCGCCCGTGATGTTGTCCACGAAATCAACCTCGGCACCTTTCAGGTACCGTGCGCTGATCGGGTCCACCAGCAGCTTGACGCCGTGGCTCTCGATGACCGCGTCCGTCGAGGCATCCCCCTCGCCTTCATCAATCATCAGCCCGTATTGGAAGCCCGAGCAGCCGCCGCCCTGCACGAACACTCGGAGGCCGGCCCCTTCCTTACTCTCTTCAGTGAGCAGCTCGTTGATCTTCGAAGCCGCCGTCGGGGTCACATTGATCATCGTCGAATTCTCCTCAGTCCGCCCACGCTCCTCGGGAGCTTCGGGGGACAAGCCGTCACAAATTATACCGCAGCGGTTCCGCTTGTGCCCGATCCGGCCGGGGCGACATACTGGCCGCTATGCCATATGACGCCGCCCGGACCACCGTCGATGACCTCCTGAAACAAGATGCCGTCGCGCGCATCTGGCACCGCGACGTGAGCGTCTGGGGTGCCGAGCCGGGCAGCGAGGTGGGCCGCGCCATAGGGAACCGCCTCGGCTGGCTCGACCTTCCGACGACCATGGTCGAACGGCTCACCCAGGTCGACGGGCTCGCCGAAGGCGTTCGGGCGGAAGGCATCACCCACGTATATCTGCTCGGGATGGGCGGCAGCAGCCTCTGTGCCGAGGTAATGCGATGCGTCTTCGGGGAGCGGGACGGGTCACCGCGCCTGGTGGTAATGGACACCACCGACGAATCAGCGATCGCCGGCGTGCTGAGTGCGCTCGATCCGGCGCGCACGTTCTTTCTGGTATCCAGCAAGAGCGGGGGCACGATCGAGCCCGCGTCGATGGAAAAGCTCTATTGGGAACACATGAGCCGTGCGCTCGGCGCCGAAGCCGGACGCCACTTCGCCGCGGTGACCGATCCTGGCACCGCGCTCGCGCAGCTCGCAACGGAGCGCGGCTATCGCGAGGTGTTCCTGAACCCGCCGGACATTGGCGGCCGATTCTCGGCGCTGTCCCTGTTTGGTCTTGTTCCAGGCGCCCTGATCGGCGCGCCGGTTCGAGAGATGCTCTCAGCCGGCGGGGACATGGCTGCCGGCTGCCGCCAGGCCAATCACAAAAATCCAGGCCTCGAACTCGGAGCGTTCTACGGAACCGCGGCACGCGAGGGCCGTGACAAGTTGACGGTGGTCCTGCCCGGCGCGCTGCGCTCGCTCGGACTGTGGATCGAACAGCTCGTCGCCGAAAGCACCGGCAAACACGGCACCGGCGCGCTTCCCGTTGTCGACGAGCCGCTCGGCGACCCCGCCGAGTACGGAAACGACCGCTGCTTCGTGGCGGTCGGTACGGAGCACGAAGAACTGGACGACCGTCGCCTGGATGCGCTCGAGGCCGCCGGGCATCCGGTGTTGCGCCTGACCACCCGCGAGCACGCGCTCGGCGCCGAATTCTTCCGCTGGGAATTCGCGACCGCGGTTGCGGGAGCCGTTCTCGGCATCAATCCGTTCGACGAACCCAACGTCGCAGAGGCCAAAGAGAAAACGAAATCGATTCTCGCGAGCGGTGACCTGAGCGGCGGCAGACCGGCCGCATCGGGCGACGGGATAGAAGTTTTCTCGAAATTCGCCGGCAAAACGCCTGCGGCGGTCGTCCGTGCCGCGGTCGACAGCATCAAGCCAGGAGACTACGTCACCTTCCTGTCGTATCTGCCCGCTGCCGACGCGACGACGCAAGCCATTGCGGCGATTCGCGGGCGCCTCCGGCAGCGCACGCACGCGGCATCGACGTTTGGCGTCGGACCCCGCTATCTGCATTCGACCGGCCAGTATCACAAGGGCGGACCGAATACGGCGGTCGCGTTCGTCATTACCGGAGACGACGAGACGAACACGCCGATTCCTGAGGCGCCGTACACGTTTTCACAACTGAAGCGCGCACAGGCAGTCGGCGACGCGCAGACGCTCGAAGCGCACGGCCGGCGAACGGTGATGATTCACATCAATCGCGGAGTGGACGCTCCCACGACGTTGACGGCGCTGTTCGACCAGGCATTACGCACCTAGGTGCAATCGGCGCGATGGGAGGCGGACGGGGCGTTCACACCGCCCGAAACACACTCCCCTTACGAGTGAATGCTGGGCGACGGGGCCCCAGCGCGGACAGCCCCGTCCGCGCCCCCATCGCTCGACCCGTTCGGGGCGTTGAGACCGTCAGCCTCCGGCCGCCGCTTCCAACTGCACGCCGGAGGCCTCTTCGATCTCCTTGTGGAGGCTGTTGCCGTGCGCGTCCATGGTCACGATGGCTGGGAAGTCCTTCACCTCGAGGTGCCACATCGCTTCGGGAATCCCGAACTCCATCAAGTCGACGCCCGTGACTTTCGTGATACAGCGCGCGTAGAACTGCGCGGCGCCGCCGATCGCGTTCAAATACACCGCGCCTGACTGCTTCAGGCCGGCGAGCGTCTTCGCGCCCATGCCGCCCTTGCCTATGACGACTCGGACGCCGTATCGCTCGAGGATCTCGGCCTGGTATGGCTCTTCGCGAATGCTCGTCGTTGGTCCTGCTGCCGTGATCCGCCAACCGCTCGCTTCCGTCGCGTCCTTCACGACCACCGGGCCGCAGTGATAGAGGACGCCGCCGCGCAGATCGACCGGCGCATCGTGCTTCATCAGATACGAGTGCACGGCGTCGCGTCCCGTAAACGCGGGGCCTGAAATGAGGACGACGTCACCGACGTGGAGCGCGCGGATCTGCTCCTCGGGGATCGGCGCGGTCAGGCGCACTTCGCGTCCGCTCGCGGGGAAGCCGGCGGCGATCTCCTCCGGCTTCAGCAGAGGCACCGACGGTGTCGTCCCCTCGCGATAGAGCCACGACTGGATCGCACCCGACGTCGGATCGAGGACGACCCCGAGACGGCGGAACGCCCAGCAGTCATACGCAATCGAGACGAAAAAGCTCGCGGGCAGCCGATTCAACGCGCCGATCTTGCAGCCGATGAGCGACGTCTTGCCGCCGAAGCCCATCGGCCCGACGGTGAGCGTGTTGGCTTCGTTCATGATCCGCTGCTCGAGTTCGGCGAGGCGCGGATCGGGATTCGTATCGTCCAGCGTGCGAAACAGCTGCTCCTTCGCGTGCAGATAACCCGAGGTCCGATCACCGCCGACGCAGACGCCGACGGCGCCTGGACTGCACCCCTTCCCCTGCGCCTTCCAGACCGCGTGCAGGATGCACTTGCGGACGCCTTCAAGGGTGCGATCGGCGCGGCCGAGATGATCGAGCTCCGCCGGGAGCGCGTATTGCGCGTTGGTGTTCTCGCAGCCGCCCCCTTTGAGAATCAGCTTGATCTCGATCGCGTCGCGTTCCCACTGCTCGAAGTGGATGAT
This sequence comes from Vicinamibacterales bacterium, assembly GCA_035495555.1. Classification (GTDB taxonomy): domain Bacteria; phylum Acidobacteriota; class Vicinamibacteria; order Vicinamibacterales; family 2-12-FULL-66-21; genus DATJFQ01. Next base: position 8,420 of record DATJFQ010000076.1, read on the forward strand.
GGGCGTGCCGGGGCCGAGATTGTTGCCCGTGTTCTCGCCGGTGATGGAATCGACGGAGTTCGGCCGCAGCTTGCCGCGTCTGGTCGCTTCGGCGACGGCCTCCCGGATCTGCGCCTTCATCCAGACCTGGTTGGCGCCAACGGGCACCTTCACCTCGAAGGTCGGCATGCCCGTATCCTGGCAGATGGGTCCCTCACACGACGCGGCCTGATCGATGTTCTGAGCGATGACGTTGAGCGCCTGGCCGGCCCGCGTCGAGCGATCTTCCTCCGCGAGCGCGATCCCCATCGCCTTCCGCACGTCGGGCGGCAGGTCTGTCGAGGTCCGCGCGATGAGTTGAACGACGCTGTCGAGAAAAGACGGAAGCATATGGAGCAGTATAATTTAGCGAGAATGCCCGCTCGATCGAGAAGCAAGTCCGCGGCTGCCCGGGGTGTGCGTGTCGAGCGCGATCCGCTCGGCGATCTACAGGTGCCGGCGGCAGCGTACTACGGCGTGCAGACCCAGCGGGCGGTGGAGAATTTCCCGATCAGCGGGCTGCACGCGCCGTCGGAGCTCGTCACGGCGACGGTCCTGATCAAGCAGGCGTGCGCCCGAGCCAACATGGCACTCGGGCGCCTCGATGCCGGGATCGGCAAGGCCATCGTGCAGGCGACCGACGAGGTGATCGGCGGTGCGCTGCGCGATCAATTCGTCGTCGACGTGTACCAGGCGGGGGCCGGCACGTCGCACAACATGAACACGAACGAGGTCCTCGCGAACCGGGCGGCCGAGATCCTCGGCAAGCCGCGCGGCGCGTACACGGTCGTCCATCCGAACGATCACGTGAACATGGGACAGTCGACCAACGACGTGTTCCCCACCGCCACGCGCCTGGCGATTCTCCTCGACCATCCTGAACTGCTGGCATCAGCACGCGAGCTCTCTGCAGCCCTTCACCGCAAGGCCCGCGAGTTCGCGCACGTGCTGAAAACGGGCCGGACGCATCTCCAGGACGCGGTGCCGATTACGCTCGGCCAGGAATTCAGCGGCTGGTCGGCCAACGTCGCGCAGGCCGCCGACGATCTCGACCACGCAGCCGGCGCCCTGCACGAACTGAATCTCGGGTCCACCGCCGTCGGTACTGGCCTCAACGCGGGTGACGATGTGACCAGGCGCGCGGTCAGCGAGCTCGCGCGCGCAACCGGGCTGCGCCTGACGCCGGCGAGAAACCGCTTTCGCGTGACGCAGAGCATGGGCGACGTGCTTGCGTACTCCGGCGCGATGCGGCGGCTGTCGGTCGAAGTCGGGAAGGTCGCATCCGACTTGAGGCTGCTGAGCATGGGCCCGCGCGCCGGTCTCGCGGAGGTGCAGCTCCCGGCCGTGCAGCCGGGCTCCTCCATCATGCCGGGCAAAGTGAATCCATCCGTCCCCGAGATGGTGAACCAGGTGTGCTTCCAGGTCATCGGCTGCGACGCGGCAATCCTTGCCGCCGCCGATGCCGGCCAGCTCGAGCTGAACGTGATGATGCCGGTCATCGCGTGGAACGCGCTGCACGCCTCGCGAATCATGGGCGCGGCGATGCGCGTGTTCGTGTCGCGCTGCATCGACGGCGTCGTGGCGGACGAGGAACGATGCCGCGAACTGCTGGATCGCAGCACCGCCGTCGCGACGGCGTTGAGCCCCTACATCGGCTATGCCGGCACCGCCGATATCGCCAAAGAATCGGTCAAGACGGGACGCCCCGTGCGTGAGATCGTTCGCGAGCGGAAGCTCGTGCCCGAACGGGAGCTGGACGCGATCCTCTCGCCGGAAGGCATGACGTCACCTGGGATTCCAGGAGCGCGTCGACGTAAGCGGCGATGAAACTGCTCCTCTGCGCCATGTTCGTGGCGGCAGCCGGGGTGACCGGGTACGCCCAGCATTCGCGCCTTTTCCCGCCGACCGAGCTTGGGGCGCTCGAAGGACCCGACCGGGAAGACTGGCAGCAGCCGGAGCGGATCATGGACGCGCTGCGGATCGCCGAAGGCAGCGTCGTGGCGGACCTCGGCGCGGGCGGCGGCTGGTTCACCGTGCGGCTGGCCCGCCGCGTAGGGCCGAACGGACGCGTCTATGCGGAAGACGTCCAGCCGCAGATGATCGAAGCGATCACGCGACGCGTGCAGCGCGAGGGCCTTCGCAACGTCGTCCCCCGGCTCGGCACTCACGACGATCCGAAACTGCCGGCCGGCGGCGTCGACGTCGTGCTGATGGTCGATACCTACAACGAGGTCGAAGCGCGTGTGGCGCTGCTGAAGAACATCGCGCGAGCGCTGACGTCGGACGGACGGATCGGGATCGTGAACTTCAAGAAGGACGGGGGCGGTCCGGGGCCCGACATGGACGATCGCGTGGGTGCCGAAGAAGTGATCCGAGATGCCGAGGCAGCGGGCCTGCGGCTGCAAAGCCGCGAGACGTTCCTGCGGTACCAGTACTTCCTCATCTTCGAGCGCGCACGGGCATGAGCGCCGTTCCGGCGTTCTTTGGCGAGTACCAGTCGATGGTGGCGGCCGAACTGCGCCGGCTCGTCCCGCCTGACGCGGACGCGGCGGTCGAACGATCCATGGCCTATACAGCGCTGGCTCCGTCGAAACAGGTCAGAGCGGTCGTCGTTCTGCTCTGCGCGGAACTGTGCCGCGGACGCGCGGCGCGCGCGGTCCCCGCTGCCGCGGCCGTCGAACTCGTGCACGCGTCATCCTTGATACTCGACGACCTGCCGTCGATGGACAACGCCCCGTTGCGGCGGGGACGCACCGCGAATCATCTCGCATTCGGCGAGGCGGTCGCGATCCTCGCGGCGTTCGGGCTGCTGAACCTCGCCTACGCCACCGTCGCGGGGTCGTACGAGCCGCCGCTCGCGGCGCGTCTGACCGCGTTGACGGCTGATGCGGTCGGACCCGCCGGTCTCATCGGCGGCCAGGCGCTCGATCTGCTGGCGACGGACCACGACATCTCCTTCGAGGCGCTCGAGCGGATCCATCGCGGAAAAACCGGCGCGTTGTTTGTCGCGGCGGCAGCGTGCGGTGCCCTCACCGCAGGCGCCTCGCCGGAATCGATTTCGGCGCTGACGGCGTATGCAAAGAACCTCGGGCTGGCCTTTCAGATCATCGATGACCTCCTCGATGTGGAAGGGACGTCCGAAGAGACGGGCAAAGCGGTGCGCGAGGACGCGCGAAAGACGACGTTCGTCTCGTTCAGCGGCGTCGCCGGCGCGCGCCAGCTCGCAGGCGAGCTGTGCGAAACGGCGGATCGCGCGCTCGCGCCGTTTGGCGCGAAAGCGGACCGGCTGCGCGAACTGTCTGCATTCGTCGCATCGCGCCGGCTCTGACGCGCGACGCTGGAAATCCGACGGCGAAAGAGAGAATGACGGAACAGCAGCAGGATGCGCGCGTCAGCGAGCTGCGAGCGCAGCTGAAGGCGCTCGGCTATCTGGACGCCGGGGTCGATCGATTTCTGCTCGCGCCCGCGAGCGGCCGGCGCGGCCGCGCCAACGTGGCGGTGCGCTCCGCTCTTCGCCTTGGCGTGATTGCGGGTGCGCTGCTCGGCCCCGCCGGTGCCATCGGTGTCGCCTTCCGGCTTCCGGGGCTCATCACCGGGGCGCGCGATGCGCTCGTGCTGGCCGTCTATTTCGCCGCGATCTTCTTCATCGTCTTTTCCATCGCAGCGGCGGTCATTACGTTCGTCGCATCGGCCGCGGTTCGCCCGGAAGACGACCGCTTCACCCTGCGGGGGCCGCGCGTAGCGCGCGCCGCCGGATGGACGCTGGCGATCCTGACGCTCGCCTACCTGACGATGTGGTGGCGGACCGCGAATGCGGGCTTCGGATGGTCTGCACCGATCTGGACGGCGTCCGCGCTCGTGCTCGCGGTCGCGATCAGCCTGCTGCTCGGGCACGCCGCTCGTATCGCGACGCTCGGCGTGCTCGCGTCCAATCCAACGGGCACCAGCCTGCCGCCGGTGTCGCGTCGATCGTGGCGCCTGACCCTGGCTGGCGGCGCGGTCGCGTTCGTGGGCGCGTCGGCGCTCCTGGTTGCGACCGCGTCGACAGAATCGGTCCCTGCCGGCGTTCCTCCGCTCACCGTCGTCCCGACGGGAATTCGCCTGAAGGTAATCGCGATCGACGGCGTGGATCCGCACCTGCTGAATCCTTCGGTGTGGCCCGACGTGGCGCCCGCAACCTCGGTCGTCGGCGCGGTGCTCGGCGCGCGCTACACGCTCCAGCCTCAGGACACTATCGATCCGGCACGCGCATGGACGACGATTTCGACGGGCGAAGCGCCTGACGTCCACGGCGTTCACGCCATCGAGACCCGGCGCGTCGCGGGGCTGCAGGGCATTCTGCCGGGCGATTCGACGGCGATCGGACGAGCGCTGCGGACCGCGACGGATACGATCCGGCTGACGCGTCCGTCGATTGCGAGCCGGAACGAGCGGCGATCGATGACGGTCTGGGAAATCGCCGAGCAGGCGGGGCTGCGGACGGCGGTCGTCAACTGGTGGGCGACGTGGCCGGCCGCATCGCGCACAGGACTCGTCCTGACGGACCGCGCGATCCTCCGGCTCGAACATGGCGGCGCGCTCGATGGCGAGATCGCGCCAGCCGACATCTATCCAGCGCTCCGCAGCGCGTGGCCGTCGATCCGCGCCGGCGCCGAAGCGAAGGCGGCCGCAGCGTTCAACGGCGTCGCGGATCGAAGCCTTGCATCGATTCTGCGGCGCTCGGCAACGCTGGACGCGACGGTCGTTGGCTTGACCGACGCGCTGCCCGGTCCCGTCCGTGACCTTGATGTCGTCTATCTTCCGGGACTCGATATCGCACAGCACCTGCTGCTCTCGAGCGGGGACGAGGCGGCGCCATCGCCGTCAGCGATGGACGCCCGCGTCGCGGCGCTGCGCGCCTATCTCGGATTCCTGCATGGACTCCTCGCGCCATGGCTGCGTCCCGCGCCAGGCGAGTTCGTCATGTTGATCACGCAGCCGGGCCGCGTGGCCGTACCCGCGGCGGGAACATTGACGGTCTACGGAATCCTGCCGCCGCCGGCACACGTGGAAGCGCCGGCAATCGTCGAGCGAGGCACGATTCCGGTCGCGGACATCGCGCCGAGCATTCTTCAATCGCTGGGGATACCCCTCAGCCGCGAACTCGCAGGCGAGCCGCGCGCCGCGGCGGTGCCAGCCGCGCAGCGTTACGTGTCGACGTACGGGCCGCCGTTCAGGGATGATTCAATACGCCCAGGTAAGCCACTCGATCAGGAGACGATTGATCGGCTACGCAGTCTCGGCTACATCAAATAACTGTAGACTCGTAACTGCCGACTGGCAACTGCCGACTGCCGACTGGCGACTGGCGACTGGCGACTGGCGACTGGCGACTGCCGACTGGCGACTGCCGACTGGCGACTGGCGACTGGATACTGGCAACTGTCAGCGCAGGAACCGCCACGCAGCGGGAAGCACGGCCGCCGCTACGAAGACCTTGAGCACGTCCGCCGGCAGAAACGGATAGAGGCCGCTCGAAAGCGCGAGCGAGAGGCCTGCGTGCGGAGCGCCCCACGCGATCCAGGCGACTCCGAACGCGAACACGATCGCGAGGCCGGCTCCCATAGCGACGACAGACGTCAGGTATTTGCGATCGAACCGCCGCTCGGCCAGGTATCCGGCAGCGAAGGCCGCGAACGGATAGCTCATGAGATAGCCGCCCGTCGGCCCGAGCAAACGTCCGAGGCCCTGCGGCAGAATCGGCGATGCCGCGAACACCGGCAGCCCGGCAAGACCGACGGCCAGATACAGCACCTGCGCCGAGGCGCCGAGGCGCGCGCCCAGCGCGGCGCCGCCGAGCAACACGATCATGGGCTGCAGCGTAAACGGTACTGGTGTGAACGCCAGCGGAACGCTGACCTGAGCGGCCACAATCGTGAGAACCGTCACGAAGAGCACCGCGGCCCCGCGGATCGCGCCGGACAGGTCCGCGTGCGCGGTCATCGCGTGCAGCAGCGACGGTTGCGTGCGCTCGAGTCGAACGGTCATATGCGGCGGAATTGTACTTTATGGCTCTGGCACTGACAATCGCGGGCTCCGACTCGGGCGGCGGCGCGGGAATACAAGCCGATCTAAAGACCTTCGCAGCCTTCGGGGTTTACGGCACGTGTGCCGTGACCGCCGTCACGGCCCAGAACACGACAGGCGTTACGGCCTGGGCCGCGATTGATGCCGACCTCGTGGAAGCGCAAATCGAAGCGGTGGCTGGCGATTTCACCATCGGCGCCGTCAAAACCGGCATGCTGGCGACCAGCGCCATCGTCGAGGCCGTGTCGGCCACCATCGCCGCGCTGGAACTCCCAAACGTCGTTGTCGATCCGGTCATGATCGCCAAGGGAGGACACCGTCTGCTCGAGGAAGACGCGGCCCGGACGCTTCGCTCCGAACTGCTGCCCCGCGCCATGATTGTGACTCCTAACATACCGGAAGCCGAGGTGCTCGCCGGCATTCCCATCCGATCGCTCGATGACATGCGCCACGCCGCGCGCGCGATTCGTCGTCTCGGACCCAGCGTGGTGGTGGTCAAAGGCGGGCACCTCGATGGGGACCTCTCTATCGATGTGGTGTGCGCTGAGGACGAGGAATTCGAGTTGTCGGGTCCGCGCATCCGGAGCCGCCATACGCACGGCACCGGTTGTACGTTTTCTGCGGCCATAACCGCAGGGCTCGCGCTGGGCCGCCCGGTGGCGCAGGCACTGCGCGAGGCGCGCGCGTTCCTGCAGGGCGCGATTGAGCATGCTCCCGGAATAGGCGCAGGCCACGGCCCGCTGAATCATTTCTGGCGGTTATACTGAATGAATGGCCTCATATGAGGTCGGCCCGGCTCCGCTCGACGCGGCCCGGGTCGCCTCCATGGTCGCCCGTCCGGAAGACGGCGCGGTAACGACGTTTCTGGGCATCGTGCGCGACCATAATGCCGGCCGGGTGGTGTTGTGGCTCGAGTACGAGTCGTACGAGCCGCTCGCCGTCAAAAGCTTCGAGCAGATCGCAGGCGAGGCCGCGGAGCGCTGGCCGGGTGCGCGTCTGGCGATTCATCACCGGACGGGGCGGGTCGAAATAGGAGAGGCAAGCGTTGTCGTGGCCGCCGCCAGCGCGCATCGAGGCGACGCGTTCGCCGCGTGCCGGTATGCCATCGAACGGCTGAAGCAGATCGCCCCGATCTGGAAGCACGAATACTTCGAGGGCGGCGAGAGCTGGATCGAAGGCGCGACAGCAGATCCCGAGGACAGCGCCGCTCGCGAGGCGGCGTTCGCGAGGGCATGCACGTAACGGTCAGATTGTTTGCGCGGCTCCACGAGCTCGCGGGCCAGGCCGAGTTCGCGCGCGATCTCCCGGCGGGTTCGACGGCGGAGGACGCCTGGAGAGCGATCGTGACCGACCACCCCGAGATGGCGTCCTATACGCGCGCGATCTCGTGCGCGGTGAACGCGTCCTACGTGAAGCTGAATCGGCCACTTGCCGAGGGGGATGAGGTGGTGTTCATGCCGCCGGTGTCGGGCGGGTAGAGGACAACGAGTGAGCCACGTGAGCGGCGCGGGGATCATGGGGTCCCCGCAAGCGAGCGTGCAGGGGGGTCCGGCGGGGCGAAGCCCCCCGGAATCTAAACGATGTTCCAGGCGAAACTCGCCGCGGTCGAATCGAAATACGAGCAGTTGACGGCTGAAATGGCGGACCCCGCCGTGCAGGCCGACGCGGCAAAGTTCCGCGCGCACTCGAAAGCGGTCGCGGAGATGCAGCCGCTCATCGAGAAGTACCGCGAGTACAAGGACGTCGCGGCAGAACTCGCGGCCACGCAGGAATTGCTGAACGATCCCGACATGCGCGATCTCGCGTTGGAGGAGCTGCCGAAGCTGCAGCAGCGCAGCGACAGCCTCGTCGCGGACATCAAGGTCCTGCTCGTCCCCAAAGATCCCAACGACGCCAAGAACGTCATCCTCGAAATTCGCGCCGGCACGGGCGGCGACGAGGCCGCGCTGTTCGCGGCGGATCTCTTCCGCATGTACTCGCGGTACGCGGAGCGTCAGGGGTGGAAGATCGACGTGATGTCGCAGAGCGACACCGGCGTCGGCGGCCTCAAGGAGATCATCGCCGTCATCGAAGGGCGAAACGTCTACAGCCGCCTGAAGTACGAGAGCGGCGTGCATCGGGTGCAGCGTGTCCCGGCGACCGAAGCGAGCGGCCGTATTCATACGTCGACCTCGACCGTCGCGGTACTGCCCGAGGCGGAAGAAGTCGACGTGCAGATCAATGACAAGGACCTGCGGATCGACACGTTCTGCTCGAGCGGCCCCGGCGGACAAAGTGTGAATACGACCTACTCGGCTGTCCGGATCACACATATTCCAACCGGCCTGGTCGTCTCGCAGCAGGACGAGAAGTCCCAGATCAAGAACAAGGCGAAAGCGCTGAAGGTCCTCCGTTCGCGCCTCTACGAGATCGAAATGCAGAAGCAGCAGGATGCGATTGCCAAGGACCGTCGATCGCAGGTGGGCACAGGCGAGCGCTCCGAGAAGATCCGCACCTACAACTTCAAGGAAAACCGCATCACCGACCACCGCATCGGCTTCACGATGCACCAGCTCGACCAGGCGCTCGAAGGCGAGCTGAACGAACTCATCGACGCCGCGGTCACGCATTTCAATGCGGAAAAACTGAAGGACGCCACCGAAGGCGAAACTGCTGCGTGACGAGAGAGCAGCCCAAACCAACGCCCAAGGCCCAACGTTCAACTCCCAAGCCACCCAGACTTGGGAATTGGGAGTTGGGAATTGGGAGTTGCCGCGATCACTCCTGATGACGCTTGCAGAGCGTCTCGCGAACGCGCGCGCCAGGCTCACGGCGGCCGGGATCTCATCCAAGGAAGCGGCGAACGACGCCGAACTACTCGCCCGCCACGCGCTCGGTTGGGATCGCGCACGGTTGATTACTTCGCTCCGGGATTCCGCCCCGCCGCAACTCGATCCCGCATATGACGCGCTGATCGCCCGCCGCGCCGCCCGCGAGCCGTCCTCGCAGATCATCGGTATCCGCGAGTTCTGGGGGCTTGATTTCGAGGTCTCGCCCGACGTGCTGACACCCCGGCCGGAGACCGAACTGATCGTGGAAGAGGCGCTGCAGCAATTCCCCGATACGACCTCCACGCTCAGGATCGTCGACGTCGGCACCGGCAGCGGCTGCCTCGCCGTGGCGCTCGCCCGTGAATACCCCAACGCGCAGATCGTCGCAACGGACGTTTCTGGCCCGGCGCTCGAGGTGGCTCGCCGCAACGCGGCGCGGAACGGTGCGGCGGAGCGCATCGCCTTCCACCGTGTGCCCACTGGTTCCGTGACGATCGCGGAACCCTTCAGGCCCGCCGATCTCATCGTCTCCAATCCCCCATACGTGCGGTCAACCGCCGCTCCAGGGCTTCCGCCGGAGGTCCGCGACCACGAGCCTCACGTCGCGCTCTTTGGAGGGATCGAGGGCCTCGACGTGTACGAACTGCTGCTCGAGGCAGGCGCGGAGGCGGTCTCGCCGACCGGCCGCCTGATCGTGGAGCTGGGGTACGATCAGCTCGAGCGCGTCAGTGAATCGTCGCAACGGCACGGGTGGCGAGTGGTCTCGTCCCGCAACGATTTGCAGGACATCCCCCGCGTTCTGACACTCGCTGCTGCACGGAGCGTGTGATGGCCGACTGCCTCTTCTGCCGCATCGTCAACCGCGAGATCCCCGCCTCGATCGTCTATGAAGACGAGCGGGTGCTCGCCTTCAACGACATCAACCCGCAGGCGCCGCTGCATGCGCTGGTGATCCCCAAGCGCCACATCGAGCGGCTGACCGATCTCACGCCTGACGACGACGCGATCGTGGGCGAGCTGGCCCGCCGCGCCGCCGCGATCGCAAGCGCGAAAGGCTATGCCGACGGCGGCTTCCGCACCGTCTTCAACACGAACGCGGACGCCGGCCAGACGGTGTTTCACGTGCATCTCCACCTGCTCGCGGGACGACGGCTGGGGTGGCCGCCGGGATAGACGCGGCGGGCGGAGTGCGGCGGGCGGCGCGCGGAGGGCGGCGGGCGGAGTGCGGCGCCGGCGGAGCGCGGAGTGCGGAGTGCGGAGGGCGGAGTGCGGAATGCGGCGGGCGGAGTGCGGAAGGTTGAATGCTGATACGGCCCCTGACCACAATTGACGAGTGCCGGCGCGTGGCCGCGCTCGAGCGCGAGATCTGGCGTTACGCAGACGCCGAGGACGTCGTCCCGCCCCCGGTGCTCATCGTCTCGATACGCCGCGGCGGTATCCTGCTCGGCGCGTTCGACGACGCAGGCGAGATGGAAGGATTCGTTTACTCCATACCTGCGGTGAAAGACGGGCAACTCACGCAGTGGTCGCACATGCTGGGGGTGCGCGAGGGAGCGCGCGACGCGGGCCTCGGCGTTCGGCTCAAGGTTGCGCAGCGCGAAGCGGCGCTCGCCGCCGGCATCACGCTCATCGAGTGGACGTTCGATCCGCTGCAGGCGCTGAACGCGTATTTCAATTTCACCCGTCTCGGGGTCGTGGTCGAAGAGTACGAAGAGAATATCTACGGCGACTCGAGCAGCCCGCTCCACCATGGCTCGCCGACCGATCGGTTCGTCGCCGAGTGGAAATTGCGTGAACCACACGTCGAACGGCGGATCGGCGCGCGCGCGATGCCGCTCATGCGCGACGCCGGGGTTGCGTCCGCTCCGCTCGCCAATCCATCAACGGTCCGCGACGGGTGGCTCGCTCCTGGTGCGGCAGCCCTCGACCTCACCGATCGGCGGCTGCTCGTGGAAATTCCCGGAAACTACGACGAGATCCAGCAGCAGGACGACGCCCTCGCACTGGAGTGGCGCCTTTTTTCGCGAGCCATCTTCCAGACTTATCTCTCACGCGGTTATCGCGTCGTCGACTTCTTCCTCTCGCGTGAGCAGCAGCGCGGACAGTATCTGCTGGCGCTTCGGGACTGAGAGCGCGGTGAGGCAGGCCTGAAGGCCTGCGCTACGAATGCGGGCTGAGGCAGGCGCCCGCAACCCGCTCTGCGCGCGACCCATTCCGCACGCCGCACGCCGCACACCGCACCCGCACGCCGCACTACAGCAGCGCGGGCAGTTCTCGCAGGTTCTGAATGACCGGAATGTCGGGCGGACAGTCCACCGACAGGCGCGAGCGCGCGACCAGCACGCCCCGCATGCCGAGCCGACGCGCGCCTTCGATGTCGTGCGGGACGCTGTCGCCGACCATCATCGCGTCGGCCGCCGTCACGCCCGCCTGCCGCAGAGCCGCCTCGAAAATGCTCGGATGCGGCTTCATGTAGCCGTGGTCAGACGAGGAGAGCGCGACGGCGAACAAGCCTTCGAGGGCAAAGTGGCGCTCGAACTCCGTCAGCGAGCGCTGCGTGTTCGAGATCAGGCCGATCGTGTACCCGTCGCTGTGCAGACCTCGGAGCACCTCCGGGACTTCTTCGTACAACGTGAAGTGGTGGCAGGCCGCCCATTCGTCGTAAATCGCGCGCGCGGCGTCCTCGACGTTGGGGCCCGTGCCGCCCATTCCGGTGATGATGCGGGCCGTGTATTCGACGAACACCTGCGGATCGTAAGGCCGCCCCTCGGCGTCGAGCAGCGACGAGGCGGCCGCGACCGCCGCATCGAATCGATCCGCCCGTACGTCGACACCGTATCGCGCGCAGAAGTCGCGGTATCCATGGCCCTGAAACGCCGGGCCCGGATGAATCAGCGTGAAGTCGACGTCGAAAAATACGGCCCTGGTCACGCGTGCGCGACCGGTCCGGCGACGGCGAGCGCGGCCCGCTCGGGGTGCAGGACCGCCGCGGCCGCGGCGCGCACCTGCTCGATCGACACGGAGTCGATCAAGGCGGGCAGGCGGCGATCGTAGTCGAGTCCGAGGCCAAAGAACTCGGACAACTGCAGGAACGCGGCGATGCCCGGATTCGTCTCCAGCAGGCGCGGGATCGATCCGATCAGGTACTGGCGCGTCTCGGCCATCTCGCGCTCCGTGGGGCCGGCGGAGCCGAGCGCGGCGACTTCGGCGTCAATCGCCGCAATCGCTCGATCGACATTGCGCGGATCGACCCCTGCGCGGATCACGAGCGGGCCCGGACCGAGACTCGGATCGAAGCCGCTGAACGCGTAGTACGCCATCCCCTGCCGCTCGCGGATATTCTCGGCCAGCCGACCGCCGAGCCCGAACTGGCCGAGGATGTTGTTCATCACCCAATACGCGTAATAGGCGGGATCGAGACGGCTGATTGTGACGAAGCCGTACGCCACGTCGCTTTGCGGCTTCTCCGGCATCTCGATCCGGATCTCCCGGCGTCGCTGTTCGACTGAAATCGGAGGGACGGTTGCGTCCGCCGTCGCGGTGGCGTTCCACGCGCCGAACGCGCTGGCGACGTCATCGAGCGCGCCGGTGGTTCGCACGTCGCCCACGACGACGACCGAAACGCACGATGGCGCGAAGGTCTTCCCGTGCAATGCCAGCAAATCGCCGCGGGTGAACCGTTCGACGCTCTCGACCGATCCTTTCGCCGGTTGCCCGTATGGATGATCGGCGCCGTAGAGCAGGGCCTGCAGCGCCTCGGCTGCGCGCACGCCCGGATTGTCGAGGTCCTGACGGATGGAGGTGATCGTTTCTGCCCGCCGCTTGTCGACTTCATCCTGCGGAAACGCGGGCTCGCGGACGATCTCCGCGATAAGTGCCAGCATCTCCCCGAAGTCCTCCGCCAGGCAGGTGCAGGAGATCGTCTGCACGTGTCGATTCGTCGAGGCGCGGAGGACAACCCCCCGATCGTCGAGCGCCTCAGCGATCGTCTCTGCGCTCCGCCGGCTCGTCCCGCGGTCTATGACGCGGCCGAGAAATGCCGCGAGGCCCGGGTGCGATGGCGGTTCGTACACGCTGCCGGCGCGTACGGCGACCGAGATGGTGACCGCCGGTGAAAACGCGGTCTCCTGCACGATAGCGACGACCCCGTTGTCGAGCGTCTGGCGGACCGGCGTCAAGCCCGCGGTCGACACGCCCGCCCTCATCGCGTCACCGGCTGAAACCAGCCAACGGTCTGGGTGTCGCGGCCAAGCCGACGGCGCGCCACATCGGCGACCTGCTCCGGGGTCACCGCTTCGACGCACGGCCTCAGCGTCTCGAAGAAGCCGCTGCCGACGGTCGTCTCGAAGTATCCGAGCTGGTGCGCAAGGCTCGTCACGCTGTCCACCTCGAAGACGAGCCTCGCCTTCAACTGCCGCTTCGCGCGCGAGACCTCGTCCGGCGTCAGCCCATCACGGCGGACGGCGTCGATCGCTTCGAGCGCCGCGCCTTCGAGCGTTGCAAGCGAGACGTCGCGCATGGCGGTGAGCGAGAGGCTGTACAGGAACGGATCGGCCGTGGCGATCAGCGCACCGGAGACCATCGAGGCCAATCCACGTTCGACCAGCGCGACGTACAGGCGAGATCGTCGCTGCGGCGGCGTACCGCGAAAGCTGCTCCAGAGATTCGTCCCTTTCGCGCCGGTCAATGCCGCATCGAGCACGAGCATCGGAAAGAAATCGGGGTCGCGGGCGGCGGGAGCGTGCCACGCGAACTTCAGATACGCGGTCGTGCCTTCGCGCTCCAGGTTGACCCGGCGTTCGCCGATCTGCGCCGGCTCCGCCGGCCGCCGCCGCTCCGGCGCCGGTCCCGACGGGATGCGGCCGAAGTGCCGCTCCGCGCGCCTCAGCACGTCGTCGGCGTCCACGTTGCCGACGACGACAAGGGTTGCGTTATCCGGAACGTAGTGGGAGCGGTAGTAGCCGTAGAGGTCGTCGCGCGTCATCGTGCGCAGATCGTCGAGCCATCCAATCGTGGGATGCCGGTACGGATGCTGGCGAAACGCCGTCGCGGTCACTTCGGTATCGAGCAGTTGATCGGGATCGTTCTCGCCGCCCTGCAGCTCGGAGATGATGACGGTCCTTTCCGATTCGCACTCGGCGGGTTCGTAGAGGCCGGAGGCCATGCGCTCCGCTTCGATGAAAAGGAGTGTGTCGAGAGCGTCCGTGCCTGCCGTCTCGAGGTACGTTGTCTGATCGATCCAGGTATAGCCGTTCCAACTGCCGCCGAAGCGTTCGACGATGCCTTTCATGTCGTCGCGGGGAATGTTGCGGGTCCCCTTGAAATTCATGTGCTCGACCCAGTGCGAGACACCGGTGCGGCCAGGGTGTTCATCGCCGGATCCCACGCGATACCAGCACCACACGGACACGAGCGGCGCCGTGTGCACCTCCTGGATGAGGAGGTTCAATCCGTTATCGAGGCGGGCGGTTCGCGTGGCGGCGTGCGTAGTAACAGCACCGGACGAGAGCATGATTGCTCATTATACGGGGCGACGAAGTGCGAAAAGTGGCCTGAAATCGGCCATTTTCGCTGGATCGCGCTTTGCACCGCAAGGCCGTGACAAAAAGGGTATGAAGGGAACGGAGGAGATAACGATGGTGAAACGGACAGTCCTGGGCCTGGTTTGTGCCGCGGCGCTTGCGGTGGCCGCTCCGGTTCAGGCACAAGAAAACGCAACAGTTACGCTTACGTCCGGCGAACAGGTGTCCGGCCAGCTCGTCGATTTGAACGCCTCGGGCTACACGGTGCGCGTGAACGGCCAGGACCGCCAGATACCGCCGAGCCAGGTCGCCGCGATCGACTTCGGCGGTGGCGTCGACTGGTCCAAGTACAACGGCAGCCCGGTCGTGGTGCTCCGGAACGGCCAGACGGTCAACGGCCAGCTCGACGATATCGGTGGGACGTCACCGCTCCGTCTGACGGTCAAGACCGCAAATGGCAACCAGGATTACACGTCCTCCGACGTGGCCGAGATCATCATGTCCAGGCCCGCGAACACCAATGCGGTCGCCACCACCGGTCAGGTTGCTCCCAACGGCAACACGTTTACCGTCAACGGCAATCAGGATTGGACCGCTACGGGGATCACGGTGACCAAAGGCCAGCGTCTGACGTTCAGCGCGTCGGGCCAGGTCCAGATCAGCCCTGACGCGAACGACACGGCTTCGGTGGACGGCGCGCGCAGCGGGCGGCTTGCGCCGCGGGCGGCGATGCCGCGTATCCCCGCCGGCGCGCTGATCGGCCGCATCGGCAACACGCCGTTCGCCATCGGCAGCCGCACGACCGTGACCGCCCCGGCAACGGGTCAGCTGTTCCTGGGGATCAACGACGACGGCTTCTCCGATAACCAGGGCTCGTTCCAGGTGACGGTCAACGTCGGAGGCCGGTAAGCGTCATCGGGTAACACAGATCGAAACGGGTTCTGAAAAGGCCGGTCTGGAGCAATCCAGCCGGCCTTTTTCGTCGAGAAATCCCCCTCGTCGCCGGCTGCTGTCTTCGCGCTCTTCCTTCTTTCTGTACAATTAAATGAGTGGCCGACTGGAAAGACACGCTGAACCTGCCGCATACCGACTTCCCCATGAAAGCCAACCTGCCGGCGACCGAGCCGGTGGCGTTGAAGCGCTGGGATGAGATGGATCTGTACCGGCGCATCCGAGAGCGCCGCGCGGGCGCACCGAAATTCGTTCTCCACGACGGGCCGCCCTACGCCAACGGTCAAATCCACCTCGGGACTGCCCTCAACAAAATCCTGAAGGACTTCGTCGTCAAATCGAAGACGATGGCGGGCTACGACTCCCCGTACGTCCCGGGCTACGACTGCCACGGACTGCCGATCGAACTGAAGGTCGACCGCGAACTGGGCGCAAAGAAGCGGGACATGAGCGCCGCCGATTTCCGGCGTGCCTGCCGCGCCTATGCCGAGCGGTTCATCGGCGTCATGACGGAAGAGTTCAAACGCCTCGGGATTTTCGGCGAGTGGGACGACCCGTATCTGACGATGAATTTCCGGTATCAGGCCGCGATCGCCCGCGCGCTGGGCCGGTTCGTCGAGCAGGGGCTCGTCTACAAGGGCAAGAAGCCCGTCCACTGGTGCATTCATTGCCGGACCGCGCTCGCCGAAGCGGAAGTCGAGTACGAGTCGCACACGTCGCCATCGATCTACGTCGAGTTCCCGCTGGCTCCTGAGAGCGTCGGAGAATTCGCCGCGCGTGTGCCCGCGCTCGCCGGCCGCAACGTCTCGGTGCTCATCTGGACGACGACGCCCTGGACGATCCCGTCGAACCTCGCCATCGCGTTTCACCCTGACTTCGACTACGGCGCCTACGACGTCGACGGACGCGGCGTCATCGTCGCTGAAGCGCTCGCTGACAAGGTGGCCGCGGCAGCGGGCCGCAGTTTCGGGCCGCCAATCGCACGGATGAAAGGCGCGGACCTGGAACGGATCCGTTTTCAGCACCCCCTCTATGCGAGGACGTCGCTGGGCGTGCTTGGCGATTACGTCACGTTGGAGGCAGGCACAGGCGCCGTCCACACGGCCCCTGGGCATGGCGCTGACGACTTCCACACCGGCGTGCGCTACGGACTCGATATCTATGCCCCTGTGGGGCCCGGCGGCCGATTCCTCGAGAGCGTCGAACTTTTCGGCGGGATGCGGGTGTTCGACGCGAACCCGACGATTGAAGCCGCGCTGGACGAGCGCGGACGCTTGTGGCATCGCGAGTCCTTCGAGCATCAGTATCCGCACTGCTGGCGGTGTCATAACCCGGTCATCTTTCTCGCGACGTCGCAGTGGTTCATCCGAATGGACGGCGATCCCGTCGTCGGCGGCAAGACGCTGCGCCAGGCGGGACTCGATGCGATCGACCGCGACGTCAGGTGGATTCCGGCGTGGGGGCGCGACCGCATCTACAACATGCTGGTCAATCGTCCCGACTGGTGCATCTCGCGCCAGCGCGCATGGGGTGTGCCGATTCCTGCGCTCGACTGTACGAGCTGCGGCGAGGCCCTTCTCACGGCGCCGCTCGTGGAGCGTGCCGCGTCCGTCTTCGACGAATACGGCGCGGATGCCTGGTACGAGCGGCCAATCGAAGAGTTCATCCCCGAGGGCCTGACGTGCCCGTCCTGCGGCGGCAGCTCGTTCGAGCGGGAACGCGACATTCTCGACGTCTGGTTCGACTCGGGTTCGAGCCATGAAGCCGTGCTGCCGTTCCGTCAGGAACTGACGTGGCCGGCAGACATGTACCTCGAGGGCAGCGATCAGCACCGCGGCTGGTTCCAGAGTTCGCTGCTCGTCGGACTCGGCACGCGCGGACGTCCCCCGTTTCGCGAGGTGCTGACGCACGGATTCCTGATCGACGTCGACGGACGCAAGATGTCGAAGTCGGTCGGCAACGTCATCGCGCCGCAGGAGGTGATCAGGGACAGCGGGGCGGAAACCCTGCGTCTGTGGGTCGCGATGAGCGATTTCCGCGAAGAGCTTCGTGTCGGGAAACAGATCCTCCAGCGTGTCACCGAGGCGTACCGCAAGATCCGCAACACGATGCGCTATCTCGTCTCGAACCTGTACGACTTCGAT
Source organism: Vicinamibacterales bacterium (assembly GCA_035495555.1). GTDB lineage: Bacteria > Acidobacteriota > Vicinamibacteria > Vicinamibacterales > 2-12-FULL-66-21 > DATJFQ01. The sequence continues at coordinate 25,931 of DATJFQ010000076.1, forward strand.
CCGAGCGTCGATCGTGTGCCGCTGGACGCGATGCAGGAAGTCGACCGCTACGCGCTCGACCGGTATGCCGCGGCGGCGTCAGCGTCGCTGCGCGCGTACGAAAGCTACGACTATCCATCGATCTTCCAGACCGTCAACCAGTTCGTCACCGTGGATCTCAGCGCGTTCTACGCGGACGTCTCGAAGGATTGTCTGTACACGTTGGGCGCCGCGTCGCTCGAACGGCGGTCCGCGCAGACGGCGATGTATGTGATCGCCGACGGCCTGGCGCGGCTGCTCGCGCCGATCCTGCCGGTGACCTGCGACGAGCTGTGGCGCCATCTTCCCGGTCCTCGCGCGGAGAGCGTGCATCTCGCGGAGTTCCCGAGCGATGTCGATCGTCTGATGGATTCGGAGTTGAGCAGCCGATGGCAGCAGCTCATCGCGGTACGCGACGAGGTCAACCGCGTGCTGGAAACGGCACGGCAGGCGAAGGAGATCGGCACGTCGCTCGCGGCGCGGGTGTCGCTCACCGCAGGCGGCGAAGCCGGACGGCTGCTCCAGCGTTCGGAAGCGGACCTGCCGATGCTGTTCATCGTGTCGCAGGTGTCGCTCGACGTCAGCGGATCTGATGGCGTGAGCGTGTCCGTCACGCGCGCTGAAGGGCATAAATGCGAGCGCTGCTGGCGAGTGCTGCCGGCGCTCGCCGGCGATCCCGACTCCCCGGGTCTGTGCGCACGATGCGTCTCGGCGCTTGCGGCCCAGGCCCCGCAGGGAACCACGTAATCATGGACTCCACCGCGTTCGACGCCCATCCGCCGGATTCCCCGGTGCACCAGCATGCGGCGCGCGGTCCCATCGTGACCGCGCTCGAGCTGGTCATCATCGCCGGCGTCGTCGCCGTCGATCAGATCTCGAAACTTCTGGTCAAGCGGCTGCTGCCGCTGCAGGAGAGCCATTCGATCATCCCGAACCTCCTGGACTTCACCCACGTGCAGAACACGGGTGCGGCCTTCGGCCTGATGAACGCGGCAGACTTTCCCTACAAGTCGGCCGTGATGATCGTCATTGCCGGTGTGGCGCTGGTCGCGATCTCCCTCTACGCCCGTCAGCTCGGCTCGCACGAACGGCTGTCGCGAATCGGTCTGGCGCTCATCCTGGGCGGCGCCCTCGGCAATCTGATGGATCGCGCCATCTCCGGCTACGTCGTCGATTTCGTCGACGTCTACTGGGGCGACGCCCATTTCTGGGCCTTCAACCTCGCCGACGCGGCCATTTCGGTTGGCGCCGTGCTCGTGCTGCTCGATATGATCGGCCTCGGGCGACGACACCCGTCGCATGCCGGCTGAGCCCCAGCGGCGCTCCGTCCTCGTCGATGACGACCATGACGGCCTGCGCCTGGACGCCTTCCTCGCGGCCGTTCTGACGGGCTGCTCGCGTTCCCAGATTCAGCGCTTCATCAGGGACGGCCGCGTCACCGCCGACGCTGGCGCGCTCCGCCCGAGCACCCCGGTGAAGACGGGCCAGCAGTTCACGATCGATCTGCCCGCGCCCCTGGAGGCGACCGCGGCCCCGGAAGACATCCCGCTCGACATCGTCTTCGAGGACGCCGACATCGTCGTCATCGACAAGGCAGCGGGCATGGTGGTCCATCCCGCAGCGGGCCACCCGAGCGGGACGATGGTCAATGCCCTGCTGCACCATGTGGACGACCTGAGCGGTGTCGGCGGCGAGCTGCGGCCGGGGATCGTGCATCGCCTCGACCGTGGTACCTCCGGTCTCATGGTGGTCGCGAAGAACGATGCCGCGCACCACGCGCTCGCGCGGCAGTTCCACGACCGCGAAGTTGAAAAGGAGTACATCGCGCTCGTCTGGGGCGTCGTGCAGGCGGGACGCCGGATCGACGCGCCGATCGGACGCGATCCGAAGGATCGACAGAAGATGTCTACGCGCGCACGCCGGGCACGCAGCGCGGTGACCCGTGTCACGCGCGCCGAGCATCTGAAGGGTGTGTCGCTGCTGCGCCTGGCGATCGCCACGGGGCGCACGCATCAAATCCGCGTGCACCTCAACGCCATCGGTCATCCGATCGTCGGAGATCAGACCTACGGCGGCGTGCATCGGCACGTGCCCGGCGATGTTCGCGCCGTGCAGCGGCTCGAGCGCCCATTCCTTCACGCGACACGGCTGGCCTTCACCCATCCGACGGACGGCCGACAGCTCGAGTTCGAGTCGCCATTGCCAGACGACCTGCAGGCAGTGCTCGACGACATTCGCGAGAAGCAGGCCACGGGTGAAAACGACTAATTCCCAACTCCCAATTCCCAACCAATCATGTCGGATCAACCAGCTGAAAAACTCGCGTCTGAACGCGTGTTCACGGGAAAAGTCTTCAACGTCGATCGCGATCATGTGAAGCTGCCGAACGGGCGGGAGAGTACGCAGGATGTCGTACGCCATTCGAAATCCGTCGTCATTGCGCCCGTGCCGGAACCCGGACGCATCATCCTGATCCGCCAGTATCGGTATGCGGTGAACGCATGGCTCTGGGAGCTTCCGGCGGGCAGCGTGGACGAGGGGGAGACGCCCGAACACGCGGCTGCGCGGGAGTGCCATGAAGAAATCGGACAGGTACCCGGGACGGTCGTGCGCCTCTCGGCGCTGTATCCGACGCCCGGCTACTGCGACGAGGAGATGATCTTCTTCCGGGTATCGGGACTCGAGCAGGCGTCGGAGCCTGCGGCGGTCGACGAGGACGAAGACATCGAGGCGCGCGAGTTCGAGCTACGCGAGGCGCGCGACATGGTCCGGCGCGGCGAGATCGTGGACATGAAGACGATCGTCGGTCTCGCGCTGCTCTGATGGGGAAATGACCCCGCGCGTTGTGGCGGATCCGTTCGCCCTGAGCGAATCAGCCGCCGCCATCAGGTTCCCGTCGCGCGTTGACGATCGCGTCGAGCGCTTCAATCGTTGCGACATGGATGTCGACGATGTCGGTGATGTCAGGCGCGTAGCCGCCGGCGAGGACGACGGCAATCGGAATCCCCGCGTCGCAAACCGCACCGATCACCATCCGATCGCGCGCGGCGAGCCCCGCCTTCGTGAGCTTCAAACCGCCCAGCGCGTCGCCCTCGTACGGGTCGGCACCCGCCACGTATACGACCAGCTCCGGCCCGTGGGCAAGCACCGTCGGCAACGCGCCCGCGAGGGCCGCGAGGTACTCCTGATCGCCGGTCCCGTCTTCCAGGCCGACGTCGAGATCGCTGCGCGGCTTGAAGAGAGGATAGTTGTGCTGCTGGTGGATCGAGAACGTGAAGACCTCCGGATCGCGTTCGAAGATCATCGCCGTGCCGTTACCATGGTGGACGTCGCAGTCGATGACAGCGGCGCGGCGCGCACTGCTGCGGATCGCGACCGCGATGTCATTCAGCGGGCAGAACCCTTCGCCGTGGTTGGCAAACGCATGATGCAAACCGCCGCCGACGTGCGCGGCAGCGCCGTCCGCCAGCGCGGCGGCCGCGGTCTGACAGGTGCCGCCGACCATCAGGCGGAAGCGATCGGCCAGCCCGGGCCGCCACGGCACCTCGAGCGTGGCGATCTCGTTCGCCGTCAGCGTGTTGAGCCGCAGCTTGTGCAGATATTCGCGCGTGTGCACCAGCGCCAGGTCCTCCCACGACGCGGCGGCCGGCTCCTCGATGACGAATGCCGAGCGTTGCGCCAACCGCTCGATCGCCAGCCGGTATTTGGCCGTCGGCCACACGTGACCAGGAAGCGACAGCTCGTATTGCGGCGAGTAGAAGAGACGCATGCGAAGAAAACTGTAGCGCGGTCCCGCGCCGGTTGCTGCGGTATACGACCGCTGCTGGCCATTTCCTGCCTCGTACCCATTCGAAACTTCCTCGCCCCCGCAGCGCGGCTGGTGGGGTCGGCATGAAGGGAGCCGCGAGCGCGACGGCCGCGCTGTCGATGGTTCTGGCGGTGCTCGCAGCGGTGGCACTCAGCGGGGCGTACGTCAATCATGACGCCGCCTGGTATCTGTATATGTCGGGACGGTGGCTCGACGGCGCCACGTTGTACCGGGACGTGGTCGACACGAACCCGCCCCTGATTGTGTGGTTGTCGACGCCGCCCGTGGCCGTCGCGCGCGCGCTCGGCACACCGGCGCCGGCTCTCTTCAAGGTCTGGGTCTTCATGGTCGCGCTGGCGGCACTCGCCGTGTGCTGGCGGTCCATTCGGAGGCAGTCGCAGTCGCTCGCATTCGCAACCACGGCAGGCCTCGTGTTCTTATGTCTCTTGTACCCGAAGGGAGATTTTGGGCAGCGCGAGCACGTCGCGGTGCTCCTGGCGCTGCCGTATGTTGTGACGACTGCTGATAGGGCGGCAAGCCGGAGCCGCGCGGCCGCCGTCGCGATCGGCATAGCCGGCGGACTCGGGTTCGCGATCAAGCCGCATTTCGTGCTCGCCTGGGTTGCAGTCGAGGCTGCCGCGCTCTTCTGGTTCCGGCTGGGATTCAGGCGGCCACAACTGATCGCGGCGGCAGTCACAATCGTGACTTACGCAGCGCTGGTGCTGACGCTCACGCCGGCATACCTGCACGTGCTTCAACAGGTGCGCGAAGTGTATGGCGGGCTCGATTCGGAAGCATCCCTGCTGCGTGTTCCGGCGGTGCAGGTGTGGACTGCCAGCGCGATGGCGGTTGCGGCAATCCGGTGGCGGTCTGGCGACCGCACGCCGATTCTGCTGTTTGCCGCTGCGACAGGATTTCTGGCCGCGGCGCTCCTGCAGTTCAAGGGCTGGACGTACCAGATGTATCCCGCGCGCGTGTTCCTGGCCGCCTTCGCGATCAGCGGCGTTGCAACGCTGCTCGAAATCGCGCCACACATTGCTGCGAGCGTGCGCGGCGGCATGCGTACCCTCGGTCTGGCGTTCAGCGCTGGTCTGGTGATCTGGACAGCGCGCGATGTCGTCCAAGTGCGGCATCCGGACGCCGCGGATCTCGTGTCGCCGCTGATTGCGCAGATTGAGCACGAAGCACCGGCCGGGCCGCTGGCCGTCCTGAGCATGCGAACGCTCATCTACCCCGCATTCCCCGCCGTGAACTACACCGTGGCCGCGTGGTCGCTGCGCCAGAACTCGATGTGGTTTCTGCCGGGCCTGTATGCGGAGCAGGACTCGCATGGTCCGCCGTTCAGACCGCATGCACCCGACGCGATGAGCGCCACCGAGCGCGAGTTTTTCCTGCAGGTCGAAAACGATCTGTGCTCGAAACCGCCTGCGCTGCTGCTGGTCGAGGACCCGCTCGCGTTGCCTCCGCGCGGGCGGCGCGGGATCGATTTTCTGGCCTACTACGGCCAGAGCGAGAGGCTCGCGCGGCTGTTCGCGCACTACGCACCGGACGGACGGGTCGGACCGCTTACGTCGCTGCGAGCGACTGGCGAACCGACGTGCGACCGCTGACGGCGGCGGAACCCCATCCGCCGATAGTGATAGCGGCGATCGCAATCCCAATCAGCCAAGGGTGCTGCGGATATGTCAGTTGTACCTCATAAGTGCCGTCGCGGGGCGCCAGGAACGCCAACTGACCTCCGGCGTCGCTGATCGGAATCGGCGCCTGACCGACGCTGGCGGTCCACGCCGGATGGTAGTTCGCGCGCAGGATGACGCGGCTGCCGGCGCGCACTCCCTGGAGTCTGACCCGCCCGCCATGTGGTGACTGATCGAACAGTGCCGCAGTGCCTGTGTCCGCCACTGCGGATCGACCGTCCGGCCGATCGACGCGAAATTCCGTCCAGCGGTCGGCGACACCCACACGATGAAAGCCGCTGTTCGAATCGAGGAACCGCAGCGCGGGGACACTCCACACGAAGAGGCTGACAACACCCCACCGGTGCAGCTCGGCCAGCAGCGTCGCCCCGTCCACGGACGCAAGCGGCTGTCCTCTGAAGGTACCGCTCGCGAAGATTTGGTCGCGGTACGGTGTCCACTGCCACCCGTCCCACATGCCGGCGTACAGCAGCCGGCCGGTGGCAGCGGGCAGCAGCGCCTCGAAATGCGACGGAAACGGCGTCGGAACCGACTCCCCGCTCGTCGTATCGACATCCCGATGAAACGCGTTTTCGACCAGCACCAGATACCCGGGTGCCGTGCGGATCCGCTGCACCAGCGCTGGCGCGTACGACTCGACGCCGGGCACGTGCTGAACCTGAAAGAACACGATTTGGATATAAAGCACGAAAACGGCCGTGAGTGCCCACCCCAGCGCTTTCCCGCCGCTCATCCGGCAGACGATCCACGCGCAGACCGGCGCCAGGAACACGGGCAGCAGGTGAATGGGACGGATGAACACGTACCCGAACCATTGATAGTTCAGCCGCACCATCGCAGCGACGCCAAGCGTGAACCAGGCGTAGGTGCGTGCGCGGCCCTTCGCGATCCATGCGGCCACCGCAACGACTGGCAACAGCACGGTCGTCAGGCCGGTGTAATCGTTGAACCAGCGTCCCGGTCTCGTGAGGATCTCGACGTTGTAATACAGCTGCCGTGCAAACGAGGAAAGTGCGAACGGCGCGGGATGCAGCGCCACGTTGTTCGCGAGGAAGTAAGACGGATACCGCCACAACTCCCAACTGTCGGCGAGGCCTGCCACGATTGCGGCTGCCGCCGACACTATCGCCCGCACGAGCGACGCCAAGTCGCGTGACACAACCGCATCAACGGCGAGGAAGCAGAGGGCGTAGAAGAAAAAGCCGCGGTGACTGTAATAGCAGATCGTGAGCGCGAGGGGCAGGGTTGCTGATGCCACGCGGGAACCGCGGCGTGCCGCGTGCGCTGCGTAGAGGACCAACGCGACCGACACGACGCCGGCCAGTGAATTGGTGTCGCCGCTGCGAACCAGGATATAGCCGTAGCTGGCAGCGAACAGCGCCGCGAACCCTGTCGCGGCCGCGCGGATGTCGTCGCGGCCGCCGTTCTCGAGCGACAGGTCGAGCCAGACGAGGAGCGGGATCGCAGCGAAGAGGAGCAGGTGCAGCGCATGGAACCCTCGCGCCGGCCCGAGGAGGAGCATCGGCAACGCGCCCCAAATCGTGAGGTCCTGCGTGACGTCGGTGACCACAGGATAGCCGCCGAGGAACGCCCATTGCCACCCGGTGAACGTCGCGTGCCGCAACAGCGCGACGCCCTGCAGGGTGCTTTGAAACCGCGGCGGCCAGTCGTCGAGGAACGGAACGAGATTCCAGGTGCCTGGCGGAAACCAGGAGAGAAACGCCGAGGCGAGGATGATGCTGCCGGCGGCGAGAGTCACAACCGGCAGGGATCCGGCGCGCGCGCGGCCCGGGCGTGCCCGCCACGCGAGAGCGGACGCAATCAGCAGCGCGGTGATGAAGAACGGTTTCTTACCTCCGTTCAACGACCCTGGCACCTGCGCCCATCGGGACGTGAGCAGCAGGTTCAGCCAGGCGATCGCGAGGGAGACGAGCAGCGCCACTCGGGCGATGCGCGACTCCCCATCATTCACTGATTGGCTCCTCCGAGCCTGGCGAATCGCTCAGCGGGCATGGGCGTGGTCGTCTGCGCCGGTGATGGCGTCAATGCGATGGCGAGTACGTCGGAAATTTCCGTCACGTAATGAATCGTCAGCTCGCGGCGCAGGTCCTCCGTCAGGTCCTCGGTGACGTTCTTCTCGTTCTGCCTGGGAAGGACCAGCTCCGTGATCCCGTGGCGACGGGCGGCGAGGACCTTCTCTTTGACGCCGCCGACGGGCAGGACGCGTCCGGAGAGCGAAATCTCCCCGGTCATCGCGATGTCGCCGCGGACCGGCCGGCCGGTCAACTCCGAGGCGAGCGCCGACACCATCGTCACACCCGCGGACGGGCCGTCCTTCGGGACGGCGCCCGACGGCACATGCAGGTGAATCTCCGAATCCTTGTAGAACGCGGGATCGACGCCGTAGCGGGCGGCGTTGGCGCGGAACCATGAGAGCGCGGTGCGCGCGGATTCCTTCATGACGTCGCCGAGATGACCGGTGAGTGTCAGGGTGCCGCCGCCCTGCATCCGCGAGGCTTCGACGAACAGCACTTCGCCGCCCGCCGGGGTCCACGCGAGCCCGACCGCGACGCCGGGGTCCTTCGTGCGGTTCTCGATCTCCTCGTCCAGGAACGTCGGCGCCCCCAGCATCTCGACCACGAGCTCCGGCGTGATGACGACCTTCGCTTCGTCGCCTTCCGCGCGCCGCCGCGCGACCTTGCGGCAGAGCGCGCCGATTTCGCGCTCCAGATTCCGGACGCCCGCTTCGCGCGTGTAGCCGCGGATGATCTCGCTGACGGCAGGCCGCTGGAATTCGATCTGTTCCGCTGTGAGGCCGTGATTGCGCACCTGCTTCTGAATCAGGTGCTCGAAGGCGATCTCGAGCTTTTCTTCCTCCGTGTACCCCGCGAGCTCGATCACTTCCATCCGGTCGCGCAGCGCCGGCGGAATCGGATCCAGCATGTTCGCGGTCGTCAGGAACAGCACCTGCGAGAGATCGAACGGGACGTCGAGGTAGTGGTCCCGGAACGTGCTGTTCTGCTCCGGATCGAGGACCTCGAGCAGCGCCGACGCCGGGTCGCCGCGGAAGTCGGCTCCGAGCTTGTCGATCTCGTCGAGGATGAACACGGGGTTCTTCGACTCGGCCCGACGGAGGCCCTGGATGATCTGCCCCGGCAGCGCACCGATGTACGTGCGCCGGTGTCCGCGAATTTCCGCCTCGTCGCGCATGCCCCCGAGCGACACCCGGACGAACTTCCGGCCGAGCGCGCTGGCAATGGATCTCGCGAGCGAAGTCTTGCCCACCCCCGGAGGGCCGAGGAAGCACAGGATCGGCCCCTTCACGTCGGGATTCAGTTTGCGGACGGCGAGATATTCGAGGATGCGATCCTTGACCTTGGCGAGGCCGGAGTGGTCCGCGTCGAGCACCTCTTTCGCGTGGCGGATCTCCAGCGTGTCGTCCGTGCGCCTGGACCACGGCAGCGCCACAATCCAGTCGATATACGTGCGCGAGACCGTGTACTCGGCCGCCGCCGGCGGCATCTTCGATAACCGGTCCAGTTCCCGGCCCGCTTCCTTGCGCACGGCCTCCGGCATACCAGCGGCGTCCAGCTTGGCGCGAAGCTCCTCCATCTCCTTCGCCTGCTCGTCGCCTTCGCCGAGCTCCTTCTGAATCGCCTTCAACTGCTCGCGCAGGAAGTACTCACGCTGATTCTTGCCCACCTCCGACTGCACCTGCGATTGAATGCGCGAGCCCAGCTCGAGGACTTCCAGTTCCTTGATCAGGATGCGGTTGAGCGCATCCATCCGCGCCCGCACGTCCAGCTCGGAGAGGATTTCCTGCTTCACCGGGGTCCCGATCGTCGCGAGGCTGGATGCGATGAAGTCCGCGAGCTTGGCCGGATCAGTGATGTTGGCCGCAAGCGCCTGCAGGTCGTCCGAGAGCAGCGGGGACAGCGAGACGACCTGCTGGAAATTGCTCTTGATGTTGCGCTGCAGCGCGTCGATCTCGAGGTGGTCCTCTTCGCGCAGCACGTCGGGCGCCACCGTAACCGCAGCGCGCAGAAACGGCCGCGTCTGCACGACGCGATCGAGGTGCACGCGGGAGAGCCCCTGTACGATCAACCGCAGGCTCCCGTCAGGTAGCTTGAACAACTTGTGAATGTGCGTGACGGTGCCGACCTGAAACAGGTCGTCCTGCATCGGGTCGTCCAGCGAGGCCTCTCGCTGGGTGAACACACCGATGACGCGGTTTCCGGCGCTGGCGTCCTCGACCAGCCGCACGGACGATTCCCGTGCGACGGCCAGGGGCATGAACGAGTTGGGAAAGAGTACGGTATCGCGCAGCGGCAGGACAGGCAGCTCCGGGGGGACCTGGAGCGTCCGTTCCACCTCGTCTGCGATTTCAATCGACGGCTGGTTGCCTTCGTCGGCGTCTGTCATGAATTGGTGATGCGTCGGTACACAAAAACGGGTAATCGGGCAATCGGCACTTCGATTCCCCGATTACCCGATGTGAAGATTACTCGATAGCCTTCAGCCCTGCATGTCGATGAAGAGCGACGCGGCCCCGCGGCGCTGCGCCATCAGGCGCTCGCGCTGCTGCCGGACCTCGCGGGCCTCTTCGCAGTCCTTGCAGCGAACCGCGAAGGGAAGGGCTCGCAGGCGGCGCTCGGAAATCTCTTCGCCGCATTCGAAGCAGTAGCCGTAGCTGCCCTCTTCCAGACGGCGAAGCGCTTCGTCGATCTTGGTGAGCGTCTCCGCCTTCATCTGAATCAGGGCGAACTCGATCTCATCCTGAATATCGGCTTCGGAGCTTTCCGCGGCGTCGAGCACACCCTGCACGGTGGCACCCGCCCCCTCGGCGCGCACGTCGCGCATCCGCTCCTGCACCTGATTGACGATCTCGCGGCGGCGATCCTCCAGGATGCTCTTCAGTTCCTCGTATCGCCCGCGATCCATTTGTTCCCGGGACGCCTTATGCCCGCTCATATGAGTCCGACTCCTTTCGCACGTTCTCCGCTCGCCATGCAATGAATTTGCCAGCTATGAAGCCGTTCAGTTTAACGGAAAACCGCCGAGTCTGCAAACGCCGGTTTCCGCTCGTTGCGGTTTAGACGCCGGTGAAGGCGGTTTCGGTTCTTGGAATGTCCCTTGGAGGGGACGCAGCCGACGGGAAATTACAGAATTTACTGAATCCGTCGGGAGGCGGCAGCCGGGAGAATTCCCCGTTCGAGGAGCCGATGACCCTCTTTGCGGCTGCCGGTACGCGCCCAGCGCTCGTAGATCCGCAGGAGGTCGGCGTTGGACGCGACGGAGGTGTGCTCGCTCACGTCGCTCAGCACGTCGACGAACCCGACGAACTTGCAGGCGAGTTCAGTGAACACCTCGCCGAACGCGTCCTCGTCGCGCCGGCCGAGCGACCCGTACGCATACTCACCCATCGAGACGTAGTAATCGACGTCCACGACCTTGCGCATCAGGCTGTCGCTGAAGAATCCGGAGGTAAAGAGGGAGAAATCGCCCAGGTTGCGAAGGCGTTCGCGCTGCTCCCGTCCGGCGCTTTCAAGCGCGCGGCGCAGCCGCAACGCCAGCGGTTCGCCGGAGTCGTCCGCGAACGCGATACGTGAGGACGGGCGCACGAACCGGCACAGGAGATTGACGAGATAATATTCCGTCAACTCTGTGGCGTGAAGGTGCTGGCGCGTCAGCGCCGCCCCAATCAGATCCTTGAAGTACGCTTCCGGCGTCTGATCCTGCACGTGCGCGTCGGGCATTCGTCCTGTCCCTCCGCAGACCTGGACTGCAAAGCGCATACCTCAGAAAATCGCGCAAAACAGGCCTGTTTTTACTGGAATTGCCGCTCATTATACGGGCCGGCTCAGCAAATGCAACCCCCCGCGCACATCCTCGTGCTACAATTTCATGTTTTTACTGTCCCGAAAGGGCAGTCTCTGGACTCCATCGACACGCGATCAGTCAGGACACGTCATCATGGCGAAGCGGTGTGAAATCTGCGGGAAGGGCCCGGTCTTCGGGCGGAACATCAGCCACGCGCACAACGTGACCCCGCGCCGGTTCGAGCCGAACCTGCAGCGGGTGCGCGCGCTCGTCAACGGCGGGGTGAGGCGGCTGCGCGTCTGCACCCGCTGCCTGCGATCGGGCAAAGTCACGAAGGCTGCCTGATGCGCGACGCGATCCGCACGTCCTCGGCGCCTGCCGCCATCGGCCCGTACTCACAGGCGGTGAAGGCCGGCGGCTTGGTGTTCGTGTCGGGTCAGATTCCGCTCGACCCGGCCACGGGTCAGTTGCTGCAGGGCGACATCGCCGCCCAGACGCATCGCGTCATCACGAACCTGCGGGAGATCCTGACGGCCGCCGGCTCGTCGCTGGATAACGTGGTCCGCTCCACCGTCTACCTGGCAGACATGGACGACTTCGGCGCAATGAACGAGGTGTACGGGAGCTATTTCACGTCGCCCGCGCCGGCGCGCTCCACGATTCAGGCGGGACGTCTGCCCAAGAACGCGCGCATCGAAATCGACGTCATCGCGACGCTCACCTGACCGGCCGCGGGACTCACCGGCTCGCCCGCTCCACGTCAACGACGCCGTCCACGCTCCGCAACGATTTGATCACCTTCTGCAGGTGCTTCAGGTCGTTGATTTCGACGGTCATGTCGATCCGCCCCATCTGATCGTCGTCGGTCCGGGCTTCGACGTTGCGGATGTTCGTGTTGATCCCGGCGATCTTCGAGCTGACGTCGGCGAGAATGCCGCGCCGATCTTCGACCTGAATGCTCAGGCGGACGGTATACGGTGAGCCGTCGGTTCCCTTGTCCCATTCCACGTCGATGCGCCGCTCCGGATCGTAGAGAAGGTTCACGACGTTGGGACACGTCGCGGAGTGGACCGACACGCCCTTGCCGCGCGTGATGTAGCCGACGATCTTCTCGCCGCGAATCGGGTTGCAGCACCGCGCGCGGAACACCATCAGGTCGTCGAAGCCGCGCACCTTGATCTTGTCTTCGGTGGTGCCGAGCACGCGGCGGACGACGCTCGCGATGCCCGATTCGGGCGCCTCCTTCAATTGATCCTGCGGCACCAGCCGCCCCAGCACGCTGCGCGCCGACAGCTTGCCGTAGCCGACGGCGGCGAACAGTTCGTCGGGCCGGCCATAGCCGGATTCCGACAGAAAGGTGTCGAATACCGGCCCTTCGGTGAGCGACTTCAGGTTCAGCCCGAACCGGCGCGCTTCCTTCTCGAACAGCTTGCGCCCGAGTTCGAGGCTGCGTTCCTTTTCCTCCGCGTGGATGTAGTGCTTGATCTTGTTGCGCGCGCGCGAGGTCGCGACGAAGTTCAGCCAGTCGCGGCTCGGATGGTGCCCGGGCGCGGTGACGATCTGGACGATGTCGCCGTTCCGAAGACGCGTGCGCAGCGGCACCATCTTGCCGTTGACCCGCGCGCCCACGCACTGATGGCCGACGTCGGTGTGAATGGAGTACGCGAAGTCGACCGGCGTGGCGTCCCGCGGAAGCGCCTTCACCTCCCCCTTGGGAGTGAAGATGTACACCTCCTCCGGGTACAGCTCGATCTTGAGGTTCTGGAGGAACTCCTGCGGGTCGCGGACCTCCTGCTGGAACTCGAGCAACTGCCGCAGCCACAGGAAATACTGCTCGTCGCGGTCCGCGCCAACGCGCCCTTCCTTGTATTTCCAGTGCGCGGCGATCCCGTCCTCCGCGATCCGGTGCATGTCGGCGGTGCGGATCTGCACTTCGAACGGGAACCCGCGTTCGCTGATGACGGAGGTGTGGAGCGATTGATAGCCGTTGGGCCGCGGCATCGCGATGAAGTCCTTGATGCGCCCCGGCACCGGCGACCAGGTCTGGTGAATGATGCCCAGCGCCGCGTAGCAATCCTTCACCGAGCTCGTGACGATGCGCAGCGCCATGAAATCGTAGACCTGGTCGAGATCGATCTTCTGGCGTTTGAGTTTCTGATGGATGCTGAAGAGGCGCTTGATCCGGCCGTCGATCGCCATGACCGGAACCTGCGCTTCCGCAAGTTTCGCGGAAATCGTGTTCGTGAGTTCGTCGATGAGCCCCTCGGTCGCGCGGCGCCGCGCCTCCACCTGCTGCCGCAGCGCGCCGTACGCCTTCGGCTCCAGGTACTTGAAGGCGAGCTCCTCCAGCTCGTTCTTCACCTTGCTCATCCCGAGGCGGTTCGCAATCGGCGCGTAAATGTCGCGCGTCTCCTGCGCGATCTTGATGCGCCGCTCCTCCGGCAGGTGCTGCAGCGTCCGCATGTTGTGGAGCCGATCCGCCAGCTTGACGAGGATCACGCGGATGTCGTCGACCATCGCGAGCAGCATCTTGCGGAAGTTCTCCGCCTGCCGCTCTTCACTCGATGAGAAGGAAATCGCGCCGAGTTTCGTGACGCCTTCGACCACATGCGCGACGTCGGCGCCAAACAGGTCCTTGATCTTTTCGATCGGCGTCCGGGTGTCTTCGACGATGTCGTGGAGCAGCCCGGCCGCCACCGCCACGACGTCGAGCTTCATGTCCGCCAGCAGATCCGCCACTTCGAGCGGGTGGACGAGGTAGGGCTCCCCCGAATGGCGCACCTGTCCCTTGTGCTCGAACGCAGAGAACACGTAAGCCCTGCGGAGGAGCTCGATGTCCGCGTCGGGGTTGGTGGCGCGGACCTTCTCAACGAGGTCCTCGAACCGGATCATCGATCGTGGTGTCTAAACAATGACAGAGGCTTGTCGAGGGGGAGCGACGGCCCGTCGCCGCGGTTGACGGCGGTTTTCACCGCCAATATACTGACCCCCTTGATCCATTGTAAACGGCGCGAGAAGGGGACAGCATGACGATCCGAATTCGCGCGGCTTCGGCGGCCCCGCTGGTTCTGCTCTGCGGGCTCAGCGTAGCGGCTGCCGGCTGCGGTAAGTATTCCATCAGCAGCCTGAAGGCGAGCAAGGCCTTCAAGGACGCGAACCAGTACTATCAGGCGAAAGAGTACAAAAAGGCCGCCGACCGCTACGAGGACGTCGTCCAGAACCAGGCCGCGCTGCAGCAGGCCCCCGTCTTCAACGTTGCGTATTTCTTCCTGGCCAACTGCTACGACCAGCTGTACAAGCCCGCAAAGAACGGCGACCCGCAGAACGACGCCTACATCCAGAAAGCCATCGAGAACTACCGTAAGGCGGCCGATAACATCACGGATCCGAAGTGGAAGAAGTCGTCGCTCGAATATCTCGCCTCCGCCTACGGGCCCGACAAGCTGAACGATCCGGCGAAGGCCGAGCCGGTCTATAAGGAGATTATCCAGCTCGAACCCAACGAGCCTCAGAACTACATGGCGCTCGCCCAGCTGTACGAGGACGCGGGCCGCTACGAAGAGGCGGAAGCCGAGCTGCAGAAGGCGAAAGACGTCAAGGCCAACGACCCGTCCGTCTACACGGCGCTGGCCGCGTTCTACAACCGCCAGGGTGACTTCGACAAGACGATCGACGCCTTGACGCAGGCCGCCAACCTCGCGCCGAACAACCCGGAGGGCTGGCACCTCATCGCGACCTATTACTGGGACAAGGCGCGGAAGGACTACCGCCTTTCGGATGCTGAGAAGAAGGATTACATCCTGAAGGGCATCGCCATGGACGATAAGGCGCTGTCGCTGAACCCGAACTACCTCGAGGCGATGACGTACAAGAACATCCTGCTCCGCATGCAGGCGAACACGGAAAAAGATCCCAAGGTCCAGAAGCAGTTGCTGAATCAGGCCGACGAGCTGCGCAACAAGGTGCTCGACGCGCAAAGGCGGAAGGCGAGCGGCAAGGGGTAAAGCAGCGGTCAGAAGTCAGAAGTCGGAATTCAGAGTTCTCTTCTCTCAGGGCCGCCCTCACGGGCGGCCTTTCGGTTCTAACCCGTAAACAAGCGAAGTCGGAAGTCAGAATCTGTTCTTCAGGGCCCGTGGAGTCGACACCGGAATCCCTCACTTCCCCGACGGTTCGGTCCACGGAAAGTCAAAGCCGTTGTGGATGTCAGCGATACAACGCCAGGCGGCAGTGCATCCCGCATGAGAAAAGGCCGCCTGGTAGGGCGGCCCGAAAGAACCATTCCGACTTCCGACTTCCGACTTCCGATTACGAGCCGCTCTTCCCCTGGCCCTCGTTGCGCATGCCCATTGTGACGATGCCGACCTTCTCGACGCCGGCGCCTTTGGCCGCGTCGATCACGTCGATGATCTGGCCATACCGGAGCGACGGATCGCCGACGATGAACATCGTCTTGTCCTTGCGGGATTCGAACACGTCGCGCAGGCGGCTCTCGAGGACGTCCATGCCCATCGGCTGGTGATTGACCGAGATGTTGCCGTTGGCGTCGTACTCGAGGACGATCTGGTCGTTGTTCTGCTGCTGCTGCGCCGGCTGCGTCTCGAGCGGCAGGTTGACGTCGACCCCCTTCTGCGTGAGCGGGAGGGCGGCCATGAAGATGATGAGGAGCACGAGGAGGACGTCGATGAGCGGCGTCACGTTCATGTCGGAGCTGGCGTGCGGCGCCTCCGCGGTGACGACGCGCTCGGCGCCGAAGTGCTTGTGGGCGTGTTTCATGCCTACTGCCCTCCCCCTTCCTGGCCGGGGATCTTCTTGCGTTCGGTGATGAGCGCGATGTTTTCAATCTGCGCTTTGCGGAGCGCGTCCATTGCGTCCATGATCGCGGCGTACTTCGCGTCTTTGTCGCCCTTCAGGTAGACGATTTTTTCTTTTTTGTCCTCGAGCGCCGCCTGGACGCGCGGCACGAGATCGTCCTTCGTGACGCGGATGGCGTTCACGTAATAGGCGCTGGTGGCGTCAATCGCGATGACCGTCTGGTCCTGCGTGTCGGGCTTGTCAGCCGTATGCCCGGCTTCGGGCAGCGTGACGGCCACGCCCTGCTGCAGCATCGGTGCGATGAGCATCATGATGATGAGCAGCACGAGCATGACGTCGACGAGCGGGGTGACGTTGATATCGGACTTGACTCCGCCTTTAGTCCCGCCAACATCCATTGCCATGGGTGGTACCTCAGAACAATTGGTGAATCAGTGGATTGGAGACTCACCAATCCACCAATCTTCACTATGCCGTCTTCTTGATGAAGTAGTCGACCAGCTCCGACGACGAGTTATCCATTTCGACGTTGAAGTAGGCGATCCGGCCCGTCAGGTAGTTGTAGAACCACACCGCCGGAATGGCGACGAGCAGCCCGAGCGCCGTCTCGACGAGCGCTTCTGCGATACCGGCAGACACCGCACCGAGACCGCCGGAGCCTGTGGCGGCGATGCCCTGGAACGCGGTGATGATGCCGACGACCGTGCCGAGCAGTCCGACGAAGGGGGCGGTTGCGCCGATGGTCGCCAGCGCCGCGACGCCCTTGTTCAGGTCGTTGGCCGTCAGGGCCGAGGCGCGCTGAATCGCGCGGCGGACGGTGTCGACCAGATCTTCACGGCTGAGGCTGCCGCCGGCTTCCTGCTGGAACTGGTACTCCTGCAGACCCGCAAGCACCACTTTCGCCAGATGGCTGTAGCGGTAGTTTTTCGAGGACGAGATCGCGATCGCATCCTTCAGGCGCCCGTCCTTGAGATGCTTGGCCACCTGCGGCGCATACAGCTTCGACTGTTTGCGCGCCTGGGTGAACGTGTAAATACGTTCGATGGCGACGCCGAAGGAGATCATCGACATGATGATCAGCACCACGCCGACTCCTTTAGCCATCGGCCCCATCGACTGAATCATTTCCATCCAATTCATGCGCCCATCCTCACTTATGTTGGCTTGCAGATCTCTGCGTTCTTCCCGGAACTATTGCAGCGTGAAATTGACCGTCACGGTCATGATGACCGACACCGGCACACCGTTGAGGAGCGTCGGTGAGTACTGCCACTGCTTCACCGCGTCCAAGGCGGCCTGGTCGAGCAGTGGAATCGACCGGAGCACCTTCGCGTCCTTCACCCGGCCGTCGGTGCCGATCGTCGCCTCGATGATGACGACGCCCGAGACGCGCGCGGACTGCGCGATCGGCGGATAAACGGGACGGACGTCCTTGATCTTGTTCGGCGGCTTGATCTGACCGCCGACGCGGACGGGCGCCTGCGGCGGCGGAGGTGGCGGCGGCGGCGCTTCCGGCAGACCGCCGACGACGCCCCCGACGACCCCGCCGGGCACGCCGCCTTCCACACCGCCGGGCACGCCCTCGCCGACGGCTGGCGTCGCCGGCTCAGGTTTGATTTCCTTGGGTGCCTCGATCGGCGCGGCGTTCGGATTCGCGACCGGCGTCGGCGCCTTCGGGGTAGGCGCCGCAGGAGCGGGTGGCGGAGGCGGCGGCGGAGGCGGAGGCGGAGGCGCTGCCACGAACGCCATCATCGACGGC
This sequence comes from Vicinamibacterales bacterium, assembly GCA_035495555.1. Classification (GTDB taxonomy): domain Bacteria; phylum Acidobacteriota; class Vicinamibacteria; order Vicinamibacterales; family 2-12-FULL-66-21; genus DATJFQ01. Next base: position 43,845 of record DATJFQ010000076.1, read on the forward strand.
GGGGTCGGCAACACGTCGGTCGCCACCAGCGGGATGATGATGATCGCGGCAAAAACGAAAACGTGGACAGCAATCGAGAGAGGGACCGTGTACCACTTCTTGGATCCAACCTTGATTGATGGATCCACTACGTCGCCGAACATGTCACGCGGCACGGATAACCCTCCTAAACTCCTGAAAGCCGGTGCAAGACCGCGAATTATAGTCAGACGGAAAAACGGGTGTCAACGCGACCGTCCTCGAGCCTCCCGTCCGCAGGCCGGAGCCGGACCTCCGGTGTAGAAAGTTAGACACCGCTGAGCGCAAAACGGTCCACTCAGGCGCCGGCCCGGATCCGCATGCTGTAGAACGATCGCCATACGAAAATTGCGGATCCAAGCAGGAACGCTGCCGCCAGCGCGCGGCTGACCCCACGGCCGTAATCCCCGGCGAGCTGCACACCCAGCTCGACGGCAAGCAACCCGAACAGCGTCGTGAATTTAATCACCGGGTTCAACGCCACCGACGAGGTGTCCTTGAACGGATCGCCGACGGTATCGCCGACGACGGTCGCCGCGTGCAGCGGCGTGCCCTTCTCCTTCAGTTCGACCTCGACAATCTTCTTTGCGTTGTCCCACGCGCCCCCCGCGTTCGCCATGAAGATGGCCTGATACAACCCGAAGAGCGCGATGGAAATGAGATACCCGATGAAAAAGTACTCCTCGAGGAACGCAAACCCGAGCGTGGCGCAGAACACGGCGAGGAAGATGATGAACATGCCCCGCTGCGCGTACTGGGTGCAGATTTCCACGACTTTTTTCGAGTCGGCGACCGACGCCTTCTCGCCGTCGAGCCGGATGTTCGCCTTGATGAACTCGACCGCGCGATAGGCGCCGGTCGTGACGGCCTGGGTCGACGCGCCGGTGAACCAGTAGATCATCGCGCCGCCTGTAATGAGGCCCAGCAGGAACGGCGGGTGCAGGATCGACAGATTCTCGAGGTTGACCGTCAAGCCCTGCGTCAGCACCACGATGATGGAAAAGATCATCGTGGTCGCGCCGACGACGGCCGTCCCGATGAGGACCGGCTTCGCGGTCGCCTTGAAGGTGTTGCCGGCGCCGTCGTTCTCTTCGAGCAGGTGCTTGGCGCGCTCGAAGTTCACGTCGAACCCGAAATCCCTCTTGAGCTCCTGCTTGATGTCGGGAATCGATTCGATGACCGACAGCTCGAAGACGGACTGGGCGTTGTCGGTCACGGGGCCGTACGAGTCGACGGCGATCGTCACGGGACCCATGCCGAGGAACCCGAACGCGACGAGGCCGAACGCGAACACCGCCGGCGCGATCATCAGCGCGCCAAGGCCGTAGTTGCTGACGTTGTACCCAATCGCCATCAGGACGACAATCACCATCCCGAGCCAGTAGGCGCTGAAGTTCCCGGCCACGAACCCCGAGAGGATGTTCAGCGAGGCGCCGCCTTCCCTCGACGAGGTGACGACCTCGCGTACATGGCGCGACTCGGTCGACGTGAAGACCTTGACAAATTCCGGAATGATGGCGCCCGCCAGCGTGCCGCACGTAATGATCGTCGACAGCTTCCACCAGAGGGACCCGTCGCCGCCAATCGTCGGGATGACGAGGTAGGACACGAGGTACGTCAGACCCACGGACACGAACGACGTGAGCCACACGAGCCGCGTGAGCGGCGCCTCGAAGTTCATCTCGGCCGCGTGTTCGTACTGCGATTTCGAGATGGTCTCGTTGAGGAGATACGACACGCCGCTCGCGATGATCATCATGATGCGCATCACGAAGATCCAGACGAGCAGCTGCACCTGGACGGACGGTTCGCGCACGGCAACGAGGATGAACGCGATGAGCGCGACGCCGGTCACGCCGTAGGTTTCGAAGCCGTCGGCGCTCGGGCCGACCGAGTCGCCCGCGTTGTCGCCGGTGCAGTCCGCGATGACCCCGGGATTGCGCGCATCGTCTTCCTTGATGTTGAAGACGATCTTCATGAGGTCCGACCCGATGTCGGCGATCTTCGTGAAGATGCCGCCCGCGATCCGCAGCGCGGCGGCGCCGAGCGACTCGCCGATCGCGAAGCCGATGAAGCACGGTCCGGCGTAGTCGCGGGGGACGAACAGGAGGATGCACAGCATCATGAACAGCTCGACGCTGATGAGCAGCATCCCGATACTCATCCCCGCCTGCAGCGGAATCGCCGAAATCGGGTACGGCTTCCCGCGGAGCCCGGCAAACGCCGCGCGCGAATTCGCGAACGTGTTCACGCGGATGCCGAACCACGCCACCCCGTAGCTGCCGGCGATGCCAAGCAGGCTGAACACGATGATGATCGCCACCTTGATCGCCTCGAAGTGCCGCAGCGCTCCGAAGTAGAAGATCATGATGACGCCGATGAAGAGTTCCAGCAGCAGGATGAATTTGCCCTGCTGAACGAGGTACGTCTTGCACGTCTCGTATATCAGCTCGGACACCTCGAGCATCGAGCGATGGACCGGCAGCGCCTTCAGCCGGACGAAGATCGTCATCCCGAAGGCAAGGCCGAGGAAGCAGACGGCAAGCCCCGCCGTGAGCAGCGTGCGGCCGTTGATGCCCTGAAACGTCTGGGTGCTGAGGTCGGGCAGCACGAGCTCCGCTTCGCCGCCGGCCTGATGCCGCGCCACGCCGGCGCCGGTCGGGGCCGGAGGCTGCGCCCACGCCGGCGATGCCGCCGCGCCGAGACACACCCCTATCAAGGCCAGGAACAGGAACACACGCAGCTTCGAACTCATTGCCATCCTTCTGCAAAGATCAAAGGATCAAGAGATCGGATCCCAAGGTCCGACCCGTTGATCCTTCGAACGGTTGCCCTCTCAATGATCCGTGTCAGTGCTTTGCTGTCGCGGTTTGCGACGTTGGCGATCAATGCCAAAAGCAGGCGATTATACACGGAAATCCGCGACCCGGTCGTCCCCTCTGCGCGCGCTGATGCGCGAGCCGAGCGCCATCCCGCCGGTGAGGAAAATGCGGATCCCCTGCTGCACCGTGATGTCCGGATACGACGCGTGATCCCGCGGGCAGATGACGATATCCCCGAGATACAAATGGTTCGTCGGCACGTACACGGCCACGAGCGCCTCGACCCCCTGCCCGCGATCGACGGTGAATTCCTTCGTCAGAAATCCGAGCATGAACCCGCGCGCCGCATCTTCTATCAGGACGACCCGTTTGAACCCGTATTCGTTGTCGGGTGAAAACGCCACCACGAGCTGCTTGACGGGCGCATAGATGCTCCTGAACAGGGGCACCCGGAGCAGCACCCGTTCACCCTGCTGCAGCAACCGCTTGCCGACCACGTTGGTCGCGAGCGCACCGACGAGCAGGACGGCCAGCGCCGTCGTCGCGATCCCGAGGCCTGGCACCTGCCGTCCGAGATACTTCACGTAGACGGGTCCCACGAGGCCGTCCACCAGCCGAAACAGCCAGAGAAATGCCGCAACCGAAATGAACAGCGGAACGGTGACGAAGAAGCCGGCGATGAAACTTCGTCGGAGCCACTGCATGGGATCGGGCTAGCTTACAGCCAGTGCAGCCCCAGCGCGGCAATGAGCACGACGCCGGCCGCGATACGGTACCAGGCAAACGGGGAGAAGCCTCGGCGCCGCACGATTGCCAGGAACGGCTCGATCACGAGCCATGACGCCAGGAAAGCGAACACGAACCCGATGGCAATCTCGCCAGCGCGCCTGGCGTCCAGGCTGTGCCGCGCTTCCAGCAGATCGTGGGCGAACGCGGCGCTCATCGTCGGGATCGCGAGGAAGAACGAAAACTCCGCGGCCGCGGGGCGGTCGAGCCCCAGCAGCATCGCGCCGACGATCGTCGCGCCCGACCGGGATACGCCGGGAATCAACGCGACGACCTGGCAGAGGCCAATGCCCAGCGCCCGGGAAAGCGGGGTCCGATCGGCGTCGACGACCGTCGGCTGCGGACGATAACGCTCCGCAATCAGCATGATGATCCCGCCAACGATGAAGGAGACCGCGATCACGGATGGCGTCGTATACAGCACGCGCTTGACGAAACCCGCGAACAGCGCGCCCGCGACGACGGCGGGCAGGAACGCCACCACAATCATCAGCACGAAGTGGCGCGCGTCCGGGTCATGGGGCAGCCCGGCGAGGACGTGAAGAATCTTCACCCGATACAGCCAGACGATCGCGACGATCGATCCGAGCTGGATCATGACGGTGAAGATGCCGCCGGGATCGCTGAAATGCAGCAACCGCGCACCGATGAGAAGGTGCGCGGTCGAAGAAACGGGCAGGAACTCGGTGAGTCCCTGCACGACGCCGAGCAGGGCCGCGATGAACCAGACCACTCGGAAGCGGCGCTACGACGCGCGGCGGCGCGACTTGCGGGCGGGCGTCGACGCCGGCGCGACGGCGGCCGGCGCCGTTTTCGGCTTGCGGAAGCCCTGCCAGATGACGACGATGGCCGCCGCGATGAACACGCTGGAATACGTGCCGGTGATGATGCCGACGATCATCGTGAAGGCAAAGGCTTTCAGCACTTCCCCGCCGAAGAGATAGAGCGCGATGACCGACAGCATCGTGGTGCCGCCCGTGATCAGCGTCCGGTCCAGCATCTGATTGACCGACGTGTTCACGATGTGCGCGAGGTTGTCGCGGCGCATCGACCGCATGTTTTCGCGGACCCGGTCGAAGATGACGATCGTGTCGTTCATCGAATAGCCGGTGATGGTCAGGATCGCGGCGATGACGTTCAGCGACAGCTCGTAGTTGAAGAACGCCAGGAACGCGAGCGTGATCAGGAGGTCGTGCAGCGTGGCGACGACGGCGCCGACGGCGAAGCTGAGCTGAAACCGCAGCGCGACATACACGAGAATGCCGGCGAGCGCGAAGACCGTTGCGAGTGTTCCCCGGCGCGTCAGGTCCGCCCCGACCGTCGGGCCGACGATCTCGGTGCCCGCCACACAATTGGTCGCTGTCTGATTGGGGCATTGGCCGGCAATCGGACCCAGCCCCGCCTTGTTCAACGCCGCGACGACCTGATCAGCGGTCGACGTCAGCGAGTTGGCGGACTCGGAGCCCGACGTCCGCAGGCGCATCATGACTTCGTTCTGCCCCGCGGCCCCATACGACTGCACGATGGCGTTGGTCCCGTCCGCCACGCCGGTTTCCAGCGCGGTCCGGACCGTGTCGATGTGCGTCGGGTTCTGGAACTTGACGATGACCGTCGTGCCGCCTTCGAACTCGACGCCCTTCGGCATCCCCTTCGTGTTGATGAACACGAGGCCGGCGATGATGATGACCCACGACACCGCGATCGCGTACCAGCGCCAGCGGACGAAGTCGTAGTGGGGATTCTTGAAAATATGCATGACTGTCGCGAGCCCTTCTGCGAGATCTCAGATGCTGAGCGCCGGCACCTTGCGACCGGCCATTTCCATGTCGAAAATCGTGTGCGACACGAAGATCGAGGTGAACAGGTTGACGATGAGACCGATCGAGAGCGTTGTCGCGAACCCGCGGATCGGGCCCGTGCCGAACTGGAAGAGGAAGCCGGCCGCGATGAGCGACGCAATATGCGTATCGAAGAGCGTCCAGAAGACGCGGTCGAAGCCGGCGTTGATGGAGGCGCGAACGCCGCGCTGCGCCGCCAGTTCTTCTTTGATGCGCTCGAAAATCAGCACGTTGGAATCGACGCCGACGCCCATCGTGAGCACGAACCCGGCAATGCCCGGCAGCGTCATCGTCGCGCCGATGTACGCCATCAGCCCAAGCAGGATGATGAGGTTGAAGAGGAGCGCCACGACCGCGTTCACGCCCGAGAGCTTGTAGTACCACAGCATGAACAGGAGGATCAGGATGAGACCCGTGCCCGACGCGATGACGCCGGACCGGATCGAGTCCGCGCCAAGCGTCGGCCCGACGACCTGCTCCTGCAGGTACGTGAGCGAGGCGGGGAGTGCGCCCGAACGGAGCTTCAACGACAGGTCGTTCGCCTCCTGCAGCGTGAAACCGCCGGAGATGCGCCCCTCGTCGGTGATACGGCCGTCGATGCGCGGCGCCGATTGCACGCGGTCGTCGAGGATGATCGCCAGGGACCGGCCGATGTTGTCCCCCGTGACCTTGCCGAACTTGCGGGCGCCTTCGGGCTTCAGCGAGAAGTGGACCGCCGGCTGATTGTTCTCGTCCGGCGCTTCGCGGGCCGTCCGGAGATCCTGGCCACTCACCGCTGCCACCTTCTTCACCAGGTAATAGACCGTGCCCGCATCGGGGGATCCTCGCTCGGCGGCGCCGCTCAATACCTCCAGATCGTTGGGTAACTGGCCGTTATAGGGCTTGAGCAGGTCTTCCTTCGAGGACATCGGGCCAGCCTCGACGAGCTTCAGCTCCAGGAGCGACGGCGACCCCATGATTTCCTTGGCCCGCGCGACGTCCGCCACACCCGGCAGCTGCACGAGGATCTCGTCGTTCTTCTGGCGCGCGATCGTCGGCTCGGTGACGCCGAGCGCGTTGACGCGCCGATCGATCGTCTGCAGCGCCTGCTCGACGGTCTGCTCGCGCAGGTCGCGCGCGATCGTCGGTTTCATGGTGAAATCGAACCGCCCGCCGGCGCCGGGATTGCGGTCGTAGTTGGTGGACGTGATTTCATCAGCGGCGTTCCGGAGCTCGGCCGTGCGGTCGCCCGGAACGCCTTCGACGTGAAATGCCGTCGCGCTGTCCACGATGATGTTCGTGAACGGCACGTTTCCGTTCTTCAACGATTCCCGCAGCTGCTCGCTGGTATTCGTCGTCGTCAGCCGCAGCGCGTCGTCGGTGTTGACGCGCATCGTGAGCTGGACGCCGCCCTTCAGGTCGAGGCCGAGTTTGAGCTGTTTGGCGGCCAGCCACTCGGGTGCCGGCAGGTGATAGCGGTCGGCCAGGATGGGATAGATGCCGAGGCCGAAGAACACGAACAGGACAACGAGAATGAGGGTGATTTTCCAGCGCAGGTTCTGCATGGTTAATTCCGGCTATCGGTGACGAGAGGCTCTTCTCCCTGGCGTCCGCCGATGGCGGCGCGGGCGACTTCAATACGCACCTTGTCGGCGATCTGCACCTGGACCGACTTGTCGGTCACACGCGTGATCTGGCCATAGATGCCGCTGGTCATGACAATCTTGTCACCGACCTGCAGCGCGTTCTGGAATTCTTCGATCTTCTTCTGTCTGCGGCGCATGGGCAGCAGGATCAGGAAATAGAAGATCGCCAGGATCATCGCGAACGGCAGGAACTGAATCAAGCCGGACGCGGCCTGTCCGTTCCCCGCCATCGCGAGTAGCGATGCGTGTTGTGCGTCGATCATCGAAACTGCTGAGGCCTTCGGGAGAAGGTTCGATGAAACTCCGAGCGGAGTTTTTCGAACGAGCCGAACACGATAGCCTCCCTGATCCTACTCATCAAGTCAAGGTAAAAGTAGAGGTTATGGACGGTATTGAGCGTCGCGGCGCTCATCTCGCCCGCTATATATAAGTGTCGCAGATAGGCGCGCGTGAAGCGACGGCACGTCACGCAGCCGCACTCCGGATCGGGCGGCCTCAGGTCCTCTGCGTACTGAGCATTCTTGATCGAGATCACGCCGCTCCGGGTGAGGAGCTGTCCGTTCCGGGCATTCCGCGTCGGCAGGACGCAGTCGAACATGTCGATCCCTCTGGCCACGCACTCGACGAGGTCGTCGGGCATGCCGGTGCCCATCAGGTATCGGGGTTGGTGCTGCGGCAACTGCGGAGCCGTGTGGGCGACGACGTCGTACATCACGCCGACCGGCTCGCCGACGCTGAGGCCTCCAATCGCGTAGCCCTCGAAGCCGATCTCGACCGTCCGTTGGACGCTGGCGGTCCGGAGCGCGGGATCGGTCCCCCCCTGCACGATCCCGAATTGCGCCTGTCCCGGGTTGGTCCGCGCGACTGCTTGCGCGACACTGGCGTCGCCGCGCAGATCCAGCATGCGCGCGCGCGCCCGGCCGGCCCACCGTGCGGTGCGCTCCATCGCCCGCTCCGCTTCGGCAGCGTGCGTCTCCCCTGCATCGTGACCCGCCGCGTTCGGCGCACACTCGCCCGCACCGACCAACTCGTCGAGCGCCATCGCGATGTCCGACCCGAGCCGCGCCTGGACGTCGGTCGCCGATTCAGGCGTCAGCATATGGAGCGCCCCGTCGAGATGCGATCGAAACTGCACGCCCTCTTCCGTGACCCGGCGCATGGCGGCCAGGCTGAAGACCTGATATCCCCCGCTGTCGGTGAGGATTGGATGCGGCCAGCCGATGAACCTGTGGAGCCCGCCCGCGCGGGCAACCAGCGCGTCGCCGGGGCGGAGATGCAGATGATACGTGTTGCCCAGGATGATCTTCGCGCCGAGGTCCTCGAGATCCCGGTGCGTGATCGCCTTCACGGCTCCGCGCGTCCCCACAGGCATGAAGCATGGCGTCTGGACCTCGCCGTGCGGAGTCGACATGAGACCGCGTCGCGCGGCGCCGTCTGTCGCAGTGACGGAGAAAGAAAACCCGTCGTCGCTCGTCCATCGTCCGTCGCCCGTCATGCGTTCATCGCCCATCGACCATCGCCCATCGCCCATCGCCCATCGAACATCGCCCATCGAGCATCGAGCATCGAGCCCGCAGCCGGATCTCGGTTATTCTGACACCGTGAAACGTCTCCGCGTCGGCGTGCTCTATGGCGGACGCTCGGGCGAGCACGAGGTCTCGCTCGCCTCTGCCGCATCGGTGTTCGCGAACCTGGATCGCAAGCGATACGAGCCGGTGCCGATCCGGATCGAAAAGGATGGCCGCTGGGCGCTCGCCGACAAGCCGCCGGCAACGATGGTCGCGGGAGAAGTCATCGAGCAGGCGCGGCTCGAAGCCGCGCGCCCGCTCCGTGAAGGGCGGGAAGTGCATTTTGTCGCACATCCGAGCGACGAAAACCTGTTGTCCATCGCGCGGCCGCGCCAGAAGGACACGGATGTTCCCGCCGCGATCGTCACGGGCCTTTCGCTCGACGTCATCTTCCCGATGCTGCACGGGCCCTACGGCGAAGACGGCACGATCCAGGGGCTGCTCGAGCTGGCCAACGTGCCCTACGTCGGATCCGGCGTGCTTGCGTCTGCGGTCGGCATGGACAAGGCGGTGATGAAAGTCGTCTTCGCCGAGCGCGGCCTGCCGGTCTGCCGCTATCGCGTGGTGCTCCGCCACACGTGGGAGACGAACGCCGACGCTATTGCCGCGGAACTCGAGGCCGCGCTGGGGTTCCCGATGTTCGTCAAGCCGGCGAATCTGGGGTCCAGCGTTGGCATCTCGAAGGCCCGCGACGCCGCGTCGCTGCGCGACGCGATGGCGCTCGCCGGAGGGTTCGATCGAAAGATCATCATCGAAGCCGCGGTACCGGACGCGCGCGAGATCGAATGCGGCGTGCTCGGCAACGATGAACCGGTTGCGTCGGTGCCGGGCGAAATCATCCCGTCGCGGGAGTTCTACGATTACGAATCCAAGTACCTGGACGACGCCTCACGTGTCGTGATTCCGGCGGACGTGCCCGCGCACACCGCGGCCGAGGTCGGCCGGATGGCGGTCGCGGCGTTCGCCGCGATCGATGCGGCCGGCATGGCGCGCGTCGATTTCCTGCTCTCGCGCCGGAGCGGCGAGCTGTTCGTCAACGAAATCAACACGATTCCCGGATTCACCACCATCAGCATGTACGCCAAATTGTGGGCCGCGTCGGGCGTCGACTATCCCGCACTGCTGGATCGGCTGATCGCGCTGGCGCAGGAGCGTCACGCGGAGAAGCAGCAGCTTCGCACGAGCATTACCTGATGCATGTTCGATGCACGGTCGCCGCGCTCGGCGCGGCGATGTGCCTCTGGAGCGCCGCCCCGATCGGCGCGCCCGACCTGCACGGCGTTGACGGACTTGCGCGCGTGTACGACGACATCCTCGACGCGCGATTCGATCAGGCGGACTCCGACATCGACCGGGCCTGCGGCCCCGCCCCGAAAGAAGCCTGCGACGTGCTCGCGGCCACGATCACCTGGTGGCGCATTCTCCTCGACCCCGAAAGCCACACGCTCGACGCCCAGTTCACCGCGGAAGCCGACAAAGCCCTCACGTCGACCGAGGCGTGGACGGCGCGGGCACCCAGGAGCGCGGAAGCGCACTTCTACGCCGGCGCCGCCGCCGCGGTTCGCGTGCAGTGGCGCGTGCTGCGCGATCAGAAGCTCGCCGCGGCCCGGGACGGCAAGCGCATCCGGCAGGAACTCGATCGCGCCATCGCGCTCGACCCCTCGCTGGACGACGCGCATTTCGGCCTCGGGATGTACAAGTACTACGCGGATGTCGCGCCGGCAGCCGCGAAGGTCCTTCGATTCCTCATGCTGCTGCCTGGCGGCGATCGGAAGGAGGGTCTGGCGGAGATGCAGCGGGCGCGTGCCCGCGGACGTCTCCTTCAGGGCGAAGCCGACTACCAGCTGCAGATCATTTATCTCTGGTACGAGAAGCGCGTCGGCGAGGCGGTCGGGCTGCTCGAGTCGCTTCACGACCGGTATCCCGGCAATCCGCTGTTCCTCTCGGACCTCGCGAAAATCCGCGACACTTATCAGCACGATGTGACGGCGAGCCTGGCCACGTGGCGCGAGCTGCTGGCGGCGGCTCGGGATCAGCGGGTGAACGAAGCCGGCCTGGCCGAGGTCGAATCGCGCCTTGCGATCGCGGCGGGGATGGAGCGGCTGCATCAATCGGACCGCGCGCTCGAGCAGCTCCGCGAGGTCATCAGCGCGCGACCCGTGCGCCCCTATGGCGCGCTCGCGTCGGCATACCTCGCGCTCGGCAGGAGCGAAGATCGCCTCGGCCACCGCGATGCGGCGATCGCGGCGTATCGCCTCGCGATCTCGGCCGCGCCGTCGCCCGACCCCGACGGCATCCACGACGCAGCCGAGGACGCCATGGACGATGCGCCCGACACGACCCGCGCCGAGGCGTACCGGCTGTCGCTCGAAGGGATGCGCAAGCTCGAACGCTCGGACGCCGACGGCGCCGAGGCCGACCTCGCGCGGAGCATCAGCCTGAACGCGCAGGACGGCGTCGCCCGATACCGCCACGGCCGCGCGCTCGAAGCGATGAAGTCGGATGCCGCGGCGCTCGCCGAATTCGAACAGGCCATCTCGCTCGCGTCCCGCATGCCCCCATCGATCGCGGCCGCCGCCCACCTCGAAGCCGCGCGGCTCGACGAACGCCTCGGCCGCCGGGGCGACGCCATTCGCCTGTATCAAGCGGCGAGCACATGGTTCGGCGGCAGCGCCGAAACGCACGCGGCCGCCACACGCGCGCTCACCCGCCTCCGCTCTCGCTAGCAATCGCTCCGCTCGAACGGTTCGGCGGTTCGGTGGTTCCGCGGTGCGGCGGTTCTCGCTGGTTCTCGTTCGGGTTCAAGTTCTCGTTCAAGTTCTGGTTGTCGTTCCGGTTCGGGTTCGGGTTCGGGTTCGAACCTGACGCCCCACGGACTAGGCGCGAGCGCGAACTGCGACAGTGGAACCCTCCAGTTCCGAACCTCGGACCTCCTACGCGAACTGGAACGCGAACGCGAACGCGAACTGGAACTCGAACCCGAACCCGAACGCGACGCGAACCTCGAACGCGACGCGAACTCTTAGCACCGCCGCACCGCCGCACCGCCGCACCACCGCACCTTGCGAGCGCGAAGCGCGCCCGCTAACGGTTCGTGTCTGCCGAGCCGAAAATCTTCAGTGAGATGGAGAGACGCGACGCGCATCGGCGACGAAATCGCGATCGAACTATCGATCTCGTCATCGTCGCCGCGCGCGGCGATCAGGCGCGCGACGGCGTTCTGAAGGGTGGAATTTTTGACTTTTCATGCACTTTGTGCTTGACAGGTGAAATTTCTCATCCATAATCTACATCTTGTATGAGGGTGGATCGCTCAGCCCACCTGTTGTAACCCCTGGTCACCGGTAACCGAGCTGAGCTGCCACGTTCCAAGGAGGAACTAATGGCGAA
>DATJFQ010000077.1:0-143455 GCA_035495555.1 Vicinamibacterales bacterium
CTCGCAGGTCGCGTTCGTCGGGGACACGGCGGGGATCCGGCGCGGTTCCGGCGCGTATGTGATGCCTCCTACGCCGCCCCCGGATATCGACATCGAGGCGTGGCACGCCAGCCAGCAGAAAATCCTGGCCTGGGAACCCGAGACGTTGTTCCTGACGCATTTCGGTCCCGTGCACGGCGCCCGGCAGCACCTTCAGGCGATGTTCGAGAACATGGCCGAATGGAGCCGCATCATCGGTCGCCTGCTCGGTGATCCGACCATCGACGATGCGGAGCGGCAGCGTCGCTTCACAGATGAGGCAGCTTTGATTCTGAGGCGCCGCGTCGGGGAGGCGGAAGCGGACGGGTATATGCGCGCCGGCGGACTCAATTATTCCTACCAGGGGCTCGCGCGGTATTGGCGCCGCAGACCGGCCTGACAACTACACAACTGCACAACTTCCAACTACACAACTTCACAACATCCAACGACTCAAGGTTCACCGAAGGGTGACTACTGGGCGCCTGCTGCTGGGCCGTTTCGTGCCACTGAATCGTGCAACGTGTTGGGTAATTGGCAGTTGGCGGTTGCGTGATGGCGCGCGCGCGGCAGCGCGCACGTAGGCACGGCCGTTGATTCCTCCTCACCGGAGGCGACTGTGTTTACGACAGCTCGACAGGCAATCCTTGCCGCAGTCCTTGTCGCGTCACCGGCAGTCGTGCAGGCGCAGGCGACCTGGCAACCCTCGACGCCGCCGCTGGTGACCGCCGAAAACGAAACCTGGTTCCGCGCCGGTCAGCCCATCATCTGGGCGGGCGACTACTACTATCCGGCAGGCACGCCGCGGTTCTTCAGCCCGAACGAGATGGTACGCTCCGGGTCCTTTCGCGGCATTCCGCTCTACACCGACGCGACGCTCGATCCCTACAGCATCGTGTACGTTCCGATTGCCGGCGGATTGATGCAGCCCTATCAGCGCCGCCGGGACGGCGCCCTTGCGGGCACCACGGGCAGCACGACCCCGGCGTTCCCGCCGGCAGCCGCGACGGAAATGCCGCAGGTCCCGGACGCGGCGGGTGTCGCTGAGATGGAAGGCCTTCGACAGGCGCTGTCGCCACCCGCATACGCACGCGCGTACGACGTTGCGCCGCCCGGGATCGCGCCGGCAGCAGCTTCGGAGGGAGCGGTCGCGACCAGCGGCAGAGCTGTTCCTGTGGTCCCGGCCGGTCCTGTAGAAACCGCGGAACAACCGCAGGGCATCAACGGCATCTGGATCACGTACGACGGACGCCGCTGGTTTGCCGGAGGCGAAGCGATATCGCTCGGCGAGGCTCGGTTCACGAAAATCGGGACCTACCACGGGTTCCCTGTCTATCAGCGCGACGACGACACGTCTCGCGTCTATATCCCGGCCGCGGACGGACTCGTGGCTCCGTTCAGCCTGAAGCGATGATCGTGGTTCAGTGGAGTGCTGTAGGACCGGGAGGTTGAAGGCTCATCGCCTTCAACTCCCGATCTAAGCTTTGGCCGCGGGCGCTTTCGCCCGGGTTAGAGGATACGGTCCGGCGCAAATGGCTGACGAGGCAGGATGTCAGCCGGCCGGGACCGGTGGGGAACTAGGGATGAACTCTGGTGAACTCCACAACTTCCAACTTCCAAACTGCCAACTTCCAAACCGCCAACTACGAATTCCAAACCGCCGCCTTCCAAGCTCCGGCGGTCAGGCCACGGCCGCCCGATGCACCTGGCGCGGAATCGTGATGCGTGTTGGGCGGGCGCCGTCCATCCGGATGAACGCGCCATCGCGTGTTCTCGACAGGAACTTCGCGTCGACCAGCGCCTTGAGCAACGCATCACAGACGTCACGCTCCAGCCCCCACAGGCGCTGAGCCTGGGCGGCTGTCAGGCGAAGGCCGGGCATTTCGACGAACTCGCCCTGTATTCGCTGCAGCACGTCTTCGATGCGCATGGATAAATCTCCCCTCGGGTACGCCGCCGAAAAATCTGTCTGGCTTTGTACAGAGGGGGAGAGCAACCCATATGCCGTCGAATCTCGGCAGCATGACGGGGGCCGGACCGGGAACGTTCAGGCGAGCTAAAACACTGCACGCGAAGGCTTTATATTGGCGCCTTCGAGCCTGGGCTGAACAGGTTGGCGGGGGCCAGGACCGCCGCGCGTTGTAGGCGCAGCGGTCGGGCATTGTCTGGATCCGCTACGCGCCTATAGCTCTCTCAAGGCGGTCACGACGGGGAGCCGAGCGGCGCGAACTGCCGGGAATAGTCCCCCGAGCACACCCATCACAAGCGCGTAGAACAGCGCCTTCGCGAGCAGCGCCGGCGTGACGGCAAACCGGAACGCCATCTGGCTGAAGGACTGGAAATTCATCGTGGCGGTTTCATAGCCGTTGAACGCCGCGTATGCGATCGCACCGCCTATCAATCCGCCGATCAGCGCGAGAAACGCCGCTTCGACGATCACCGACACGACGACAGAGACGCTGCCGAAGCCGAGCGCGCGCAGCGTTGCGATCTCGCGAGTGCGCGCCGCCACCGCGTTGTACATCGTGTTGATGGCGCCGAAGATGGCGCCGATGCCCATGAGCACCGCGATGATCGCGCCGAGCGTTTTGACGATGCGCTGCAGCGTCTCCGTCTGCGACGCGTAATACTCCGGCGCCCGGATGGCCGTGACCGTCAGCTGCGGATTCGTCGTGAGCGAGTCCTTCAACTGCTGAAACGAATCCGGAGACGCCAGTTTCGCGAACACCGACTGATAGCTGTTGCCGCGCCGATAGGCCGGCTGCAGCACTTTCACGTCGCACCAGAGTTCCGACTCCGACACCGAGCCGCCGTCCTCGAAGATGCCGACCAGCTGCCAGCTGTTCTCGCCCCATTTCAGCGTGGAGCCGACGTCGAGGCCGACGAACTGCCGCTGCGCGGCGCGGCCGGCGATCACTTCGTTCTTGCCGAACTGGAACATGCGCCCCTGCACGATCTTGACGCCATCGTGGACCTTGAACGCCTCCGGCGTGACGCCGCGGAGCGGCACATTGGCGGCGGTCCCGCTCCGCTTGAGCGGGTGATCGACGACGACGAACAACTCGGGCGAGGCGAGGGCCTGGCCGTTCGCGTCGTGCGCGATGCCCGGCGCGTCCTGGATGATCCGGGCGTGCTCGCCGAGCATGCCGCTCGTCATCTCGGTGTCGCTGCCTGCGCGGAGAATCATCGCGACGTTGGGATCGCCCGAGGCTTTCATCGTCGCGGCTACGCCCTCCGCAATCGACAGCACCGCCACGAACACGAGGACGACGCCGGCGATCCCGACGATCGCAACCGTGGAGGAGCCGATGCGCTGGCGCATCGACCGTACGTTGACGCCGGTGACGGCCACAATCTGCGACAGCATCAGTTCCTCCTCAGCGCGTCGACGATCCGGAGCCGTCCGGCCTGCCACGCGGGCAGCGCGCCCGATGCGAGGCCGAGCGCCACGACGAGTACGATGCCGGTAATCATCGCCGGCGTCGGCAGATAGAAGGCCGGCAGCAGGCCGTTGGTCGGGTCGCCCCCGACCGTGACCGCGATGTACGCGAGCAGCAGGCCGAGGCCGCCGCCGAGCACCGCGATGAGCGTGGATTCGATCAGCACCATGCCGAGCACGCGGCCGTTGCCGAAGCCGAGCGTCTTCAGCACCGCGAGCGCGTTGGTCCGCTCGCGGATCGCCTGCGCCATCGTGTTCCCGGCGACGAGCAGAATCGTGAACATCGCCATCGCGACGATTGACGTCATGATCGACCCGATGTCGCCGATCTGTTTCGCGAACCCGGAGACGAACGCCTTCTCCGTGTCGGTTTTTGTTTCGACCGGAGAGTTTGCGAAGAGCGCGTCCACCTTCGACGCCATCTGCACCGCCTGGTCCGGATCACGAAGGGAGATCACGTACCAGCCGACCTGATCCTTGAACGAGCTTTGGGACCGGACGGACTCGTTCAGGAAGTCGTAATGGAAGAACAGGTTCGTCTTGTCGGTCCCTTTCAGCTTCGAGTCGTAGATGCCGTCGATGGTGAACTCCCACGGGCCGTTGTCGGGGCGATGGTAGATCGTCCCCTGGATGGGGATTCGCTGGCCGACCTTGAAGCCGTACTTCCGGGCCGTGTCGATACCCACGATGGCGCCGGTTCGATCCGCGAGCCAGGCCTTTTTCTGGTCGTCGGGCAGCTCGAATTCCTTCGAGTACACCCGCAGCCAGCTCTCGGGATCCACAGCCATCGTCGAGAACTGGTTGCGGACTTCCTGGTAATAGCCGCCGAACCAGTTCGCGTGCGTGATGTCACTGACCCCGTCGACCTGCTTGATGCGGTCGCCGTAACTGAGCGGGAGCGGCTGGATGAGCGAGATCCTGTCGATCACCATCAGACGTTCCTGGCCCGCCATCTCCGGCGCGATGGAGAACGCCGCGCGGAGCGCCATCAGCACGCCGAAGAGCACGAACGCGAAGAAGATCGCGCCGACGGTGAACACGGTGCGGAATTTCCGCCGCAGCAGATTGCGCCAGATGAGCGGAAAGAACTTCATGCGAGGGCCTCCGCCACGAGCACGCCTTTCTCGAGGTGCAGCGTGCGTTTCGCCCGCGCCGCGGCATGCGGATCGTGCGTCACCATCACGATCGTCTTCCCGTGCTGCTCGTTGAGCGCCTGGAGGAGGTCCAGGATTTCATCACCGGACTTGCGATCGAGGTCGCCGGTCGGCTCGTCGCACAGCAGCAGCGTCGGATCGGTCACGATGGCGCGCGCGATGCCGACGCGCTGTTCCTGGCCGCCGGAGAGCTGGCGCGGATAGTGGTGCATCCGTTCGCCGAGCCCGACGACCGACAGCGCGACCTGCACGCGCTTCCGCCGATCGGCCTTGCTCAATTTCGTGAGCAGCAGCGGCAGTTCCACGTTGCGCGCGGCGGTGAGCACCGGGAGCAGGTTGTACAACTGGAAGACGAACCCGATGTGGCGTGCGCGCCACGCCGAGAGGCGGCCGCCCGACAGTTTGTCGAGCCGATCGCCGGCGACCGTGATCGAGCCCTCGGTCGGCGTATCCAACCCGCCGAGCAGGTTCAGCAGCGTCGTCTTGCCAGAGCCCGAGGGGCCCATCAACGCGAGGAAATCACCCGGTGGAATCTCCAGCGAGACGCCTTTCAACACGTCGATGCGCTCGCCGCCGCGGTGATACACCTTGTGGAGGTTCTGAACCGTTACGAGAGTTTCAGGCATGTGTACCTTCGCTGAGAATTGCAGACAGACTCAATCTTCAATCTGCAATCCAGAATCTTCAATTCACCGAATCGTCACTTTGTCTCCGTCCTTCAACGTCTGTGGCCCGTCGACGACCACGCGTTCACCCGGTGAGAGACCGGACAGCACGCCAACCTGGTCGCCGTTCGTATCGCCGACGCTGACCGCACGGCGCTCGACCCGATCGCCGTTGACGACGAATACGACCGAACGGCCTTCGACGGAACGTACGGCAGCCTTAGGCACTGTCGCGCGCGCGGCGGCTGGACGCGGCTGGCCGGCGGCCGGCTCGTCTCGCAGGAACGTCACCTTTACGCCCATGTCCGGCAGAATCCGCGGGTCGAAGTCTCCGGTTCGTCCGGCGCCGGAGGCCCGGACCGATTCGTCGAACCCGATGCGTACCTTCACGGTGGCCTTCTGCCGATCGGCCGACGGAATCGTCGTGATCACGCGGCCCGGTATCGTCCAGTCGGGATAGGCGTCGAGCACCGCTTCGACTCGCTGGCCGGCGCTGACGCGGTTGATGTAGCTCTCGTTGACGTCCACTTCGATCTCGAGCGACGACATGTCGACGATCGTGCAGATGCCCGTACGCGTGAAGCCGCCGCCGGCTGACACCGGCGAGATCATTTCTCCGGGCTGTGCGTCCTTCGAGATTGCGATCCCGCTGAACGGCGCGCGTACCACCATGTCGTTCAGGTTCGTCCGCTGCAGATCGACCTGCCGTTCGGCGACGCCGACCTGCTGCTGCGAATACGCAATCCGCGCGCGCAGCGCGTCCACGTCCGCCTGAGCGCTGTCGAGTTCGGCCTTCCCGACGACGTTCTCTTTCACCAGTTGCTGGAGGCGTCCGAGCTGCAGCTCCGCCTGCCGGAGGCGCGCCTCGTCTTCCGCCGCGGCCTTCCGCGAAGAGGCGAGCTGCGCTTCCGCGAAATTCAGCGCCGCACGGACCTGCGTGTCGTCCAGGTGGGCGAGCACCTGCCCCGCGCGGACGGGATGGCCCTCCTCGACGAGCACGTCGACGACTTTGCCGGTGACCTTCGACGAGACCGTCGCACGTCGTCGCGCGGTCACGTACCCCGACGCGTTCAGCACGGCGGCTGCGCCGGTCGACCCGGCCGCCGGCGGCGCCGTCGCAGGCGCTACTTTGACCGTCGCAGCCTGCATGCGGGTCGCGTAGTACCACGCCCCGCCACCGACGAGCAGCAGCACGACAATACCGGCGACGATCGCGCCGGCGCCCCGCCGGCCGCCCCGCTCTTCGACGGGAATGCGCAGCGCGGCCAGATCGGTCGACAAATCAGACATATTCAGGCAACCGGATGCTCCACGGCGGCCGTGGCGTACGTTTCGACAAAAGCCGTGGGGGCGGCCGCCATGCCTTCTGAGGCCGGACCGCAAACCTCACAGTATAGACAATACGAATCCGCCCGGAAGATGTCCCCGGCTGGCCGGCAAATGGCGGCTGGCGGCCGGTGAGCGGAGACAACCAAACGCTCAACTCCCAATTCCCAATGCCCAATTGCGTCGCGCAACTCCCGATGACACCGATACGTAGTCGCTCGACGGATTCGCCAATCGACAAAAAAGGCGCTCCAGTGAGCGCCTTGGCAGTTTGAATTTGGAGTTTGAAATTGGGAGTTGGGAGTTATCGCAATTCTATTTCCAAGTCCCCGGCACCCAGCCGCGCGACATGTAATCGCTCATCGTCAAGCTGAACATGATGAGCAGCCAGAACACGCCCGAGCAGACGACGACCCACGTCAGACGGCTGCTCCACTTGACGTGCATGAAGAAGAGCACCACGAGCGAGGCCTTCGCGCACGCGATGGCGAGCATCGCGATGTTGTTGAAGGAGCCCAGGTCGATCTTCGCGACCACCACCGTCAGGAAGGTGCCGAAGATGAGCGCGGCGAAGATCGTGTAATACAGCCCTTTCGGGGCCACGTGACCGGACATGTGATTGCCTTCGATAAAGGCAGCCCCCAGGGGCTGCCGTCTCCCTCAGTAATGCCCGCCGATGAGGTACAGCAGCGGGAACAGGAAAATCCACACGATATCGACGAAGTGCCAGTACAACCCGGCGACTTCGACCGGCGTGTAGTACTCGGCATCGTACGTCCGGCGCCACGCCATGATCGTGATGTAGGTCATGATCGAAATCCCGACGATCATGTGGAGCGCGTGCAGGCCCGTCATCGCGAAGTAGAGCGAGTAGAACTGCTCGGCTGCGTGCGGATACTGACCGTCCCAGACGAAGTACGGGCCGGGGACGTGCCCGACGTGGAACTTCTCCCAGTACTCGTACGCCTTGATGCCCAGGAACCCGAACCCGAAAAGCATGGTCACGAGCAGGAACCCGACCTGGGTGCCCCGCGACTGGTTCGTCTGGGCCGCGCGGACCGCCAGCGCCATCGTCAGCGAACTGCAGATCAGGACGGCTGTGTTGATCGCGCCGAGATAGAGGTTCAGCTCGTGGCTGGCTTCCTCGAACCCGAGCGGCGAGGCATAGCGATAGACGATGTACGCCATGAAGAGGCCGCCGAAGAACATGATTTCGGTGACCAGGAACACCCACATGCCGAGCGTCGACGCTTCGGCCTGCTGCGCCATGTCATCGAAGTGATGCTGCAGCTTCGGATGGTGGACCGCGTGCGGATCGCCATGCCCGCCTGGCTGGATGGCGACCGGTCCCGGATGGTAATCACCGCTACCGCTAGTGGGCAATGCCGACCTCCCGGCTCGGAGCGTACTGGTGCGTGCCCTGGGTCACGACGGGCGTCACCGCGAAGTTTTCCGTCGGGGGCGGCGACGGGATTTCCCATTCGAGCCCCTTCGCGCCCCACGGATTCGGGCCCGCGAGCGGCGAGTTCTTGAGCGACCAGATCAGGTAAATGATCGGGATCAGGTAACCGACCCCGAGCACCGACGCGCCCGCGGTCGACAGCACGTTGTAGACCTGGAATTCCTCGGGATACATCGCGTAGCGCCGCGGCATGCCGAGGTAGCCGACGATGAACTGCGGGAAGAACGTCAGGTTGAACCCGACGAACACGCAGAGCGCCGCGAACTTCGCCAAGCCTTCCGGATACATGCGGCCCGTGATCTTCGGCCACCAGTAGTGGATGCCGCCGAGGTATCCCATGATCGCGCCGCCGACCATGACGTAGTGGAAATGCGCGATCACGAAGTACGTATCGTGAACGTGCACGTCGAGGCCCATGGTCGCGAGGAAAAGACCCGTGAGGCCGCCGATCGTGAACAGCCCGATGAACCCGAACACGTAGAGCATCGGCGACTCGAACGAGACCGAGCCCTTGTAAATCGTTGCCGTCCAGTTGAACACCTTCACCGCGGATGGAATCGCGACGAGGAAGCTGAGGATGGAGAAAATGAGGCCGGCATACGTCGACTCACCCGAGACGAAGAGGTGGTGCCCCCAGACGAGGAACCCGATGATCGCGATAGCGAGGCTCGAGAACGCGACAAACGCATACCCGAACACGTTCTTGCGGGCGAACGCCTGGACGATTTCGCTGATGACGCCCATCGCCGGCAGGATCATGATGTACACCGCCGGGTGCGAATAGAACCAGAAGAGGTGCTGGAACAGGATCGGATCGCCGCCCAACGCGGGGTCGAAGATGCCAAGGTGCAACCCGCGCTCGACGGCGACGAGCAGGACCGTGATGGCGATCACGGGTGTGCCGAGGATCATGATGAGGCTCGTCGCGTAGTGGGACCACACGAACAGCGGCAGACGGAACCACGTGAGCCCCGGCGCGCGCATCCGGTGCACGGTCACGACGAAATTCAGACCCGTCAGGATCGATGAGAAGCCGGTGATGAAGACGCCCAGGCCGGCGAGGATGACGTGGCTGTTGGAGGCCGCCGTGCTGTAGGGCACGTAAAAGGTCCACCCGGTATCGATGCCGCCGGTCGCCGCGGCGACGATCGTGAAGAGCCCGCCGAGGATATAGATATACCAGCTCAGAAGATTGATGCGCGGAAACGCGAGGTCCTTCGCCCCGACCATGATCGGGATCAGGAAGTTGCCGAGCGTGGCCGGGATGGACGGGATCAGGAAGAAGAACACCATGATCACGCCGTGCATCGTGAACAGCTTGTTGTAGGTCTCCGGCTGGACGAGGTCGGCCGCCGGCGTGAGGAGCTCGAGGCGGATCAGCAGCGCGAAGAAGCCGCCGAGCGCGAAGAACGCCGTCACGGACCACAGGTACAGCAGCGCGATGCGCTTGTGGTCCTTCGTCAACAGCCACGACTTGAGGCCGTAGCCGTTGTTCAGGTAATTCAGGCCGGTGGTGGTCGTAATGGTATCCATATCAATTTCCCGGGGACTTCGGTGCCGGCTGCGCGCCGCGGCCGGTGCCGGTCTCGCCGCTGACGCCTCCCGGCTCGCGCCCGTTCGGCGCCTTCGGCATCAGCGACGGCGGAATCGGAATGCCGCCGCCCGGGGCCGCGCCGCCAAGCGACTTGACGTAGGCCACGAGCTGCAGGAGCTGGTCCTCGCTCACCAGGCCCTGGAACGTCGGCATGATCGGTTGGAAGCCCGCGACGATCTTCGCCTGCGGGTTCACGATCGATTCGCGGATGTAATCGTCGTTGAACGCCACCGTCTGGCCGTCATTGAGCTTCACGTCGTGGCCGTAGCCGCCGCGCAGCGTCGGTCCGCGTCCCTGCTGCACCTCCTGATGGCAGGACGCGCAGCCGAGATCCTGAAACAGCTTGGCGCCGTTGTCGGCGATCGAAATCCCGCTCGAGCCGCCGCTCAGCCACGCCTGGTAATCCGCGGGCTCCATCACGGTGACCCATCCGATCATCGCCGAATGCTTCGTCCCGCAGTACTGCGTGCAGAAGATGTGGTAGCGCCCCGGCTTGGTCGCGGTGAACCACAGGGTGTTGTAGCGGCCGGGTACGACGTCCGCTTTCACGCGGAAAGCCGGCAGGAAAAAGCTGTGGATGACGTCCTCCGATCCCATGATCAGTTTCACGGGACGGCCGACGGGCACGTGCAGCTCGTTGATCTCCCTCGCGCCGTCCATGTGCTGCAGCTTCCACATCCACTGCTTGCCGACGACGTAGACTTCCATGGCGCCGCGCGGCGGGCGCGTGAGATGGAAGAACACCTGGGCGCCCCACACGAACATGAACATCGCGATCCCGAGCGGGATGAGCGTCCACGCCATTTCGAGCGCGATCGAGCCGTGAATCGCCTCGCCGACCTCGTCCTCGCGCCGCCGCCGGAACTTCACGGCAAAGACGATCAGCAGCACGGCGATCAGGACGGCGAAGAAGGCCGAGACCGCCACCAGGAAGAAGTAGAGTGCGTCTACCTGCCCTGCCTGCGCCGAGGCTTCAACCGGAAAGAGAGGAAGTTGGTCCATTAGCCGCAAAGATCAGCAAAGATCGCAAAGATCAAAAGAGCTTCTGATTGTCATATGGCCGAACATCATGTCCGAACACCTACAGCCCGTGAGGCAGATGCGCCGACGCTTCGCGACTCGCATCCCGCGCGCGTTCCTGCCGCAGGCTGACCACGATGAACCCGACCATCGCCAGCACGGTCAGCACGCCCCCGATACGCACGGCCTCCAACGTTCCGGCGCCGTACTTGCCGGTTGACGGATCGTAGTGATAACAGAGCAGGAGCACCTGGTCTCCCACCGTCCCCAGCCGGTTGTTCGACGCTTCGACCAGCGCGAAGCGCACGCTCCTCGGCGGATAGTCCAGGCCGAGGAAGTACCGCGCCACCACTCCCTTCGCCGTCGTCACGTAAATGGCCGCGGCGTGCGCGTACTGCTGGATGTTCTCGTCGTACGCATACCGGAACCCGATGGCATCCGCGACGGCGTGAATCGAGCGATCCGTCCCCGTCAGGAAATGCCATCCGTCCGCGGTCTCGGGACGGCCGAACTGTCCCACATACGCCGCCTTCTTCTCCTTTGCCAGCATCGGCCCTTCGTGCGGGTTGATGCTGATCACCACCACGTCGTAGTCCTGGCCCGGCGTGAAGTTCATCGTCTTCAGCGAGCCGGTCATGCCGTTCAACACCTGCGTGCACAGCATCGGGCACTCGAAATAGGCGAGCGCCACCACGACCGGCCGCTTCCCGTAGAAATCGCCGAGCCGCACCTGCCGGCCGTGGTCGTCCACGAACGGCGTATCGAGCGGCAACTGCTGGCCGATGCGCTGATCGATCCCGACGTTGTCGAGGATCTTCGGCTTTTTCGTCACCGGATTCAGTTCCGGAGGCGCCGGCATCCCCATTCCCTGCGCGAACGCCGCCACCGATGTTCCCAACACGGCCGCTACAACAACCGCCGCCGTGGTCTTGCTCAACACGTTCACCCCCGTGCAGACCTCGGGTCTGCCCTAAAAAGTTCCACCGCCGCCGGGTTTCTTCGGCTGGCGCGCGGCGGTCGGCGGCGGCGTCTGCACGTTGCCCGTCGTCCCCGGCGCACCCGCCTCGGGTCCGCCCGACGCGTTCGATCCGCGCGACCCGCTCGGACCCGTGTCGCCGGTGCTCATATCCGCCTGACCTGCCGGAATCTTCCGCGCGCTGTTCGACTCACCCGTCGCATCAACGTGGGTCCCTTCGGTCGGATCGGTCGGCGCGTTGGCGCGCACCGGAATGCCCCGCTGGAGCAGTAACGCCTTGGCCTTGTCGATCGGCAGCCGCACGACGCCGTTCTTCTGATCGATCCAGCCGTACGAGTGCAGGACGAGCTCTTCTCCGGCGCGGAACTGCTTCAAGTCCTGCCAGGGGGTCGTCTGCAGGCGCGGCTCGGCGGGCAGCGAACCGGCCGGCGCCGCCAGCGGGGAGACGAAGGGATCGTTCCTCGCCTCGTAGTGTTCGAAGACCTTCATGAGCCCGGCCATTGCGAACTGCACCGTGATGACGGTGCCGGCAAGGATCACGACGAACCACAGCACCCCTTTGATGCTGATGTCGGTCGACTCGTGCGCGACGTCAGGATTGTGCAGATCGCCGTGCGCGTGCGCATCCGCGTTAGTGCCCGGAGGCATTCAGCACCATCTCCTTGAAGTACGGATCGTTGGCGGGCAGCAGCGGCTGCGTGCGCAGCGTGCGCGCGAAGAGGAACACCCAGATGCCGAACATGCCGATCGGCAGGAACACGTTCGCGATGCTCACAGGGAACCCGATCGTGTTCCCCTGGTTGAACTCCGGCGAGACGATCCAGATCAGATCGAGCAGGCGGACGGCGATGATGTACCACGCGACGCGCGCCAGAGATTGCGGCCGCCGCTTGAGGCTGGCCGACAGCAGGACGCAGAACGGGAACACGAAGTGGCCGAAGGCAATCCCGATCACGCTGACGTATCCCCAGCCGTACCGCATGCGTGCGAGGTACCAGATGATCTCCTCCGGCAGGTTCCCCGCCCAGATGATCAGGAACTGCGAGAAGGAGAAGTACGCCCACAGCATCACGAAGGCGAGCATCAGCTTGCCGAGGTCGTGGAACATGACCGGCCGCAGGAACGACCGCATCGGCTCGGTGTCGACGAGCAGCGCGAGCACCGCGACCGCGAACGACAGCGCGCCGAGCCCCTGGCCCGCGACCATGATGAACCCGAACATGGTGGAGAACCAGTGCGCGTCGAGCGACATGAGCCAGTCGATCGAGGCGAGGCTGATGAGGACGACATAGAGGAGCAGCCCCGGAGCGCTGATCACGCGGAACCGCCGCGTGTCGGGCTCGTTCTGCGCCACCTCGCCGCGGTCCTGCTGCACCGACCAGCGATTGAGGTAATACGCGCAGAATCCCCACACCGCGAAGTAGATGGCCGCCCGCAGCAGGAAGAACCAGGTGTGGAAGTACACCCCGCGGTGCGCCAGCACTTCGTCCGCGGCGATGGCGCCGGGACGCGCCCAGACGTACAGCTTCGGCAGGACGAAACACATCGGGATGAAGAGCAGGATGCAATACGGCAGCAGCCGGCTTCCGGCTTCGAAGAGTCGTCGGGTCGACATGCCCCACAGGCCGCCGACCATGTGGTTGAGCATCAGCATGGCGAGCGACCCGAGCGTCATGCCGAGGCAGAACATGAAGCCGATCAGCCACGACGGCCACAATTGCGAGGGCTGCAGGGCGGCGCCGACGCCGCCGATGACCAGACCCGCAACGCCGACGAGGAGTCCTCGCCGCTGAAGGCTGTCGAAGACCGCCGGATCCGTGGTGAGCGCGTAACTCTTCATCAGTGTCTGACCGCTCCCTCGCCGCGCTGTGCCGCCGGCGGCTGGGAGAGCTTCGCCCGATCCTGCGCCGGCACGTCGGACTCCGCCGCGTGCTCGCTCAGTTGAAGGGCGCGGATGTAGGCCGCGATCGCCCATCGATCGCGCGGCTGGACCTGCGCGCGATAGTCCGGCATCGCGCCAAAGCCGTTCGTCATCACGTCGAAGAAGTGCCCGATCGGCGCCTGCCGCAGACGATCGATGTGATACGACGGCGGCTGCTTGTAGCCGCGGCGCACGATCATGCCCTCACCGTTGCCCGACCGATCGTGGCAGGGCGCGCAATAGATGTTGAAGCGCTGCTCGCCGCGATCGAGGAGCTGCTGCGTGAGCGGGATCGGGAGTTCCGTGACCGGCTGACCGTTTTCCTTGCCGGTGTAGAACGCCGCGTCGTCTTCGAGCGTGCCCCGCGCGACCGTGTCCTCGGGCAGCGGCCGCGCGCTCGAGCCGTTCGTGAAGAACTCGCTGTCGCGCAGCGGAATGTATTTCGGCTGATTGTGCATGTCCTGGCGGCACCCTGTGGCTGCCGCCGCTGAGAGCAGCACCGCCGCGGCAAGCCATCCGGCCCGCCTCGCCGCTCCGGCCTCGCGCCTTGCGCCTCCCGCCTCGCGCCCCGCGCTATGGTTCGACTTCATTGATCTCACTCGGATTGAGCCCTTTGAGCAGCTCCAGCGTTCCGCTGTGATCGAACTTCGGATCGGCGGACTCGATGAGCAGGAAGAACTTGTCCTGGCTGGCGCGCGCGAACCGTTCGACGTTGAACACCGGATGGTACGGCATCGGCAGGCCGTTGAGCACGATCATCCCGAGCAGCGCCGAGATCGCGGCAAAGAGGACCGTCATCTCGAACGTCACCGGGATGAACTGCGGCCAGCTGTTGAGCGGCTTGCCGGCGACGTTCACCGGATACGCCATCGTGTGGACCCAGTACTCGAGGCCGTAGCCGCTCACCATCCCGGTCAGACCACCGAGCAGCACGATGAGCGACAGGCGCTTGTCGTGATGGTGCATCGCCTCCCACGCTTCCTCGACGGGAAACGGCGAGAAGGTGTCGATCTTCCGGTAGCCTTCCGCGTGCACGCGCCTGGTCGCGGCGACGAGGTCGGCGGGCGTATCGAATTCCGCCAGCAGTCCGTAAACGGAAGCCGTGGCCATCAGTGTCCCTCCGTGGCCGGAACTTTCGCGCCGGGCGCGAGCGTGCGCATCTCGAAAATCGAGATCATGGGCAGCGCCCTGATGAACAGGAAGAACATCGTCAGGAAGAAGCCGACCGTTCCGAAGAACGTCATGTAGTCCCACTTCGTCCCGTGGTACATGCCCCAGGCGGCGGGCACGAAGTCGCGGTGCAGGCTGACGACGACGATCACGAAGCGCTCGAGCCACATGCCGACGTTGACCACCATCGCGACGCAGAACAGCAGGAACGGCGAGGTCCGCACTTTCTTGAACCACAGCCACTGCGGCGAAATGATGTTGCAGAAGATCAGCGTCCAGTACATGTACCAGTAGGGACCGGTCATGCGGTTCCAGATCATGAACCCTTCGTACTTGTTGGCGCTGTACCAGCCGAAGAACACTTCGGATGTGTAGCCGTAGGCGACGATCAGCCCCGTCGCCAGCGTCACCTTCGCCATGTTCTCGAGGTGCCGCGTCGTGATGAAGTCTTCGAGGTGGTACACGGCCCGGATCGGGATCGCGAGCGTGAGCACCATCGCGAACCCGTCGTAAATCGCGCCGGCCACGAAATACGGCGGGAAAATCGTCGTATGCCAGCCGGGGACGATCCCGATCGAGAAGTCGAAGCTGACGACGGTATGGACCGACAGGACGAGCGGCGTCGACAGCCCCGCCAGCAGCAGGTAGATGTGCTCGTAGCGCTGCCAGTGGCGGCCGGATCCGCGCCAGCCGAGCGAGAACATGCCGTAGATGACCTTGGCGACGCGGTTCTTCGCCTTGTCGCGCAGCGTCGCCAGATCGGGGATGAGCCCCGTATACCAGAAGATCAACGAGACAGTGAAGTAGGTCGAGACCGCGAAGACGTCCCAGATCAGCGGGCTCCTGAACTGCGGCCAGATCGACATGCTGTTCGGATACGGGAACAACCAGTACGCGGCCAGCCACGGACGCCCGGTGTGCACGAGAGGGAAGAGGCCCGCGCACATGACGGCGAAGATCGTCATCGCTTCCGCGAAGCGGTTGATCGAGGTTCGCCAGCCCTGCTTGAGCAGCAGGAGGATCGCGGAAATGAGCGTCCCGGCGTGGCCGATACCGATCCACCAGACGAAGTTGATGATCGCGAAGCCCCACCCGACGGGGATATTGACGCCCCAGATGCCGACGCCGCGCAGCAGCAGCCACGCGATGGCCATCCCGAGCATGCCGGTCAGCAGCATCCCGAAGCCGAGGACGACGAACCAGAACAGCGGCTGGCGTCCCGAGAGGACGACCGCACTGATCTTGTCGGTGATCGACTCGAAGGTGTGGCCCGGCTCGATGAGCGGAGCGACAGGATACGTAGCGGGTTTCGGGTCCATCAGTTACTCAGCCGCCAGCTTGGATGATCCGCGCTCGCCGTCGATCTCCGGATTCGGGTTGCGGACGTCGGCGAGATACGTCGTGCGCGGACGCGTATTGAGATCCTCGAGCACGCCGTAGTTGCGGTGCTGGGCGCGCAGCTTGTTCACACGGCTGTTCGGGTCATTGAGGTCGCCGAACACGATCGCGTCAGACGGACACGCGGCCGCGCATGCCGGCACGACCTCGCCGTCCTGGATGCGGCGGTCGTCGCGCTTGGCCGCGATCCGCGCGTAGTTGATGCGCTGCACGCAATACGTGCACTTCTCCATGACGCCGCGGCTCCGGACCGTCACGTCCGGATTGCGCATCGGATAGAGGCTTTGCGTGTCCCAGTCCTGATACAGCAGGAAGTTGAAGCTGCGAACCTTATAGGGGCAGTTGTTGGAGCAGTAACGCGTGCCGACGCAGCGGTTGTAGACCATGTCGTTCAGGCCTTCCGAGCTGTGCGTCGTGGCGCCGACGGGGCAGACCAGCTCGCACGGCGCCGTTTCACACTGCATGCACGGCCGCGGCTGATGATGCGATTCGACGGTTTCAGGCTCGAGCGGATTGCCCACGTAGTAGTGGTCCACCCGAATCCAGTGCATCTCGCGGCCCTTGTCCACCTGCTCCTTGCCGACGACGGGAATGTTGTTCTCGCTCTGGCAGGCTATGGTGCAGGTGCTGCAGCCGGTGCACGTCGCGAGATCGATCGCCATCGCCCAGCGGTAGCTGTTGTATTCCCATTCGGGAATGATCGAGAGCGCGCGCGGCGGTTTCTCACCCTGCTTCTGGATGACTTTCGTGCCTTCGTTCCTGTATTCCTCGAGCGTCGCCATGCGGATGGGCGCGCGCCCTTCCATCAGGTGATGCTCCTGCACACGCGCGAGCAGGTAGCGACGGCCGACTTTCGAGATCTCCAGGCCGTTGTCGAACCAGAGTGCATCAGACGAACGAAGCGGGAACACGTCGAAGCCCTTCGCCACGTCGTCTGCGGGCGTGCCGACGCGACCGGTGGCGTTGCGTCCGTAGCCGAGGAACACCGTCACGCTGCCTTCGGGATGGCCGTCGATCGGCCATACGGGCAGGGTGACGCTCTTGCCGCGGTACTTGAGCTCGATGAGGTCGCCGTCCTCGAGCTGATGGTCGATGGCGTATTTGCGGCCAATCCACGCCGAAGGATCCCAGGTGATCGTGGAGAACGGCTTCGGCAGCTCCTGCAGCCAGCCATTGTTGGCAAACCGTCCGTCCCAGATCGTCGGATCGGGCCGGAAGATGATCTCCATCCCTCCGGTCGCCGCGGGGGAGGCGGGAGCCGCGAGGGGCGAGGCGGCATCATTTGCCCCTGCCGCGGCGGCAGCCGCGGCCGCGCCTCCCGGCTCCCGCCTCTCGCCTCCCACCCCCGTTCCGGTGATGAATCCGTCGTGCAGCGCGTGCTTCCAGAAGCTCTCGGGGCTGTGGAACGGCTGCCCCTTGGGGTCGGTGATCGTCCAGCCGCCGACCTGCTTCGCGTGCGCGCGAGTCCAGTAGTCCTTGACCAGATCGTGGGCCGATCGGTTGTTCTGCGCGTCGACGAAGCAGCCGAGGAGTTCTGTCTCGGTGCGCCCTTCGTAGAGTGGGGCGATGAGCGGCTGCATGATCGTGACCGTGCCGTCGAGCGCGCGCACGTCGCCCCAGCTTTCGAAGGCGTGGGCGGCCGGGATCATCCACGTGCAGTAGCGGGACGTCTCGTCGTAGTAGAGCGAATGGTGAACCGAGAAGCCGACCTTGGCGAGCGCATCGCGGAAATTCAGATCCGCGGGCGCGGTGAACACCGGATTCGCGCCCACGATGACCAGCGTTTCCACCTGCCCTGCGCTCATCGCCTGCACGAGATCGCGGAGCGACGCGAGCTGGTTGGTTGGATTGATTTCGACCGTCGGCAGATATTCGACCGTCGTGCCGACGTTGCCGAGCGCCTGGTTCATCGCGTGCGCGAGCTGGTGCACGGCAAGAGGCTGGTAGTCGCCTGCCATGACGATGGACTTGCCGCGGCTCGCCTGAAGATCTTTGGCAACGGCGGCGATCCACTTCTGCGCGTTGGGAATCGAGAAGGTCGAGGACGCCTGCGCGCCGCCTGCACCGACGGCGGCAGCCAGCGCGGCGGAGAACGCCTGGATTTCCGAGGCCTTCAGCGGCAGCCGGTGATCCGCGCGCGCGCCGGTCAACGACGGCGTGCTCTCGATGACGTAGAGGCGGCTCAGATCCTTCTTGTCGTCCGTGAAGCGGCGCCGGGCGGCGAATGCTTTCTGCGCCGGCACCGACAACGCACCGCACAGGAAGTCCGCTTCGAGCGAGACGACGACGTCCGCCTTGTCGAAGTGATAGCGCGCGTCGCTCGGCGCGCCGGCCGCCGCATGCGCGGCCATCCGCGAGGCATCGCGCGCGATCGGATCCCACTGGTGCCATTTCGCGCTCGGGAACGCCTGCTGAATGAGCGAGACCTGCTCGGCGATCGTGGGCGACGTCATCGCCTCCGTCAGGAACCGCAGCCCCGTCCCCCCCTTCGATTTCTGCTGAAGGAGCGCGACCCGCAGCGCGGACTGGAACTCGTTCCAGCCGCGCGTCTCGCCGCGGCCCATGACCGCTTTGGCCCGATCCGGGTCGTACAGCTGCAGGATTGCCGCCTGCGCGAAGATGTCGGTCCCCCCAAGGCTGGTGGGGTGCTCAGGATTCCCCTCGACCTTCGTCGGATGTCCCTCGTGACTCTCCACGAGCACTGGAATGCCAATCCCGCCAAACGGATACGCGGTCGCAAAGAACAGCGGCTTGCCGGGAACGATCTCTTCAGGCTGTGTGACGTACGGGATGATTTTTTCGGGCGGCTGTTTCACGCAGGCGCCCACGCCGGCGAGTGCGAGCGACGCACTCATGAGCTTCAGGAACTCACGCCGCCCCTTCGGGTCATTCCATTCGGCCGCCTGTTCGGGGAATTCCCGGTGGAGATATTCCCGGAACTGTGGCGTGTCGGCCAGCTCACCGATGCTCCGCCAGAAGAGGCGTCCCTCGGTGCTCGCCAGGCGCGAACGAATCGCAGAAAAATCCATAAGTCAGTCGCCAGTAACCAGTCGCCAGTGTCCAGTTCTCAGGAATCCGCTCGTGTCAGTAGCCAGTAGCCAGTAGCCAGTAGCCAGTAGCCAGTTGCCAGTTGCCAGTAGCCAGTAACCAGTTGCCAGTAACCAGTGGCCAGCCGCCGTTCAGAACTGACGACTGGACACTGGTAACTGGTGACTGTTGTGTTCACCGGTGGCACGTCGAGCAACTGGTGAGCTGCCGGACGTCCGCAATCTTGTATTCCTTCACGAGGCGCTCGCCGAGTCCCGGGTCGTTGGACGGCGGCTGCCATTCCATGTTGAAGACCTCTTCTTTCGGCCGCACGTACTTCGCCGGATTGCGATGGCAGTTCAGGCACCAGCTCATCTGAAGCGAGTTCTCCTGAAGCATCAGCGGCATCCGATCCACCGGTCCGTGACAGGTCGCGCAGCCCACGCCTTTGGCGACGTGGATGCTGTGGTTGAAGTACACGAAGTCGGGCAGATCGTGGACGCGCCACCAGGTCAGTGGCCGGTTCTCACGGAAACTGGCGCGAACGGGCTCGAGGATCGGCGCGTTCGTCCAGATCTGCGAGTGGCAGTTCATGCACGTTTTCGTCGGAGGAATGTTGGCGAACGCGGACTCTTCCACGCTCGTGTGGCAGTAGCGGCAGTCGATGCCCATCGATCCGACGTGATGCGCATGGCTGAACTGGACCGGCTGATCGATCGTCACGCTCTGGCCGGTCGTGTAGCCGGACCACGAGATCGACACGACGGCAAATGCGAGGAAGCCCAGAAAGAGAATGATCCCGACGATGCTTGCCCGGGACCAGTAATTGGCGCTGCGGTGAAAGACTTGACTCATCGTCTGGACGTCCGCGTGCTCCCCAAAAACGTAAGCCTATACCAACGGAACCGTTTTGCATCCGCGAACGGTGTGCGCACGTGGGCACAGCGACGTTCGCACGCCGGGAAAAACGCGGACCTATGATGTGAAACTTTTCACAAGGTTGTCAATCGCGCGGACCCGGGAATTGGGAATTGGGAATTGGGAATTGGGAGTTTACGATGTCGCATCCAGGAGGAGAGCGTGCGATTTGGTGTGGTGTTCTCGATCATCTTCGCGCTCGCGGCCGCGCCGGCGCAGCAGGCGGGAAGAGATCCCGTTGTCTACAAAGTGTCTTTCCCCGCGCCCGAGCATCACATCGCGCAGGTCGACGTGACGTGGACGCACGTGACCAGCCCCAGGCTGCAGGCCCGTATGAGCCGATCCTCACCAGGCCGCTACGCGCTGCACGAGTTCGCCAAGAACGTATACGACGTCCACGCGTTCAATGGCGCGGGCGCCGAACTCCCGATCACGCGGCCGAATCCCTACGAATGGGATATCGCCGGCCACGACGGGACGGTCCGCATCACCTACACCATCTACGGCGACCACGTGGACGGCACGTATCTCGGCATCGACCGCCAGCACGCGCACCTGAACATGCCCGCGGCGTTCATGTGGGCGCGCGGCATGGACGATGAGCCCATACGAATCACGTTCACCGCGCCCCAGGGCCTCGAGTGGAAGGTCGCCACCCAGCTTTTCACGACGACGGACCCGTGGACGTTCACCGCCCCGAACCTGCAATACCTGTTCGACAGCCCGACCGAGCTGAGCAACTACACGCTCAAGTCATTCGGCGTGAAGAACCCGGACGGCACGACGTTCACGATCCGTGCGGCCGTGCACGCGGACGCTTCGCCACAGGAGGTCGATCAGTACGCCGACGGGCTGCAGAAAATCGTCGACGAAGCAGCCGCCGTGTATGGTGAGTTCCCGCAGTACGAGCCGGGCACATACACGTTTCTCGCCGACTATCTGCCGACGAACTCGGGCGACGGCATGGAGCACCGCAACAGCACCGTCGTCACGGGCCGCACGCTGCGCACCGCCCTCAACACGGCCTCACACGAGTTCTTCCACTGCTGGAACGTCGAACGCATCCGGCCCGTGGGCCTCGAGCCGTTCAATTTCGAAGAAGCGAACATGACGGATTCCCTCTGGCTGGCCGAGGGCTTCACGCAGTACTACGGTCCGCTCATCCTGACGCGCGCCGGGCTGTTGGATCCGGAGCAGGTGGTGAGCGAGTTCGGCCGGAACGCGAACGCGGTGGTCAATGGATCGGGCCGTCAGTTTCGTTCGGCGGTGGACATGAGCCGCATGGCTCCGTTCGTCGATGCGGCGCGTGCGGTCGACCGGACCAATTTCAACGCCACGTTCATCTCTTATTACACCTATGGGGCCGCGATCGCTGCCGGCCTCGATCTAACCCTCCGCGAGCGCAGCAACGGCAAGGTGACGCTCGATGACTTCATGCGTGCGATGTGGAAGGCCTACGGCAAGCCGGGTGGACCGGCGCCTGGTCTCGTCGGACATCCCTACTCGCTGAACGACGTCCGCGACCGCCTCGCCGACGTCTCCGGCGACCGCGCATTCGCAGCGGAGTTCATGCAGCGATACATCGTCGGCCGCGAAGCCATCGACTTCGCCCGGGTGGGGCGGTATGTCGGCGTCGACGTGCGCAAAGCGCATCCGGGAGCCGCATGGATGGGAGACGTAACGCTGCAGGGCGGGGGGACGACCATCAGCACGCTCGTCGATCCCGGGTCGCCCGCGTACCAAGCCGGCCTCGAACAGGACGATACGATCACGTCGCTCGACGGGAAACCCGTGTCCGCACCGCAGCAGATCGAGGCCATTCTGCGAGCGCACAAACCGGGCGATCAGATCTCGGTCGCGTTCACTCAGCGCAGCGGCCCCGCGACGGGAACCATCACGCTGGCCGAGGATCCGACGATCGAGTTCGTCATCGATCCCAACGCGACGGCGGAGCAGGTGAAGGCGCGAAGCGCGTGGCTGTCGAGCCGCAAATAATGAGGAACACGAACAGGCAGGCAGGAAGGATTGCGGCAGCGCGAGTGACCGCAGCGAACGAGCGTGCAGGGGGGGCCCGCGGGGCGAAGCCCCCCGACAAATACGACGTGATTGTCGTCGGCGCCGGGCCGGCCGGGTTGAGTGCGGCGCTGATCCTCGGACGTTGCCGGCGCCGCGTACTCGTGTGCGACAGTGGACGTCCGCGCAATGCCGCGTCGCACGCGATGCACGGGTACCTCACGCGCGACGGGATCGCTCCGCGCGAGTTTCTCGGCCTCGGGCGCGCGCAGCTCCAGCAGTACGACACGGTGCAGGTGATCGACGTCGAGGTCGCGGCGGCAGCGTGCGAAGGAGAGAACCGATTTTCGGTCACCCTCGCGACGGGGCAGACGCATCTCGCGCGCAAGCTGCTCCTCGCCACCGGCGTTGTCGATCGCGTCCCGCCGATTCCCGGATTCGCGGAGCTGTATGGCCGAAGCGTCTTCCACTGCCCGTATTGCGACGGCTGGGAAGTCCGCAATGAACCATGGGCCGTCTACGGAAAAGGAGACCGCGCCTACGGCCTCGCGCTGGAACTGACGACGTGGACACACGACATCGTCGTGTGCACGGACGGCCCTGCGGACATGGACCGCCGACAGCGATCACGGCTCGAGCGGCTCGGCATGTCCATTCGTGAAGATCGTGTCGCGCGGCTCGACGGCGCGGACGGCGTGCTCGCGCGCATCGTCTTCGAGACGGGCGATCCGCTTCCCCGGCGTGCGCTCTTCTTCACCACCGGACAGGAACAGCGGTCGCAGCTCGCGCTGTCACTCGGCTGCGAGTTCAACGACAAGGGTACTGTCCGCACCGGGAAATACGAGGCCACTCACCTGCCCGGCCTCTATGTCGCCGGGGACGCCTCACGAGCGGTCCAATGGGTCGTCGTCGCGGCGGCCGAGGGGGCCGAGGCGGCATTCGCCATCAACACTGACCTGATTCGCGAAGATCTCGAGCGGAAAGCGCCTCCGGGAAGGGAATAAACCGGCGGATTCGTGAGTTTGTGAATGGTGGGATTTAGGGGTCGCGCCATTGGCATTGTATTGGACTGCTCATCGGCGCCTCCAACGCTGGATTGGACTGATTTCCGCCGTCCGGCAATGATGTGATCGCAATCATGTTGAGCATCGAACGTCAGTTCGTCAGGACTCATCGGCCCCTCTACGGTCACCTGGTGTCGCTCCTGGAAACCGCGATCGCGAGCGGCGAGCTGCCGTCCGGCTCGCGGCTTCCGCCGGAGCGGACGCTGGCCGAGCGCCTCAGCATCAGCCGCACGACCGTCGTCAGCGCGTATCGGGAACTCGAAGCGCGCGGACTGCTCCGCGGCTACGTCGGCCGGGGCACCTTCGTCTGCGCCGCGCCCGAACCCGAAGGGACCCCGTTTGCCTGGCGCGGGAAAATCGCCGCGGCGGCGCTCCGCACGAGCGACTCGACGCTGCGCGACATCGTCCGCCACTCGTCGGATGCGCGGCTGCTCTCGCTCGCCGCGGGTGAACCCGCCATCGACAAGTTCCCCAACGAGGCGTTCCTCGAGGCCGTCAATCACGTGCTGCGAACCGATCCCTCCTCGGCGTGGCGCCACGGTCCCACGGAAGGGCAGCCTGCGTTGCGAGAAGCGATTGCGGATCGCTACGGCGTGCCGTCGGACAGCGTGCTGATTCTTTCGGGCGCGCAGCAAGGCCTCGATCTGCTTGCGCGTTGCCTCATCGATCCCGGCGACGCCGTGATCATCGACCGTCCCGGCTATCTCGGCGCGATCCAGTCGTTCCGCGCGGCGGGGGCCAAGCTGACGGGTTGGGACATCCTTCGCGGCGACACGGACGAACTCGAGGATCTTCTCGTCCGGTACCGGCCGAAACTCATTTACACGAATCCCACGTTCCACAACCCGACCGGGACGACGCTGCCGGTGCGGGTGCGGCGTGAGGTGCTGTCGCTCGCGCAGCGGTATCGCGTGCCGATCGTGGAGGACGCCACCTATCGCGATCTGTTTTTCTCGGAACCGCCGCCGCCGTCGCTGCGCGAGCTGGACGACGCGAATATCGTGATTTATCTCAACAGCTTCTCGAAGGTGATGGCGCCCGGCCTTCGCCTCGGATGGATTGCAGCGGCGCCGTCCATCGTGGACCAGATCGCGATCATCAAGCAGCGGCTCGACCCGCATACGCCGAACCTCGTGCAGTTCGCGGTCGCGCGGCTGATGGGACAGGGGGCGTTCGACGGGCACCTCGCCACGATCCGCGCCGAACACGCGAAGCGATGCACGCAGATGATCGCGGCGATCCAGCGGTACGTGCCTGCGGGAGCGCTGCGGTTCGCGCGCCCGGCAGGAGGGCTGTATCTCTGGTGCCGGCTCCCGACGGGCGTGAGCGCGAGCGCGCTCTATGACCGCGCGCTCGCCGCCGGCGTCGCGTTCGTGCAGGGTTCCGCGTTCTACGCGGATCCCGCCGGTGATTCGGAACTGCGCCTCTGTTTCAGCGGCGTGCTCCCGTCGGCTATCGACGAGAGCATCAGAAAGCTCGCCGGGTGCTTCGGGAGTTCCCGCGTCGTGCTCTCCGCGTAGGGCAATTCACGAGCTTTACGACTCTTCGCTGCCTCGAGCCGCGCGCAGGCTCCGTTATGATGGGTCGCAGGAGGCGACCATGGTCAAAGACCCCGTCTGCGGGATGACAATCGACGAGAAGACAGCGAAGGGCAAGAGCGAGTACAAAGGGCAGACCTATTATTTCTGCGCGACGTCGTGCAAGACGAAGTTCGATGCCGCACCCGAGCAGTACGTCGGTTCCCAGCGCTGACCCGCTCCGCCTGTCCCCAGCACGATGCCGGACTGGAACGCCACGAGCTATCACGAGCTGTCGACACCGCAGCAGGCGTGGGGACGGCGGGTTCTGGAACGCATCGACGCGGAAGGATCCGAACGTGCGCTCGATATCGGCTGCGGAACCGGGCGGCTCACAGCGGAACTCGCGCGCATCCTTCCGCGCGGTACCGTCGTCGGCGTCGATCGATCCGAATCGATGCTCGAGGCGGCGGGCGCCTGGCTGAAGACCGCCGCGCCTCGTACCCGGCTCATTCTCGCCGACGCCGCCGCCCTTCCGTTCACCCGCGCGTTCGACATCGTGTTCAGCACTGCGACATTCCACTGGGTGCCGGACCACAGCGCGCTGTTCCGGTCCGTGATCATCGCGTTGAAACCGGGTGGACGCCTCGTTGCGCAGTGCGGCGGCGGGCCGAACATCGCGCTCCTGCACGCGCGCGCGGAACGGCTGATGCGGACGCGGTATCTGCCGTGGTTCGACGGCTGGCGCGACCCCTGGTACTTCGCGGACGTTGAATCCACCCGCCGCCGGCTGGCGGCCGTCGGTTTCGAACGCATCGAACTCTCGCTCGAAGAGGCGCCGACGACGTTCCCGAGCGCGCGCGCGTTTGCCGAATTCATCACGACCGTGTGCGTGCGCACGCACCTGGAGCGCCTGCCGCGCATCGAACGCCAGGCGTTCGTGGATGCACTCACGGTCGAAGCCGCCGCGGACACTCCGCCGTTCACACTCGATTACTGGCGGCTGAATATCTCCGCCCACCGTCCGCGCGCATGACGCCGCGCGAGTGGTATGTCGCGCGTCTCGCGCACTGGACGGCCGTGCGCGAGGCGAAGGAACGGATCGCGACGACGCTGTCGCGGCTTCGTCTGGTGACGTTCCTCGCTGGCGCCGTGCTGCTATGGGTCGGGCTCCGGCACGGCCCGACGACGCTGGCGTACGCCGGGGTCGTGTCGTTCGTCCTGTTCGGCGTTCTGGTCGCCGTTCATGACCGCAGCCTGGAACAGGTGGCCCGGGCGACTGCCGGCGAAACGCTCAGCACAATCGGCCTGGCGCGCCTCGAGCGCGACTGGAAAGTGCTCCCGCCGGTCGACGACCCCGACAACGACTCCGCGGGGCCGCCGGTGTTTGCCGCGGATCTGGATGTCGTCGGTCCGGCGTCGCTGCGGCAGTGGCTCGGACGGTCCGCGACGATTGAGGGGACGCGCCGCCTGCGAGCCTGGCTGTTCGTTCCTGCCGGACGTCTCACCATCGATCGCCGCCAATCGGCGGTCCGCGAACTGGCGCCGCAGGCGTTGTGGCGCGAGTCGCTTCTGATGGAGGGCGCCCGCGGCGTGTCGGCTGCGGCAGAACTCGACCGATTCTTCGAGTGGGCCGAATCGAAGGCTTCCGCCGTCCCGCGATCCTTGCAGACCGCGGTCCCGCTCCTGACAGCGGCGACGCTGGGCCTCCTGACGGCGGAGGCGACGGGGTGGATTGACGGTGCGTGGTGGATTTCGCCGATGCTCGCCGGCGTCGTGCTGTCGTTTGCGTTTGCGGCGGCGATTTACCGCACCTTCGACACCATTTCGATCGGGGAGCGGGTGCTGCGGCAGCACGCGGCGATGTTCGCGCTGGTCGAGCACGAACAGTGGTCATCGCCCGTGCTGGCGGACATGTCCGAACGGCTGCGTCGAAACGGCTCCGCGTCGCGGATGGTGTCACGTCTCTCGCGTCTGGGCCAGTGGTCGGAACTCCGCCGCTCTGCCGCGCTGCTGCACTTTCCCATCCAGGCGTTCACGCTGTGGGACTTCCACCTCCTCTTCGCCACCGAGCGCTGGCGCCGTCGATGCGGAGCATTCGTGCGCGACTGGTTCGACGCGCTGGGCGAGATTGACGCGCTCGCGACGCTGGCAACCATCCACCATGACGAGCCGGCGTGGGCGCTGCCGGAAATCGATTACGAGTTCCAGTCGATCGAAGCGGACGACCTGGGACACCCGCTCATCGCGCCGGAACGGCGTGTCGGCAACGACATCACGCTCGGGCCGCCGGGAAGCGTGCTGCTCGTGACCGGCTCCAACATGTCCGGCAAGAGCACGTTGCTGCGTGCGATCGGGCTGAACGTGCTGCTCGCGCAGGCGGGCGCTCCGGTGTGCGCCGCACGGCTGAGGCTGCCGCCGTGCGATCTGCAGACCAGCCTGCTCATCCAGGATTCGCTCGAACGCGGCGTGTCATATTTCATGGCAGCGCTCGCGCGCCTCAAGACCATCGTCGATGCCGCGGACCGCGAACGCAAGGGACCTCGCCGCGTTGTCTACCTGCTGGACGAGCTGTTGCAGGGGACCAACAGCGCCGAGCGGGCGGTCGCGGTCCGGGCTGTCGCGCGGCACCTCCTCAATGCCGGCGCCATCGGCGCAATGACCACGCACGATCTCGCGATCGCGTCGTACGAGCCGTTTGCGTCGCATGCCCGGCTCGTGCACTTTTCGGAACAAGTGCACCCCGACGGCAGCATGACGTTCGACTACGTGCTCCGCGAGGGCATCGCCACATCCAGGAATGCGCTTCGTCTGATGCAATTGATCGGGATCGAACCGAAATGAGCCCGAGACGCAGTGGTCTTGTCGCGGCGGTCATCCTCACAGCGGCGTGGCTCGTCATCACGTGGCCGCAGCCCCGCGTCCTCGCGACGGCTGCGTATCCGCATCAGGACGTGTACTTCAACATGTGGCGCCTCGAATGGCTGGCGCACATCGTCGTCCGCGATCCGCGGCATCTCCTCGACGGCAACATGTTCTACCCGGAGACGCGTACGCTGACCTATTCCGACGCGGTCCCCGTCGAAGGCGCAGTCGCCGCGCCGTTGATCTGGATGCACGTTCCGCCCGTCCTGGTGCAGAACCTCATGATTTTCGGCGCGATGATCGTGTCGGGGTGCGCGATGTTCGCGCTCGTCCGATACCTGACGGCTTCGGCTGGCGCGGCGCTCATTGCCGCGCTCGGGTTCGCGTTTGCTCCCTATCGAATCGACCACGTCATGCACCTCGAGCTGCAGTGGGTGATGTGGTCGCCGCTCGCGTTTTTGTACCTGCATCGAACGTTCGAGACAGGGCGCCTGAAGTATGGTGTGCTGACGGGCCTGATGGTCGCGCTGCAGATGCTCTCGAGCATCTATTACGGCGTGTTCCTGGCGACGCTGCTCGGTGCGGGTACAGCGCTGCTCTTTCTCGCGCGCCGGCTGGAACATCCCAGGCAAACGATGATCGCGCTCGCGGCGGGCGCCCTGCTCGCCGCGACGATCTGCGGGGCCTACGCGGTTCCATACCTGAAGACCCGCGCTCACGTCGGTGAACGGTCGGTCGAACAGGTGGCGATGTTCAGCGCGCGACCGTCGAATTATCTGACCGCGACGCCGGACAACTGGTTGTACGGGCACGTACTGGAATCACGCGGTCGTCCGGAGCGCCGGCTGTTCCCCGGCGCGATCATCGGCCTCCTCGCGATGATCGGGCTGCTGCTGCGGCCGCCGGCGCGGACGGGGATCGTGTACCTGCTGCTGCTCGTGCTCGCGTTCGAGATGTCGCTGGGTTTCAGCGGACACATCTACGCGTGGCTCTACCACTATGTGCCGGTGTATCGCGGCTTGCGGGCGGTTGCGCGGCTTGGCGTGTACGTGTTGCTGTTCGTGTGCGTATTGGCGGGGTACGGGTTCACAGCATTGTCATACGCGTGGGGACGGAGGGCCCGGATTGCGTTGGCGGCCGTGCTGATAGCGGCGGTCACCGCGGAGTACCGCGTGTCGCTGCCGTTGAGCGACGATCCGGCGAACACAGCGCCGCCCGTTTATCGCATTCTCGCGCGCCAGCCTCGCGGGGTCGTCGCGGAATTTCCCATGACCGACCCGAGCCACCTTCCCGGGCTCGACCCGCAATATCTGTATTGCTCGACGTTTCACTGGTTTCCGCTCGTCAACGGATACAGCGGCATGTACCCCCAGTCGTACATCGATCGTCTGATCCGCCTTGAACACTTTCCGGACGCCCGGTCGCTCCAGCAACTGCAGTCCGACGACGTCCGCTACATCATCCTGCACGACTGGGAAGGCCGAGACGCCGCCAGACGGGCGCTTTCGATGTCCACCGACTACACCTTTCTCGGCGAATTCGGCGACATGCCGACGGGGACGGCGTTCCTGTATCAGGCTCGCGACTGAGCTCTGCCGTGTGGCATTCAAGTTGCTCCGGAACGCGGTGGAGGCCTTCGTGACCAAACGTACCTGGGGGATTCTGGCTGGAATTGCTGGCTCGGCGTTCGGCGCCTGGTATTTCCGTTCCCGGCTGGGACGCCGTTCTTCCATCTCGGCGGACCGCGACCGCGGCACCGTCATTTTCGACAATACGCCGACGGCGTCGGACGTGGACGCGATCGTCTGACCCGGCAAGCCGCGACGACGGTCGCATCCCCGTGAAGCTCATCAGCGCAGAGCTGTCGCGTCCGCTCCCCGCGATTCCGCCGTGCTCGATCGGCGAGCAGTGGGTGCTCGTGCGTCTTCACGGTGAACCGCTCGGCTTCGTCACCCCGCCCGCGGCGGGGGCGTCACCCTCCCGGCTTTCGGCGCTCATCCTCGACCGCTTGTCGTTTCCGATCGTGCGCCACCTGGTGGGGGACGGCATGGCGGCGACGGGAACCCTGACGGATCTGGCGCGGATTCCGCGGGAGTGTCCGCACGAACCGCGTCCGGCACTTCGCGTCACCGTCGCCGTGTGCACGAGGAACCGCGCAACGCACCTGCGCACGTGCCTCGACGCGATTCAGGCGGTCGAATATCCGCGCGAACTGCTGGAATGCCTCGTCGTCGACAACGCGCCGGAAGACGACACCACACGCAACGTCGTTTCACGCTATCCCGGCGTTCGTTACGCGTGCGAACCGCGCCCCGGCCTGGATCGCGCACGCAACCGCGCGATCGTCGAATCCACGGGCGCGATCATCGCGTTCACGGACGACGACGCCCGCGTGGATCCGCTGTGGGTGCGCGCGGTCGCGGCCGCGTTCGAAGAGGAGCCGCACGCGATGTGCGTGACCGGCCTGGTCGTGCCGGGCGAACTCGACACGCCGGCGCAGTTGCTGTTCGAACGCTACGGCGGCTTCAGCCGCGGCGTGAACCGCTTCGTGTTTCTGGCGGACCGGCAGGAGCCGGTCGGGAACCGGTACGCAGGCGCAGGCAGGTTCGGGACCGGCGCCAACATGGCGTTTCGTCGCGCATTCTTCGATGCCCACGGACTGTTCGATCCGGCGCTCGATGTCGGCACGCCAACCAACGGCGGGGGCGATCTCGAGATGTTCTTCCGGGTGCTGAAAGAAGGGCACGCGCTCGTGTACGAGCCGAGCGCCATCGTCGGTCACCTCCATCGACGCGAGTATCGTGAACTGCGCTCGCAAATCGAGAACAACGGGATCGGGTTCTATTCGTACATCGTACGAAGCGCGCGTGCGTATCCACGGGAGCGCGCGGCGCTGGCGCGGTTCGGCGCGGCGTGGTGGTGGAGGTGGAACGCCCGTCGGCTGCTGCGTTCGTTGGCCGGACGCGAATCGATTCCGCGAGACCTGATCTTCGCCGAGTGCGTCGGCTCGTTCAAAGGCCTGTGGCGATACGGCACGTCTCGACGGCGGCTCGCCGGAGAGGGCGAGTCATGATCGAAGGCCGCGAATGGCCGATCGCCGTTCGGTCCGTCGAGGTCAGCGTACCAGTCGCGCCC
The DNA here is from genome assembly GCA_035495555.1 of Vicinamibacterales bacterium. Classification (GTDB taxonomy): domain Bacteria; phylum Acidobacteriota; class Vicinamibacteria; order Vicinamibacterales; family 2-12-FULL-66-21; genus DATJFQ01. The sequence goes on from DATJFQ010000077.1 coordinate 30,683, forward strand.
ATCACGGACGTCACCGGATATCCACGAACGCGGGTGTTCGTCCGTCAGACGGGCACGCTCGTCGGATCGGTGGACATCTGGAACGGCGGCGGACCGATCTCCGCCACGCGGCTGCGGCAGGCGATCGCCGGCGGACTCGCGTGGCCCTTGATGCGGCGGGCGCTCGAGGGACAGCTCGGCGAACGGCATGAGGCCAATCCGAACGCCGGCGCCCGCACATCCGGCGAGGCAGCGATGAGGCCGATGTCCGTGTCGGTCGTGATTGCCACGTGCAACCGTCCGGACGATCTCCGCCGATGCCTGTCGTCGCTGCGCGCGCTTCGCCCGTCCATCCCGCTCGAACTCGTCGTCGTCGACAACCGCCCGGCCGGCGGCGCAACGCCTGCTGTCGTTCGCGAATTCGGCGACGTGCGATTCATCGAGGAACCGCGTCCCGGGCTCTCATACGCGCGAAATGCCGGGTTCATGGCAGCAAGCGGCGACATCGCGATCGCGATCGACGATGACGTGACGGTGCCGCAAGGATGGCTGGAGCGGCTCGTTGCGCCGTTTTCGCGCCGCGAGGTCATGTGCGTCACCGGAAACGTGCTGCCGGTGGCGCTGGACACCGAAGCGCAATGCCGCTTCGAGGCGTATGGCGGACTCGGGAAAGGGTTCGAACCCATCGAAGCCGGTCCCGACTGGTTCCGGGCATGGCGCACCGCCGTCCCGACGTGGCGGCTCGGCGCGACGGCAAATGCCGCATTCCGGCGGAGCATCTTCTTCGACCCCCGAATCGGGCTGCTCGACGAAGCACTCGGCGCCGGCATGCCGACCGGCTGCAGCGAGGATACGTACCTCTTCTACCGAATCCTGAAGGCTGGCTACACGATCGTCTACGACCCGGCGGCGTGGGTCTGGCATCGGCATCGTGTGGAGCAGCGCTCGCTGCGGCATCAGATCTTTTCGTACAGCAAGGGGCACGTCGCATATCAGCTCACGACGCTTGCGCGCGAGGGGGACCGGCGGGCGCTCGTGCGCCTGCTGTATTCGCTGCCCCGGGTGTACGCGGCCCGCACATGGGAGCGCCTGCGCGGCCGGAGTGAATATCCGTTGCCGCTCATCGCCACGGAAGTGCTCGGGACGCTCGCGGGCCCGCTGGCGTTGTGGCGCGCGCGGCGGCGCGTCCGCCGCCTGGGCCCGAGTCTGAGGACGCAACCGCATGCTGTATCGGTGGAAAGTCCGGTCACTGAAACGTCCGGCTCTTAACGGGCTCTGGCGGCGGTGGCGCGCGCGACGCGGAGACGCGGTCGGCAACTACGCGTCCCTTCCCGACTACATCCGTCAGCACGCCCCCGGCCGATCGTTCGCAGACATCGGCTGCATGTGGGGCGTCAACGGCGAATTCTCGTTCATGGCGGAGGATGCCGGCGCGACCCACGTCGTCGCCGTCGACGTCTTCGGCCCCACGCCGGAGTTCGAGGAGAAGCAGCGCGCGCGCCGATCGCGCGTGCGCTTCGTGCTCGGCGACATCACGCGCCAGTCGACGCTCGAAGCGGTAGGGCCGGTCGACGTCGTGTTCTGCGCCGGCGTGCTGTATCACCATCCGAGCCCGTACGATCTGCTCGTCGCGCTCCGCCGCATCTGCCGGGAGACGCTGATTCTGCGCTCGTCGACCATTCCGGAAGTGCGCGGGCTGCCCAACGCCGCCGTGTTCTTTCCGATGCTCGACGCGCGGGGGCGGGAACTGTGGAACCTGAGTTCGCTGGGCGTGCTGCACCAGGCCGGGATCACCAATGAGTTCCAGCCGTCGGATGGCTACGGCAACTGGTTCTGGGGCCTGACCCCGAGCTGTCTCGAATCGCTCCTGCGCCTGGCCGGCTTCCGGGTGGATGCCCGCGCGACGGAAGCGTTCGCGCAGACGTGCATCTGCACAGCCGTATCGCCGCCGCTCGAACACCAGTTGCCCGACGAGGACTCCGCCCGCCACATCGCCGCCAATATCTCCGCGTCAGGAGTCGCCCGCCCGGCGTAGCGCGCTCCGCGCGTGGTGCTCGGTGCTCCGTGCTCGGTGCTGGGTGCTCGGTGCTCGACGCGAACATCGAACATCGAGCATCGAACATCGAGCATCGTCAGATCTTCAGATCTTTGCTGCCGTCAGCGCGGCCTTCTTGCGGGCCTCGCGCCACAGCACGCCGGGTGCCAGGCGAGCGAGCGTCAACGCTTTCGTCACGACATCTGACATCGCACCTTGGCGGTAATCCCGCCTCATCTCTTCGACGAGCTGCGTGCCGTAAAAATCGCGCCACATCGCGCATCCTGCGCGCCAGTCTGCGATGAGCCGTGCATCGTGCGGCTTGTGACGCCGCATGACAGCCTGCGTGTCGCGCAGCATGAGCGCCGCGCTTCCGCTCATGTTGCCGCCGTGCCGTCGATAGCCGGCGACAGCCTGACCGAGGTCGCACGCGCGATGATGGCGGGTCACTCGCAGGTACAGGTCGTAGTCGGCCGCCGCGTCGAATCCGTGCGCGAAGCCGCCCGCTTCGCGGACGATGGAGGTGCGCAGCATCGCGGCCGCCGGCGTCCAGATGTAATTGTTGCGGAGAAACGCGGCATGCGCGTCGCCGCCCACGCGCGGGGAGACGGGCGTGTCGAGCAGCGAGCCCGCCTCGTCCATCATCACGCACCGCCCCCACACCAGCGCGCAATCCGGATCACCGGTCAACGCCGCGGCCCCGGTGTCCAGCGCAGCTGGAAGCAGCCGGTCGTCGGCGTCGAGAAAGACGATGAACTCACCGTGCGCAGCATTCAGCCCACGGTTTCGCGCGGCCACGACTCCCTGATTCTGCTGGCGGATGCACGTCACACCCGCGGTTCGGGTGATTGCGGATATCTCCTCGGTCGAACCGTCGTCGACCACGATGATTTCCGGTTGAAGGGTGTTCGCACGCGCGCTGGCGATGGCGTCGCAAAGAAATTGCCCCTGATTGAAGCAGGGGATGACCACCGAGACCGCGGGGGTCACGACAGCCGGCCCTTCACGAACCCACCGAAAAACCGAAGCCGCAGTTCGGCGGCAAAGGCGCCGTCCCAGTCGCCGCGGATGGCGCAGGCAGCCCAATGCGCCGCGTCCGTCGCCGCGCCGCGCAGCAGATGTCCCGGGACGCCGAGTACCCGCACGCGCGACCGCTCGACCTCGTCGCTGCGCATCAACGCGTGAAAGAACCCGTGGCCGGCGTGCCATCGCCGGTGGTATGCGCGGGCGCACCGCTCCCGCGGAACGCGCGTCATCACAATCATGTGCGGCGTGTACAGCGCCCGCCCGCCGGACGCATACAGGCGGTGCAGCAGTTCGTGATCTTCGGTGGATCCGATGCTGTCCTTCACGCGCTGGACGGCCGGCGAGAACGTGCCGACGCGCTCGAACACGCTGCGTCGGAATGCAACGTTCGCCCCGATCAGGCCGATGGGCGATGCGCGGTCGAATACTCGATTCACGTCGCCGTGGTCCTGCAGTGCCAGCGGCGCCCAGTGGGTCGGCGTCAGCCAGGACGGCTTGTCCTCGGGCCACGCCGGCAGCACACGCCCGCCCACCGCGTCCACGTCGGGGTGCGCGGCCATCGTCGTCGTGATCGTGTCGATCCAGTCGGGCGCGACCTCTACGTCATCGTCGGTCAACGCGACGATTGGTGATCGCGATGCGGCGAGCCCGGTATTCCGCGCGTACGACAGCCCCTGGCGCGGTTCCCTGACCACCACCACGCGCGGGTCGTCGAGCGACGCGAGGAACTCGACGCTGCCGTCACTGGAATTGTTATTGACCACGACGATTTCGTACGAGTCCCGCGGCGCGTTTTGCCGCAGCAGGGCATCCATCGCCGCGCGAAGCAGCGTCGCGCGGTTATACGTCGGCAGAATGACGCTGACGTTCGGCGACATCCGCCCATCTCCAACTGTGAGGCGCGTAGAAGTATCCGCGCACGTTCTTGCCGGGCTCGATCATCAGCAGGCGCGTGCCGTACCACCAGTCGAGTGCCGCTGCGCTCGTGCGATCTCGAACCGAAGCGCCGACCGCATAAACGCCCGGCTGCAGTCCCATCTCGGGGCAGGTGAACTCGAGGCTGCGACGGCCTTCCCACAGCGGCAGCATCTCCGGGGTGAGCGCCGTCGTCTGTTGACAGTGCAGCGTGCGGCCGTCCCTCGAGTAGTAGAAGACTTCGACGACGGCGTCAGCAATTGGCGAGAGGACGTCGATGTCGACGCGCGCACATAGCGGACCGCCGGTGCGCGTGCCGCGGACCTCTTCCCCGTGCTCATTCCGGAACGTGACATCGACCACCCGCGCTGCGCCTGGCATTGCGACGTGCGCGGCATCGGCAAGGCGTCCGGCGGAGTTGTCGTCCGTCATCTGGTCGTACGCGCGGATGACGTCCCGCGGAGATCCTGCCGCGGCAATGACTCCCGCATTCATCAACAGCACGCGATCGCACAGGCGATCGACGGACGTCAAATCATGCGAGATGAAGAGCATTGTCGTGCCCTGCCGGCGCAGTTCGCCGATGCGTTCGTAGCACTGGAGCTGGAAGGCCGCGTCGCCGACGGCAAGGACCTCGTCGACGAGCAGGATATCGGCTTCGAGGTGCGCGGCGATGGCGAACCCGAGCCGCACGTACATGCCCGACGAGTACCATTTCACCGGCACGTCGATGAAGGAGCCGACGCCGGAGAACTCGATGATGCGTTCCAGCTTGGCGGCAATTTCCCGTCGCTTCATTCCGAGAATGGAGCCGCTGAGGAATATGTTTTCGCGACCCGTGAGCTCCGGATGGAAACCGGAACCGACCTCGATGAGCGCCGCCACGCGGCCGTCGAGCGTGATGGTGCCCGCCGAGGGAGCGGTGATCCGTGACAACAGCTTGAGCACGGTGCTCTTGCCCGCGCCATTGGGGCCGATGATGCCCAGCGTCTCGCCATGCGGCACTTCGAACGTGACGTCGCGAACGGCCCAGAAATCTCCCGGGGTGGGCGCCTCACCAGCAGCGGCGGGGCGCCGGATCCGATAACGCTTCGAAACGCCGTCGAACCGGATGTCGATCATCAGATGACGTCCGCCATGGTTGCTTCTGCGCGCTTGAAGAACGCATAGGCGATCGGAAGCACGACTGCGGTGACCACGATCCCTGCCTGGAGCGCCGGCACGTCACCGATGGGGCGCTGCAGCAAGGCGTCCCGGAATGCGGCGATGATCCCCGTCATCGGGTTCACGTCGTACCACCATCGCCACCGGCCGGGAACGACGCTCAAGGGATAAATCACCGGCGAGGCGAACATCCAGAGCTGCACGATGACGGGGAGCGCCACGCCCACGTCACGAAATCGAACCTGCACCGCCGCGAGCACGAGCATCACCGCGAGCGCCCACGCGCAGAGCAGCACGAGCAGCGGAATGACCGCGAGGAGATACGGTGTGGGGGGAACTCGATACCAGGCCATCAGCAGCGCAAGGACGACAAGTCCCATGACGAAGTCGAAGAGCGCTGCCACGAGATACGTCACCGGGAGGATCTCCCGGGGGAAATACACCTTCGTGATGAGTTGCGTGTGGGTGACGAGCGAGTTCGTGCCGTTCGCGACGGCCGTGCTGAACAGCGTCCACGGCAGCAGTGCGGTGTACGCGAACAGCGCATACGGAACACCTTCGCTGGGAATCCGCGCCAGCTTCGAGAAGACGATGGTAAAGATCACCATCATCAGCAACGGCTGGAGCACGGCCCACAGCACGCCGGCCACGGTCTGCTTGTACCGGACGCTGATGCGGTGGAGGCTCAGCGTGTAGAGCAGGTCCGTGTAGGCGGCCAGCGTTCGGAGATGCTGGTCGATTCTCAACCAGCCGCGCGACGCCGGGCGAATGACGACGTGCATCCAGCCTTCAGCTAGCAAAGCCTCTGCCGTATCGGAGTTCGGCCGCGTGCCGACTTTAGGCGCGAGAATCGCGGAAAGAATCAGCCGCGGACGCGGTCCTCGACGGTGTCGACCGGCGCCTCGTCCAGCGGCATCGGGAGAGGACGCCTGCGTTTGGACGGGTGCGGTGCACGGCGAGCGTACACATGACGCCCGTAGAGGAACCCGAGCGCATCCCAGATCCGAAGCTCATCCCTGAACCGCTCGGTCCGGGCGCGCCGCCGCGCGAGATCACGACCCAGGTTCAAAGCCCCCCGCGTCGCCGACCCCAGGATGAATCGCGGGACCCCCATGAGATGCGGCACCGTCTGCGGGTGCCACGGCGACATGATGCCGCGCGAAACGCCGCGCCAGAAGCACCACTGCCGGAAATACTGCCGCGTCAGGCGCTCTGCCGAAACATGGTGATAGATCACCAGATCGGGCCGATATTCGCCGCGGGCGCCCGTCTCGAGGAGCCGAAGATACATGTCTTCGTCTTCGCACGAGAACAGGCGCTGCGACGGACCCGGCCCGAGCTCCTCCGCATACCCTCCGAGCCGCGCCAGCGTCGTCCGTCGCACGACGGCATTGCCGCCTTTCAGAATGCCTGGGAACTCCGGTCCAAATGGGCGCCGGTGCGGTCCGGCGTCCGCGGACCCGATCACCGCCAGGTATTCCGGGGGGAGCCAATCCGGCTGATGGTCGCCCCAGACGGGCACGTAGGGGCCGCCGATGAACTCCACGGTCGGCTCGGAAAATGCGTCGGCGATGACCGTCAGCCACGACGGGTCGACCTCTTCGTCGTCGTCGATCATCCCGATCAAATCGGCGGTCGATCGGGAGATGCCAACGTTGAGCGCCGTCGATTTGCCCCGGCGGCGTTCCCACAGGAATTCGGCGCGTCCAGGCGCCTCGGCCATGACCCGGCGCAGGCGCTCCAGCGAGTCGTCCGTGCAGCCATTGCAGATGGCGACGACGCGGACGGCGAGCCCCTCCGGAAGGTGGGCTGCCAGGACGGAGCGGACGGCTCGCTCGAGCATGGCGCCCCGGTTGTGCGTCGGTACCAGCACGTCCAGCGTCAACGGCCTGTCCACGTTGCTATACACCTGAACCCTGCAATGGGAATACCGTATGGCGTTTCGCTTGCAGTCTGCAACGGCGTGCGGACGACGAGGTCAACGGGTTGCCAATATTGGCCGCGCTGGCTCTCAGCCGTGTGGCTCTGCATCAGCGTGATCGCGCTGATTGCGGCGACCTCGTGCCGCCGGGGCGTTCCTGTTGTCGACACGGCACCCAAACCCGCGGTGGCCAACGGCACGATCACCGGCATCGTCCACGGGCCGGCCGGTACCTCCGGTATCCCGAACCGTATCGTGACCGCGACGAACCTGGAAACCGGCGAGCGCCTGCAGACGCGCACGACGACGAATGGCGGCTTCACGATCGAAGCGAAGCCGGGCAAATACCGGGTGCAGGTCGAGCTGCACGCCGGAGAATCCCTGGTCAAATCGCCGGACGTCGTGACGCTTGATCGAGGCGACATCGATTCGCACATCGAATTCGTCGTGGGGACCGCGCGCATCTCCCGCCCCCGCGGCCCGGCCTATTACGTCGACAACGGCCTCGGGTCGCCCATCGCCTGACATATACTCCCGTCCATGGACTTGCCCGAGGCTTCTTCCGAGCAGGCCATGAGGCGCACCTACGTGCTCGTCCTCGTGTGTCACGCGGCGGTGATCACGCTGCTGTGGCTCTTCGGCCACCTCTTCTCGCACTAAGACTCAACTCGTTTCCCGATGCACGTGCTCGACTGGTTCGTTGTCGTGGGGTACCTCCTGTGGATCGTTATAGACGGGCTCAGGCGGACGAAGCGCGCCACGGAAGTGGAAGGCTATTTCCTGGCACACCGAAGCCTGCCGTGGTGGGCGGTGGGCCTCTCGGTGATGGCGACGCAGCTCAGCGCCATCACGCTGGTCGGCACGACCGGGCAGGCGTATGCCGACGGGATGCGGTTCATCCAGTTCTACTTCGGCCTGCCGATCGCGATGGTGATCCTGTCGATTACCCTCGTCCCGTTCTTCTACCGATCCGGTGTTTACACCGCGTACGAGTATCTCGAGCGGCGCTTCGACGTGAAGACGCGGACGCTGGCCAGCATCCTGTTCCTGATGGGCCGCAGCATGTCGACCGGCGCGATTATCTCGGCGCCCGCCGTCATCCTGTCGATCATCTTTCACTGGAACCTGACGCTGACCATCCTGGCAATCGGTGTCCCGACGATCGTCTACACCATGTTCGGCGGCGTGCAGGCGGTCACGTGGACGGACGTGAAACAGATGGGGCTCGTCGTCGGCGGCCTCGTCTGCGCCGTCGTGGCCTTGATTGTGGGTCTCCCGCACGACGTTAGCGTGTACCGGGCGCTGCACATCGCGGGTACCGCCGGGCGCATGAACACGATCGACTTTCACTTCGACCCGAACCAGACCTACACGTTCTGGTCAGGGATTCTTGGCGGTCTGTTCCTCCACCTCTCGTATTTCGGGTGCGATCAGAGCCAGGTGCAGCGGTATCTCACGGCGAAGTCGCTGAACCAGGCGCGCAGTTCACTGCTGATGAGCGCGTTCGTCAAGGTGCCGCTGCAGGTCCTCGTGCTGATGGTCGGCGTCTTCATGTTCCTGTTCTACGTGTTCAACCAGCCGCCGATGCTGTTCAACGCGCAGCACCGGGACGAGGTCGAGCACAGCGCGCGCGCCGGCGAATTCCATGCGCTCCAGGCGGATTTCGAGCGCGCATTCGCCGCGCGGCGTACCGCGGCGGCTGCGCTGGCATCGGGAGACGCCGGCGATCGCGCGGCCGCCCAGGAGGCCTTCCGGCACGCCTCGGGGGACATGCGCACGATCCGCGCAAAAGCGTCGGCGATCGTTGGCGACATTTCAGGGGGCCAGGGGTACGACGAGTCGACGGGCGACACGCCGAAGAACGACGTCAACTACGTGTTTCCGACGTTTGTGACGACGAGCCTGCCGCCGGGGCTCGTGGGGCTGATCATCGCCGCGATTTTCGCCGCTGCGATGTCGGCGACCGCCGGTGAACTGAGCGCCACCTCCAGCGCAACCGTCATGGACATCTACCGGCGCTTGATCCGGCCGGACGCGCCGGACGCGCACTACCTTGCCGTTTCGCGTCTGGCGACGGCCTTCTGGGGCGTCGTCGCCTGCGTCGTCGCGCACGTGGCGGTGCAGCTCGGGTCGCTGATTGAAGTCGTGAATCGGATCGGCTCGATCTTCTACGGCTCGCTGCTCGGCGTCTTCGTGCTGGCGCTTACCTTTCGGCGCGCTACCGGGACCGGTGCGTTCGTCGGCCTGCTCACGGGCATCATCAGCGTCGTGATCTTCGCGTTCAACCCGTCGACGCGCAGCGTGTCCTACCTCTGGCACAACCCGATTGGCGTGGCGGTGGTGCTGGTCGTCGGGATTGTCGTAAGTCTCTTTACGGCACCGTCACCCAAGGTGGGTCGCGGCACCGTTCGCTGATCAGCGGGCTGCCCCAGGGCGCCTCGTCAGCCGAGCAGCGCCCTGAGTTCGACGCCGATTCTGCGCAGCCCTTCGCGCAGGTAGTCCTCACGCGCGCCGAGCCAGATGCGCAGATGCCCCTCCAGGCCGACGTGCGTGCCGGGGACGATCAGCGTGTTCTGATTGAGCCTGATCCGCTCTGCAATCGTGATGCTCGGCGTATCGGAGTCGTACCTGACGAGCGCAATCGCGCCGGCGGTAGGCGGCGTCCAGGTGAGACGTGCGCCGAAGCTGTCGATCCATTGCTGTGCAATCGGCAGGTTGTGCCGGAGGATTTCGCGGGTGCGCGAATAGCAGCGCTCCCGGTTCTCGGGCGTCACCGCCGTCCGCGCGATCCGATCGGAAAGCTTGTTCGGGCAGATCGTGATGTAGTCGTGCTGGCTCCATGTTTCCGCCATCATCGATGGCGGCCCGACCATCCATCCGATGCGCGCGCCTGGAATCCCGTACGCCTTGGACAAGCCGCTCGTCACGATGACGCGGTCGTTCATGCCCCAGAAGGACGCGGTGCGCGGCGCATCGATCTCGGCGCCGAGATAGACCTCGTCGGAGAGCAGCCACGTTCCGGTTTGTGCGCAGCGGTCCGCGATCCGCTGCATGGCGTCGGGCGGGAGAACCGACCCCGACGGGTTGTTCGGGTTCGAGAGATACAGCAGCCGCGTGTCCGTGGTCACCGCACGCTCGAACTCCGCCCAGTCGGGTTCCCATCTGGCTTCGGTCCGAAGCCTGAACGTCCGCACCCCGGCGCCGACGCTGTCGGCGATCCCGGGGAGCTGCATGTAGTTGGGCACTTCCATCGCGAAGACGTCGCCCGGCTTGAGCAGCGTAAGCGCGATGATGAAGTTCGCTTCCGACGTGCCGTTGGTGACCTCGACGTGATCCGCCGTCGCCCCGGGATAATGGACCGCGATCGCCTGCCGAAGCGGGATCGTGCCGTTCGATTGCGAGTAGCTGAGGGGATCGTCGAGCGCCGCGTCGAGATCGAATCCCATCTCGACGAGCTCTCGCAGCGTGAGCGGCCGGACGCCGCTCTCGCTCATGTCGTAGTCCACGAGGTTCTCGTACGTGGACTGCATCCGCTCCATCAGAAACGTTTGGAGCTTCATTTCCCACCTCGGCCGCCAATGGGCTCTCCGGGCGGCGTGGGCAGCGGGTCCGTGCGCTTGTGGGCGGCGTCGGGGCGCTGCAGGAACCGTGTGATGTCTTCGCGCGCGGCGGCGCCATGCGCCGAGGTCATCGGTCCGGCGATGGCCCTGATGCGGCGCAGCCCGGCTGACGCGTCGGCACGCACGAGCGACGAGGCGTCGGCGTTGGCAGCGAGGTCCATGAGGCGGGTGATGACGAGGTTCTGGACCGCTTCCTGAATGTTCTGGCCGTAGCCGTCGGTCGCGCGCGGCGCCGACCAGGTCTTTCGCACCAGCGCGGAGACGATGTCGTCGAAGCCGGGGACCGAGGCGTCGCGCCCGTGCTGTTCAATCGTGCGCGCCGCGCGTTCGGGAACCAGCAGCGCCGTAATCGCGATATCCGCCGCAATCTGCGCGGCGCCAATCGGGTCGAACGTCGGCGTCGTCTTGCTGTCGAACGGTTCTGCCGTGCCGCCGCCGTAACCGGACGCGGGCGGTGGAATGAGCGCCAGAATGCGCTCGGGAATGCGCAGGAAGTCCACTGACAGCGTCTCGAGGATGCTGTTCAAGGCCTCTTTCTGCCTGGCAGCCGGAACGATCTTCGCGACCGTTGGGGGATTGGGCCCGTTGGTCGTCCGCACCGAGTACGTGAAGTTCACGCCGCCGACCGATTTCACCGCCGCGATCAATTGATATCGGTGGTGCAGATAGAGCGGCACGAGTTTCAGCTCGAGCTCCGACAGCGGCGTGCCCACGGGAATGGACTGCAGGCCGAACTGCTCGAGGCCGATCTTCCGCACCTGCATCTCGTGCGCGAGCGTGGCAACCGGGTCGCTGCCGTTGTCCCACAAGGACGCGAGCGGATGTGCAGACGAGAGCGGGCGGGCGTCGGAATCCTGGATGTAGAGCATCCCGCGGGCAACTCCGTCCTCGAGAATGTTTTCAAGTTCCTGAGTTTCGTTCGCTCCGGGCGGGAACTCTTCGTAGGCGTACTTCACGGCGAACGTGTCGAACTCACCGATGCCCGTGGCGTACGCATCGGACAGGTCGAGCTTGCCGTCTTTGATCTCGACCCACGGCGCCGGATAGTCCATCACCGACGCGCGCCCGTAGGTGCTCGCGGCGAAATTGTGGCCGAACCCCAGCGTGTGGCCGGTCTCGTGTGCAGCGAGCTGCCGGATGCGGGCGAGCGACATCGCGACAGCGTCCGTCGAGGGATCGAGCGCGGCAAGATAATCGGGGTCCGGCGAAAGACCCGCCAGACAAGATGTCAACTCCCAACTCCCAACGCCCAACTCCCAAGTTGATTGATTTGGGAATTGGGAATTGGAAATCGGGAGTTGAGTCCCGGTCGCATATTGCGGCACGAGACCGGACCCGATTGTGTAGTCCTGGCGGGAGCGCAGCGATCCGAGCGTGACGTTGCCTTTGATGATTTCTCCCGTCCGTGGATCCGTCACGCCGCCGCCGTACGACCAGCCGCGCGTCGCGCGATGCACCCAGCTGATCATGTTGTAGCGGATGTCCATCGGATCAGCGTCCGCTGGCAGTTCCTTCACCTGAAAGGCATTGCTGAATCCCGCGGCCTCGAAGGCCTTGCTCCACCAGGACGCGCCCTCGATGAGCGCCTGTTTGATCGGTTCCGGCGCGCCGTTGTCCACGTAGTAGACGATCGGCTGCACCGGATCCGAGATCGCGGCGTTCGGATCCTTCTTCTCCAGGCGGTGGCGCGATATCCAGCGCTGCTCGACGGGTTTGTTGAGCGGCTGCGCGTAGTCGTAGAACTCGATCCCGAACGACGGCGCCCGCGGGTCGAGCTTCCGCGGCTTGTAGTTGCCGTCAGGGAGCTCCACGAACGAATGATGCTCGCGTACCGTGATCGCGTGCGGCGACGGCGTGGTCTGCGCGACGAAGCGCCCGGGATCGCCCTCGGTCGTGAACGTCAGCGTCGCCTCGACCTCGGTGTTCTTCGGAAAACCTTTCGTGCGCGCCAGATACAGCGCGCTGCGGCTGTCATCGAGCTTGTAGGCGCCCTGCTTCGCCTGGCGCAGCCGGTCCACGACCCGGTGCGCGTCGCGCATGAAGAACGGAGTGGCGTCGACGAGCACGCGTCCCCCCTCCTCGGCTTCGACCTTGAAGCCCCAGAGCACGGACTGGGCGAACGAGTCGCGCACGGATCGGCGCTCCGGTTCGTTGCTCGAAATTGCCCGGTATTGATAGTTCGGCTGCACCATCAACACCTTCGGGCCGACGCGGTCGAATCGCACGATCGAGGTGTCGCCGAGCTGTCCGCGATCGAGTCCGACGTCGTTCGAGCCGAGGCCTTCGGGCAGGCCGACCTGATAGAGGATCTCCTGATCGAACCGGCCGATTTCCATGAACATTCTGCCGGTCGATTCCTGCCAGTAGAGCGGGATGAAGCCGTCGATCTTCCGAAGGTCCTTGACCTTCTCGGCAATCGTGGGGAGCTTCTCGGGCGGCTTGTCGCCGGATTTGTCCGTCTGAGCGTAGGCGGGCGCGGCAAGACAGAGCGCCGCCCCGAGTAAGAGGGCGCGGTGAACTGAGATCATGCGGCGGATTATATGAGGCTTTCGTTCCGTGTCATTCGGACCGAAGCCACCGCGCGGATCGACAAGCGCTCCGCGCCGCCCCCCGCTACGCCGCAGAGCACCCACGGCGTCTATTTCTCTGCGGTCGTGGTGGAACGGGGAGGCGCGTTCTTCACGTACTTGTCGAACCAGTTCACCATCTCCGCCAGCGTATGGAGCACCGACTCGCGGCCCGCGTAGCCGTGCGCCTCGTATGGGAGCGTGACGTATCGTACGGTCGCGCCGAAGCCTTTCAGCGCCATGTAAAACCGCTCGGACTGGATCGGGAACGTGCCCGAGTTGTCGTCGGCTTCACCGTGAATCAGCAGAATCGGCTCGTTCACTTTATTCGCGTAGAAGAACGGCGACATCTTTCCGTAAACGTCCGGAACGTCCCAGAAAGTCCGGCGCTCGTTCTGGAACCCGAAGGGCGTCAGCGTCCGGTTGTAGGCGCCGCTGCGCGCGACGCCGGCGCGGAACAGATCGGTGTGCGCGAGCAGGTTCGCCGTCATGAACGCACCGTAGCTGTGGCCGCCGACGCCGATCCGATCGCGATCGGCCACCCCCATCGCGACCACCTTGTCGACCGCCGCCTCGGCGTCCATCGTGAGCTGTTCGACATAGCGATCGTTGGCGGTTTCCCCCTCACCGATGATCGGCATCGACGGGTTGTCGAAGACGGCGTAGCCCTGCGTCAGCAGGAACAGATGCGACGGCCCCGAATACGTCGTGAAGCGATAGGCGGACCCGGTCACCTGGCCGGCCGAATCGGCGTCCCCGAACTCGCGCGGATAGGCCCACATCACCATCGGCAGCCGCTGACCGTCTTTGTAGTCTGGCGGCAGATACAGCGTGCCGTTCAGGCCGACGCCGTCTTTGCGTGTGTAGCTCACGAACTGCTTCGTCACGCCGCGAAGCTGCGGCGCGGGATCGGGGAAGCTCGTGACGGCGCGGCGATTGCCGGTCGACACGTCACGTACGTAGTAGTTGGGCGGATCCGCAGGCGTTTCGTACCGGGTCAGGAGCGTTGCCGCGCGATCGTCCAGCGGCGCGATGACGGTCTCGTACGTCTTCTCCGCGGCGCGAAAGAGGCGCTCTGTCTTCAGCGTATCGAGGTCCAGTCGATCGATGAACGGGCGGTCCCCATCAGGCGAGGATCCCGCGCCGGTGAGATACACCGTGCGTCCGTTCTGCAGGATCGCGCCGCCCGGATGCCGCTGCACGAACGTCCCGGGGTTGTTGTAAGCGTCGTCCTGCTTCAGATCGAAGAGCTTTCTGGGCGCGCCGGTGCCGTCCAGCAGCCACGTGCGGGCCCGTCGCGACGGCCGGTCCGATTCGGTGAGGAACCCGACGCCTTTCTCGGAGTACGAGAGGCCGGCAAATCGCCACTCGGTCTTGCCGATGTCCGCAGGCTGACCGGAAAACGGCGCGCTGAGCGAGACGATGCGATCCCGGAATGCAACCTTGTTGCGGGGATTGCCTTCGTCGAGCGCCTCCGCCCACGTCACCGTCGCGGGTTGATCCGCGCGCCAGCGATATTGCCGCGGACCTGTCGGCACGCCGGCAATCGGCACCCCTTCCGCGTTCGGAAGAGTCGCGATGGTGTGGACGAGCGTTCCGCGGAGATCCCAGATTTCTACGTCCTTCGGGAAGCCGCTCATCCCGAGAAGATGTGAGAAGGGCCGTTTGATCCGCGTGACCAGCAGATAGTGATCATCGGGGGAAACCGAGACGCCGGCGAGGATGCCCGGCTTTCCGACGTTCGCGCGCCGGCCGGTCGCGACGTCGTACGTCGCGAGCTGGCTCGTGAAGTAGTACTCGAACACGTCTTCGTCAAAGCGCGTCTTGATGAGATCCTCGAACGTCGGCGCAGGCGCCGCTTTCCCTGATGTCTCCTGGATATTGGGGCCCGACGGCACCCGGGGCTCGACAGGCGCAGGTCCGCGCGCGCCGGGGACCGTCGTGCACACGATCGCCGTGCTGTTCTCCAGCCAGTCGCACGGTTCGCCTGCCGTGGCGTTGAGGCGGTCGGCGCCGCTGAGCAGCTTTGCCTGGCCGGTCGCCGTATCGGCAATCCACAACTCGATGCCGTCAGCCTTGGTGTTCGTGAACGCCAGGTGTTTGCCGTCCGGCGAGAAGAGGACGTTCCCGAGCTTCGCGTTGGGCGGTACGGCGACCTTTTTTTCCGCACCCTCCGGAATGGATTTCAAGCTGATCGCGAACACACCGCCGGTTCGCTGCTGGCGCCCGTTCGCCTTCGGATCGATGCGCTCGCCTGCGACCCGATAGATCGGCGCGGCGAGGTCCGCGATCGTCGGCATGCTCCGGCGCTCGAGGACGGCCATGAACCGGCGGTTCGGACCGACGACGACCGACGGCGTCGGCGGCGCATCGAGGATGTCGACGATCACCCGGGGCGGCAGCAGGTAGCCCGATGCCGTGGAGTTCCGGGCAGACTGCGCGTGGATAGCGGCGGCCGACAACGCGACGGCGAAAGCGGCAAGTGCAGTGGAACGCATGACCAACCTCCCGGACGCGACTGATTCTACAGGATGACCTCCGGGCCGCGTGCGGTCGCATATAGTGACCGGCATGCGGCTGCCATTGCTGTTCGTGGTTTGCCTGTGCTCGATGCTGATGCAGGGGAACCGCACCGATGCGCCCAACGCCCCATTCATTCCGGTGGGCGTCTGGTACGGCGGCGGTACGGTGCGCGCGCCGATGATGCCGCGCGACGCAGCGGGGCATCGCGAGGACTGGCGGCGCGATCTGCGCACCATCAAGGAACTCGGGTTCAACAGCATCAAGACGTGGGTGGACTGGGCCTCGACGGAACCCAAAGAAGGCCAGTTTCAATTCGAGGCAATCGACCAACTGCTGACGCTCGCGGACGAAGAGGGCCTGCGCGTCATCGTGCAGTTCTATACGGATTCGGCGCCGGAGTGGGTGGGCCGCCAATGGCCGGACGCGAGCTTCGTCACGGACGAGGGAACGAAGATCGGATCGCAGGCCGCGCCGGGCTACTGCATCGATCATCGCGCGGTGCGCGCCGCGATGCTGACATTCATCGCCACGGTCTCGGCCCGCGCCCGGCAGCACGCATCCCTGTACGGCTTCGACGTCTGGAGCGAGCCGCACATCGTCAACTGGGTGTGGTTCAACAGCTCGCCGGAGTTCTGTTATTGCGCGTACACGCAGGCGAAGTTCCGCGACTGGCTGCGGCAGAAGTACGGGTCGCTCGATGCGGTGAACGCCGCGTGGTATCGGACCTTCACCACGTGGGACGAGGTCGAAGCGCCGCGCTACGGAACCATTCTGTCGTACACCGACTTCATGGACTGGAAGGCGTTCGTTGCCGACAAGCTGCGCGACGATCTCGCCGCGAAGGCGGACGCGACGGGCGCGCGAGGGGTGCTGCCGATCAGCAGCCACTCCGACGCCCCCGCGGTTCTCCTCAGCCCGCTCTCGGGATACGGGAACCCGGACGACTGGCTCATGTCGCGTGTCGTGGACTTCTACGGCACGAGCATCTATCCGCGGCACGCCTCGTCTGCCGCCCCGTGGTCCCCCGTTCGCCTCATGGCGTCGCTCGACGGGATCCGCTCAGCGGCGCACGGCAAGGGCTGGTGGATTGGCGAACTGCAGGCAGGGCAGGGAGCGACTGGCGTCCGCGTCGGGACGCCGGTGACGCCGGAGGACGTGCGGCTGTGGGGATGGGCGGCGCTGTCACGGGGCGCCCGCTCGATCAGTTACTACGCGTATTACCCGATGAGCAGCGGATACGAATCGAACGGGTACGGGCTGATCGATCTCCACGGCGGCGTGACCGACCGCGCGCGCGCGGCCGGCGCTTTCGCGGGTACCGTCAGCTCGAACGTGGAAGTGCTCGACGGGGCATCGCCCCTGCCGGCGAAGGTGGCGATCGTGTACGACCGCCTGGCGTACATGGCCGGCGGGAACACGGTGGGACCGGGGACCACGGTCCGCAATTCGATGCTGGGCGTGTACCGCGCGCTGTACGAGCGCAATATTCCCGTCGATTTCCTGCACATCGACGATGTTGCGTCGATGGCAGCGCAGTACAAAGCGATCTATTTCGGCACGCCCCTCATGCTGCCGGGCGACGCGGCGTCGGCGCTCCGCGCCTACGTTCACGACGGCGGCACGCTCATCAGCGAAGCGCGTCCCGCCTGGAACGACGCTCGCGGGTTTGCGAACGTCACCATCCCAGGGGCGGGACTCGATGAAGTCTTCGGTGTGCGCGAGCAGCAGCTGAAATCCGGCGAGTCGATTGTGATGACCGGCGACGCCAGCCTGCACGACGCGCTGGCGCCGCTGGCACGCGAACCGATTCCAGGAACGGTATTCGCGGAATCGCTCGCGCCGGCGAACCCGGCAGTCCGGGTACTTGCGAGATTCGATGACGGCAGCGCCGCGATCACCGCCGCGGACTACGGTCGGGGTCACGCCGTTCTCATCGGTTCCTTTGCCGGCGCCGCCTTCGAGCAGGACCCTGTGAAAAATCGGAACGCCGGCGTCCTGATTCAGACGCTCGTGTCAGCCGCGGGGGTGGAACCGGACATTCAACTGGACGCCGGTGACGGCGTCGCCGAAGCCCGAATTCTGCAGAGTTCACACGGCACGCTGCTCATTGCCATCAACCACGACGAGCAGCCGCGGCGTGTATCCATGGTCCTGCGGAGCGGGCTGCCCGCCGCCTGGCGTCAACTCGACGGCGGACAGTTCACGGTCGATGGGCGCCGGGTCATCTGGTCCGCACCGAAACGCGGCGTGCTCGTGCTCGCGTCCCGCTGAGGCGACACCATCCAATCGTACGCGGCGCGCGCCTTGCTACGTCCCGCTCGAACAGTTACATCGAGCAGGAGTGAACATGGCTCGCAGAACCAGCGGAGCGAAATTGAAGCCCCTTAAAGACCAGGTCGTTGTCATCACGGGCGCGTCGAGCGGCATCGGGTTGGCGACGGCCCGGATGGCCGCGAAACGCGGCGCGCGCGTCGTCCTCGCGTCACGCAACGATTCGGACCTGCAGCAGGTCACCGAGGAGATCCGCGCGAACGGCGGCCGCGCCGTGCATGTGGCCGCGGACGTGGCCAACGCGGAAGACGTCGATCGGATCGCGGAAACGGCGCTCCGCGAATTCGGCGGCATCGACACCTGGGTGAACAACGCCGGCCTGTCGATCTACGGCAAACTCACCGAGATTCCGATGGAGGACAAGCGGCGCCTGTTCGACATCAATTTCTGGGGCGTCGTGAACGGGTGCCGCACGGCCGTCCGGTTCATGAAGCATCGGGGCGGCGCGCTGATCAACCTTGGCAGCGAAGTGTCGGATCGCGCGATTCCGTTGCAGGGGATCTATTCAGCGTCGAAACACGCCGTGAAAGGCTATACGGACGCGCTTCGCATGGAACTCGAACACGATGGCGTGCCGATCTCGGTCACGCTCGTCAAGCCGTCCGCCATCAACACTCCGTATCCCGAGCACGCGCGCAGTTATCTGGAAGACGGCGTGCCCGCGCTGCCCCCGCCGATGTACGAACCCGAGGTCGTCGCGAAGGCCATCCTGAAATGCGCGGAGAAGCCCGTGCGCGACATCGTCGTCGGGGGCGCCGGCCGGGCGCAGATCTTCATGGGCGCTGTCGCGCCGCGCCTCACGGACAAGCTGATGGAAGGTCCGATGTGGAAGCAGCAGAAGCGCTACGACATGCAGCACGTGCGCGATGGCAACCTCGAACATCCGCAGCGCGACGGCCGGGCCCATGGGGCGGGGCAGGGCCACGTGATGAAGTCGAGCGCCTATACCACCGCCGTGCTCTCGGACGTCACTCGGCTTCTGCCGCTCATCGCGGGCGCCGTCGCAGTCGCGGCGGGGTACCGGAAATGGCGCTCGGTTTAGGGGTTCCCGGGTTCTCAGGGTTCACCGGTTATCCGGCGTCCTGGCTAACGCCACTGCCCGGGCGAGCGCAGGATCTTTGCCCGACGCGAGGTCCGTCGCGGTCGGGAGGACCAGTTCATCGGGGCTGACGCCAGAGCCCTCGAGCGGCGCGCCGTCACGCATGCGGACGTCACCGATGGTGATGCTGTCGGCGTAAAAGGCGATGCTGCTGATGCCTGTGGTGTGCGAGAACACACGCGAGGTCATCACCGCTCCCGCCGTCCGGTCGCCGAGGACGACTCCCCGCCGT
This sequence comes from Vicinamibacterales bacterium, assembly GCA_035495555.1. Taxonomy (GTDB): domain Bacteria; phylum Acidobacteriota; class Vicinamibacteria; order Vicinamibacterales; family 2-12-FULL-66-21; genus DATJFQ01. Next base: position 50,095 of record DATJFQ010000077.1, read on the forward strand.
TCCAGCTGGATCGCGCGCGCGGCCATTTCCGACGCCGACGCCGTTTCGCTGTCGACGATGATCGCAAGCGGCCCGGTGAACGCCCCGGGCCGTCCTTTTGCGACGAGGCGATCGACTCCGCTTCGCGTCTGGACGGACGCGACCTGGACGTCCGAGACGAATAGTCGCGACAGCAGCGAGGTCATCGCGCGGATCGATCCTCCGCCGTTTCCCCTGAGATCCAGCACCAGCGCCCCGGCGGCTGCGGCCTTGCGGATCGGCACGTCTATCGACAGACCTTCCTCGAACGAGTGCAGTTGCCAGACGACGACCCCGTCCGTTTCGAAGACGCGGTCCGGCTCGTGCGCCGAGAAGGCCTCGGCCAGATCCTGGACGAGGGCACCTGGCTCCTGCGCCGGCGGTCGAGTAGTGAGCGCGGCGGAAACGTCGTATTGCCGCCGCTCGCCATCCGGTTTGCTGACGATCAGGTGCTGGACCACCTGTGGCGCGATGAACTGATATCTGAACGCCAGCCGGCGCAGGTTCGATCGATCAGGCGCCTCGTCGTTCCACGCCAGCACGCGATCGCCGACGCTCAGGCCTTTCGCGCTCGCATCGGAGCCGGGTTCGACGGCCACGATGTACGGCTCGGCCCCGACGATCGCCGCCTTCCATCCGTACCGGACCCGCGTGATGCGCTCCGGCGGAAAAAAGATCGTGTGCGAATCGTGGAGCTCGAGCAGCACGTCCGAAACAATCGTCATCGCCTCGCTCAGCGATTGGGCGCTACGGAGCCGATCCTCGGCGCGGCCGAAGGCCTCGTCGATGTCGAGACCCTGGAAGGTCCGGTCGTAGTAGTTGGCTTTGAGGTCGCTCTTGATCTGCCGCAGCATCATGATGCTGGCGCTGCGATCGAAGCGCGAGAGATCGCGTGCCGACGGGCGAGCGGACAGCGTCGCCATCCAGCAGAGGAACGCGGCTGCCACGACGAAACCGGACGATCGACGCACGATCCTCCCCGCGCGATTCGCGATTGTGGTGTGGGGCGGATTATGCACGGCTGCGCCGCCGCGTTCAAGATGTCAGCGGCAGAACACCCCGCCTGGGGTGACATGGAACCGCCGAGCCGTGTGACCGGCGTGCGAGCCCTTTCTTTGCGGCCGGCGTGTAAAGCCGGCAAAACTCACACGACCTAGGCTCGCCGACCGACGGTCAGCGGATCTTGATGCGGTCCGGGATCGTGCCTAGATCGCGCGCGGCGGGGAGGCCGTGCGACGACGTCGCCATCGCGGCGGCGCGGACGATGGCATCGGCCATCGCCTCGGCCGCGAGCGCGCCGACCTGGCCGTAATTGGCCTGACCGGTCCAGGTGCCCGTCGCGAGCGAAAACACCGTGTCGCCGTCGCCCGGCGTGTGCACGGGCGAAATGGCGCGCGCGTAGCCATCAGCCGCCATCATCGCCATCTTCTGCGCTTCGACCTTCGTCAGTTTCGCGTTGGTCGCGACCAGCCCGATGGTCGTGTTCTCGCCTGGCCGTCCCGGCCGCGCGACATCGCCGCGAACGAGCTTGCGCGCATCGAGCAGCGTGTTGTTCGGTCCGCGCGCGCCAGCCACCACCTTGCCGGTCCAGGGATCGATGATGTCGCCTACCGCATTCACTGCGACGATTGCCGCGACCACGAGGCCGTTCGGCAGCTTGATGGCGGCTGACCCGATCCCCGCCTTCATCGGCCCCCCCTCGCCGCCGCGGCCGCCGCCGGATTTGCCGACCGTGGCGCCGGCGCCTGCGCCCACGTTGCCTTCCTCGACCGGAGCTTCCGACGCCGCTTCAGCCGCTTTGTATCCGCAGTCCGCGCCCGGGCGCACTTTCGGACTGCCGCCGAACCCCAGATCGAACAGGATTGCCGCCGGGACGATCGGGACGACACCGGCGGCACCGACCGGGTACCCGATGTTGCGCTCATCGAGAAACTTCATGACGCCGGACGCGGCATCGAGCCCGAAGGCACTGCCGCCGGAGAGCACGACGGCGTTGACGATCTGCACGTTGTTGACCGGCTTCAACAGATCGGTCTCGCGCGTGCCCGGCGCGCCGCCGCTCTGATCGACGCTGCCGGTCGTACCGTCTTTCGCGAGGATCACGGTGCAGCCGGTCGGCCGCTCCGAGAGCGTGAAGTGCCCAACCTTGATGCCCTCGACCGCCGTCAACGTCATGTTGTCGGCCGCCGGTTTGGCGAACGTCGACGTCCTGGGATCAGGCGTAGCAGTAGAGGGACGTTGTGCGACGAGGCCGACACCGGCCGCCATCACAAACGCAAAGATCAACGCTCGTTTCGACTTCATAACCGCTCCAACACACTCACCACTCAGCAGTGGCCAGTTTCCAGTCACCAGTTTCCAGTCGCACTCAATAGCTGGCAACTGGCGACTGCCAATCGTCAGAAGAGGTATTTGATCCCCAACTGGAGCACGCGGCCGTCCTGCGCCGACGTAATCTGCCCGAACGTGCTGCTGCCGATCGTCGCGTTCGGCTGATTGAAGTGCGTCTGGTTGAAGATATTGAACCCTTCGACGCGCAACTGGATCGTGTTGCCCTGCCGCACGTTGATGTTCTTGAAGAGCGACAGATCGGTCTGCGCGAAGCCGGGGCCGCGGACAACATTGCGCGGTTCCGATCCGACGCCGGTGCCGGTCGTCGCCTGCGGACGGCGCTGGAAACAGGACGTATCGAACCACTGTGACGTGGTGTGTGGAGCGTTGTCGTTCGGGTCGCACGTCATGTTCGGCCGGTTCGTCAGGTAGCGGATGTCCGTCACGGCATCCACGACGGTGAACGGGAACCCGGTCTGCGCCTGGACGATGCCGTTCAACTGCCAGCCGCCGATCACATGATGCGCAACCGAGCCGAGGGCTTCGGCTTCCGGCAACGCATACCCGAAGCTGACGACGAACCGATGGCGTGCGTCGAACAGCGACGGACCCCATTCGTACGCGAGCGACTGCTCGATGGAGGCCTCATCGCCGATCGTCACCGGGATCGCCGGCCGCGAATCAGCGCCGATATTGAGGCCCGATACGTGGTCCATCGATTTCGACAGCGTGTAGGACGCGAGGAAGTTCAGGCCGTGTGCCGGCCGCATGCGCACGCTCGCCTGCAGCGAGTCGTACTTGGACCGCGCCTCGGAGAACGTCGGCCGGACCAGCGCGAAGGCGGGGAACAGGCGCGCGCCAGGCGACGTCTGGCCCGGGGTGTAGACGCCCGGGTTCACCTCCATGAAGATCGGCATATGGCGGCCGAGCGAACCGACGTAGCCGACTTCCATGCCGATGTTCTCGCCGAACTGATGCTGGAGCGAGAAGTTGTACTGATACGCATACGGCGTCTGGAAGTCTTTGGCCCAGCCGATGATCGTCAGCCCGGGCGGGAAGTCGGCGGCGCCGGCCGTTGACGCCCCGAGCGGATTTTCGAGCGTCATCGGCGCCGGCGCGTCGATCTGGAGCAGCGGCGTGAACGGCGGCGCGAGCACGCCGTTCTGGAAGAAGTCGCCCTGTCCCGCGAGCGTGTCGTAGAAGATGCCCCACGCGCCTCGCACGGTGGTGCGACCGTTGCCGCGCACATCCCACACCGCTCCGAACCGCGGCGCCAGGTTGTTCTTATCCGTCGCGTAGGTGCCGCGCGGCACACCCGGGTCGCCCGGATAGACGAGTCCCGTCGGCGCGTTGGGGAAGACCTGCGACTGTTCGCCCGGGTGGAACGCGTTCAACGCGTTGTTCTTGTCGACGAACGGGGGCGTTACCTCGTACCGCACGCCGTAGTTCAGCGTGAGGCGCGCCCACGGACGGAACTCGTCCTGGGCGAACGCGGCGTAGGCCGTCGTCGTGCCGTCCTGGGCCTGATTCTTCGTCGTCCGGCGGAACTGTGACGGCAGGCCAAGCTCGAAATCGGCCAGCGCGTTTCCGGTAAACCTGCCGTCGAATCCGAAATCGCCGTTAGGGCGATTGATGAATGCGATGATCATGTGCTGGTGCTGCACGTCGGCGCCGAACTTCAACTGGTGGCCGCCCTTCGTCCACGTGAAGTCGTCCGACACTTCGTACACCTGGTTCAAGCGCTTGACGAAGGGCTGCTGCGGGTCGCCGAGGTTGAAGAACCCGGTGATCCCGATGAACGCGAGGCCTTGCGCCAGCGGATTCGTGTTCGGCACGTTGATCCCGTAATCCGCGTTGTTCAGGCCGCTCGTCACCGCGGGATTCGCCGAGATGCGATTGGACGCGAACCGGGCAACGTTGATCGCGTGCGTCCCGAGGAGCTGCGTATCCGACATCATGAAATCCTGCAGTGTCGCCTTCGCTTCCTGTGCTGCGGGGGTCGTGATGGGCGGCGTGATGCGGTCCGTCGTGGTTCGCAGGTATCGCCCGAGCAGCGTGTTGCTGCCGGAGAACTGGTAGTCCATCCGCAGGCCCAGCGAATCACGGTTGTCGGTCGTCGTCGGCGAGACGATGTAGCGATTGGCGCCGCTGTTGGCCTGGGGCACGAACTGATTCAGCAGCTGGAGCGCGGACGCATCGAGCCGCGCTGCCGGAATCGTGTTGTTCGGGAACGGGAGCCCGGTGAGCGGGTCCTTGATCGTCGTCGAACCGAAGTTCCCCTGCCGCTGCGCCTCGGTCGCGACGACGATGTTCGACGTCGAACCCTGCTGGTTGCGATACCCCTCGTAATAGCCGAAGAAGAACAGCTTGTTCTTCTCGACCGGTCCGCCAAACGCGCCGCCGAACTGGTTCTGCTTCAATTTCGGCTTCGGCTGCGTCGACAGCGCGAAGTAGTTCTTCGCCTGCAGCGCGTCGCTGCGGTTGAACTCCCACGCGGATCCGTGGAAGGCGTTCGTGCCCGATTTGGTGACGACGTTCACGACCGCGCCGGCGTTGCGGCCGTACTCGGCGGCGTACGAATGCGTCTGGATCTTGAATTCCTGAATGGCATCGGGCGGGGGCCGGAGGACGAAGCCCGTATTGAACGTGTCGTTGTTCGTCGTCCCGTCCATCACGAAGTTGTTGGACTGGTTGCGCATGCCGTTGACGTTGAAGCCGGCGGTCGTGGCGCCGAACCCGCCAGGGGTGGCGTCGCCCGTCTGGCCTCCAAGCCCCGACGGCGGCGCGAGGACGCCCGGAATGAGCGTGCCCAGCTGGGTGAAGTTGCGGCCGTTCAACGGCAGCTCGACGACCTTCTGCTGGTCGATGGTGATGCCCATCGTCGCGTGAGACGTCTCGACGAGCGGCGCTTCACCGGAGACGGTGACGTTCTCCTCGATACCGCCGACCGTCATCTTGAAGTCGACGCGCGTCGTGTCGTCGACCGACACCTGCACTGCCTGACGTTCGACGGTGCGGAATCCGCTCAGCGATGCCTTGACGTTGTAACGCCCCGGCTGGAGCTGGGGCAGATCGAAGCGGCCGTCCGCATCGGTCACGGCGGTGCGCACGAGACCGGTGCCGGCGTTGGTCGCCTCGACGGACACTCCGGGGACGACGGCGCCCGAATCATCGGTGACGACGCCTGTCACGGCGCCCACCGCCTGCGCGCGGGCGGCGGCAGGTAGGAGAGCAACGACCGCGAGCACGGCAAGCGCTGCGCGCAAGGTTCTCTTCAGCATGCAATTGTCCTCGGGAGATACGCGAAAAACGAGTTCGGAGCTTTTACAATACTTCTGCAACCCTGTCAAATGTCGTCCGTCGTTCGTCGTCCGGACCTCGGACCTCGGACCTCGGAGGACGGGCTAGAACGTCCGGCTCCACTCCTTCGGCCAGCGCTCGACGACGACCTTCTTGTCCATGTAGAACTCGATCGCGTCGTGACCCTGCGCGTGGAGGTCGCCGAAGAAGCTGCCCTTCCAGCCGGAAAAGGGGAAAAACGCCATCGGCGCGGCGACGCCGATGTTGACCCCGATGTTGCCGGCGCGCGCCTCGTACCGGAACTTGCGCGCGTTCGCGCCGCTCGACGTGAAGATGCACGCCATGTTGCCGAACGCGGAGCGGTTCACCGCCGCAATCGCGTCGTCGAGCGTCTTCATCTCGGACAGCGCGACGACGGGGCCGAAAATCTCGGTCGTGCCGATCGTGCCGCCCGGGTCGGACACTTCGATGACGGTCGGCTTGAGGAAATAGCCGGCCTCGTGGCCGGCCACCCTGGCCGAGCGGCCGTCGACGAGCACCTTGCCGCCTTCGTCGAGGCCCTGACTCACCAGGCTCCTGATGCGTTCGCGGCTCTCGGCGGTGATGACGGGTCCCATCTGCGTGGACTCGTCGAGCCCGTTCCCGACCTTTCGCGAGGCGGCTGCCTCGAGCATGCGGGGCGTGAAGGTCTCGCGCGCGTCACCAATCGGTATCACGACCGACGCGGCGAGGCAGCGCTGCCCGGCGCACCCGAACGCGGAGTCCGCCGCCATCCTGACCGTCATGTCCATGTCGGCATCCGGCATGATGACGATCGGGTTCTTCGCGCCGCCCTGACACTGGACGCGTTTCCCGTTGGCCGCCCCACGCTGATAGATGTACTGCGCGACGGGCGACGAGCCGACGAACGAGATCGCGCGGACGTCGGGGTGATCGAGGAGCGCGTCGACCGCCTCCTTCCCGCCGTTGACGAGGCTGACGACGCCGGGGGGCAGGCCTACGCGTTCGATGACGCCCATGATCTTCTGCATCGTGAGCGGCACACGCTCCGACGGCTTGCAGATGAAGCAGTTCCCGCATGCGATCGCATACGGCAGGAACCACAGCGGAATCATCCCCGGGAAGTTGAACGGGGTGATCGCCGCGACCACACCGATCGGCTGACGGATCATGATCTCGTCTATGCCGCTGGCGATGTCCTCGCTGTTGTAGCCCTGCGCGAGAATCGGGATGCCGCACGCCGTTTCGACGTTCTCGACGCCGCGGCGCATCTCGGCGCGCGCCTCCCCAATCGTCTTCCCGCACTCGATCGTGATGGTGCGTGCGATGCTCTCGAGGTTGTCCTCGAGCAGCACCTTCAGCTTGAACAGGTACTGAATGCGCTCGGTGGCCGGCGTGCGGCGCCAGCCGTCGAACGCGCGGACTGCCGCAGCCACCGCGGCGTCGATGTCAGCCGCCGGGGAAAGCGGCACCCGCGCGATCGGTTCGCCCGTTGCCGGATTGATGACGTCCTTTGTCTCGGCGTTCGGCGTCTGCCATTTTCCCGCCACGTAGTTCCCGAGTGTTTCGATATGGATGGTCGGCATAATCCTGGTTCCTGAGCGCAGGCCTCAAGCCTGCGCGGTGTTAGTCAGATCGAGCAGCGCGAGCGCGATGACCTTCGTCGCGGCCACGAGGTCGTCCACGCCACAGTATTCGTCGGGTTGATGCGCGAGGTCCAGGATGCCTGGGCCATAGGCCACGCAGTGCGGCACGCCCGCAATCCGCGCGACGTGTTTCTGATCGTAGGTCCCGGGGCTCGCGACGAGACCGCTCCGTCCGAGCACGCGCTGGAGTGCGCGCTCCAGCGCGCCGATGACGGGCGAGCCGTCCGGCGTCCGGGTCGGGTGGACGACCATCAGGTCCCTGATGTCGTACTGAAAATCCGGTACGTCGCGGCGGATCGCGTCGAGCATCTCGACGATTTCCGTCTTCGTCGCGTCGAACCCTTCCTCCAGCAGGAACCGTCGATCGAACACCGCGCGGCACCGATCCGCGACGCACGGCGTCTGGATGCCGTCGACCGGCTGGCCGCCGTCGATCCCGTTCACGTTCAGCGTCGCGTGGCGCGCGCCTGGCGGGATCACCGGCACGTCCGTCGTGCGCGACGCGAGCTTCGGCTGCAGCTCGCGGTGGATCCGATCGAGCAGGAGGCCCATGTGATCAATCGCGCTCACGCCGTGGAACGGCATGCTGCCATGCGCGATCCGCCCCCGCGTCTGCACTTCGAACCAGTAGACGCCGCGGTGGCCGATGCAGATGCGATCGACGTAGAGCGGCTCCGGGATGATGACGTAGTCCGTACGATCCTTGCTCAGGCGCCGGTGCTCCGCGAGCCACGCGACGCCCGCGAACCCGCCGCTTTCTTCATCAACGGTCCCGCTGACCTCCACCGTGCCGTTCAATTCGATCCCGGCGCGGCGGATCGCTTCGGACGCGAACACCGCGGCGGCGATGCCGGCCTTCATGTCGCAGGATCCGCGGCCGTAGATCTTTCCATCTCGCACCTCGCCGCCCCAGGGATCCACCGTCCAGCCGTCACCCGCGGGAACGACGTCGAAGTGCCCGTTCAAATGGACGACCGGCCGGTCGGACCGGCCGCGGCGGGCACCCACGACGTTGATGCGCGGATGCGCGACGGTGTGCTCAGGTCGCCCTTCTGCGGCGTAGTACTCCGTTTCGAACCCGCAGTCGGCGAGCACGTGCCCGATGAACCGCGCGCACTCCTCGTAGAGATCGCCCGGCGGATTGATCGTGGGAATGCGAATCATCGCCGAGGTGAACGCGACGGCTTCCTCAGCCAGCGCGTCCACCTGACGGAGGACGTCGTCGATTGTCGTCGTGGCGCTCACTGACGTCCGAAGAAATACCGGATGCCGATCTGCATCTCGCGTCCGGGAAAGAAGGTCGTCGGGGTGCCAAAGCTCGGGCCCGACACGTTCGAGACGCTGGCCACGTTGGCGCGATTGAACAGATTGAATGCCTCGACCAGCACCGAAATCGTTTGCCCGCCGGGGATGGGCACCTGTTTTTCCACGCGCAGGTCGACGTCGCCGTACGCCTTCGTGCGGAACGCGTTCCGCGCCTGCGTCGTGTCGCGCTGGTCGACCAGGCCGTCGCCGTCGGTGTCGACGATGCCCCGGGGGTTGAAGGCGGACCCGCTGCGCCAGAACGCGATGCCGCTGACGTGAATGTCGAACGGCAGCACGACGAGGCCGTTGGCGGTGAACACGTGCGGCACCGACTGGTTCGACGGCCCGTAGTCGATGTCCGGATGGTTGTTGTTGCTGAATCCGGAGCCGACGCTGCCGGTCAGGAGATTGTCGTTCGCGCGCGAGTACGTGTACGACCCGCCGAACTGGTAGCGCTTCGTGAACGACTTCTTCACCGACAGCACGAGGCCATCGTAGTTGATCAGGCCGTCGTAGCCGACGGCGTTGATGCGCGGTCCGCCGTCGGTCGTCTTCCCGAAGTTCGGATCGCCGGGCGGCACGTCGAACAGATTGATGATGCGCCGCGTGAGCAAATCGCGTGTGCGGCGGTGGACGTAGGTGGCGGACACGCCGAGCGATTCGCCAATCTGGCGGTCGACGCCCAGGCTGAACGCGTTCGTGCGCGGCGTCTTGTCGTTCGAATAGACCGACACATCACGGCTCAGATTGAGCGGACCGCGGGGGAAGATCGACAGGACACGGTCACCGACGATCGATCCGCCCGGCACGTCGAAGAATTCGAAGTCCGTCCCCGGGTACGTGGATTCGAGGAGCGCCAGCGCCTGAGCGGGCGTCTTGCCGGACAACTGCTGCACGTTGTCGGACGTCACGACCGGCGGCTTCGTCGGGTCCGCCACAGCGATGCCGAGCAGCTTGTAGAGCGCGAGCGGATCGTTCCGCAGCGCGTTCGCGAACCCGGCATACGCGGGGTTTTCCGCCGGCGTGCGGACGCCCGGCGTCGCGGTGGGGAACCCGGATGTGATGACGAGGTCGATGAGCGAGTCGGTGTACTCGGCGCCGAGCCGCGGCAGTGCGACGTCGAACACCGATCGCGTGAAGACGCCCCCCTTCTCCGGTACCGTCGCCGCCGCCGAGAGCAGGTTGCGATCGTAGAACAAGCCCCAGTTCGCCTTCACGATCGTGTTGTGCTGGTTGTTGATGTCCCACGCGACGCCGAGTCGCGGCGCAATATCGTTCTTGTCGCCGCCGAACAGGCTGTCGTAGTCGTAGCGCACGCCCGCGTCGACGGTCACCCCGTGGCCGACATCCCAGCGATCCTGGCCGTAGAACGCCGTCGCGTTGCTGGTGATGTTCAGATCGAGCGACCCGCCGGGTGCGGCCGGAAGCGTGAAGAATCGCGCGGCTGGTTGCGCGAACCCGAGCCGGCGGAACGCGTCCGCCATGAGGTCGCCCGCATTGGGCGCCAGGAAGGCGGCCGAATATTCCACGTCGTTGGTGACCTGGTTGTACCCGGTCAGCGTCACGCGGTTGAAGTCCCATCCCGCCTTGAGCTGGTGCGATCCGTGATTGCCCGCGATGAGATGCGTCAGCGATTGCGCGAGCTGCAGCCGGTTCGGCTGCCGCAATGACTGCCCGCCGAACGGCGCGCCGGTCTGGAGAAATCCCGGGCTGCGGAGCAGCAGCAGAATCGGCTCGGACCGCTGCGTTTGTTCGAGATTCTGCCCGAACCGGCCGTGCGTATACCCGACGGTGCTCTCGAGGAACGTGCTCGCGCCGAGCGTCGCGGTCTCACGGGCGATCAGCGCGTACCCCTTGTTGCCGCTCGTCGCTGCCGCGCTCGGCAGCGCCTGCGTGCCGGCGACCGGCGAACTGATTTCACCGGTGACGTCCTGGTTGTTGCCGTTGCCGGTGACGCTCAGCCGGTTCGACGCGTTCAGGTTGTAATCGACTTTACCGACCAGCGTGTAGGCGCCCGTCTTCGGCCCGATGTTGAAGTCTTCGGTACCTGACGGGGTCGCAATCCCGCTCTGCACCCACGCCGGGATCACCGATCGATTCAGGTTCACGCCCCGCGTCTCGTCCAGCCGCTCGAACGATCCGAAGAAGAACGCCTTGTCGTGGACGATCGGGCCGCCCGCCGTGCCGCCCCACTGATTCCGCGACAGCTTCGGCGGGGCCTGCCCCGGCACGTTCGACGCGTCCAGCGCGTCGTCGCGCCGGAACCAGAAGCCGCGGCCGTTCACCTGGTTGGTGCCCGAGCGCGTGATGATGTTGACGACGCCGCCCTGCGCGCGGCCGAACTCGGCTTCGTAGCCCGTCGTGACGACTTCGAACTCACGGACCGAGTCCTGCGTGTATCGGAGCGCCGCACCGCCGTTCAGCGGATCATTGTTATCCGCGCCGTCGACGAGAAAGGACACCGCGGCGCCGCGCTCGCCGAAGATCGAGACGTTCGCCCCCTGCTGCCCTTCGGGCACGGGCCTCGCGCCCGGCGCGAGCGCGACGAGGTCCACGAAGTTGCGTCCGTTCAACGGCAGGGCGTCGATCGTCCGGCTCTCGACGCGTGAGGACATGTCGGAGCGCGTCACCTCGATCACGGGAACGACTTCGGATACCTGAACGGACTCGGACACGCCTGCGACCGACATCGCCTCGTCGAGCGTCGTCTGGCGGTTCAGCGCGACCTCGACCTGGGTGCGGGTGATGGGAGCGAAACCGCTCAACTCGAACTGCACCTGATACACGCCAGGCGGTACCAACGGCATGCGGTAGGTGCCATCGGCTGCGGTGGTCGCGATCTCGTTTTCACGCTGGAGTGAAGGGCCGGTGAGGGTCACGGTGACGCCAGGCAGCACCGCGCCGCTGGCATCACGGACGGTCCCCGCGATCGAGCCTGTCACTTGCGCGGCGGCAGGCCAGGCGAAGGCACCGATGACCAGAAACAGCAGACTCAGACGCGAGCGGCACATCATGGGAACCTCCGACGACTTCGTGCTGTGTTTACAGGAACCCTGCAATCTTGTCAAACACCGGACGATGCACTACGATTCGCGTTTTGCATGGCCAAGGCACCCGTCCAGCCGCGTGCACGTGGTCGGCGCGATCCGTCCTCGCCCGCGTATGGGTTTCTGACCGTCGGACAGACGGCGCGGATCCTCGGCGTCAGTCCTTCGACGCTCCGGCTGTGGGAGAACGTCGGCCTGGTGAGCCCGATCCGGAGCAACGGCCGCTATCGCCTGTACAGTCCCGAGCTGCTCAAGGTTCTCAAGCGCATCAAATATCTGCGCGACGTGCAGCGGTTGAACGTGCCAGGGATCAAACGCGAACTGGGGACGCCGACGATCGAGCGCGCGCCGCACGGGCAGAAGCCGCTCGGGCCGCAGCTGCGCCGCATGCGGCAGCGCCGCGAGATGGCGCTCGCTGAGGCCGCCGCGCGGGCGGGAATCTCCGCCGGATTCCTCAGCTCGCTCGAACGCGCGCAGGCCAACGCGTCCGTCGCCACGCTCCAGCGTCTGGCGAACGCGTACGGGACGACGGTGATGGAGCTGTTCCATACGCCGAGCCATCACGGCCGCCTCGTGAAGCCGAATGAACGGCGGGTGCTCGAAGTGCACCCGGGCGTCCGGATGGAGCTGCTGTCGAGCGGCGCGCCGATGCTGCAGTCGATGCTCTTCCGCGTGGCTCCCCTGGCGGGCAGCGACGGCGCGTACTCGCACCAGGGGGAAGAGTTCATTTTCATGATCTCGGGGACGCTGGAAATCTGGCTCGACGAACTGCAGTGCTTCGTGCTGCAGGCGGGCGACAGCTTCTGGTTCGAAAGCACGCACGGGCACCGCTGGTTCAACCCTGGAGATACGGAAGCGGCGCTGCTTTGGATCAACACGCCGCCCACGTTTTAGGCAAAGATCGCAAAGATCAAAAAGATCGAAAAGATCAGCAAGAGATTTAGAGAGATCTACGGGTTCAGTGGCTTATCTCCTGATCATCGTCGTTTATTCGCTGGCGCAGATCGCGCTCGGGCTGTGGATCTCGCGTCGCGTGCACGGGGCGAAGGACTTTTTCGTCGCCGGGCGGAGCCTCGGGCCGGGGCTGCTGTTTGCGACGTTTCTGGCGGCGAACATCGGCGGCGGATCGACGATCGGCGCGACGGGTCTGGGATACCGAGATGGCCTCGCTGCGTGGTGGTGGGTCGGGTCGGCCGGGATCGGCTCCGCGATTCTGGCGGTCTGGGTGGGCCCGACGATCCGCCGCATTGCTGCTGAGCACGACCTTCGAACCGCAGGCGACTACCTGGAATGGCGGTATGACCGCCGGGTGCGCGCCGTCATCGCCGCACTGCTCTGGATCGGGACGGTCGCGATTCTCGCGGGTCAGCTCGTCGGTATCGCCTGGATTCTCGAGGTGGTGATCGGCACGCCGAAAATTGTCGGCTGCGCGATCGGCGCGATCGTCGTGACCGCGTATTTCGCCGCAGGCGGCCTGTTGTCGTCTGCCTTCGTCAACATCGTTCAGTTGAGCGTCAAGGTCGTCGGGTTTCTCATCGCGCTGCCGATCGTGATGCACGCGATCGGCGGATGGTCGGGGTTGCACGCGTCGATCCCGTCGCCCGCGATGTGGAACCCATGGCGGAACGGCGCCTCCGGCTGGATCTACGTGGCGATGCTGGCGCCGAATTTCATCATCTCGCCGGGGCTGCTGCAGAAGGTGTACGGCGCGAAAGACGATCGCACCGTTCGCATCGGCGTTGGTCTGAATGCGGCGTGCCTGCTCGTTTACGCGCTGATGCCGACGGTGCTCGGTATGGCGTCGCTGGTCCTCCATCCGGGGCTGGCGAACCGCGAGCTCGCGCTGCCGATGCTGTTCATGCACGACGTGCCGTTCTGGGTCGGCGCGCTTGGCCTCGCGGCCGTGTTTTCGGCCGAGATCAGCGCGGCCGACGCGGTGCTCTTCATGCTCGCGACGTCACTGTCGCAGGATCTCTACAAGCGCTTCATCAATCCGGAGGCGAGCGATGACCGTGTGCTGCGTGTGGCGCGGCTGGCCTCGGTGGCGGGCGGCATCAGCGCCGTGATCGTCGCGTTCGCCTCGAAGACGGTCATCGATGCGCTCAGCGTCTTTTACACCGTCCTCGCCGTGAGCCTGTTCGTCCCCGTCGTCGCGGGGCTTTACATGCGTCGGCCGCGGGCCGGCGATGCGTTGAGCGCGATTGCCGGCGGCGTCGCGACCGTCGTCGTCGCGCAGCTCTGGAACGGCGGCAGGGCGATCGGCGTGTTCACCCCTGCGATGTGCGGGCTGACGGCAGCGGTCGTCGTCTTCGCGATCGCCGTGATACTGATCCCTCGTTCACCCTCAACCGTGCCGGCGCGGGCCGGCCGCTGATCCTGATTCGGAGTGACTTTCGTGAGCAACCACGGGCTGTTCGATTTGTCAGGCAAGACGATCGCGGTGATTGGCGCCGCATCTGGTATCGGAGAAGCCGTCGCGCTCGGATGCGCCCGGCAGGGCGCGCGCCTTGCGGCGCTCGATGTCAACGACGCCGCTGTTCGACAGGTCGCCGAGCGTGCGTCGGCGGAAGGCGCCCAGGCGGAAGCCGGTGTTCTCGATATTCGTGACGGCGCCGCGGTCGAGCGCGCGTTCGACGATCTGGCGGCGCGCCACGGCCTCGACGTGGTCATCTGCACCCCCAGCATCAACGTCCGGAAGCCGATCCTGCGCTATACCGATGAAGAGCTGCAGCGCGTCCTCGACGTCAACATCAAGGGCAATTTCAACGTGCTCCGCGCAGCCGGGCGGATCATGACTGCACAGAAACGGGGCAGCATCATCCTCTTCTCGTCGGTCCGATCGCAGGTCGTCGAACCGGGACAGGGTGCGTATGCGGCCACCAAAGCCGGAATCCTGCAGCTCGTCAAGACCGCCGCCGCCGAGTTCGGTCCTTACAATGTGCGCGTCAATGCGATTGGACCCGGAGTGATCGAGACGCCGCTGACCGCACCGATCAAAGCCAACGAAGCGTGGTACAACGCGTATGCCGCCAAGAGCGTGTTCAACCGGTGGGGCAGACCGGAGGAACTCGTCGGCCCGTCGGTGTTCCTCGCGTCGGACAGCGCGAGCTACGTGACCGGTACGATCATTTATGCCGATGGCGGCTGGCTCGCGGCCGACGGTCGCTTCACGCCGCCGGGCATGTAAGCGCGGCGTGCGGCGTGCGGAATGCGGCGTGCGGAGTGCGGAATGCGGAGTCCGGGATCTTAAAAGAGAATGCGTGAAAAGAAGCAGGTAGCCGTCATCGCGGGTGACGGCATAGGCAAAGAAGTCACGCCCGCGGGGATTGCGATCGTGAAGCGGGCGGCGGAGTTGACGGACAGCGCCGTCGAGTTCGTCGAGTTCCCGTGGGGCTGCGAGTTCTACACGCGCAACGGCCGAATGATGGATCCGGATGGCCTCGAGACGCTGCAGCGGTTCGACGCGATCTATCTGGGCGCCATCGGCGATCCGTCGGTGCCCGATCACGTGTCGGTGTGGGAGCTGATCCTGCCGATTCGGCAGCGGTTCGACCAGTACGTCAACCTGCGCCCGATGAAGCTGCTGCCCGGCGTGCAGGGACCGCTCGCCAACCGGCCCGCGGCCGAGATCGACATGATCTGCGTGCGCGAAAATTCGGAGGGGGAGTACGCCGGCCTGGGCGGACGGATTCACGTCGGCCGCCCTGAGGAAGTCGCCGAGCAGACGGGGCTCTTCACACGCCACGGCATCGAGCGGATCGCACGCTACGCGTTCGACACCGCGTCGCGGCGTCCACGCCGAACGCTCGCGAGCGCCACGAAGTCCAATGCGCTCCAGCACTCGATGGTGCTGTGGGACGAGGTGGTCGAGGGGGTCGCGAAGGATTACCCGGGCGTGTCCTGGCGCAAGTATCACGTCGATGCGATCGCAGCCAGGATGGTGACCAACCCCGGAACGCTGGACGTGATCCTCGCGTCGAACCTCTTCGGCGACATCCTCACCGACCTCGGCGCAGCGGTGTCGGGCAGCCTCGGTATCGCACCGGGCGCCAACATCAACCCTGAGCGGACGCACCCATCGATGTTCGAGCCGATT
Organism: Vicinamibacterales bacterium; assembly: GCA_035495555.1. Classification (GTDB taxonomy): domain Bacteria; phylum Acidobacteriota; class Vicinamibacteria; order Vicinamibacterales; family 2-12-FULL-66-21; genus DATJFQ01. The sequence continues at coordinate 65,838 of DATJFQ010000077.1, forward strand.
CACGGTTCGGCTCCGGACATTGCGGGCAAGGGGATCGCCAACCCGATCGGCGCCATCTGGGCCGGCGCGCTGATGCTCGATCACCTCGGTTCGCCCGACGCGCACGATCGCATCGTGCGCGCGATCGAGCACGTGCTGGCCACGGGCGGTCCGCGCACCCCGGATCTCGGCGGGCGCGCCGCGACCGCGGACGTGACACACGCCATCCTTCAGGAGCTCATATGAAGACGGCAGAAGCGGCAGCGGGCCTGAGCGGCCAGACGATCGTCGATCTCACCAGGAAGCACACGCTCTACGAGTGGTCGGCGCAATCCGCCGTGGACCCGATCCCGGTCGCCGGCGCGAAAGGCTGCTGGTTCTGGACGCCCGAGGGCAAGCGGTTCCTCGATTTCAACAGCCAGTTGATGTGCGTGAACGCGGGGCACAGCGACGAACGCATCATCCGTGCGATTCAACAGCAGCTCGAAACGCTGGCCTACGCGAACCCGTTCATGGCGACGGAGCCGCGCGCCCGCCTCGGACGCAAGCTCGCCGAAATCACCCCTGGCGACATCGATACGTTCTTCTTCACTAATGGCGGCGCCGAGGCGAACGAGAACGCCGTGAAGCTCGCGCGCCAATACACCGGACGCCACAAGATCCTGTCGTTCTACCGCTCGTATCACGGCGCCACCGCCGGCGCCATGATGCTCACCGGCGATCCGCGCCGCTGGGCCGCTGAACCCGGCATGCCGGGCGCCGTTCACGTGCTCAATCCGTATCACGGCATCCAGCGCGGCTGGGACACCGCCGAACAGGCGCTGGCGATGCTCGAAGAAACGATCCAGCTCGAAGGCGCGCAGACGATCGCCGGCTTCATCCTCGAACCGGTGACGGGCACCAACGGCGTGCTCATCCCGCCGGACGGATATCTGCAGGGCGTCCGCGACATCTGCTCGCGCTACGGCATCCTGATGATTTGCGACGAAGTGATGTCGGGGTTCGGCCGCACCGGCGAGTGGTTTGCCGTCGATCACTGGCGCATCGTCCCCGATTTGATGACCATGGCAAAGGGGTTGACGAGCGCGTACGTGCCGCTTGGCGCGGTGGGGATGCGCCGCCACATCGCCGAGCACTTCCGCGACAAGGTGTTCTACGGCGGGCTCACCTACAACAGCCATCCGCTCGCGTGCGCGGCGGCGCTCGCGACGCTGCAGGTGTACGAAGACGACCACCTGCTGGATAACGCGCGCCGGATGGGCACCGTCATGACGTCGCTGATGAACGGACTGCGCGAGAAGCACGCGATCGTCGGCGCCACCCGCAACATCGGCCTGTTCGGGCTCGTCGAGCTCGTGAAGGACCGCCAGTCCATGGAGCCGCTGGCGCCGTTCAATGGCACGAGCGAGCCGATGAAGAAGCTCGCGAAGTTCTTCCGCGAGGAAGGGCTGTACACGTTCGTGCGCTGGAACACGTTCTTCGCGAACCCGCCGCTCCCGATCACGGAGGAGGAGCTGCGCCACGGCTTCGAAATCATCGATCGGGGTCTCGCGTCGATAGAGCAGTAGCAATCGCGATGCACATCGATTTCGAAACGTTCGCGCGGTACACGGAGGAAGAACGGGACAAGTGGCGCAACTGGTTCGCATCGCATCCGGATGCGCTCGAAACCGAGGTCCAGCCGGCCGGCCGCTTCGCGACGGTCGGGGCGCTCATCGACCACATTTTTCTCGTCGAGCGCCGCCATCTGCAGCGGCTGGCGGGTGAACCGCCGGATACGAAAACGGGGCTGAGCGGCCGCCACGCGCCGCCGCTTTTCGACTACGGTGCGTCGGTCCGGCGCGAGCTGCAGCAGTTCGTGTCGGCGCTCGACGACGATGCCGCGGAGCGAGCGTTGACGGTGACCCTGCAGGGCGGGGAGTACCGCATCACGCCGCGGAAACTGCTGTTTCACTGCCTCGTGCACGAGACGCGCCACTGGGCGCAGATCGCCCTGGCGCTCCGACGCGCCGGCCTCGAGCCCCCCGGCAGCCACGATTTGATCTACAGCCGTGCGCTTCAGTAACCAGTAACCAGTAACCAGTAACCAGTTTCCAGTGGTCCGACGCTGCGACCTGGAAGCTGGTAACTGTGAACTGTGAACTGTGAACTGGCAACTGGTTACTGGCGACTGCCATATCCTAGAAGGATGTTCTCCTCGCGCGTTCCCGAGGATCGCCGGCCGAATCGTCTCTCGGCTGCGCTGTCCAGAGCCAGGGCGGGACGCGATGTCATCAACCTGACGATTTCCAATCCGACGCGGGCCGGCATTCCGTATCCGGAACATCTGCTCGCGCCGCTCGGGCTGGATCGCGGCCTCGATTACTCGCCCGAACCGCTCGGCGCCGAATCGGCCCGCACCGCGGTCGCCGGCGTGTATGCCGCCCGGGGCATCACAGTACCGGTCGAGCACATCGCGCTGACGGCGAGCACGAGCGAAGCGTACTCGCTGCTGTTCAAGCTGCTCTGCGACGCGGGTTCGACCGTCCTGACGCCCGTCCCGAGTTATCCGCTTTTCGATCATCTCACCCAGCTCGAAGGCGTCGTCCAGCGCGCGTACCGGCTGGGATTTCACGGGGCCTGGACCATCGACCTCGTCGATCTCGACCGCGTGTGGACGCGCGACACGCGGGCCGTGCTGGCGGTCAGCCCCAACAACCCCACCGGCAGTGTGCTGACCGATTCGGATGCGCGGCAGCTCATGCAGCGCTGCGCCGCCCGGGGCGCCGTGTTGATCGTTGACGAAGTCTTTGCCGAGTATCCCGTCGAGCGCGATGTTGAAGAGCCGCATGCGCTCGCGAGTGGCGAGGCGCTCGTGTTCAGGCTGGGAGGCTTGTCGAAGACCGCGGGACTGCCGCAGGCGAAACTCGGATGGATCGCAGTGAGCGGCCCCGAGACGCTGGTGGCCGAAGCCATGGATCGTCTCGAGCTGCTCTGCGACACCTACCTTTCGGTGTCGACGCCGGTGCAGCTCTCCGCGGCCGATCTGCTGCGCGCGTCCGAACCGGTTCGCACGCGCATTCACGAGCGGATTCGCGGTAATTACCGCACGCTCTCGGCGCTGGTGCGGGACCGCGACGTCCAGCGCGTGTCGCTGCTTCCTGTCGAAGCGGGCTGGTCGGCGGTGCTGCGGGTGCCGGCGACGATCGGCGAAGAGCGGCTGGCGCTCGATTTGCTGGATCGCGGGGTCGTGGTGCACCCGGGTTTCTTTTTCGATTTTCCCCACGAGGCGTTCATCGTGATCAGCCTGCTGCCGGAACCGCGTCTGTTCGAGCAGGGCGTCCGGATTCTTCTCGAGTGTGCCGATGGCGCGTAATCTCGGGTCGGGGCGCCATGCGGGACTGCTCGTACCGTTGTTTTCGATTCCATCCCGATCCAGCTGGGGAATCGGCGAATTGTGCGACCTGCCGCGGCTCGGCCGGTGGCTGCGCGAAGCAGGCTTCTCGTTCGTGCAGCTTCTCCCGCTGAACGAAATGGCGTCGGGCCAGCACTCGCCGTACTCGGCGCTCAGCGCGATGGCGATCGATCCGATCTTCATCTCACCGGAGGCGATCCCCGATTTCGGCGCCGGAGGTGCGGATGCGGCGCTCGGCCCGCCCGAACGCGACGCGCTCGCCGCCGCGCGCGGCGCGGCGGCAGTGGACTACGCGACGGTTCGCGCGCTGAAAGAGACGGCGTTTCGCGACGCGTTTGCCCGATTCGAACGCGACGAGTGGGATCGCAGCACGGCGCGCGGCTCCGCGCTCCGGTCGTTCATCGCGCGCGATGCGTGGTGGCTCCGCGAGTACGGGCTGTTCCGCGCGCTGAAGGCCCGCGAGGGGGGGCGAAACTGGCGTGACTGGCCGGCGCCGCTGCGCGATCGCGTTCCCGGTGCTCTGGACGCGGCGCGCGCCGAACTGGAGCGCGACATCCGGTTCTACGTCTATCTGCAGTGGATCGCCGCCGAGCAGTGGGCGCAGGCTCGCGCCGATGGCGGCGTCGGCGTCTTCGGCGACTTTCCGTTCATGGTCAGCGGCGACAGCGCGGACGTCTGGTCGCGTCAGGAGGAATTCCGGCTCGACGCGTCGGTTGGCGCGCCGCCGGACGCCTTTTCCGAGACCGGGCAGGACTGGGGCTTTCCGGCGTACCGCTGGGCCGAGATCGCCGCAGGCGGCGACGAGTGGCTGCGCGCGCGGGCGCGCCGCAGCGCGGATTTGTACGACGGCTACCGCGTCGATCACGTCGTCGGGTTCTTCCGGACCTACGTTCGCGACCGGGACGGGTCGGCGGCGTTCGTGCCCGCGGAGGAAGAGGAGCAGATGGCGCAGGGGGCGCGGCTGATCGCGCTGTTCACGTCCACGGGTGGCCGCGTGACGGCGGAAGACCTCGGCGTGATTCCCGATTTCGTGCGGCAGACGCTCGCCAGCTTCGGCGTGCCCGGCTACAAGGTGCTCCGGTGGGAACGCGAATGGAACCGCGAAGGCCAGCCGTTCACGGATCCGCCCGCCTATGCCGCGGTCTCGATCGCGACGAGCGGCACCCACGATACGGAAACGCTCGCGGAGTGGTGGGAGACCGCTCCGGCGGACGACCGGCGCGCGCTGGCGGCTGTCCCGTCGCTGCGCGACGCAGGCCTGACGGCGGATGAGCCGTTCTCGCACCGCGTACGCGACACGTTGTTGTCGGCGCTGTTCGGCGCGGGATCCGATCTGCTGATCCTGCCGGTCCAGGACGTGTTCGGGTGGCGCGACCGGATCAACACGCCGGCGCTGGTGAGTGACGAGAACTGGAGCTGGCGCCTCCCGTGGCCCGTCGACGAGCTGGACCGCCAGCCCGACGCCATCGAACGCGCACGGTTTCTTCGTGCCCTCGCCGAACGCTCCGGCAGGTCCAGCAAGCGATGATCGGATGTGTTGCGGGCCGACGCGCCGACGGGCGTGCGCGAGACGGCGGCGCCTGCGTGCAACAGTATGAGTTGCGCAACAGATAGTGTTGCGTTAGACTCGGTCCATGCCCCTGGCGACGGTCCACAAGATCGAGGCGCTGCGCGACGACTTCCGCTCCTCGGCGCGGCTGGCGCAGATGCTGGGCGTCAACCGGTCGCAGGTGACGCGGTGGCTCCGGGGCGCCGGCATCGACCCGCTGAACGCCGAACGCGTCGATCTGCTCGAACTCGTCTGGTCAGCGCTCCTCCGTCTTTACGACCGTGAGGCGGCGCTGTCGTGGCTCTTTGGCGTCAATCCGCGCCTGCAGGATCGCCGCCCGATCGATTTGATCCGATCCGGGCGCGCCGAGGAGTTGATGCGCGCGATTCGCGCCGAACGCTCCGATTCGTTCGCGTGACCCTCTATCGGTGCTTTGCGTGGAATGCGGGCGCACGCGAGCGGGACGCCGACGGACCGCTCTGGGTTCCGCGCGGCTATCAAGGCGAAGGGCGCCACGACAACCCTGACGTATACGGCTGCCTGTATCTCTGCGACCGGGCCGTGTCCTGCGTCGTCGAGCAACTGGCCGCGTTTCGCGGGCAACGCCTCATCGCCGCACTGCTTCGGCGCCGGGGCCTTCCGCTCGCTCTGGCACAGCTCGAGCTCGACGATTCACGCACGCCGCTCCTGGACCTCGACGAACCCGCTGTGCTGCGGCGTGAACGGCTGCGCCCGTCGCGTGTCGCGACCAGAAGCCGCACCGTCACGCAGCCGATTGCGCTCGCGCTGTTTCGGTCGCATCCCGATGCGGCCGGTCTCCGCTGGTGGTCCACGTGGGAATCGCTCTGGACGAACGTGACCGTCTTCGATCGCGCCGTGCGTGCGCTCAGCGTGGCGCGCGTGGAGCCGCTATCGCTGGAACATCCTGCCGTGCTCGAGGCCGCGGACTTCTTCGGCCTGCGTGTCGTCTGAGCTGCGGCGCCTGTGACACAATCGGCCGCCATGCGATACGTGCTGAGCCTCTGTCTGTCCGTCATGGTCGTCGCAGTCGTCCGGGCGCAGCCGCCCGACTGGTCGGCCGTCAATACCGAAGCCCTGGCCACACTCCGGCAATACGTCGCGATCAACACGTCGAATCCGCCGGGCGATGTGACCAGGGCCGCGGACTTTCTGACCGACGTGTTGAACAAAGAGGGCATCGAGACGAAGCGGTACGACTCGGGCCCCGGGCGCTCGATCGTGCTCGCGCGCCTCAAAGGCGATGGGAGCGGTGGGAAAGCGATCCTCCTCGAGAACCACATGGATGTCGTGCCCGCCGATCCCGCCCGCTGGAAGAGCGATCCATTCAAACCCACGGTCGAGGACGGCAAACTGTATGGGCGCGGCTCGATCGACATGAAAGGCATCGGGGTCTCGATGCTGTATGCCTTCATCATGCTGCACCGCCAGCACGTCCCGCTGTCGCGCGATGTGCTCCTCATGTTCGTTCCGGACGAGGAAGTCGGGGGTGACATGGGCGCCGCATGGATGCGCAAAAATCATTACGCCGACCTCGATCCCGAGGTCGTGATCGACGAAGGCGGCTTTGGCAGCCGTGACATGTTCACGCCGGGCAAGCTGGTCTTCGGAATCTCGGTGGCGGAGAAGAAGATCATGTGGCTCCGCGTCCGGGCCGAAGGGGTTGCCGGCCATGGCTCGCAGCCCCACCCGCAGAACCCGAACGATCATCTCGTGCGCGCGCTCGCGCGCCTCTTTGCGCAGCCGATTCCCGGCGCGGAATTCAGCGTCGTCAAGACGATGAAGGAGCGGATCGGCGGGGAGCTGGCGTCGAACAAGTTCAACAACGCGATCCAGCAGTCGACGATTTCGCTGACGAGCCTCCGCTCCGGAGTGGGCGAACCCCCGAAGGTGAACGTGATTCCGTCGGTGGCGGAAGCAACGCTGGACTGCCGCGTCCTGCCTGGCACGTCCGCCGCGGATTGGCTCGAGCTGCTGCGGCAGCGATTCGACGACCCGACCGTGACGATCGAAGTGATCAATGAAGGGGAGGACCCGGTCGTCACGCCGCAGGACACGCCGATGTACCGCGCGTTCGAGCATGCGGTGAAGCAGAAATATCCGGACGCGATCGTGACGCCGATGGTTGTGCCGTACGGCACCGACGCCAACGGGTACCGGCCGAAAGGCGTGAAGAGCTACGGGTTCTTCCCGGCGATCGTCCCCGCGGCATCAATCCTGTCGATGCACGGGGACGCGGAATTCATCCCGCTGGATGCCGTCGGTCCGGCCATCGAGATTTACTTCGACGCCGTTCGCGAAGCCGCGGGCAGGAAGTAACTCCGCAACTTCCGATTACCAACTACCCGAGACGACAACTCCCAATTGGGAATTGACACCTTGAGTAGTTGGAGATTGCGTAGTTGCGGAGTTGTCTTCTGTCTCCTATCGCGTTCCCGCCGGCGCCGGAAGAGGCTTCCGCGGAAGCAGTTCGTCGCGGTTCGCCGTGAGATACGCGAACGCGGCGGCGATGGTCGCGTTCTTCATCATGTCGATCGGCTGCAGCCGGTCATACGCATCGAGGTTCGTATGATGCGTCATCGTGTCGTACTCGATCTCGTCCTGGATGAACTGGAACCCAGGCAGTCCGATGGCGTCGAACGACAGGTGGTCGGTGCCTCCGGTGTTCCGGATCGTGAGCGACGTCATCCCGATGCTGCGGAACGGTTCCATCCACTCGCGGAAGATTGGCGCGACAGCCTCGTTGCCCTGGAGATACACGCCGCGGATCGCGCCCGTGCCGTTATCGATGTTGAAATACCCGGCAAACTTCGCCTGCTCCGGCTTCAGCGTGTAGCCGGTCTGGCACCCGCGTCCGCGGCCGCCGCCGCGCGCGCCGGGCGTTGGGGGCGCGTCGTTGCAGGCGCCGAAATGCGCGGCCACGTAATCGCGCGATCCAATCAGCCCCTGCTCTTCGCCGGTCCACAACCCGATGCGAACGGTCCTGCGCAGTGTCACGCCGCTCTGTTTGAGAATCCGCATCGCTTCGAGCATGGCGGCTGACCCTGCCGCGTTGTCGGTCGCGCCGGTCGCGGCGTGCCACGAGTCGAAGTGGGCGCCGATCATCACCACTTCGTCCGCTTTGTCCGTCCCGCGGATTTCACCGACGACGTTGAACATCGGCGGGTTGTCCGTCCACGTGTTCTTCACGTCGGCCTCGATGCCGACCGGGATGTTCTTCTCGAGCATGCGGGCCATGCGGTTGTACTGCTCGGCGGGGATCACGATCTGGGGAATCGAGGAGGCCGGATCGGTGTTGCGATTGCCGCCGATCGTGTAGACGCCGTGGCCGCGGGGGGTGGTGGACAGCAGCCCCATCGCCCCCTCTTTGACGAAGAAGTCGTTGCGGTTGAACCCCTGGCCGAACTGTCCGCGTCCACCGCCGGGGAAGCCGCGTCCGTTGTTCGGTCGCGGCTGGCCGAATTCCGGGCCGGCGGGCGTCGCGCTCTCCATCTGCTCGAGCGACTCGGCGGTCTCGCGCGTCGACGGCGCAGTCCACAGCGCGGGGACGTCCGGCGGCGCCTGCGTCAGAATCCATTTGCCTTTCAGCTTGCCCGCATATTTCTGGAGATCTTCCTGCGTGGTCTCCGTCACGAGGACGACATCGCCTCGCACGAGCCCGTTGGTGCCGTTCGTCCACGCGGTGGGCGTGCCCGGAATCGGAAACTGCTCCGGTGACACGGCGGCCATGTAGAACTTCTCGTTCTGCCAGCCGTGCGCGAAGAAGTTGCTGCGGTTCGTCCAGGGTTCGAGGGTGACGTTCTGCAGACCCCAGGACTTCATTTCCTTGACCGCCCAGTCTCCCGCCTTCTGGATATTGGCCGACCCCGTCAGCCGCGGACCGTTCACGTCCGTGAGCCAGCTCGCGATCTCCATCACCTTGGAATTGGCCGGGTCGAGCCCCTGCTGCTTGATCTTCTCGATTGCCTGGTAATCAATCCGTTCGCTGGCGGCGCCGATTGGCAGCGACGCCGCGAGCGCCGCGACCGCGATCGCCGCGGCCCAGCGTGCGTGCCTGCGTAACACCATATGCATGCCTCTTCTCTCCCTCCCCGAAACCGCACGGCGGCCGTGGCCGCCGCCGGTGATGCCGAAAGGATATACCCTCGCGGCGATTACAAAATCGGCAGTCACTCGACAACCTTGTAAACGGATGTGTGCGCCCATGTGTGCTCATTCGCACCGCAAGTGACGATTCTGTGCGGCTTTGCGGCGCGCGCAACGCGTGCGCGGATCGCTGGCGTTTCGGTTGCAGCCCGCGGCTGGCATGACCAGCATCCCCGCTCCCTCCGAACGCCCGGAGGCGCCCGTGTTCTCAGACGGCCTCGGCGATCGCGCGATCGCGGTGGACGGCGCCACGGGTGACCTGCTTCAGATTCTCAGACTGCGGCCGCAGCTGCTCGCGGTCCCCTCGTTCGAGTTCGCGCTGCGCGAACGCGCCGCGCGACTGGCCAACTTCCGCCACGCCTACTATGCGCGCGTGCGGCGCATCGACCGGCAGGGCGCCATGCTCACGGTGGTCTCGGACCACGTGGAAGGCACGCGGCTCTCCGATCTGCTTCGCATCGCGGCGGACCGTCGTTTGATGCTCGACCTGAACGCGGCCCTCTGCCTGATTCGGCAGCTCGTGCCTGCGGTCGCGCTGCTCCACGAGAACGCACGCGACGTGGCGCACGGCCTGCTCGCGCCCGAACGGCTCGTCGTCACGCCGCACGCACGCGTGATCATCCTCGAGCACGTGCTCGGATCCGCCGTCGAGCAGCTCCAGTACTCGACCGAGAAACTGTGGAACGAGCTCAACGCCGTGCTGCCGCCGTCGACCGTCACGGGCCGCTTCGACCACCGCGCGGACGTCGTCGCGACCGGCATGGTGGCGCTGGCGCTCGTGCTCGGGCGGCCGATCGCGATGGACGAGTACCCGCACCGGATTCCACAGCTCCTGCTCGATGCGCGCGCGCGATCGGCGATGGGAGAGGAAGAGCCGCTGCCGTACGAATTGCGCGCGTGGCTCGCGCGCATGCTGCAGATTGACCACAAGCCTGGTTTTGCGTCCGCGGTCGAGGCCCAGACCGCGCTCGAGGACACGCTGTCGGAGGACACCGGGTTCGTCGCGGCGCCTGTCGCGCTGGAGACGTTCCTGTCGCGCTATATCGCGGCGTTGCTCGAACCGCCGGCGCCTGCCGCGCTGCCGATCGCCGCGCCGGCCGCGACGCAGCCCGTACCGGCGGTGGCGGCCCCTGTTGCCGCGCCGCCTGTGCCAAGACCCATTTCTGGTACGCCCGTTCCGGTCGCGTCGCTTCCACCAGCTGTCGCCGCTCCCGCGTCTCCGGCGCCCGCGCGGCCCAACCCGGAACCTCGCACGACGGATGCTGCACCCCGCATTGCGGACGACGGACGACGGTCGCCGATCGAGGGCCGGACGGCCGACGACCAGCGACAGGCGGTGAGCGGCGGATCTCCGGCGGCCAACAGCGCAGTCGACCCGACGGCCGAACCTTTTGCGAAGGCCGACGAACCGCCAAAGGCCCCGGCGCACTCCGCTCCGGACATCACCGAGCTGCTGAGGGACGTTCCCGGCGTGTTCCCGCCGGAGCGGCCCTCCGACGCCCGGTCGGCTTCATCGCCGATCGCGAAGGGCGGCCGGATGAAGAAGATGATGTGGCTCGCAGCCGCAGCCGTGGTAGTCGCGATGGTAGGCGTGCCCGGCTGGTACTTCCTGCGCGGCGGCACGAAGCCGGCGGCGGTCTCGATGGGGACGCTGGCGGTCCAGACGAACCCGTCCGGCGTCGCCGTGTTCGTCGACGGCGTCGCGCATGGCAACACGCCGGCGCGCGTCCCGGTGTCGGCGGGGGCGCACATCCTCGAGCTGCGGGGACGCGGCGTTCCGCGCGTCGTGCCCGTGCAGATCGCCGCCGGCGCAGAGGTCTCGCAGTACCTCGAGCTGCCCGCGACGCCGTCCACCGGAAGCCTGCTCGTGCAGTCCGATCCCGCCGGCGCGCACGTGACCATTGACGGCGCCGATCACGGCGTCGCGCCGGTCAGTGTCACCGACCTCGCGCCCGGCGAACACGAGGTCGTGCTGACGGGATCGGCCGGTACGCCGGTGAAACAGAAAGTCGTGATTCAGGCGGGGGTGACCTCGTCCGTGCTCGCGCCGGTTTCGACAGCCGCACCGGGTCCTGTCTCCGGATGGCTGTCGGTCAAGGCGCCGGTCTCGATCGACATTCGAGAAGGCGGACGTCTCATCGGCACGAGCGACAGCGACAAGATCATGCTCGCCGCCGGCCGGCACGAGCTTCAACTGGTCAACGAGACGCTCGGCTACACGTCGAAGCGGATCGTGCAGGTGCCGGCGGGCCGCATCTTCTCGCTGCCGGTCGAGATGCCGCAGGGCGTGATCAATTTGAACGCCACACCGTGGGCCGAAGTGTGGATCGACGGACGGCGGATCGGTGAAACGCCGATCGGCAACCTGCCGATTGCGATCGGTCCGCACGAAGTGGTGTTCCGCAATCCGCAGCTCGGGGAAAAACACCAGGCCGTGTCCGTCACGCTGAGCGCGCCCGTCCGCCTCAGCGTCGACATGAAGTAAGCGGGGGTTTCAGATGCGTTCACGATTGTTGCTCTGCGTTCTCGTGTCAATCTCGACGGCCGTTCCCGCCGCGGCGCAGGTGTCCTCGAAGGATCCGATCGGCGCGGCGCGGGACCTGTATGCCTCCGCGCGCTACGACGAGGCGCTCGCCGTGCTCGACGATCTCCACCCGGCGGCGGACACGCCGGTGACGGAGCGGCGTTCGATCGAACAGTATCGGTCGTTGTGCCTGCTCGCGCTCGGCCGCGGCCAGGAAGCGGAAAGCGCGATCGCGCAGGTCATCACGGCGGATCCCTCGTATGTGCCGAGCGAAGCGGAAGCCTCACCCCGTGTGCGGGGGGCCTTCTCTGATGTCCGCAAGCGGCTGCTGCCCGACATCGCCAACGCCCGGTACGCGGACGCCAAGGCGACGTTCGACCGCAAGGACTACCCGGCGGCAAGCGCCGCGTTCCGCTCGGTGCTGTCGCTGCTCGACGATCCGGACATGGGTGGACGCCTGGGCGATCTGAAGACGCTTGCGAAAGGATTCCTCGATCTGAGCGTCGCCGCCGCAGCGCCGCCGCCCGCGCCGGAACCGTCGAAGCCCGTGCTGCCGCCGATGCCTCCTCCCAGGCCGAAGGCGGATCCGAACCGCGTCTACGGGGGCGACGATCCGGACGTGGTCGCGCCTGTCGTGGTGCACCAGGAGATGCCGAGGATGCCGCCGATGGTCACCGCGCAGGCCCGTGGACGCGGCGTACTGGAAATCGTCATCGATCAAAAAGGACGCGTGACCAGCGCAGCCGTTCGCGAATCGGTGCACCCGATCTACGACAGCCTCGTGCTGACGGCCGCGCGCGACTGGAAGTATCAGCCTGCTACGTTCGAGGGGCAGCCTGTGAAGTATCGCAAGCTGATCCAGATCAACGTGACGCGTCCTGAGCAATAGGCGCTCACGAGATCAACTCTCCGCAGGGACCAACTCCCAACGCCCAACTTCTTCGATTGGACGCTGGGAGTGATCCCGCAACATCGTCCAGCCGTGTAAATACGTAGACGTGCTGCCCTGTTTCATGCTCAACCATTGAGAACACGACAGCAGCGGGTTCGTGCGAAATCCCGCCGCTTCATCACCATGCGTCTGGTGGCAGGAAGTTCGCAATCCACCGGGCGGTCATGCCTTCCCGCGTGTCAATCTCCGAGCTTCTTGCCGCCGGCGTCCGGATTCGTCCAGCCGAGGCGGCTGCCATTGTCGCTGAGGTGTGTTCGCGGATTACACAGGGTGCATTGCGCGGCGTTCCGTCGATCCATGTGCTTCGCGTCACCGAGTCAGGCGAGCTGTGCGCAGACGGTCCGATCACAGCACATCGCGCCACCGTCAGCCGCGCGGCTCAGCTCCTCGACGATTTGATGGCGCCGCCCGACGCGGCACCCGAATTCCGTGCCCCGGGCCCGATGCGCCTCGCGCTGCTGCGCGCGCGCGGCAGCGTCGACCTTCCGCCATTTTCCGGACTCGATGCGTTTGCCGCCGCGATCGCGCGGTTCGCGCCGGCCGACCGCGCGACCGCCATGCGCGAGCTCTATGCGCGCTGGGAAAACGCCGAGCCGGTCGGGGAGCCCGTCGAGGCACCCGAGACAGAGCCGACCGAGTCGACTCCGGCATCGCTGGTTCCGGTCCGCGCTTCCGGTACCGAGTTGCGCGAATTGACGATTTCGGACATCCGCCGCGCGCGCCGGGCCACCGGGATGACGCTGCGCGAGGTTGCGGACCGCAGCCGGATTCCTCCCGCACTGCTTCGCGAGCTGGAGTGGGGTTATTTGTGGAACTGGCCCGGCGGGCTGTATGGCCGTACGCAGCTCGTACGCTATGCGCGCGCCGCCAATCTCGACGAGCGGCTGGTGGTCGACGTCGCGTGGCCGATGCTGCAGATCGTCATGGACGCGCGCGGCGGCGACGCCGTCCGTCTCATTCCCGCCGAGGAATCGATCGACGTGCTGGTGCCAGCGAGCGACTTGGGCTCGGGACCGCCGATCCTGCGTGCGCTGTCGGACGGCGACGAACCGCCGCGCCGGCGCGGCGCCGGCTTTGCGCTCGCCGCTGCCGCCGCGGCAGCGATCATCGTCAGCCCCGCCGCCTTCTGGCTGCACTCGCATGAGTTCACGCGACCGGCGTCAACTTCCGCCGCCGCCGCGGCTCCGGCGGACGACGTCGCGCTGCCCCCGGCGCCGTCGCGAGCTGCGCAGGATTCTTCAGTCCAGACCCACGCGCCGGCACACACACCGCCGCTCGGGAAAACGCCGGCCCGCCTCAACGTGGCGGACGCCGACAACGCGGGCCGCGGCGCACACACGGTGCCGGCAACGGTCGTCGGTCCGGCGTTTTCGAGCGAGGGCGGCGCGGTGTTCTTCACCGAGGATGACGAGGCAGGAGCGCATAGTGCGCTCGTGCGCAGCGACGGCGCGTCGCGCGGCCCGGTGCTGAAGATTACTCGCGTCCTGGACGACAGCTCGCGGAATTTCCACGCGCAGCCGTCGCCCGACGGCACGCGGATCGCGTTCGACTCCGATCGGGAAGGGACGCGGGGCGTCTTCGTCGCCGATAACACCGGACATAACGTGCGCCGCATCAGCGGCGAGGGCTTTGCGGCGGTTCCGAGCTGGTCGCCTGACGGAAGCCGGGTCGCCTTCGTGAAAGCGGAAGCCGATCATCCGGACGTGTGGAACCTGTGGGTCGCGGATTTAACCACTGGACGGCAGCGGCAGGTGACGTTCAACGCCAGCGGCCAGCCGCTCGGCGGCTCCTGGTTCCCCAATGGACACGAGATCGCGTACAGCCGCGGCGACGCGATCGTCGTGCAGGACATCGACGTCGACGCCGTCCGGTCGTTTCGCGCGCCGGTGGCCAACCGTGAACTCGGCACGCCCGCCGTGTCCCCCGATGGCCGACACATCATCTTCCAGGTTGCGCGCGACGGCGCGTGGCTGCTCAATCTGACAAACGGCAGCGTGCGCAAGGTGCTGGACGATCCCACGGCCGAGGAATACACGTGGGCGCCGGACGGACACCGGGTGGCCTTTCACAGCCGCCGGTCGGGTGGATGGAACGTGTGGGTGATGGGCGGATGAAATAGCCCAGCCGTCCCCTGCAATTTTTTGTAGAGATGTCCGGTCCTCCTGGGTAAACTCGGGAGGAGTGTTCCGGAGAACAGCCCAACCGTTGTCCATCGCAGCGACCGCGCTGCTGGTGGTCGCGGCGTGCGCGCAGCAGCTTGGTCCCCCGCCGCACCACTCGCGCGGCGCCGACATCCGCCTCGTGTCGGACATCGAAACCATCCAGGCGACGGTTCCTGCGCACGCGACGCTCGACAGCCTTCTTCGCGGCAATCAGTTGCCCGACAACCTCGTGTCCGCCGCAGTCGGCGCGGCACGGTCCGTGTTCAATCCGCGGCTGCTGCGGGCCGATCGCCCCTACCGTCTGGTCCGATCCCTCGATGGCCTGCTGCGCGAGTTCACGTATCAAATCGACGCCGATCGCGTCCTCCGCATCATCAGCCGCGACCGGAACGACCCGGAGGCGCTCGACGCGAGCGTGATGCCGTACGAGAAGACCGTGGAGGTCAGCGGCATCGACGCGCGCATCGATAGCGATCACGCGTCGCTCATTTCCGCGATCGACGAAAGCGGCGAGCGCGTGCAGCTCGCAATGGAGCTCGCAGACATCTTCAGCGGCCAGGTGGATTTTCAAACGGAACTGCAGCCGGGCGACAGCTTCAAGGTGCTGTTCGAGAAGACGTCGCACGACGGAGAGTTCTCCGGCTACGGTGCGGTGCTCGGCGCGTCGATTTCGGTCGACGGCCGTTCGATGAGCGCCTTCCGCTGGCAGGATCCGGCAACCGGGCACGTCGGGTATTACGACCAGGAGGGCCGGTCGCTCAAACGATTCCTTCTGAAGTCTCCGTTGAAGTTCGAACCGCGCATCACGTCGCGGTTCACGACGCGCCGCTTCCATCCAATCGATCACGTGTACAAGGCGCACCTTGGTGTGGATTACGGCGCGCCGACCGGGTCGCCCGTCGTGGCGGTGGCGGCGGGCGTCGTGCTCTCGGCTGCCTACAGCGGCGCCGGCGGCAACATGGTCCATTTGAAACACGCCGGCGGCGTTGAAACGTACTACCTGCATTTGTCCGCATTCGGGAGCGGCATCCGCGCAGGTGCGCATGTCGAACAAGGTCAAGTGATCGGGCGGGTCGGAGCCACCGGTGCCGCAACCGGACCGCACCTGGACTATCGGCTCAAGCGCAACGGTGTGTTCGTCAATCCCGTCGCGGAACACGCACGCCAGGCACCGGGCGACCCCATTGCCGGCGCGCAACTCGCGGCGTTCAAAACCGGCCGCGACTCCGTTCTGAAACAGATGACCGCCGCACTCGCGATCACCGATACCCAGGCAGCAGTCGCCAGTCGCCAGTAGCCAGTCATCAGTTACCAGTCTCCAGCTCTATTTCGGTCCGGCAACTGGCCACTGGCCACTGGCCACTGACAACTGGCCACTGGCCACTGGTTACTGGCAACTGGTTACTGGTTACTGGCCACTGGTTACTGGTTACTGGTTACTGGCTACAATAGCCGGATGGCCGTCATCCGACCCTTCCGCGCCGTACGGCCGGACGCTGCCGTGGCGCCATCGGTTTCCTCGGTCCCCTACGACGTTGTTTCCACGGAGGAAGCCCGCCATCTCGCGTCCGGCAATCCGCTGAGCTTTCTGCACGTCACGCGATCCGAAATCGATCTGCCGGTCGACACCGATCCGTATTCAGACGCGGTTTACGCGAGAGCGGCGGCGAATTTCGCGGCATTGCGCGATGCCGCGCCGCTCATCTCGGAGGCGGAACCCTCGCTCTATCTATACAGGCTTCGCATGGACGACCACCAACAGACCGGCGTCGCGGGCTGTTTCTCGGTCGACGAGTACGAGCGGGACGTCATCAAGAAGCACGAGCGTACCCGCCGCGACAAGGAAGACGATCGGACGCGTCACATCATCGAGCTGCGCGCACAGACGGGCGTGGTGTTTCTCACCTATAAAGCGTCCGCCGGAGTGACATCGATCGCGGCGGTGCTGACGGGGGAGTCGCCGTTGTACGACTTCACGGCCGCCGACGGGGTGCAGCACACGATCTGGAAGGCCGACGCGAGGCAGTCCGCCGAGCTCGTGGATGTATTCACCCGAATACCCGCGTTGTACATTGCGGACGGACATCATCGCGCGGCGAGCGCCGCGCGGGCGCGCGCGGAGTTGCGCACGCGAGGAGATGTCGGCGACGCGGACATGTTCGTGGCCGTCGCGTTTCCGGACGATCAGGTGCAGATTCTTCCGTACAACCGAATCGTGAGCGATCTCGGCGCGCACACGCCCGACGGTTTTCTTGCCGCGCTGCGGGAACGACGCGTCCCGGTGCAGCACGGAAAACCACGGCCTGCCGCGAAACGGCACGTGTCGATGTACCTCGCCGGCCGTTGGTACGATCTCGATCTCTCCGAAGTGCAGCCGGCAGATCGATCCCATGCGGCGGCGCTCGACGTCGCGCGACTGCAGCATCACGTGCTGGAGCCGCTCCTCGGCATCGGCGACGTCCGAACGGACAAGCGGATCGACTTCATCGGCGGCGCGCGTGGAACGTCGGCGCTCGAAGCGGCGGTCGATCAGGGCCGGGCGGCCGTCGCGTTCTCGATGTATCCGGTCACGATCGACGATTTGATTGCGATTTCGGACGAGGGTGCCATCATGCCGCCCAAGTCGACCTGGTTCGAACCCAAGCTCCGCGACGGACTGCTGACCCATGTCATTTAAGGTGCTCGTGGCCGACAAGTTCGAGAAAAGCGGCATTGCCGGCCTGAGCGCGGCCGGCTGTGAGGTCCAGTACGAGCCGGATCTCAAAGACGATGCGCTGGCCAACGCGATTGCGGCGAGCGGCGCCGAGGCGCTCGTCGTGCGCAGCACCAAAGTGACCGCGCCGATGATGGACGCCGGGCGCCTCGCGCTCATCGTCCGTGCCGGTGCGGGCTACAACACGATCGATGTTGCCGCGGCATCGACACGCGGCATCTATGTCTCGAACTGCCCCGGCAAGAACGCGATCGCCGTGGCGGAGCTGGCCTTCGGGCTGCTGCTTTCGCTCGACCGTCGCATCCCGGACAACGTCGCCGAGCTGCGCGCGGGAAAGTGGAACAAAAAAGAGTTTTCCAGGGCAGCGGGCCTCTACGGGCGCACGCTCGCGCTGCTGGGCGTGGGCAGCATCGGACAGGAAGTCGTCCGTCGCGCCGCCGCGTTCGGCCTGAACGTCGTCATCTGGAGCCGGCGGTTCGACGGCCGCTCCGGCCCGCTGGACGACGAGGCGGCGCGGGAGCTGGGACTCGAGGCGGCGGCCCGCACCGTCGACATCGAGCTGGCGCCGACCCCGGGCGACGCCGCGGCCCGGGCCGATATTCTGAGCGTGCACGTCGCGCTCGGGCCCGGCACGAAGGGACTCGTGAATGCGGAGCTGCTGGCGCGTCTGAAGCCGGGTGCGATCGTCATCAACACGGCGCGAGCCGAGGTCGTTAACTACGAGGCGCTCGCGGCCGCCGTCAAGGACCGCGGGATCCGCGCGGGGCTCGACGTGTACGCGAACGAGCCGTCCGCCGCGACAGCCGACTTCACCGATCCCATCATCGGCCTCCCGAATGTCTACGGCACGCATCACATCGGCGCGTCCACGGATCAGGCGCAGGAAGCGATTGCCGCGGAAACCGTTCGCATCATCCGGAGCTACAAGGAAACCGGCCGCGTGCCGAACGTCGTCAATCTGGCGCGGCGGACACCCGCGACGCACATGCTGGTCGTCCGGCACCGGGACAGGCCCGGCGTGCTCGCGCACGTATTCGACCACCTGCGCCGCGCGAACCTGAACGTGCAGGAGACGGAGAACATCGTGTTCGAAGGCGCCGAAGCCGCCGTTGCGCGGATCAACCTGGATGGCGAGCCGCCGTCGTCGCTCTGCAACCAGATCAAGTCCGAGAACGCCGACGTGCTCGACCTGCAGTTGGTCGGTTTGTGAAGCTATTGGAAACTGATTGGGAATTGGGAATTGGGAATTGGGAGTTTTGAGATGTCCACCACCACCGCCCGGATCTTCAATTTCGCCGCAGGCCCTGCGGTGCTGCCGCTCGAGGTCCTCGAGGAGGCGCAGCGCGACCTGATCGCGCTGCCTGGCGTCGGCATGTCGGTGCTCGAGATCAGCCACCGCTCGAAGACCTTCGACGCGATCATCCAGGGATGCGAGCGCGACATGCGCACGCTGGCGGGGATCCCGGAACACTACAAGGTGCTGTTTCTGCAGGGCGGCGCGAGCCTGCAGTTCTCGATGGTGCCGATGAACCTCCTGCCCGCCGGCGCTTCGGCGGACTACATCCTGACCGGTGTGTGGTCCCAGAAGGCGGTGAAGGAAGCGAAACGGGTCGGAAGCGTACGTATCGCGGGGTCGACTGAGGCCGAGCGCTTCACGCGCGTGCCGAAACAATCGGAGCTCGCGCTCGATCCGGATGCCGCGTATGTCCACATCACGTCGAACAACACCATCTACGGGACGGAGTGGCAGTGGCTGCCGGACCCCGGACGCGTGCCGCTCGTGTCAGACATGTCGTCGGATATCTTCAGCCGCCCAATCGAGATCGAGAAGCACGCGCTCATCTACGCGGGCGCGCAAAAAAATCTCGCGCCGGCCGGCGTGACGATCGTGATCGTCCGGGAAGACCTGCTGGAGCGCTCGCAGGCCTCGCTCCACACGACGCTGAACTACAAGGTGCAGGCGGACAACAACTCGCTGTACAACACGCCGCCCGTGTTCGCGATCTACGTGATGCGGCTCGTCATGACCTGGCTGCTGAAGAACGGCGGTCTGAGCGCCATCGAACAGGCGAACATCCGCAAGGCCGACAAACTTTACGCCGAGATCGATCGCACCGGGTTCTACCGCGGACACGCGTCGCCCGACAGCCGTTCGCGGATGAACGTGACGTTCCGGCTGCCCTCGGAAGCGCTCGAGCAGACCTTCGCGAAGGAGGCGACCGCCGCCGGGCTTGACGGCCTCAAGGGCCATCGCTCGGTCGGGGGGCTGCGCGCCTCGATCTACAACGCGTTCCCGGAAGCCGGCGTCGACGCGCTCGTCTCGTTCATGCAGGAGTTCGAAAAGAAGAACGGATAACGCGACCACCGGCCTGACGGCGTCAGCCGCGCAGCCCGAAGGTCGCGAAGCTCCCGAAGTTGATCCCTGTTGATTTCGGTTCTTCGGGCTTTCGGGATCGTCGCGCGCCGCGCCGTCTGCCGTTTCAGCGTGTCAGTGGCTGTCGTCGACAGCCCACGCCGCCCTCGCGGCTGCGTCCGGCAGGTCGTGGCTGTAAAACGCTGTCCAGCACCGACTTGCGGCGCGTACAGAACTCTTACAATGCTCGCCGGCGCAGCCTGTTAACGTTGTTACCTTATTTCCCTCTGCAGGAGACTGGGTTGACAACACTTCGGCAGGCCGTCCGGACGGCATATGCATTTTCCACACTGAACTGGATCACCGCGGGGTTCATGGTCGCGTTTCACGCGCTCGCGATCATGGCGTTGTGGTATTTCTCCTGGACCAACCTGCTCGTCGCCCTCGGGCTGCACTGGATGGCGGTCGGCTTCGGCATCAGCCTCGGGTATCACCGGCTTCATACGCACCGCGGCTTCAAGACATCGAAGGCGTTCGAGTACTTCCTGGCGGTCTGCGGGTCGATGACGCTTGAGGGGGGGCCGCTGTTCTGGGTCGCCACCCATCGGCAGCACCATCAGCTCTCCGACCACGAGGGCGACCCGCACAGCCCGCGCGACGGCGGATTCTGGGCGCACATGGGGTGGATCCTGTTCGGGGACACGCACCACAACAATACCGAGTTGATGTCAAAATACGCGCCCGACCTGGCGCGCGACCCGTTCTACCGCTGGCTCAATTCCTACCACTGGGTCCCGCTGACAACAGTGGGCGTCGTGCTGCTCGCGTTCGGCGGATGGCCGCTCGTCCTCTGGGGCATCTTCCTGCGCGTGATTGTCGGTCTCCATGCCACGTGGCTCGTGAACTCGGCCACCCACATGTGGGGCACGCGCCGCTTTGCCACGCGCGACGATTCACGGAACAGCTGGTGGGTGGCGCTTCTCACGTTTGGCGAAGGCTGGCACAACAACCATCACGCGCACCCGGTTTCGGCGCGTCACGGCCTGGCGTGGTACGAGTTCGACATCAGCTGGATCACGCTGAAACTGCTGAACGCCGTCGGCATCGTCCGCGATCTGAAGGTCGCAAAGGTCCGCTCGGCGGAACCCGAGGAACAAGCGGCGTAGAAGAGAATTCGGAATTCAGAATACAGAACTCAGAATGTGGTTCTGACTTCTGACTTCTCTCTTCCGCGATCGCAACTCTGGAGCGGGTAGCTTCCGTCTAAGACGGCATGTCTGCCGTCCATGACCTCCGCGATGCCTGGCGCGGGCTGCTGCGCGACCGGCTGTATGCATTCACCACCCTCGGCACCCTCGCGCTGACCCTCGGCGCCGCCACAGCCGTCTTCTCGATCGTCAACGGCGTTCTCCTCCGGCCCCTTCAATATCCCCATCCCCAGGCGCTCGTCTCGATGCGGGAGGTCGTTCCCGGCATCGTGGATCGCTATCCAACGCTGCCGGTGACCCCGCGGCATTTCGATGTGTGGCGTCAGCGCGCGAGGTCGTTCGCCTCGATGGCCGAAATGGACTGGCGCACGTCGACGCTGACCGGAGCCGGGGACCCGGTGCAACTGGTGGTGCTCCGGTCGTCCGGGACGTTGTTCGACGTCCTGCAGCTTCCGGTGGCGGTGGGCCGCGGTCTCGTACGCGACGACGAAAATCCCGACCACCCGCGGGTCACGGTGATCAGCGACCGCCTCTGGCGCGAGCGATTCGGCGCGGATCGGCAGGTGTTGGGCAGGAATGTGACGCTCGGCGGCACGCAGTACACCGTGGTCGGCGTCCTTCCGGCCGGCGTGTCTTTGCCCGATCTCCGCGCCCTTGGCGATTCGGGCACCCTCAACAGCAAGGTCGCGGCGATCGTTCCGTTCCGGATCAAGCTCGAAGATTTCGACTGGATGGGAGAGTTCAACTACGGAGTCGTCGCGCGGTTGAACCCGGGCGTGACGCTTCAGCAGGCCCGGGCGGAGATGGACGTCATCCAGGGCGCCGTCGCGGAGATCGCCGCGCGCGAGACCCACGAGCAAACGGAACTGCGCGCCTGGGTCATGCCGCTCGAAGAAGTCATCGTCGGCTCCTCGCGCCGGGCGTTACTGTTGCTGCTCGGCGCCGTGATTGCGGTCCTGCTCATTGCGTGCGCGAACCTGGCAAACCTGACGCTCACGCGAACCGTCGCGCGTCTGCGCGATTCGGCGGTGCGCGGGGCGCTTGGCGCGAGCCGATGGGATCTCGTACGCGCCGTCTTTGTCGAGCAGTTGTCGCTGGCGGCGGCGGGCGGCCTCGCGGGGCTGCTCGTCGCGCGCGCCGCGCTGAAGGCGTTCGTGACGACGGCGCCGGTCAGTCTGCCGCGAGTATCTGAAGTCTCGATCGACATGGGCGCGGCGGCGTTCGCGATCGTGATCACCACCGTCGCGGCGGTCGTCGTCGCGCTGCTGCCCGCCATTCGGGTAGGCC
Organism: Vicinamibacterales bacterium; assembly: GCA_035495555.1. GTDB lineage: Bacteria > Acidobacteriota > Vicinamibacteria > Vicinamibacterales > 2-12-FULL-66-21 > DATJFQ01. The sequence continues at coordinate 88,123 of DATJFQ010000077.1, forward strand.
GCGGCGACCTCGAGTCCGTTTTGCGCAGCGGCGGCCGTGCCGCGGATCGCGGCGGCCAGCGGGTTCGCGGCGTGCTGCTCGCCGCGCAGGTGGCGTTGTGCGTGACCCTGCTGGCCGCAACGGCGCTCTTCGTCTCCAGCCTCTCCCGGCTGCTGCACGTCGACACCGGGTTCACGCCCGAAGGGGCGGCGCTCGTGGAGATTGCGCCCGTGTCGTCGCGCTATCCGGACGCGAAGGCCCGCGCCACGCTCTACGATCGCGTCCTCGACCGCGTCCATCAGATTGCTGCCGTCTCAGCGGCGTCCTGGACGTCAGCGCTGCCGCTCACGGGAGAGACGTGGGTCGACAAGATCGTGCGCCGCGACGGGCCCGCGCACGACGAAGCGGGATCGAGCGCCAATTTCCGCTTCATCGGCCCGGAATACTTTGGCGCGATCGGAATGCCGCTCCTGCGCGGACGCGACTTCGAGCAGACGGACCGAAAGCACACGGCCGTCCCGGCGATCCTGTCGGAGCGCGCCGCGCGACTCTTCTGGCCAGGCGAGAACCCGATCGGCCGCCGCTTCACGCGTTCGGATCCGGACCAGCCGTTCGAGATCGTCGGCATCGTCCCGGATGGCCGCGTGACGGAACTCGAGCAGCAATCGCCGTTGATGGTGTACCTGCCGTACTGGTTCAACAACGAAGGGAAATCCATCCTCGTGTTCCGCACGCGCGGCGATGCGGCGGCCGTGCTGCCTCAGATTCGCCGGATCGTCTCCGAAGTGGACCCCGACATCGCCATCGCCCGAACGGCGCCGCTTCAGGACGTCGTCGACTCCGCGGTCGAAGGCCGGCGATATCAGGCATCGCTCTTCACGGCGTTCGGTGCCGTGGCGCTGATGATTGCGCTGATCGGCGTGTATGCGACGACCGCTTACGGGATCTCGACGCGCCGCCGTGAGATGAACATCCGCGTCGCGCTCGGCGCTCGCGCGTCCCAGGTGTTCGCGCTCGTGCTGAGGCAGAGCACGGTCCCGGTGCTTGCCGGCGTGTGCCTGGGCATCGTCGGAGCGCTCGCGATCGGGGGCGTCATTGCGAGCCAGCTCTTCGAGGTCAGGCCGCGCGACCCGGGCGTGCTCGCGGCCGTCGCATTGCTCGTGACACTCGCGGGCGCCGTATCCGCTGCGATCGCGACACGCCGCGGCGTGCGGCTCGATCCGGCCGCGGCACTCCGCGACGAGTAGCACTCTCGCGTTGCGAAATGCGGGGTGGACACGGTGGCCGCTCTCGTTGTGTCGACGAAATCGCTAAGATGGAAGAGTGATTTCGGGTCGCCGCCGGAGGGCGCTTTTCTTCAGCATCCTCGGGATCTGCCTCGTCGTCCTCGCCGTCACGCTCAATGTGAGCTGGCTGATTCTCAATTGGCGCGAAGGCGTCCTCGCGCTGCTCGGTTTCATCTTCTTCCTGCTCATCATTGCCGGGCTGGTGCTCAACACCATTTTCCTGGTCAGGGAAATCCGCCGCAACGAGCAGCACGATTCCTTCATCAACGCGGTCACGCACGAACTCAAGACGCCGGTCGCGTCGATCCGCCTCTATCTTCAGACCCTGCAATCGCGCGAGCTGCCCGACGACAAGCGGCAGGAGTTCTATCGCATCATGCTGCAGGACAGCGATCGCCTGCTGCACACCATCGAGCAGGTCCTCCGCGCGGGCGCGACCGGGTCGCGCCTGCGGCGGTCGGCGCGCGTGCGACTGGACCTGTCCGAGATCGCGCGCGAATGCGTTGATCTCGCCCGCACCCGGTATCACCTGCCGCCCGAATCGCTCCAGTTCGCCAGCGAGGCGCGCTCGCCGATGGTGCTCGGCGACGGCGACGAGCTGAAAGCGGCCGTCTTCAACCTGATCGACAACGCGATCAAGTATTCGGAGCCGCCGCCGCAGGTGCGCGTGCAGATCGAGGAGATGGGCAATCAAAAGCTGGCGGTCCGCGTGACGGACCGCGGCGTCGGCATTTCGCCGGTGGACCTGAAACGCATTTTCAAGCGGTTCTATCGGGTGCCGCCGAGCGTGGCGCTGCGAACCAAAGGGAGCGGACTGGGCTTGTTCATCGTCCGCTCCGTTGCGAAGAAGCATGGCGGCCGCGCCTACGCGGAGAGCGCGGGAGCCGGGCAGGGCAGCACGTTCACGCTGCAGTTGCCAGCCGCGCCGCCGGCATGAGGGCAGCCGTGGCGCAGCGCGTGCTCATCGTCGAGGACGAGCAACATCTGGCCGAAGGGGTTCGGTTCAACCTCGAGGCCGAAGGCTACGAGGCGCAGGTCGTGGAGACCGGCGAGAGCGCGCTCGCGCGGATCCTCGAAAGCGGCGAGCGATACGACCTGATCGTGCTCGACGTGATGCTGCCCGGCATCGATGGATTTCAGGTCGCCACGGAACTCCGCAAGCGGCGGCAGTTCGTGCCGGTGCTGATGCTGACCGCACGCGGACGGCCGGAGGATGTGCTGAAGGGGTTCGACGCGGGCGCCGACGACTACCTGGCGAAGCCCGCCGAGCTGCCGATCCTGCTCGCGCGCATCGGAAGCCTGCTGCGGCGCAGCGAGTGGTCTCGTCGTACCACCCACGAGCGGTACGAGTTCGGCGATACGAGCATCGACTTCGCGAACCTGCAGTTGACGGTCGGATCGCGAGTCTTCCCGCTGACGCTCATGGAAGCCAACCTGCTGCGATACCTGGTGGATCACGAAGGGCAGGCCGTTTCCAGGAAGGCGATGCTCGAGCACGTCTGGGGCCTGCGCGAAGACACGGACACGCGCGCAATCGACAACTTCCTTGTCCGCCTTCGGCGATATATCGAGAAGGAGCCCTCGCACCCGCGGCACCTGCTCACGGTCCGGGGAGTCGGGTACAGGTTCGTGCGCGAACCCGAAGGGTTGTCGTGATTGCGGTTGCGCTGCTCCTGGCTGCCCCTGCCTTTCACAGCGCACGCCTTCCGGCGTGCACGGCAGCGGCCGTCATCACGTGCGCCTCAGTGCAGCAGTCCCATGTCGTCCATGTTCACGGAGTGATCGTTGACGCGACCGGTGCCGCCGTGACAGGAGCGGACGTTCGCGCGTCGGCGTCGGGCGCCTCCGCGCATGCGGTCAGCGCCGCGGACGGGTCCTGGGCGCTCTCGATCGACGGGCTGCCGCCAGTCGAGATCACGGTCTCGTTGGCAGGCTTTCAGGACGTGACACGTACCGTCACCAACCCGGACGCCGAGGTGCGTATTCAGCTCGTGCCACAGGGGATCACCGAACGCGTGACGGTTACCGGAGACGCGGAGCAACGCCTCGTGGTTCGATCCAGTGCGACCATCGTCGATCGACAGACACTCGCCGACGCCCCTGCGCTTGCGCTCGACGAACAACTCCGCGTGGTGCCCGGCTTCAGCCTGTTCCGCCGCACGTCGTCACTCGTGGCCAATCCGACCGCGCAGGGCGTGACGCTGCGCGGCATGTCGGCGTCCGGGGCGAGCCGCACGCTGGTGGTTGCCGACGGTGTGCCGCTGAACGACCCGTTCGGCGCGTGGGTCTACTGGGATCGCATCCCCGCAGCCGCGCTCGACGCTGTGGTGGTCAGCCGTGGCGCCGCGAGCGACGTGCACGGCAATGACGCCCTGGGCGGCGTCATCGATATCAACCTTCGCACGGCGCCTGGCGCGGACGTGCGGATCGACGGTGGAAATCAGGGAACCTCTCGCGTATCAGCTTTTGGCGGAGCCTCTGCGCGCAACGTGCTGTTTGGCGCTGCTGCGGAATCACTGCGCACCGACGGCTACGTCGTCGTCGCTCCCGAGTCGCGGGGCAGCATCGATGTTCCCGCGGGTGTCCAGGCCCGGAGCGCGCTCGGCTGGATCAGCGTCCGGTCCGGGCCCTTTCAGATTGACTCCCGTGGCGGGTACTTCAGCGAAGACCGCAACAACGGCACGCCGGCGCAGGTCAACGCAACCATCTCCCGATGGGGTGCGGCGACCGTCCGCGGATCTGCAGCCGGAGGGGCGTGGGAGGCGCGAGTTGACTCGACCTCGACGAGCTATCGTCAGACGTTTTCGGCGGTGAACGCCGCGCGCGATGCCGAACGCCTGACGAGCCTTCAATGGGTCGCTGCGTCGACGACCGGCGCCGCGGTGACGTGGATCAGAGCCCGCACCAGAACGTCGGTCCTCCTCACCGCATCTACGCGCTACTGGAGTGCGGACCTCGAGGAGGCGTCAGTCGCTCCGAGCGGTGCCACCAACCCTTCCGTCCTGACGCCGGCGTGGCAGCGCTCGGACGAAGTCGCGTTTCAGGGCCGGCTCGATGTCTCCTCACGCACAGCACTGGAGGCCGGCGCCAGAGTCGAGGCCTTTCGATCCAGCCTGCGCGAGCCCTCGGCGGTGACTGCCACCGCTTACGCGTTCGATCCAAGACTCGCGTTCTCGTGGCAGGTCACAGCAGGTGAAACGGTGCGCGTGTCGTGGCTGAGCGGATTCCGCGGACCCACGATGAACGAGCTGTATCGATCGTTCCGGGTGGGCAATGCCATCACGCTCGCCAACGCTGCACTGGATCCGGAGCGGACGTGGGGTCCGGAGGCGGCTTTCACCTCGCAGCGCGGCGCGTGGACGACGCGCGCGATCGTTTACGCAACGAAATTGAGCGACGCCATCTACAGCCGTACGCTGTCGTCCGGCGCGACGATCATGCGGCAGCGCAGCAACGCAGGTGCGCGCGCGCTCGGAACAGAACTCGAGGCGGAATGGCGCGCGACCCCCGGCGTGTCGCTCTCGTCGTCGTGGGCGATCGGCGATTCGAGGTTCATTGCAGGCGATCTCGACGGGAAGCGGATCCCGCAGGTGCCCGGAGTGCAGGGCGCGATCGGCGCCCGATTCTCACGGGCCCGGCTGAACGGCGCCGTCGATATCCGCATCTTCAGCTCGCAGTTCGACGATGACGTGAACGCGTTCAAGTTGCGCGCCGGGTCGGTCACGGCGGCTCGTCTCGGCTGGGATGCCACGCGGCATGTCGATGTGTTCGGCGCCATCGAGAACGCGTTCGATGCGGACATCGACACCGGCCGCACACCGATACGAACCGTAGGAGCGCCGCGAACCGGGCGCGCTGGACTCAGAATCCGTTTCTAGCGGCTGACCACACGCACACGCGCGTCAGCGGCTGAGGGTCGAAGGACCGCGGCGCCGGCGCCGACGACGGCGGCGCGCTATCGGGAAGTGCTCGATCTCGGCGTCGTCGACGTGATCCTGATGCGGCTGCGCCTCCAATTCGCGCCAGTGCGCGACCGCGTCCGGACGGTTGCCATGAATTTCCAGCCAGGTCAGCGCTTCGCGGAAGACGTGCCGGTGGAGGAGCGCGCGCTGGGCGCGAACGGGGGCCTGCGTCTCGAGCAAACGCGGCTGCACGGCGAGGATCTGCTGCAGGTGCTCGACGTCGCGTCGCGGGACCGTCAGCATCCCGAGCTCGATCCGGCGCTCCGCTGCGTCTGCCGAGAAGCGCGGACGCCGGCCTGCGAGGCCGAGCGGGACCAGGATGGTGCCGGCGAGAATCGCATTCGTCAGCGTCTCCGGCGCGGCGCCGTACTCACGCCGGAACTGGTCGAGACGTGAGACGGACTCCCACAACTCTTCCGGGGCGTCGTCGAGTTCCGGCGTGATGGCGCCCAGAAGACGGGTCTCCTTCAGGAGATCGAGGCTCGCTTCCGCGAATCCGGAGCGGAGGATCTTGTAGTACTCCTCCATGAGGCGCGCGGGCGCGCTGCGGTTGATCTCGTGGCGGTCGGTCTCGATCGCCTCGCGGATGGGATCGTCGATCGCGAACCCGAGGCGCGCCGCGAAGACGACCGCGCGGAGCATTCGCACCGGATCTTCGAGAAAGCGCAGGTGCGGCTCGCCGATGGACCGAATCACGCGCGCCTCGAGATCGTGCAGGCCCCCGACGTAGTCGATGATCGAGAACGTCGAGATGTCGTAGAAGAGCGCGTTGATCGTGAAGTCGCGGCGGAAGGCGTCTTCCTCGGGTGTGCCGAACGTGTTGTCGCGATGGATCAGGCGATCGTGCGCGCGGACTCTGGCGAAGTGGGTGCCCTGTGCTTCGGCAACCTCGGCGGGCGTGTGGCCGGGCGCGGGCTCCGGCGTGGCTTCGATCGCTTCGTCGACGTCGGGTTGGAGCTCCGTCGGATCCACCTGACGCCGGAACGTGGCGACCTCGATTGTCTTCTGGCCGAACTTGACGTGCGCGAGCCGGAACCGCCGGCCGATGATCCAGCAATTGCGGAACAGCTTCTTGACCTGTTGGGGATGGGCCGACGTCCCGATGTCGAAGTCCTTCGGGCGGCGGCCGAGCAGGAGATCGCGCACGCTCCCGCCGACGAGATATGCGACGTAGTGGTGTTCGTGGAGCCTATAGAGGACCTTGAGGGCGTCAGGATCAATGTCACGCCGCGAAATCGTGTGCGCAGATCGCGGCACGACGATCGGTTCCACCATCGCGGGCATTATAGCACCGGCGGTGCGTCGGTCAGTGTTAACTGCAACACACACAGGCATTTAGCGTGTGCTTCCCGCTGTGCTACTATCGCGGGATGCTCGCGCGAACGGCCGCGCTCCTGGTGGCGCTCGGCACGGTGGCCGCCCGTCCGCCGGACCAGCTCGCGACCGCGCGGCGGTTGTACAACCAGGGGCAGTACGACCAGGCGCTCACGGCGGCCCACGATGCGGAGTCGGACCCTGCGAGCGTGTCTTCCGCCCGGCTGGTGATTGGCCGCATCCGGCTCGAACGCTATCGCCGCACGGCGGACGGGGCCGATCTTGCGGACGCGCGCACCGCGCTCCGCGGTGTCGACCCGCACGCGCTCGATGCGCGTGAACGGACCGAGCTGCAGGTCGGACTCGCCGAAATCCTCTATCTCGACAACCGGTTTGGCGCCGCGGCGGAGATGCTCGAGCCCGTACTCGACGTGACGGGGATTCTGGGCGCGGATGGCCACGAGCGCGCGCTCGACTGGTGGGCCACGTCGCTCGATCGTCAGGCGCAGACGCTCGCCGCCGGGGCTCGCGTGCCCGTCTATCAGCGGATCGGGCGTCTCATGGACGACGAGTTGCGGCGCAATCCGGCGTCGTCTGTGGCCAATTACTGGACCGCGGCTGCCGCGCGCGGCGCCGGCGATCTGGATCGCGCGATGGCGGCCGCCTCCGCCGCGTGGGTACGGGCGGGCATCACGGCCGATCGCGGGGCCGCGCTCCGCGCGGACATCGATCGGCTGGTCACGACCGCGGTCATCCCCGAGCGCGCAGCGCGCGGCACCGCGCGGGACAAGCCTCAGGCCGTGGCCGATATGATGACCGACTGGGAAGCGTTCAAGAGTGCGTGGAGCAAGTAGCGCCACGCAAGATAACTCCCAACTCCCAATTCAGTTCCCTATTCCCAATTCGATCAGTTGGAAGTTTTGAGAGTTGGGCGTTGGGAGCTGGGCGTTTAAGTCAGTTCGATTATCCCTTTGCTTCCTTCCAGTTCTCGCCGATTCCGACGTCTACCGTCAGCGGCACGTTCAATCTGACGGCCGACTGCATCAGCTCGCGAACGGTTTCAGCGGTTTCGTCGGCGGATTCCTGTGGGGCCTCGAAGAGCAGTTCGTCGTGAACGGTGAGAATCATGCGCGCGCGGCCGCCCGCAACCCGCGGCAGCGCGGCGTGGACGTCGATCATCGCTTTTTTGAGGATGTCGGCGGCGGTGCCCTGGATCGGCATGTTGAGCGCCTCGCGCTCTGCCGTCGCGCGCACCTGGAAGTTCTTGTTGTTGATGTTGGGAATGAGCCGCCGGCGGCCGAACATCGTCTTGACGACACCGGTTGCGCGCGCCGTGTCGATGATGCTGTCCATGAAGGCCTTCACGGACGGGAAGCCGGCAAAATACGCGTCGATGATCGCCTGCGCCTCCTGCCTGGACACGCCGATGTCCTTGGCGAGGGTCGCGGCGACCTTTCCGTAGAGCAGCGCGTAGTTGATCATCTTCGCGCGGCTCCGCAGTTCGTGCGCGCTCAACCCCGAGTTCGCGCCGAACACCCGCTCCGCCGTGCGGTCATGGATGTCGATGTTCTGCCGGAACGCGTCCACGAGCGCTTCGTCGCCCGAGAGATGCGCGAGCACGCGCAGCTCGATCTGCGAATAATCGGCGGAGATGAGCACGTGGCCCGGATCCGCGATGAAGGCGCGACGGATTTCGCGCCCGAGCTCGGTTCGGATCGGGATGTTCTGCAGGTTCGGATCTGAACTGCTCAACCGGCCCGTCGCGGCGACCGCCTGGTTGAAGCAGGTGTGCACGCGGCCGGTCGTCGCGTCGACGATCTGCGGCAGCGCGTCGATGTACGTGCCTTTGAGCTTCGAGAGCGCGCGCCACTCGAGAATGAGCCGCGGCGCATCGTGGACTTCCGCGAGTTCTTCGAGGACCTCGTAGGCGGTCGACGGCGTCTTGTTCTTGCCGGTCCGCTTCAGCGCGGGTAGCTTCATCCGCTCGAACAGCACTTCCCCGAGCTGTTTCGGCGAGTTGATGTTGAACTGCTCGCCGCAGAGCTCGAAGATGCGCGTACTGAGCGTGTGCAGCTCGATGTCGATGTGCTGGGACTGCGCCGCGAGCGCCGGGCCGTCGATTCGCACGCCCGCCTGCTCGATCGCCGCGAGAACCGGAATCAGCGGGTGCTCGAGCGTGTCGTACACGGTCCGCAGCGACTCCTGCCCGAGGATCGCGTTCAGCGGGTCCGTGAGCTGCAGCGTGAGGTCGGCGCGCTCCCCCGCATAATCCTGCGCCGCCTGCACCGGGATGCGATCGAAGGGCACCGCTTTGACCCCGCGGCCGCAGACGTCTTCTTCGCTCAGCGCCTTGTAGCCGGTGTGTTCGAGCGCGAGGTCCTCAATCGTGTGCGACGACCGCGTCGCGTCGATGAGGTAGCTGGCGATCATCGTGTCGAATGTCACGCCCGCCAGCGTAATCCCATGGCGCGCCAGCGCGATGGCGTCGAATTTGGCGTCGTGCGCCACCTTGGCAATCGATGGGTCTTCGAGTACATCGCGCAGTGCGGCGAGGGCCGCGGAAGCGTCGACCCCGCCGTCGAACCCGAGCGCGCCGGCTCCGCTGCCGAACGGGATGTAGCGCGCCTCACGCGCGCGCGTCGAAAACGCCAGACCCACGATACCCGCTCGCATGGCCGAGGGCGCATCCGGCAGCACGCGAATCGCGAATCGGCCGGCCGCGCGGAGTTCGGCCGCCAGCGCGGTCACGTCGTCAAGGGTCTGCAGCGTCCGGTAATCGCGATCGACGGTTTGCGCGGTCGGCGCGAACTCCATGACGAGCGACCGGAACCCCAGCTTGCTGAAGAGTGCGAAGCACCGCGCCCGGTCGAAGCCGCGGTAGACGAGCGCTTCGGGATTGAAGTCGACCGGGCAGTCGGTGTGAATGCGCGCCAGCGTGCGGCTCTGGCGGGCGTCGTCTGCGTAGTTCAGGAGCCCTTCGCGATACCGTTTGTTCGAGACCTCGGGCGCGTGTTCGATCAGCGAATCGAGCGTGCCGTAGGTGGCGATGAGATCGCGCGCGCCCTTCTCGCCGATCCCAGGCACGCCTTTGATGTTGTCGATCGAATCGCCCATCAGCGCGAGCACGTCGACGACCTGCTCCGGCGTGACGCCGAACTTCTCCTTCACGCCGGCGGCGTCGTACCACGTCCCTTCGTCCTTCGGGTTGTAGACCTTGATCCCGTCGTGGACGAGCTGAAAGAAGTCCTTGTCGCCGGTGACGATCGCGACTTCGAAACCCTGCGCCGTGGCTTTCGTGGCCAGCGTTCCGATCACGTCGTCCGCCTCGAAGCGCTTCGACGTGAGGATCGGGACCCCCATCGCCTCGCAGGCTTCGTGAACGAGCGGTATCTGCTCAGCGAGATCGCCCGGCATCGGCGTCCGGTTCGCCTTGTAATCGGACACGATCTCGTCGCGGAACGTGGGACCGGCGAGGTCGAACGACGCCGCGATGTACTGCGGCTGATGATCGTTCAGCAGCTTGCGCAGCATCGTGACGAATCCGTACACGGCGTTTGTCGACTTGCCATCGGGGCCGGTCAGCCCGCGAATCGCGTGATACGCGCGATACATCTGCGAGCTGCCGTCGATCAGGTACAGACGCGGCGGCGTGGGCATTCGGAGGGAAACTTCAGTATATCATTCGCATAATGCTCTCTCGGGCGCGTGCGGCCCTGCTGTCGCTCGCGATGATCGCGGCGATCGCGGGCTGCGGCGGACGCACAGCCGCGATCTTCGGTCCGCAATACGAATACGAAGAAGACCTCACGTTGAGCCTCGACGGCTCGGCCACGATGGTCGTCAACGCATCTCTTCCTGCGCTCGCCGTATTGCGCGGGCTGCCGCTCCCGACGGACCCCGCCGCGCGGGTCGATCGCGACCAGGTCCGCGGACTTTACAGTTCGCCATACGCGCAGGTCACGCGCGTGAGCACGTGGACGCGATCGAAGCGCCATTTCGTGGGCGTCACGCTGCGCGTGCCCGACATCCGGAAGCTGCCGCAGTCGCCGCCGTTCTCCTGGTCCACCTACGATCTCCATCAGGAGAACGGATTGACCGTCTTCAAGCAGACGCTCGGCGCGTCCGCGTTCAAGCCGGGGACGATGCCGAACGTGGGCTGGACGGGGAGCGAGCTCGTCGCGTTCCGGCTGCATCTCCCGAGCCGGATCGAATATCAGAACTCGCGCACGCTCGATACCGATCGCCCGCGGGGCGCCTCCCGCGGCAACATCCTCACGTGGGAGCAGCACCTCGCCGATCGGCTCGACAACAAGCCGATCGCCTGGGAGAGCGGCGTGCCCGGCGTGATGGCGGTGCGGATGGACAGCCAGTCGATCCTCTACCGCACGTTGTGGCTGTTCGGCCTGGCGTTCCTTGCGGCCGTTGCGGTGCTCGCGCTTCTCATCTGGCTGACGATGCGGCGCGGGCGCGATTCGCGGCGCGCGGCGGCGTAACGCGCGCGAGGCGCGAGGGGCGAGGCGCGAGGGGCGAGGTGGGCGCGTGAAGAGGACAGTGCGGCTTGGCGTCATGTTCGCGCTAATCGGGATCGCGGCGGCATGCGGCGGAAAGATGGATACGCCGACGTCGCCCAGCGGCAGCGCACCGGCCGGCGCCCTTGTCGCGCTCGCTGACGTAACCCTTGGCCTCGACGTGACATCCGGTCAGATCGGAACGTTCAACTACGCGGGTCAATCGGCCACTGCTCCCGCCGGCACGTTCGACCACGTGACGTTTCAGTTCTACACGTTCCAGAAAACACCTGCCGCATTCGGCACGCTGTATCTGCTCGATCGCGAGTTCCTCGGGCTGCCGACCGACCTCAGTCCTGCAATGCCTGGATTCATCGCGCGCTCGGAATCGAACACGGGCGGCGTATACGTTTTCGCACCAGAGGTCACGCTCGAAGGCGGCAAGCAGTACTGGTTCTACACCGACACCCAAGGCTCGTTCGCGTCCAGCTTCGATACAGATCTCTATTCGGGCGGCGATCTCTACGTGACCGGGATCAACTCGTTCCCGTTCCACAAGGCGTCAGCGAGCGGACGCATGGTGGGCAATACCTACGTGCCGCCGCCTGCGGGCGTGTTCCTCGACGCGAATTTCAAACTCCAGGGACGTCAAAAAGGAGCTTCACAATAGCGCCTCGCGCGTCGCGCCTCCCGCCTCGCGCCTCCCACCTCGCGCGTCCCGCTACAGCAGCGCGATTGTCCCAATCCCCGCGCCGATGAGCAGCAGCTGCGGCAGTCCGGCCGATCGAGGATTGCCGCGATGCAAATCGGGGATCAAATCCGCCATCGCGACGTAGAGAAAATTACCGGCGGCAAAGGCGAGCACATAGGGCAGCGCCTGCGGCACCACCCTCGACGCGACGATCATCGCGCTCGCGCCGAGTATGCCCCCAAGGCCCGACAGCACGTTCAGCGTGAACGCCCGCCAGCGCGAGTAGCCCGCGCGCAGCAGGATCGCGACGTCGCCAACTTCCTGCGGGATCTCGTGCGTCGCAACCGCCAGCGTCGTCGTCAGTCCGAGCGGAACGGAGGTGACGACGGCCGCGGCAATCACCGCGCCGTCGACGAACGTATGGAAGGCATCGCCAACGATGACGAGCGGCGCCGCGGTGGTGTGGACGGCGCAGTCTTCTTCGTCGTGGCAGTGCCGCCACAGCACCGCCTTTTCAAGAAGGAAGAAGGTGAGAATGCCCCCAGCCAGCGTCAGCATCGCCGGACGCGCGTGCAGTTCCGCGAGCGCCTCGGGAACGAGCGCGAGCAGGGCGACGCCGATGAGCGTACCGACCGCGTAGCTGATGAGAGGCGGAACGAGCTTCGTGTGGATCCTGTCGCCGAGCAGCAGGAACGACGAAGCGACGATGATGCCGCCGAGGCTGCCGAGGATGCTGAGGGCGACGGCAATCGCGAGCAGATGCACGCGAAGCAGTTTACGTTAGTGCCGCCTGGACGCACGCGCGTAAACGCGATGGGGGCGAGGACGGGGTGCCCCGCTTCGCGCGCAGGCGGCGCCTCGTCGACATTTCTTTCTTGCCGCCGAGCACGAAGTGGGGCTGTCCGAGCGGGGCCCCATCGCGTCAGTCGCGCGTGAAGCCGTCAGTCAGTTCGCGGCGACGTATCCGCGTCGCGCGCGGACGACGTACGAGTCGTTATCGACTTCCACACGGATGTCGTGCCAGCGGCCGTCGTGGCCGTTCGGTGCTGAATAACCAAGGTAGTACTGCCGGCTCAATTCGTCTGCGATGCCAGCCGTCGCCGGATCCAGATCGCGCGCGAAGCGGACGATCTCCGTCCTGCCGCCGCTGTCGTCCGTGATCGATCGGAGCGCCGCCCCATTGACGCGCTCATCGTCGATGGAGCTCCGGTTGCCGCCAGGCGGTGGCGGCGTCGGCGGATACGGCCTCGGCGGACTCGCCGGCGGACGCCGGGGAAATGGAAACGGAAACGGGTATCGCGGCGGCCGCTGCGGCGGATACTGCACGGTTTGAAATTGGAACCGCGGCGGCCCGGCGCCGGCGTCGATGCCGATCGCGTAGACCAGGACCTCGGTCTGACGGATCAACTGCCGCAGCGCGACGATGTCCGTCCGGCTGCTCGTATCGTTGCCGTCCGAGATGACGAGTACGGCCTTCTTCTGATTGCGGCCGCGAGCCGCCATCTGCACCGCGGCGGCGACCGCGTCGTAGAGCGCCGTCCCTCCGTGCGGCTGGATCATCCGAACCGCGTCACTGATGCGCTGCTTGTCCCGCGTCCACCCTTCGACGAGCGACGGCTGATTGTCGAATCGATACAGGAACACTTCGTCGGCAGGATCGAGAAGCTGCGTCAGGAACCTGTCCAGCGCGTCGCGCGCGGCCTCGATCTTCTCGCCGTCCATGCTGCCGCTCGTATCGACGACGATTCCGATGCTGACGGGAACGCGTTCCGCGCTGAAGTGCGTAATCGGCTGCGGCCGCCCGTCGTCGAACACCTGGAAATCGTCCTGCGTGAGTCCGCGGACGAAGCGACCGCTCCGGTCCGTGACCGTCGCTGTCACGTTAATCAGTTCGACGCCTGTCCTGAAGACGAACGGGTCCTGTTTCGGTGCCTGCTGCTGCGCGTGAAGAGCCGTCGTCCCGCTCAGGATGAGGGCGGCGGTGAGCAGCGACCGCGTCGAGAGCCGCATGGTCACCATGAGGCAGCATTTGCTGCGGGGCGGCGACGGTCCACGTGCTGAATGACGCCGCCGTCGGATGCGTGGAAGCTGACGCGATATCGCGCAACGGTGTCGGGCGTCGTGATCGAGAGCACGAACGGGGATTGATCGCCGGGCTGGAGCGTCCGGACGTCAACCCCTGCCGAGCCGCTGGCGATCCGCGTACCGTTCGCGTCGAACACATCCGCGGCGACCGCGACGTTCCGACGCGCGCGGGCGCTGCGCGGATTCTGGACGAGTCCGGCAATCGTGAGCGTGCCGTCCTCCCGAGTGTCACGCAACGACAGCAGTTCGAGCGGTGCCGCCGCCGTCGCTGCTGCCGGTGCCGCCGCCGGTGATGAAGGAGCCAACGACGTATGCGTTCGCGCCGTCAGCGTCATCAGGATGATCGTGGTGATGCCGAGCGCAAGGCAGGCCATGATCCCCGCGCGGGTTCCCCAGCCCGAGGAATATTCCGGCGCCGAGAACGACACGGCCGGAGCGGCGGAGACGGCGTGCAGGTCAGGACGGACCGCAAGATCCGTCAACGCGTGCACGCGCGCTTCGGTGCGGCGCCGGTCATCTCGCAGCATGCGCCAGACGACCACGCTGAGCGAGAGCGCCATGGCGGTGGAGAGGATAGTGATGGTGAACATGTCAATTCCCAACTCCCAATGCCCAAGTCCCAACTCCCAATTCACCGAAGCCTGAACTCGACTGAGACGTGCACGATGACGTCGACCGGAACGCCTTGCCTCGTCGCCGGCGAAAACCGCCACTGACGGACCGCATCGATCGCGCGCTGGTCCAGTCCCGTACCGAGGCCGCGCACCAGCTTCACGTCGCCGACGCTGCCGTCGCCGCGGACGACGATCTCAAGGTCGACATCGCCTTCAACCCCGCGGCGCCGGCCCTCCTCGGTATAGTCCGGTTTGACTTCGCGCAGGAGCGACGGCGGAGCGATACCGGAGCCCGGACGGTACGGACCGCCGCCCGTGCCGCCGCCCGTCCCGATCCCGAGGCCCGGACCGTTGCCCGAGCCAATGCCGGCCGCCGCTCCCGCGCCAGCTTCGCCGTCTGTACCCGGTCCACGGCTCTCTGGTTGCCTCGCCGCGTCAGTCGGTTCCCCACGGGTGTCATGCGCATCTGCTTCGACCGGCACCACCGGTGCAACCACTGCAGGGGGATCCGGCTTCGGCGCGGGTGTTTCGACCGGTGGCGGTTCTGCACGCTCAGGCCTCGGCCGGAGTGGAAGCGGGCTGCGCAAGAGCGCCGTCCCTTTGCGCTCGGCGGCGGATGCGCGAACGAGCGCCTTGTGTCCACCACCCCCGCCTCCGCCGCCGGCACCCGGCGCCGCGAGGAACACGAGTTGAGTGGTCGCTGCCGGTTCCATCTCGACCCGCACCGACGGGCCCGCCGCGGTCGACAGGAGCATGAGCCCGGCGAGCAGACACACGTGCGCCGCAGTGGCCGCTGCGATCGGCAGCCCGCGACGACGCGCGCGTTCGCGGGGTGCCTCGAACAGATCGCCGCGTGCGGGCTCGACCTCCACTCGCGCGAGGAGGTGCCGCACCATCCGGACCGCGTCTGGCGTTGCGTAAAAGCCGCCACTCAGGACGCGAACGTCGTGGTCGTCCGCCCATCGCCATACGTCTTCGGGATCGACGCCTGCGGCCAGCGCGACTTCCGACGTCGAATACACCTCAGGCAGCGTGTGTGTTGTTGCGGGCATCGACCAGGACCAGGCAACCCGATCGGGGCAAGAGTCGTTCCCTGGCGGGCGCCGCCGGAGTCGGCTGAATTCATACGGCGGCGTCGGCCGGGCTGTCTCTGGCGAGAGACAGCTGTTCTGGATGTGCTACAACGCAGGGATGACATCAATCATCGTCACCGGCGCATCGAGCGGCATCGGTCGAGCCGCCGCACTGCGGTTCGCTCGAGAGGGCGCGACGGTCCTTGGCGTCGGGCGCGATCGCGGCTCGCTGGACGACCTTGCGCAGTCGACGCCGGGTTCCGGCCGACTCGTACCGTGGGTCGCCGACGTGACGTCAGGGGACGGGCCCGCCGCCATCGTCCGCGCGGCGCTCGACACAGCCGGCCGCATCGACGTCGTCGTCAACGCCGCGGGCATCATCAGCTCGGGCACCGTCGAGTCCACGACGGACGCGGACTGGGACGAGATGCTCGACATCAACCTGCGCGCGCCGTTCCGGCTCATACGCGCAGCGGCGCCGCACCTCGTCGAATCGCGCGGTTCCGTCGTGAACGTGTCGAGCGTGACCGGGCTGCGTGCGTTTCCCGGCGTGCTCGCCTATTGCGTGAGCAAGGCGGGGGTGGACCAGCTCACGCGCTGCGCCGCGCTCGAACTCGCCCCGAAAGGTGTGCGCGTCAACGCCGTGAATCCCGGGGTTGTCGTCACGAACCTGCACCGGAGGTCGGGGATGGCGGAGGACACCTACGCGTCGTTCCTCGAGCGCTCCAGGACGACACACCCGCTGGGGCGCCCGGGGACCGCCGACGAGATCGCCGAACTCATTTACTTTCTCGCATCGGGGGCATCGGGCTGGATTACCGGGGAGACGATATCGGTTGATGGCGGGAGGCACCTCACTTGCGCCAGGTGAATTGAAGATTTGGGATTGCAGATTGCAGATTGATTTGAGATTGCAGATTGCAGATTGATTTGAGATTGAACGCTTCGTCACCGTCTGGATGCCGTTTTGGCGGTCAGAATCGACCGGGAAAAAATCGACAGCAGCTCATTGGTTTCGCAGAGAAGTTGGGCGCTGATCGGCTCCTTGATGTGTCCCAGTTGCTGGAGCATGATCAGCCAGCCTTCCGATTCGTCCAGTTCTTCGACCACGATTCCGAGCTTCGCGATGAATTCTGCGCGGGATCGTCCGCGACAGGCGCAGCGATAGTTTGCGTAAGAGGACGAGGAGGAATCAATCAACTGCCCGGCGATCCTTCGCGCACTCAGGTTCGCCGGAAGCGCATCGCACAAGCGCGCCACGGTTAAGGAGTATTTCAGCAGCCGCCCTTGCAGCTCGATCGCCTTCGGATTCATGTCGTTCCCCCGAAGGGCAATCGTCGATCCCGACAGATTTCTTGACGTTTTGTTCGATCGTTTTACGGAAGCGCGCAAGTACTGCTACTCACTTGAATCGCCAAGATCGAAAAATCTTCAATCAATCTGCAATCTTCAATCTCCAATCTTCAATTCACCGCGGACCGCTTGGCGCCCTCCGCGTAGACGACGCCGTCGCGCTCGGCGATGATGCGGACGGCGGCGAAGCCGGCGGAGGTCAGCGCGTGAGTTGCGCCGCCGTGTTCGTGGTAGCCGGGGTCCGCGCGAGTGCGCGAGAGCACCGACGGGAGAGCGCCCCGCGCGGCGGGTTCGATGACGACGATGCGGCCACCCGGCCGCAAGAGTCGGTAGACGTCGGCGAGACAGCGGGCACGGCCGTCAGGTGTCATCGTGAGCAGGGCGTCGCGCGCGACGGCGACGTCGAAAGTGTCCGCGTCGAGCGGCAGCGCGCCCCAGGGTGCGGCGATCATTTCGACAAGCGCACCGGCCCGTTCGATCGCGGCGGACGCGCGCGCGGCGCGATCCGCGTCAGGCTCGACGACGCACACGCGTCCTGTGAGGCCGGTCTTGCGCGCGAGTTCTGCGATGAGCGACGGATCCGCGGCGCCGATGGCGAGCAGGCGATGGCCGAGACGCACGCCGGCCATCGCGACGGGGAGCGGTTCGTGTGCATCCTGCCTGCGGAACCAGCGCACGTCGAGAAACCTCCTGATCCCCGATGATATAGTGCGGGATTGTGAAAAGTGCCGTAAATATTGCCAATCCTGAGGGGAAACTGGGGATCTTGCTCGTCGGACTCGGCGCCGTCAGCACGACGACGATTGCCGGGACGATGGCGATTCGACGCGGCCTTGCGCGGCCGATCGGATCGCTGACACAGATGGGAACGATCAGGCTGGGCAAGCGGACGGAAGGCCGCACGCCGGCCATCAAGGATTTCGTTCCGCTCGCTTCGCTCGATGACATCGTCTTCGGCGGCTGGGACATCTTCGCCGACAACTGCTACGACGCCGCGGTGACGGCGGGGGTGCTCGAACGGGATCTGCTCGATCAGATCAAACCGGAACTCGAGAAAGTCGTCCCGATGCCGGCCGTGTTCGACCGGCGCTATGTCAAGCGCCTTGACGGACCGAACGTCAAGACAGGATCCAGCAAGAAGGACCTCGCGGAGCAACTGCGGGCGGACATCCGCCGCTTCAAGCAGGACAACGGGTGCAGCCGCGTCGTGCTCGTCTGGTGCGGCAGCACCGAGATCTACATGACGGAATCGCCGGCGCATCAGACGATCGAGGCCTTCGAGCGCGCGCTCGAAGCGAGCGACGACGCGATCCCTTCCAGCATGATCTACGCGTATGCGGCCCTGAAAGAAGGGATCCCCTATGCGAACGCGGCGCCGAATCTGAGCGCCGACGTTCCCGCGCTGCTGAAGCTGGCACAGGACAACCGGTCGCCCATCGCGGGGAAGGATCTGAAGACGGGCCAGACGCTGATCAAAACCATCATCGCGCCGGGGCTCAAGTCGCGCCTGATCGGCGTCGAAGGCTGGTATTCGACCAACATCCTGGGCAACCGCGACGGGGAAGTCCTGGACGACCCCGAGTCGTTCAAGACGAAGGAAGAGAGCAAGAAGTCCGTTCTGGACTACATCCTCCAGCCCAATCTCTATCCTGACCTGTACGACGACCTGTGTCATGTCGTCCGGATCAATTACTACCCGCCTCGCGGAGACAACAAAGAGGGGTGGGATAACATCGACATTTTCGGCTGGCTCGGCTATAAGATGCAGCTGAAGATCAACTTCCTGTGCCGCGACAGCATCCTGGCCGCGCCGATCGTGCTCGACACCGCGCTGTTCCTCGACCTGGCGCAGCGGGCGGGGATGAGCGGGATTCAGGAGTGGCTGTCGTTCTATTACAAGAGTCCGATGCACGCGCCGGGGTTGTACCCGGAGCACGACCTGTTTATCCAGTTGATGAAGCTGAAGAACACGCTCCGCCACATGCGGGGTGAGGAGCTCATCACGCATCTCGGCCTGGAGTACTACGACTAATGGACACCACACCCGCAAAGCTGCAACCGGCGTTCTTCGGGGGGCTCTTCATCGGCGTCCTCTCGGCGCTTCCGATCGTGAACGTCGGGAACTGCTGCTGCTGCCTGTGGGTGTTGTGCGGGGGTGCGCTCACCACCTATCTGATGCAGCAGAACCATCCGTACCCGCTGAAGGTGGAAGACGGACTGCTGGGCGGTCTGCTCGCCGGGGTGATCGGCGGCGTGATTGCCGCGTTCCTGTCGATTCCGCTGACGATGGCGATGGGAGATTTCCAGGCGCGGCTGATGGAGCGCATCGCGCAGAATCCCGACATGCCCGAGGAAACCCGTCGCATGATCGAAAACTTCGCGCTGCGAACCGGCGCCGTCGGCATCATGCGGGTGATCTCCGCGCTGATCGGCATCTGCATCGACGCCGTTTTCGGCATGCTCGGCGGCCTGATCGGCATCTCGCTGTTCAAGAAGAAGGACATTCCGCCGGCGGGCACCACAGAGATCCTTCCGCCGGCATAGCCGGCGGAAGCGTCAATTCCCAACTCCCAATTCCCAACTCCCAATTGCGCCTGGATTGGGAATTGAACATTTGGAATTGGGAGTTGGAAGTTGGAAGTTGATCTTGTTCCCCCCTACAGTCCCTCCCCTCACCCGCCGAAACAGCGGGGTAGCAAAAGTGTGCAGTCGTGTTCCCTGTGATGCATCCGACATTGGTCCAGCGCTTCGCGGCCGGCGTGCTCGTCGCGCTGGTGAGCGCGTATCCGGCATCGGCGGCTGATACGGCGGCGGCCGGACGGCTGTCGATATCCATTCCGACCCCGGTCCGCGTACGCGACGCCCTGCGGCTCCTCGTCCGTGGTACAAGGTTCAGCCTCGCGCTCGATCCCGCGGTACAGGGGACGTTTGCCGGCGATCTGAAAGACGTCACGCTGCGCGAAGCGCTCGACGCCGTCCTGCGGCCCCGAAGCCTGACGTACTCCATCGAAGGCACGGTCATCCGGGTGTACCCGCGGAAGACCGAGTCGAGGTTCTTCACGATCGATTTCGTGAACGTCCGCCGGACGTGGCAGCGAACCCTCGACCAGGGCGCCGGCGCGTCGCTGACCACCCTCGCGGGCGGAGACCCGTACGACGACGTCGAGCGCAGCGTGGGCGCGCTGCTGTCGTCCGATGGCCGCGCCCACGTCGACCGGCGCGCAGGCGTCATCACGGTCACCGATTATCCCGATCAACTCGACCGCGTCGCCGGCTTCGTCGAGACGCTGCTTGCCCGATCGCTGCGCCAGGTGCGCCTGCAGGTGCATCTTGTCGACAGCCACGCCGATACGACGCTGTCGCTGCCCGACATCGTCACGCTGAACAACGAGCCGGTCGTCATGCGGAACAGCGAACGCGACGGCGCGACGTTCGCGTTGACGGTCGTGGCCGAAGTCGAGAGCGGCGATGCGATTCAATTGAGCGTTTCCCCGTCGTGGTCCGATCGAACAGGACGTTCCGGTGTCTCCGACGTCGTGGTGCGCGTGCGAAACGGCGCATCGGTGATCGTTCCGGTCGCGAGCGGACTCACGGTACAACTGACCGCGACGGTGGTGGCGGGGGGCACGCCGTGAGGTACGAGGATTACTACGGCTTCGCCGACACCCCGTTCGGCCTCACGCCGGCTCCGCGCTATCACTTCGCGAGCGTGGCTCACGCGAACGCCGTCGAATCGGTCGACTACGCGGTGCGCCGGGGCGATCGTCTGATTGCCCTGACGGGTGACAGCGGAACCGGCAAGACGACATTGTGCCGCAGGCTGCCGGAGTGCCTCGGTCGCGAATTCATCACCGCGCTCGTGCTGGATCCTGTGCGGTCCGAAGAGGAGTTGTTGCGCCGCCTGCTTCAGGAGTTCGGGATCATCTCGCGCGAGAGCGCGGCGGATGGGCGCCTGCCATCGATCGGCAGACGGCGGCTGACCGGCACGCTGTGCGCCTTTCTGTCGTCGCTGCGATCGGTTGGCGCTGGCGCGCTGGCAATCGTCGACGACGCCCAGAACGCGCCGCCGCCCGTGCTGGAGGCACTGGGGCAGCTCTCGACTGCGGACGGCGGCGATCGCGGACTCCAGGTGCTGCTCGTCGGGCAGCCGAGTCTTCGCGAAACGATGCAGAGGCCGGAGTTGCGTCCCCTCGAGGATCGGATCTCGATGCGGCACGAGCTGAGGCCGCTGTCGCGCCACGAGACCGCCGGATACATCACGCACCGGCTGGCGGTCGGGGGAGGCGACGGACGCGTCTCCTTTTCCAACGGTGCGATCGCCAGGGTGTACGGCTGCACGCGCGGCGTGCCGCGGCTCGTCAACCTGCTCTGCGACCGCGCGCTCGTCGCGGCGTGTATGGCCCAGGCCACCCGCGTGCTGTCCGGGCACGTCGATCGCGCCGCAGAAGCGCTGGATCTCGCGCGGCCCGGCCGTCTCCTGCTCGCGTGGGCTCGATGAGTCACCGATGCTGATTCGCGCGTACAATCGCGCCTATGGCGAACGAGATCGACGCGCTGCTCAGCGAGAACCGGCGGTTCCCTCCTCCTGACCACTGGCGCGCGAGCGCGCACGTCACCGACCCCGACGTGTACCGGCGCGCGGCCGACGATCCGGAATCCTTCTGGGCGTCTTTTGCGCATGAGCTCGAGTGGTACGAGCCGTGGGCGCGGGTCCTCGAATGGAAATCGCCCAACGCCAGGTGGTTTGCGGGCGGCAAGCTGAACGCGAGCGTCAACTGCGTCGATCGCCACGTGCGGGGTCCACGCCGGAACAAGGCGGCCATCGTCTGGGAAGGCGAACCCGGCGACCTTCGCACGCTCACCTACTGGGATCTGTACCGGCAGGTCAGCGCGTTTGCCAACGTGCTGAAGTCGTTCGGCGTCAAACGTGGCGACCGCGTCGCGCTGTACCTGCCGATGATTCCCGAGCTCGCCATCGCGATGCTCGCCTGCGCACGAATCGGTGCCGTGCACAGCGTGGTGTTCGGCGGCTTCAGCGCGGAGTCCCTGCGCGACCGCATCAACGATGCGCAGGCCGTCCTCCTCGTCACCGCCGACGGCGGCTATCGCCGCGGCCACATCGTCCCGCTCAAACAAATGGCGGACGAAGCGCTCCGCGACACTCCGTCGATCGAACACGTCATCGTCGTGCAGCGGCAGGCCGGAGCACCGATTCCCGTCGAGATCGAGGAGGGGCGCGATCACTGGTATCACCGGTTGATGCAGCATGCGCCGGTCGAATGCGAGCCCGAGCGGATGGATGCCGAGGACATGCTCTACATCCTCTACACCTCCGGGACGACCGGGAAACCGAAGGGGATCGTGCACACGACGGGCGGCTATTTGACGGGCGTGTACGCCACGACGAAATGGGTGTTCGACCTGCGCGAAGACGACGTCTACTGGTGCACCGCCGACATCGGCTGGGTCACGGGCCACAGCTACGTCGTCTATGGCCCGCTTGCCAACGGCGCGACGGTCCTGATGTACGAAGGGGCGCCCGACTGGCCGCAGAAGGATCGCATCTGGGAACTGATCGATCGACATGGCGTGACAATCTTCTACACGGCGCCGACCGCGATTCGCGCGTTCATGCGATGGGGAACGGAATGGCCGGCCCGTCACGATATGTCGACGCTGCGCCTTCTCGGCTCGGTCGGCGAGCCCATCAATCCGGAGGCGTGGGTCTGGTATCACCTCAACATCGGGCGCGAGCGCTGCCCGATTGTCGATACGTGGTGGCAGACCGAGACCGGCATGATCATGATCACGCCGCTTCCAGGCGTCACCAGCACGAAACCGGGATCCGCCACCCTGCCGTTTCCCTCCATCTCCGCAGAAGTGAGGAATCAGCAAGGGCAGCGCGTCGCCGAGGGGGGAGGCCTGCTCACGCTCACGAAGCCGTGGCCCGCAATGCTCCGCGGCATCTATGGAGATCCGGAGCGGTTCGTGAAGCAGTACTTCAGCCAGTGGAGCGACGGCGCCTATTTCACGGGTGACGGCGCCCGCATCGACGAGGACGGCTACTACTGGCTGCTCGGTCGGGTGGACGACGTCCTGAACGTGGCCGGCCATCGCCTCGGCACCATGGAGGTCGAAAGCGCGCTCGTGGATCATCCGCGCGTGGCCGAAGCGGCCGTCGTCGGCCGGCCGCACGAGATCAAGGGCCAGGCTGTCGCCGCATTCGTCACGTTGAAGGAAGGAACGAAGGCGTCCGAAAGCCTCGCCGACGAACTCAAGGAGCACGTCGTCCGGAAAATCGGCGCGATTGCAAGACCCGACCAGGTTTTGTTTGCCGCCGATCTGCCGAAGACCCGGTCGGGCAAGATCATGCGTCGACTGCTCCGGGACATCGCGTCGGGTAAGGCTCTCGGCGACACGACGACTCTCGCCGATCCCGGCGTCGTCGCAAAGCTGAAGACCGAGTACGAGGAGCGGGAGTAGGCCGTTCGCCGTTGCCGGACGACGGACCCCGGACGACGGCCACGGACGACGGACGACGGACGACGGAACCCGGACGACGGACGCTTGTACTCTTGACACGACTTACCGCGATCGAACTGGCTGACGATGCGGGGACGCTGATCGGCGCGAGCGTTCGCGGCACCCGCGTCGTCGTGAACGCCGTCGAGCGATTCGATCGGCGGGCGCTCGCGCGGACGACGGGGTTCGCGCGCGCGCTGCAGCAGGCGCGCGGCATGCTGGATCTGCCGCGGCGCACACGTGTGGTGCTGTGGGGCGGCCGGCCCCCCGTCGACCCCGAGTCGTCCGCGGCAGTGCAGCCGCTGACCGACGCCGGCTTCGAGATCGAGCGCGTCGTGTCCCCCTGTGACGCGCTGGCGGCGCTGGCGCGGACTCGTCATCCCCGGCCCGACGCGACGATCCTGTGGGTGGCGATCAATCGCCGCCACGTGGCGATCGTGGTGATGCGGCCCGGCCGGCTGTTCTATTCGCGGGCGTTTCCGTGGGATTCGACCATCGGCGCGGTCGGCAGCCACGCGCAGCTTCTGCAGCGATATTCGCTGGTGGCGTTTCTCGCGCCGGAGCTGCGGCGGGCGATCGAAGCGACGTCTGCTGAAGGCGGCGTGGTCGACGGTGTGGCCACCTGCGGCGACGTTCCGGAGTTGCGGTCGCTGACGATGCCGCTCATCGAGGAGCTGGACCTGGAGGTCGAGACGCTGGATTCGGCGGAGGGCGTCGACGCGGATCCGTCCGTGCAGGCGACCGTCGGCGATGTCGCGCCCGCGATCCGGCTCGCGATGGCCGGCGCCGTGGCGCGCCTGCCGCGCGCGCGCAAGTCGTGGACGCGCCTCCATGCGGTGCCGCTGACGGGCGTGGCTGCCGCAGCGGTGCTCGGCGCCGGCGGCTGGCGCTACGCATCGCGGCCGATCGAACTGCCTGCGCCGGCGGACGTTCGCCCGGCTCACACCGCCCGCGGCGACGTCGATCTGCCGGCGCCCCCTGTGGCCGCAATTCCAGAACCGTCGGAAGTCGACGCGAACCCTGGCGCACCCCCTCCAACACCCGCACGCGCACCCGCGCCCACACTCGCAATGGAACCCCTGCCTAAGGTGACCGCGATCCTCACCTCTGAAGATCGCCGCACGGCGCTCGTGAACGGCCGAACCACGCAGGTTGGCGACCGCGTCGGGCGCTGGACCGTGAAGGCCATCGAGCCGGACTACGTCCTGTTTACCGAAGCCTCCGGCGCAGAGCTGCGCGTCCCGCTTGGCCGCCAATGAGAGATTGCCCGCGGTTTCCTGCTACATTGATGCCATGGGACTGATTGAGACCCGGGACCTCTGGAAGACCTACGTGATGGGCGCCGAGGAGATCCACGCGCTGCGGGGCGTGAGCATCGACATCGACCGCGGCGAATACGTGGCGATCATGGGCCCCTCGGGGTCCGGCAAATCGACGCTCATGAACCTGATCGGCTGTCTCGACACGCCGACGAAGGGCAGCTACCTCCTGAACGGCAAGGAAGTCGCCGCGATGAACGACGACGAGCTGGCGCGCATCCGGAACGAAGAGATCGGCTTCGTCTTTCAGACCTTCAATCTGCTCCCGCGCGCCACGGCGCTGCACAACGTGGAGCTGCCGCTCGTCTATGCGGGGGTCTCGTCGAAGGACCGTCAGGAGCGCGCGCGGCAGGCGCTCGAGAAAGTGGAACTCACGTCCCGCGCTTCCCATCGGCCCAACGAGCTGTCCGGCGGTCAGCGCCAGCGCGTCGCGATCGCGCGCGCGCTCGTGAACAATCCGTCGATCCTGCTGGCTGACGAACCGACAGGAAACCTCGACTCGAAAACCGGAGTCGAGATCATGGCTGTCTTCGACCGGCTGCACGAAAACGGCAACACGATCGTCCTCGTCACCCACGAGCCCGACATCGCCGCATACGCGCATCGCGTTATCCACATCCGCGACGGGCAGGTCGAAAAGGACGTCGCCGGCGCTGCCGCCGGAACCAAAGCAGGCGCAAGAGCCGGGACAGGAAATCAGGTGCCTGAAACCCTGAGTTCCGCGAAAGCTCAAGCCTGAACAGAACTGGCAACTGGCTACTGTTAACTGACAACTGGTAACTGGCAACTGGTAACTGGCAACTGGCAACTGGCAACTGGTAACTGGCCTCTACACTGCCGCGTAGTGGCCGGGTTCAACTTCCCTCAGCGGCGCTGCCCGATCGAAGGATTGGACGTCCAGCACGATACGCTGGCGGCGCGCATCCGGATCGGCAACGGGAATCGCGGACAACAGCGCTTTCGTATACGGATGCCGTGGCCAGCTGAAAAGCGCCGCCGTTTCTCCCATCTCGACGATCCGCCCGTCATACATCACCGCCGCGCGCGCGCAGATGCGCTGCACCAGCCTGAGATCGTGCGCAATGAACAGCAGCGTCAACCCGAGCCGCTGCCGCAGGTCCATCAGCAGATCGATGATGTGCGCCTGAATCGAGACATCCAGCGCCGAGACCGGCTCGTCGGCGACGATGAACGACGGATTGAGTGCGAGCGCTCTCGCGAGACCGATGCGTTGTCGCTGCCCGCCGCTGAATGCCTCCGGCCGCCGCGACAGATGATCCGCCTCGAGGCCGACCATCTGGAACAGCTCCCGCACCCGCGCGCGGCGCTCCTCTCGGCTCCCGATCCCGTGCACGATCAGCGGTTCTTCGACGATGTCACCGACGCGCATCCGCGGATTCAGCGACGAATACGGATCCTGGAAAACGATCTGCATGTGCCGCCGCAGCCGGCGCAGGTCGCGTGGGGACAGCGACAGCACGTCGGTGCCATCGTAGACAATCCGCCCCGACGTCGGCTCGACAAGCCGCAGAAGGCAGCGCGCCGTTGTGGTCTTCCCGCTGCCTGATTCGCCGACCAGTCCGAAGACCTCGCGGCGCTCGATCGCAAAGCTGACGTCGTCAACGGCGAACCGCGGCCGGGCGGACGCGGGCACGACCCGCCGGGACCTGGTGAAGAGGCTGCCGGTCTCGAAAGTTTTCGTGAGGTGCTGGACGTCGAGCAGCGCCATCAGCGTCTTTCGACTGCCGCGAGGAGGCGGCGCGTGTACTCGTGTTGCGGCTGCCGGAACAGCTCGCGAACGCCGTTCTGTTCGACGATCCGGCCTGCGTGCATGACCGCGACGCGGTCCGCCATCTGCGCGACGACGCCGGGATCGTGCGTGATGAGCAGCAGTGCGAGGCCGAGCCGCTGGCGCAGATCTCGAAGCAGATCCAGCACCTGCGCCTGGATCGTGACGTCGAGCGCCGTCGTCGGCTCATCGGCGATGAGCAGGCGGGGATTGCCGGCCAGCGCCATGGCAATGAGCGCGCGCTGACGAAGGCCTCCCGACAACTGGTGCGCGTATTCGCGCGCGCGGCGCTCCGGATCCGGCATACTGACGCTTCGAAGCCACTCGATTGCCATGCCTTTCGCGGCGCGTCCGCGCGCGACGCCGTGCACGATCAGCGTCTCCTCGATCTGGCGTCCGATCGTCAGGACAGGATTGAGCGCCGTCATCGGATCCTGGAACACGTAACCGATTTGCGCGCCCCGCACCCTCTCCATCGCGCGTTCGGTGAGGCCCAGCAGGTCGCCGCCATCGAACATGATGCGACCCGCCGCGATCTGCGCCGCAGGGGGAAGCAGCCGGATGATGGAACGCGCGGTGATTGATTTCCCGCTGCCGGACTCGCCGACAAGGCACAGTGTCTCGCCGGCAGTGATGTGGAAGGTGACGTCGGTGACCGCGAGCGTCGACGCCGCAGCCGTCTCGAACACGGTCGTCAGGTGCTCGACCGACAGGAGCGGCGCGCCCTGTGGCATGCCTACGTGTCGATCTCCTTGTGCTCGCCGAACACCTGGCGCAAGGCGTCGGAAATCTCGCCGACCGTTGCGTACGCCTCGACGGCCGCAATGATCGGCGGCACGAGATTGTCGGACCCGCTTGCCGCGGCCATGACCGCGTCGAGCGCGGACCGCCAGGTGCTGTTGTCGCGTGACTGTCTGACGGCTGCGAGGGCGGACACCTGCTGCTGCTCGATCGCCGGATCGATCCGCAGCGTCTCGATTGCGGTGTTCTCGTCGGTGACGAACCGGTTGACGCCGACGACGATCGTCTCTCCGGAATCGATCCGCTGCTGCGCCCGGTAGGCGGCGTCCTGGATCTCACGCTGGATGAACCCGGACTCGATCGCGGCCAGCGTCCCGCCGAGCGCGTCTATCCGCTCGATGAGTGCGGAGGCTTCCCGTTCGATCCG
Source organism: Vicinamibacterales bacterium (assembly GCA_035495555.1). Classification (GTDB taxonomy): domain Bacteria; phylum Acidobacteriota; class Vicinamibacteria; order Vicinamibacterales; family 2-12-FULL-66-21; genus DATJFQ01. The sequence goes on from DATJFQ010000077.1 coordinate 115,786, forward strand.
GTCCGTCTCCTCCTCGAGGACGTAGGCTCCGCCCGACGGATCCACCGTGTTGGCCACGCCGCTCTCGAGCGCGATGATCTGCTGCGTGCGCAGCGCAATGCGCGCCGACTCTTCGGTCGGCAGCGCCAGCGCTTCGTCCCGGCCGTTGCAGTGCAGCGACTGCGTGCCGCCCAGCACCGCCGCCAGCGCCTGGAGCGCGACGCGCACGATGTTGTTGTCGGGCTGCCGGGCCGTGAGCGTGCTGCCGGCCGTCTGCGTGTGGAACCGAAGCTGCTGCGCGCGCAGGTTCGTCGCGTGGAACCGCTCCGCCATCAGGCGCGCCCAGAGGCGCCGCGCCGCGCGGAACTTCGCAATCTCGCCGAGGAAATCGTTGTGCGCGTTGAAGAAGAACGACACGTGCTGGCCGAACTCGTTGACGTCGAGCCCGGCGGCAATCGCGGCCTCCACGTAGGCGATGCCGTCAGCGAACGTGAACCCGACTTCCTGTTCCGCGGTCGAGCCCGCTTCCCGGATGTGATAGCCGCTGATGGAGATGGGATTCCATTTCGGCAGCTCACGCTCGCAATACGCGAAGATGTCCGTGACGATCCGGAGCGACGGCCGCGGCGGAAAGATGTAGGTCCCGCGCGCGATGTATTCCTTCAGGATGTCGTTTTGAATCGTCCCCGAGAGCTGCCTCCCGTCGACGCCTTGCTTCCGCGCGACGGCGACGTAGAGCGCCAGCAGGATGATCGCCGTGGCATTGATGGTCATCGACGTCGAGACGCTGTCGAGCTGGATCCCGTCGAAGAGCGCCTGCATGTCGTCCAGGGAGTCGATGGCGACCCCGACGCGACCGACTTCGCCGCGCGCGAGCACGTGGTCGGAGTCGTAGCCCATCTGTGTTGGCAAATCGAACGCGACGCTGAGGCCGCTGACCCCCTGGCTCAGCAGATAGCGATATCTCCGGTTCGATTCAGCGGCGCTCCCGAACCCCGCATACTGCCGCATCGTCCAGAGGCGGCCGCGGTACATCGTCGGCTGAATTCCGCGCGTGAAAGGGTAGAGGCCGGGCAGGTCGTCCATTGACAGGGTCAGTGCACGAGTTTACAATGAACGTGCGTTCCCGCGCTCCAACCCATTCATATGCTTAAATTTGGCGCCCGGACTCTGCCGCGGATCCTCATCGGCAGACGTCTCGGGGTGTGCCTCCGGTTTCCCAGCTCCGGCGGCGTGGAGGAGGTCTCGAATGGATGACGTCATGAACCGGATCGCCAAAGAGCTGTCCGACGCCATAGCTGCTGCCGTTGCGGAGGACGCTCGCGTCGAAGCGTGCCGGGAGAAGGCGCGGGCGGCCGGTTTCGAGCTGAGGATTTCCCTGGAAGCCATTGTCGGGTTCGTCAGCCGCAATCCGCCCGGAGCTCTTGCGCGTGTGCCGCCGCAGCCGAAGACGCTCGCCAAACAGGAGCGGCGCCCGTTCGAGATCAGCGCCAACGACCGGCGTTTCCTGCGTTCGCTCCGCATCGCGGCGGAAGAAACGCAGGAAAAGGAAGTGGAGTAGCGGCGAATTTCAGAATTCAGATTTGAGAATTCTGATTTGAGTTTCGGATTTTAGAATTTCAGGATGAGGGGCGGGCTGTCTTCGATGGCCCGCCCCTTTTTTGTTCGCGCGCCCTCGCGCAACCTGCCTCAGACCGCTTCCTGCTGCGGCACTGTTGCGGCTTTTCTCGCCGGCGCGGGCGCCCACTCTACTAAACGGCCGTCGCGCGGAATCTTGAGCGACACGGGGATGGAGCCGGGCGGCAGCGGAACAGGCTTTCGCGGGTTCGCATACACGGGATGTTTGCCGTGCTCCCGATACCACTCGGCCACGCTGGCGTTCTTGTGCATGTTCTCGACGATCTGCCGCCAGCCAACACCGGTGTTGTACGCGCAGAACGAGATCTCACCCGCCTGGGTGGCGTAGGGGATGATGCACATCTCCGTGCGCCGGAAATCGTAGGTCCAGAGGTCCTGGAACCACATGCCGGCGACGAAGAGCACCAGCCACTCGTCCTGTTTCCGATCGGGCCCGTCTGGCGCGCCGATGCCGCCGAGCTGTCCGCCGCTTTGCTTGTCGTACTTCCTGAGCAGATCGATCAGACGGAAGCCGCGTGGGACCTTCATCGGCGAATAGTTGCGGAGGAGGCTGATCGCCGTCTGCACTTTCGTCAGCAACGGGCTGCGCGCGGCATCCGCGATCGTCCGCGCATCGTCCATCATCCGGTCCACGTTGATGAACGACGAGAGGGGCGCCCACGCTTTCGTCTTCTTGCTGACCATGAACGCCGTGCCGATGCCGCAATTCGGATGGCAGCCGCACTTGAGCGAGCCCCAGTCGGCGGTCGGCCCCTGCATCAAGTCCGTTACGTCAGAAAACACGCCAGAGGCCGACAGCGGAAACCAGTCGCGGAGCGGTTCGCTGACGCCTGTCTGCCGCTTCACATCCTCGGCGAGGTGCGACAGCGTGTAGCGGCGTGCATGACGATCCTCGTCTGAAATGTCCTCGTCGCGCCCCGTGAACGACACCGGCTGGAAGGAGACGAAGCTGATCTTGTCGCAGTTGTCGAGCGCGAACTTCACGATCGGTCCGACCTGGTCGTTGTTGATCGTGTTCACGATCGTTACGACCAGGCAGACGTCTACCCCCGCCGCGTGGAGATTCTCGATGGCCTGCAGCTTCACGTCGAAGAGGTTCTTGACCTTGCGATGGGCGTTGGCTTCTTCGCCGATGCCGTCGAACTGCAGATAGGCGATGCGAAGGCCGGCGCGGTGCGCCTCGCGCGCAAAGGCGGCGTCCTGCGCGAAATGGATGCCGTTGGTCGCCGCCTGCACGCTGAAATAACCCACCTGCTTCGCGTAGCGGACCGCGTCGAGGAAGATGGGCGAGATCGTCGGCTCGCCGCCGGAGAACTGCACCGACATCTGCCGCTTCGGCTTGATCGTGATCGCGTCGTCCAGGAGCTGCTTGACGTCCTCCAGCGTGAGCTCGTGGACGTAGCCGACCTGGTTGGCATCCATGAAGCACGGGTCGCACATCATGTTGCAGCGGTTCGTCAGGTCGATCGTGAGCACGGCGCCGCGGCCATACCGAATCGACGAGGTGCCGTGATCGTGGAGCGACCCGGCCTGGGCCGTGTAGTCGCGGCCCGGATAGAGCGATTCCATCCGCTGCAGGAACGCGGGGTTGATCGCGAGCGTGTCCGTAAAGGTGCCGTGCACGGGACACGTCTTTTCGATGATGATCCGGCCGTCCCGCTCGAGAATCGTCGCCGGGATCTCGGCGACGTTGGTGTTCACCAGTGTTTCGATCGATTGTTCCCCGCTCAGGATGCGCTGGCGCGCTTCGCGCACACACGTCGGGCAGAGCGAGTCGGTGCGCCGGGGCCATCCGAGCGGAGGCTTGGTGCGCTCGCGGTTCTTCACGAGCGGACCTGGGGCCCATCGCGGATGAAACGCGGAGGAAGGCACTCGCGTGTTCAACGCCTGCACGCCCGGCCAGAGCAATCGTGCCGTTCCCGACAGAGCCACCTCGAGTGGCGTCCACACGTTCATCAGCTCACAGACCTCCGCGCGCGAAATATAGCATTTATACTTCTCGCGCGTTTCATGGATTACTTGAGTGCACTGCCACACCAACCGCCGATGCGTCTGCTGGACGCGGTGGTGGACGTGGAACCGGGCCGTCGATGCCGCGCCGTTCGGCGGACGCGCGCCACGGATTTCTTCTTCGAAGGGCACTTCCCGGGCATGCCGATCGTTCCGGCGTGCATCCTGCTCGAGATGATCGCGCAGGCGGGCGGCATCGCCGCGGTATCCGGCCGTGCGCCAGCAGCGATTCAGCTTCGGGTGGCAGCCTTCGGGCCGTGCCGGTTCCCGGCTGCGGCCGGCGTGGACGCGGCGCTCGAGATCGACGCGCGCGTCGCCGGCCAGATTGGCGGCCTCTACAAAATCGAGGGGGAAGTCCGCGCAGCCGGGGTGCTCGTGGCCAGCGGGGAAGTGACGCTGGCGCGGCCGCGCGGGTAACGCATGTTCGAGTGGCGCGACCGGCTGCGTCGGGCCTTTTACGAGCTGCGCCTCGAAGGCGAGGGGCCCGGCCGTGAAGCCGCGGCGCTCGGCCTCGGCGTGTTCATCGGGTGCACGCCGTTCTACGGCTTCCACCTGCTGCTTTGCTGGGTCGCAGGCAGGGCGCTCCGGCTCAATCGCCTCAAGCTGTATCTCGCCTCGAATATTTCGAATCCGCTGTTCTCGCCGTTTCTGCTCTTTGCCGAGCTGCAGACCGGCGCCTGGCTGCGTCGCCACGATCTCCACGACCTGACGCTGGCGGCGATTCGCCACACCAGCCCGTGGACCTTTGGTCTCGACCTCCTGACGGGCAGCTTCGCGGTAGGCGCCATGCTTGGCCTTTCGGTCACCGCGGCGACTCTCGCAACGGGCGGGATGCGTGGCACCGATCGGACGTTCGCGCGCTTGTGGCAGCGCGCCAGCGATCCGTATCTGCAGGCTGGCGTGACCGCGTGGGAATTCGCACGTGGCAAGCTGCGCGGCGATCCCGTGTACCGCGCGATTCTCGAACCGGGCGTGCTGGTCGGCGGGCCCGCGCTCGTCGATCTCGGCTGCGGCGGCGGGCTCGCCCTCGCCGCCATTCACGAGGCGGTGCGCGCCGGCGTTCCTTCGGGCGTGCCACGGTTCGATCGCCTGATCGGGGTGGAGGTGCGCGGGCGTGCCGCCGCCGTTGCGCGGCAGGCGCTCGGCGACGCGGCGGAGATCGTGGTCTCCGACGCGTGCAGCTATGAGATCCCCTCATGCAGCACGGTGCTGATCCTCGACGTGCTCCACATGATGCCGCGGCGCGCGCAGGAGCGCCTCGTCCAACGCGCGGCGGCACGCCTTCGGCCGGGCGGCACGCTCGTCGTTCGAGAAGCGGACGCGGCGGGAGGACTCGGATTCCTCTTCGTCAGGGCCGGCAATCGCCTGAAGGCGATCCTCACTGGACACTGGCGGCAGCGGTTCGCCTTCCGCGCGCGCGACGAATGGATGGCGCTGCTCCAGCGCCATGGGATGGACGTCCGGGTCACGGGCGCGGCCGAGGGGACGCCGTTCGCGAACTTACTCGTCGTCGGGAGAAACCCTGCCGGGACTGCGCCGCTGCACGAGCGAGCCGACGCGCATCACGGCGGCCGTCGCGCGTCCTCGCGCGTCGTACTCGCCGCCAAACCAGAGGCCGCAGACGGGGTCTGACCTCGACGGCGCGATGCGGCAGTAGCGCAACGCGGACCAGCGCACCTCATCGCCGCCATGGGCGCCGGGTAGAACGCGCGCGAAGGTATCCTCGTGCGAGGCGAGCAGGTTCGCGACGGTCGGGAGCGCGCGCGAGCGGCCGGCCAGCGGCGCGTCCAGTCGGCGTGCGACGGATCCCACCCGCACTGCCGCGCCGCCGCCGACGTCGACATCCCACTGCTCGAGCGTTGTGGGCAGGACTTCGATGAACGTCCAGCGTGTCCACGACCCGAAGACGGCCTCCACGTGCGTCGCCGCGGTGCCCCCGCCTGCTGCCTGGCGCTCAATCGACCGCGCGCGAAGGTAAAGGGTCGACTTCAGCGCGATGACGAGCGCGATCAACGCGAGAACGCGCCCGGCGTCGCGTGCCGTCTCAGCGGCGCGTCCCAGAAAACACACGATCGCGCCGACGACCAGCACCGATAGCAGCCACGGGTCGGCCATCGCGAAGAGCGGAAGCGAGAACGAGTGACTCCAGACGGGCGCGAAGAGCCTGGCGTCGGCACCGGCGACGAGATCGAGGAACACATGGCTCAGCGCGCCGACCGTGCCGGCAGCGACCAGCGCCGGCCATCGGCCGCCCCGCGCGAACGCCCGCACCACCGTGCCGGTCAGCACGCCGCAACCGACGGCACCGAGCAGCGAATGCGTGCCGCTTTGATGGTGGAGCAGGTAGACGTCCCATCCCTGCAGCGTCCGGACGAGATCGAGATCGGGACAGAGCGCCCCCAGCACACACGCCGTTGTCGCCCCCGCGCCCAATCGCCGCCTCCTGTCCAGTGCCGCGAACGTGCGTCCGAGCGCGATATGAGAAAGGGGATCCACGGAGTAGGAGAGAAATTGAAAATTCCCAATTCCCAATTCCCAACTCCCAATCCGAATCCCAAGATCTCAAATTGAACGTTCGGAACCCACTTGGGAGTTGGGCGTTGGGAGTTGGGAGTTGGAATTCACACCTTACTCCAGCCCGCGATAGTCATCGCTCTGCGCGTCCCAGTAACGATAGAAGTGATACCAGCACTCGGGACGCGCGCGCACTCGTTCGGCGACCTCGTCGGCGATCTGCTGCGCGGCCTGCGGGATCCACTCGTCCTTGGATGCGCCGTTCGGGATCGTGATCGGTGGCCCCATCGTCGCGACGAACCGTCCAGGGCCGCTGCGCTCGATCGACGACACGGCCAGCGGAGCGCCGGTCAGCGCCGCGATCAGGAGCGGCGTGCGAAGGAACCAGGCGCGGCGGCCGAACAGCGTCACGGGCACACGATCGCGGCCGAGATGACGATCGACGAGCAGCGCCACGAACCGGTTTTGTGCGAGCGCCGCGCGGATCTTCAGCGGCGTGTCGAGTGACTGCCGGACCTCGATGGTCTCGATGCCGATGCGCGCACGGATGTCGCTGCGGATCTTGTTGACGGTCTCGTCGGGCTCCCGCATCGCCACGACCGTGAGCGGCAGGCGGAGGGCTCGGGCCATCAGCAGGCTGCCCGCCTCCCAGTTCCCGAAGTGCGCGGTCACCAGAATGGCCCCGCGCCCCTGGCTGTAAATCCAGGCAGCGCGCTCACGCGTCGAATCGCCGATGTCGAACGACTGCTCGACGCGTGGATCCTCGATCGCACGGAGAAAATCGATCGCGTCGCGCGTGTAGCTGCGATAGGTTTCGAGAGCGCGGCGTCTCAACACGGCGTCGGTTTCGTCGGGGAAGACCGCCCGGAGGTTCTCGACGATGGCCGTCGTACTCTCCGGCGCGAACCTCGCCACGATCGACGAGCCGACGTGGCCGATGGCATAGGACACGGAGCGGGGCAGTCGCCGCACGCCGTGGTACGTGAGGCCGAAAATGACGCCGTTGTTCATCCCGTGCAGCGTCCAGCGGCGCGGGTAGACGTCGGCCGCCGGCGGCGACGCTACAGCGGTTCGAGGAACCGGTAGTACACGGCGAGGAAGCATGTTTTCGTAGTGTCGCGAATCGGGCGAAGCCGGCTCGGGCGCCCATTATAGACGGCGGAAACTGGCGCCGACGCGATCGTCCCGCCGCGCCGCCGTACCTTGACGAGCATCTCCGTTTCGATCTCGTATCCGCGCGCGGTCAGCCGGAGCCCTCGGAGCGCGTCCGTCTTGAACAGCCGGAAGCCGCATTGCGTATCTGCCACTGGCACGCCCACGAACGACGACAGCGCGCGGCTGCCGATCCGGTTCGTGTGATACCGGGACGCCGGCATGCCGTCGCGCACGAACTGCCGTTCGCCGATCACGAGCGCCGCATCGGTGGACCGCGCGACGTCAATCAGCCGCCGCGCTTCGTCGGGCCGGTGCTGCAGGTCGGCATCGATCAGCAGCACGTGCGTGCACGCGGTCGGAAGGATGGCCGCCAGTCCCGTGCGGACAGCTGCGCCTTTGCCGCTCTTCCGCGCATGCCGGATGACCGTCCCGCCGGCGGCGCGCGCGCGCTCGCCGGTCCGGTCCGTCGAACCGTCGTCAATCACGGTGATCCCATCGACGATGGACGCGAGCCCCCTGACCACCTCGCCGACGGTCGCTTCCTCGTCGAACGCCGGAATCAGCGCGTGGACGTTCACGGTCGATATTCCTGCGCAACGGACGTTGCGCGCGCCGCACGCGAATCCGGCAGCAGCGCCGGCAGGATCAGCAGCGACGCCGCGACCAGCGTCACCACGCTGACAATCGAGACGATCCCCATCGAGCGCAGTGGCGGATAGCTGGACGTCATCAGCGTGCCGTAGCCGAAGAGCGTAATCAATCCGGCGACGACGATGACCGGCGCCAGGTGAGACACGGCTTCCCGCGAATCGCCCGTGTCCTGATAGCGGTGGACGACATGGATGCCGTAGTCGATGCCGATGCCGACGAACGTGACCACGGCGAAGACGGCGAACAGGTCGAGCGACACGCCGAACAACGCGAGCAGGCCCGCCGCCCACACCAGCCCGACGATCGTCGGCACGGTCGAGAGCAGGCTCAGGCGCCAGTCGCGGAACATCAGCAGAATGAGCAGCAGGACGACGACCGAACCGACGGCCAGGCCGCGCGCGAACTGCGGCAGAAACCGTGCCGCGAGTTCCTCGTTGACGAGTGTCAGGCCCGTGAGCTGGACGCCGGGATGCCCGCGGACCACGCGCTCGAGGATCTCCCGCTGCCGGGGGTCTGCAGGAAAGGCGTAGCTGGCCAGCGTCCACCCGTCGGGCGTCTGCTGGATAAATCGCCGAATGAGATCGCCCAGCCGGTGGTTGCTGAAATCGGCATACGTCAGCCGCGATCCCGGGTCGAGCAGTGCGGGCAGACGACTGATGAACGGGTCGAGGCTTCCCGGCGTGAATCCGGCATCGCGCGCCTCCTGCCGCACGAGATCCGCAGCGCGCTGCGGTGTCACGCCGCTCTGGTCGATGACGTCAATCGCATGCCGCTGCGCCGCATCGGAGGGCAGCAGAGAGGACCCGCCATCGAGCGCGAGCGCCGGCGCCTGCGTTTTCAGTTCCGCGAGCACGCGTTCGTTCTCTTTGAGGAGCGGCTCGAGGTGGTGCCCCTGCTGCAGCACGATGAACACGTCCGACGGCAACCCGAAATCGTGGCGGACTTGTTCCTCGAAGAGCGCTCCTGGCGTCGTCGCCTTCAGCCGGTCGAGCGTGGCATTGATCTGCAGCCGCGTCGCCGCGGCGCCGAGCGCGACCGTCAGCAGCGCGGCGACCCATAACAGCGGCTTCCGTCGATCGGCGATCCACGAGGCAAACCGCGGCCACGCGAGCAGGCCGCGGCGTTCCGTCGTTTTCGCGCGGTCGGGCAGCAGCGCGGGCACGAGGACGAGCGTGAGGATGCCGCACGCGACCATGCTGTGTCCGATGAGCAGTCCGAGCTGCTGCAGGCTCGGAAAGTCGACGAACACCAGCCCGTAAAACGTCGCGGCGGTCGTCAGCATCCCGTAAAGCATGCTGGCGGACGGGCTGGCAATGGCGCCAACGGCGTCCGCGCCCGTCCGGCCATCCGCGAGCGCGAGCCGATGCGCGACATACAGGAGCACGACGCCGTCCACGCCGAGGCCGAGCAGCATCGCGGCCGATCCCGTTGCCGCGGCCGAAAGCTTCACACCGGTGAAGCCGAGGAGGCCGAGGACGATGAGCAACGAGGCCATCGAGGGCAGCGCGCCAGCGGCAAACAGCCAGATGCTTCGGAACACGATCAGCAGCAGCGGAAGGATCAGCGCGAGCGACCCGACGCTGTTCCAGATGCTCTCCTGCTTGACGAGCTTTTCCGTCTCGAGCGAGATGACGTGCCCGCCCGCATAGGCCACCTGCAGTGCTGGCAGCGGCGGCTCGCTGTCGGACGCTCCTCGGCCGTCCTCCGTCGCGCGGATCGCGTCCAGGCGGTCGAGCAACTGGCGCGAGAACGCCGTATCGAACGGCGGCCGCTTCGGTTTGGCGATCACGAGCCGGCGGCGGCCGTCGGCCGACACGTACCCGGCGTCGGTCAGCCCCAGCGAGACGCCGGCGCGCGCGCCGCCGAGCTGCTGCCGCAGCAGCCCGAACCAGTCGAGCGGATCCTGGCTCACGAGCTGCTGCACCTGCTCGGACGGGACGGCGAGCAGCTGTCGCGACGACTCGAGGGCGCGAGCCATCCCGTCAGGGCGCAGTCGCGCGAGCGCGGTGGTGAGCGCGTCCCCGCGCAGCAGCAGGAGTTGATGGTTCCCCAGCCACCCCCAATCGCGATCGGGACCCGCCGTCCCGGCATCGACCCACTCGATCTCCGGCGATGCCCGAAGCGCCGACACCCATCGATCGATCTCGTCCTGATAGTCGCCGATCGGATGGCCGTCGCCGCCAGTGAACACCACCAGCAGTTGATCGAGCGATCCGAACTGGTGCAGATACGTGCGGAACGGCGAGATCGCGCGGCCCTGCCGCGGCAGCAGGTTGATGACGTCCGCGTCGAGGTGCAGGCGTGTCAGTCCGATCCCGCAGAAACCGACGAGGAGGAGCGAGAGGCTGAACACAACCCAGCGTCGTCGATGCGCCCACACGACGACGTGATGGATGAAGGACACAGTGGAAATTGTAGATTTGAGATTGCAGATTGCAGATTGCAGAAATTGTTCAATTGAGTGATTCAATCTGCAATCTCCAATCTTAAATCATCAATTCACCGGCACGTGCGTATGTTACGCTGCGCGCGTGCGCGTCGTCTTGCTGCGGCCGGTGCCGGAAAACGAGCGGTTCGGACTTGGTCCGTTCTTCCGCATCGAACCGCTCGGGATGGAGTACATCGCGGCAGCGCTCGAAGCACGCGGACATCAGGTCACGCTCGTCGACCTGCGGTTCGGCCGTCCGCTCCAGTCGTATCTGCGGCAGCGTCCCGGCCTCATCGGCATCGCCGCGATGCACGCGCTCGAGACGGAAAACGTCATCGACCTGGCGGCGCAGGTGCGCGCGATGCTGCCTGATGTTCCGCTGGTGATCGGCGGCCACACGGCGGCTGCGTATCCAGAGCCGTTCTCCCGCTCCGGCATCGACGCCATCGTCCTGGACGACGGCGAGCGCGCGATGCCCGCGATTGCGGACGCGGTCGACGCGCGACGTTCGTTGTCGAGCGTGCCGGGCCTCGCCGTACCATCCGGCGGCGCGTGGATTCGAACCCAGTCGCCTGCGGATGTGTTCCAGCTCGACGACGTGCCGCTGCCCGCGCGGTCGCATGTGCAGCCGTGGCGCCGGCGGTATGCATGTCTCGCGCATCGGCCGACATGGCTCGTCGAGACCGCGCGAGGCTGTCCGTTCCGCTGCAGCTTCTGCTCCATCTGGCAGCTCCACTCACGAACCGTGCGGGAGCGCTCGATCGCATCGGTGTGCGACGACATGGGGTCGGTCGGCGACGACATCTTCATTGCGGATGATCTCTTCTGGTATCACCCCGCCCGCAGCCTGGAGCTCGCCAGGGCGCTGCGCGCGCGCGGGATTCGAAAGAACTGGATTCTCGTGCAGAGCCGCGTGGATCTCGTGGCGCGGCACCCGGAACTGCTCGAGGCGTGGCGGCCGATCGCGAAGGAGTTCGACATCTTCTTCGGGCTCGAGGCGGCGACCGACGATGGCCTGAAGGGCCTGGTAAAGGATGCGACGGTCGATCACACGGCGTCCGCCGTCGCGCTCGCGCGGCGCTTCGGGTACGGCGTCACGGGCAACTTCGTGATCGATCCCGCATGGCGCGAAGAGGACTTCGCGCGGCTGTGGAAATTCGTCGACGATTATCAGCTCCACCAGGCGGGGTTCACGATCCTGACGCCGCTGCCAGGCACGGCGTATTTCGAGGAGATGCGCGGCCGGATTGGCGCGCGGACGTGGGCGCATTTCGACATGCACCATCTGCTGTGGGAGCCCGCGCTCGGCCCGCGGCGGTTCTTCGAGCTGTATTGCGAGACGTGGCGCCGGTCGGTGCTGAATCTGAGCGGCCGGAAATCCGTCTGGCAATGGCTGCGCGAGGTCAAGCCGCGCGACGCCGTGTTCCTGCTGCGGGCGCTGCGCCGCACGCAGCGCATGATGGATCCGGAACACTACATGGCGGAGTACGCGCTTGCCGTGCCCGAGGAGTCGGTCGTCGCGTCAGCCGCGGCGCTCAGGGCGGCGGGATAAGGCAACTACACAACTACCAACTACACGACTACCAACTACACAACTACCAACTACCATCTGCATAACCACACACGGAACGCTTGTTCGGGAGTCGTCTGCTCTAGTGCTCGATTGGCTGGCGCAGCGAGAACGCGGCGGCATCAACAGGTACGTTGATCTTTACGTGCTCGAACGCCATCAGCTTCCTGTCTCCGTTGGGAAAATCCATCCGCATCGCGGTCAGCAGCAGCGACGTGCGATCGATCCACAGGTGTAGCTGCGACAGGCCCTGCTTGATCTGACTCCGGGTGGGGTCCATCGTGATGTGCCAGGTGTTGGGCGGGTCCGGCGATTCAGCGGCGCGAATGGCGAAGGCGTGCCGCAGATCGTCAGGAGTCTTGTCGACGAAATACCTGTCGATCCGTTTCCGCGCCGCCCCGATGTCGCTCTTCTGCGTGATCCCGCGCGACGGCCACGACAGCGTCATGACGGTGTCGTCGATGAGGACCACGTGCGGTTCGGGATCGGTGTACCGCAGCACGATGCGGTTCGGACGGACGACGGCAAGTTCCCCGCGTGAGACGAGCGGCTTCACGAGCATTTTCGTCGTCGTGGTTTCGGTGAAATCCGCGGTGACCGTTTTGAGCGATGCCTCGATGCCGCGGCTGCGGGCGTAGATTTCATCGAACAGGTCGCGCCCCGGCGCCGCGAGCGGCCGCGCAGCAGTCGCGAGCACGCAGAGCGCCGCCGGGAGCGCGATCATGCCTGGACGGAGCATGTTCGCGATGGTAACGTACGCGCGCGTGCAGCAAGCGATTGCGATCACCGGCGTGGGCCTCGTCACCCCGTTCGGCACGTCGACCGATGATTTCGCCGCGGCGCTGATCGATGGGCGCACTGGCGTGTCGCCCGTCAACGGCTTCGACATCGGAGAAGCGCTCTCACGGTCCGCGGCTGCAGTGACCGGGTTCGACGTCGCGCGGTGGATCTCACCGCTGAAGAGCCGGCGGATGGACACGACGAGCCAGTTCGCCATCGCCGCCGCGTGCCAGGCGTTCGACGACGCCGGCGTGCAGTACGGCGCCGAGCCGCAGGACGATGTAGGCGTCGCGGTCGGGACGTATACGGCCGGGGGGTCCAGAACGGAGGAGTTTCTCGAGGGTCTATTCCGTTTGGGACCCGTTGGCGCGCCGGCCTTGCTCTTCAATGCGACGGTGGCCAACGTCGCGGCCTCGCTCGTCGCGCTCGAGCTGAAGGTCCGCGGGCCGAACATCACAATCAGCCACAAGGAAGTATCCGGGTTGACCGCGACCGCGCACGCGGTCGATCTGCTTCGAAGCGGGCAGGCGCGCATGATCCTCACGGCCGGCGTCGACGCGCTGTATCCGCTTTTCTACAAGGTCCACGATCGGTTCGGCGTCCTCTCTCGCGCTAACGGCACGGCGGAAGGTAGCCGGCCGTTCGATGTCACCCGCAACGGCTTCGTGTTGGGCGAGGGCGCTTACGCGCTCGTATTGGAAACCGCGGACGCGGCGAGGATGCGCGGCGCGACGGTCCTGGGGGAACTTCTCTCGGTCGAGTGTGGCGGCACTTCGCCGGGCATCAACCAGTGGCCGGCGGATGCGGGCGCGATCGCGCGCGTTCTGCGGCGCGCCATCGATGCCGCCGGTCTCGATCCAGCCGACATCGGTGTCGTGTATGCGAGCGCGAACTCGTCGCCGGGGCTCGACGCCGTTGAAGCTGCGGCCATCGAGCAGGTGTTCGCACCGCATCAGCCCGTCGTGACGTCCGTGAAGGGCGCACTTGGCGAGAGCGCCGCGTCGACGATGGCGGGAGTCGCGGCTGCGGTGCTGTGCGGGCGGCGCGGCGTCGTGCCGCCGGTCGCCGGGCTCATCACGCTCGATCCGGCGTGCGCGCGACTGCGCGTTGCACGTGAGGCCGTGCCCGTCGCACGTGTCGCGTCCCCTTCGTCCGGCGCGTCTCGTGCGCGCCATGCGCTCGTGAGCGGGGTCGCTTCGGGGGGCGCGCTCGCGGCAGCCGTCGTTCGCGTCTGTGATCGCTGACTGTTCTCTCTGATAGCCGGCTGTCCCCTTTTTTCGCAAAAAAAGGCGGCTGTCCCCTTTTTTTGCGAAAAAAGGCGGTTGTCCCCTTTTTTTGTATGTAGCCGTCCGGGGGTGGCGGGCTGGGCAGCGATGTTACGATACAGGGCATCGCCAGCACTGACGACATGATCCAGGCGCTCGACCTCTCCGGCCGAGTCGCGGTGGTGACGGGCGGATCCCGCGGAATCGGCCGCGGTATCGCGGAACTGCTCGCGGCGCGCGGCGCGGCGGTCGCGATCGCCTATCGCGAGCGCGAAGCGGCGGCACGCGATGTGCTGGACGCGATTGTCGGACACGGCGGCCGGGCGTGGGCCGCGCAGTGCGACGTCGCCGACCAGCCGTCGGTCAGCGCGTTTTTCGAGGCGGCGGCGGCCGCGGTCGGGGCCGTCGACATCCTGGTCAACAATGCCGGCGTGACGGCCGACGCGCACGTGATGATGCTCGACCCGGCGCGCTGGCAGCGCGTGCTGCGCACGAATCTGGACGGCGCGTACTACTGCACGCGCGCGGTGATCCGCGGCATGCTGCATCGGACGCACGGGCGCATCATCAACATCTCGTCGCCGAGCGCCGTCATGCCGCTGCCCGGCCAATCGAATTACGCGGCGTCGAAAGCCGGTCTCGAAGGTTTCACGCGCGCGCTGTCGCGCGACGTCGCGGCGAAGGGCGTGCTCGTCAATGCGGTCTCGCCGGGGCTGGTCGAGACCGACCTGCTGGCGTCGATGCCGGAGACGGTCCGCGCCTCCAGCGTCTCGGCGATTCCGCTGGGACGCGCGGGAACCGTCCGCGAAGTGGCCGAGGTCGTCGCGTTCCTTGCGTCCGACGCGGCGTCGTACATCACGGGCCAGGTGATCGCCGTCGACGGCGGGCTCACGTGAGAATTGATCAACCGGGACCGGTGAATTGACGTGAGTGCCACGCTGCAGACAGAAATCAAACAGGCAATCGTCCGGAGCCTGCGGCTGCCGATGCAGCCCGACGACATTTCGGACTCGGCGCCGCTGTTCGGCCCCGACGGCCTCGGCCTCGACTCGGTGGACGTGCTCGAGCTCGTGCTCGAACTCGAACGTTCGTTCGGGGTGACGATAGAGGACCAGGATACGGGGATGCAGGCGCTCCGCAGCGTCGACAGCATCGCCGAGTTCATCCGTCAGCGGCGCGGCTCGGCGGCGTAGTCCGTCAATCCGTCAGCCGAGTTGATCCCGAACGAGTGAGCCGAGGACGAGGGGTGCTCAACGCCTTGACCGTAGACGTGGAAGAGTGGTTTCACGTCTGCGGCGTGCCGCACCTCGACCGCGCGACGTGGGATGCCCTGCCGACGCGGGTCGAGTTGACGACGAGGCGTCTGCTGGATCTCTGCGATCGCACGAACAGCCGCGCGACGTTCTTCGTGCTCGGCTGGATCGCGGACCGGTTTCCGCAGCTCGTGGCCGACATCACGTCCGCGGGACACCAGGTCGGATCGCATGGGCACGTGCATGCGCGCGCCTACGAGCTCGGCGAAGACGGCTTCCGCGTCGACCTGCGCGCGAGCCTCGAGGCGATCGCCGCGATTGCGCCGCGCCCGTCGTGTTTCCGCGCGCCGGAATGGTCGATCAACAATCGCTCGTTGTGGGCGCTCGACGTGCTCGCAAGCGAGGGGATGACGATCGACGCGAGCATGGCGCCGGTGAAACTCGTCGGCGACCCGACGTTCCCGCGCACGCCGCACGTCCGGAAAACGGCGCGCGGACCGATTCAGGAAGTGCCGCCGCTCGTCGCGGATCGCTTTGGCCAGGTGATGCCGATTGGCTGGGGCTGGGCGCTCCGGTTCAGTTCGCCGTCGGCCGTGCTGGGAACGATAGAGCAGACAAACCAGGCGGGCCTGCCCGCCGTCTTGACCGTACACCCGTGGGAACTCGATCCAGATCCGCCGCGCGTGGCGCTCCCCGTCCGGCTGCGCTTCGCCCACTACTTTCGACTGAGCGGCTTCGGTCGTCGCCTTCAAGAGATCCTGGAGAACGCGCGATTCGGATCCATCGACACGGCGCTCTCGTCTTCGTCGTCGCTGCCGTTGCTCTCCTGAGGACGGCGCTGGCGTGCGCGGCGCCCGCGCCTGCGGTTCGCGCTGCCGTCGATCTCTCGGCTGCGCCTGCGGCGACCCTGGCGGCCGTCGGCGTGCCCGTTGCGGTACGGTTGCCGATCGACGTGACCGATCCCGCCTCGGTTTCCGCGTTCGACGCGCGTGTAGCGGCACTTCGCGATCCAGCGGTTCGTCTGTGGGTCGTGTCACGCATCCCCGCTGACGCCGCGGCGGTGGACGGCTGGCGAAGAGCCCTGCGGGCCTTCTTCACGTCGCGCCGGTCGAGAGTCGCGGTCTGCGAGCTGTCGCTCGGCAGCGAGCCGACCGACGTGATGGCGCTGGCGATTCGCACCGCGGCCACAGAGCTGAGGGCGGCGGTCGAGCAGGCGCAGTTGGCGATCGCAGTGCCCGAGGACGGGCCGGCTCGCCTGAGCACGCTCGTCGATCGGGATCTCGCGGCCTACGTGGACGTCATCGCCGCGCCGACGGAGGACATCGTGAACGCCGCGCTCGGGGCGGTCGAACGCACGGCGCCCTCGGTGCACGGCGCCGTCACCGGGCTCGTGCTGCCCGCCGGGACCGACGCCGCTGCCGCGTCATTCGCGCGAGCGATCGTCGAGTCTTACGGTACCCGGACCGCACTCGTCGCGGCGCGGCCGGGCAACGCTGCGGCGCTCGACGGCGTCACCCGCGCTCTTCGCTGGCTGCAGCCGCTGCTCGCCGGCTCGATCGAGGTGCTCGACGCGGCCTCGTCCGGTCTGTCCCTTCGCACCCGTGACGGCGCGGCCCCCGTGCTGCGCGTCCCGCCGCGGCTCTTCTTCGACAATGACTCGCTCTCGACGCTGCTGTTCTACGACGCGCCCGCTGCCGCCGATCCGATCGCGGTCAGCGTCACGGTTCCCGTCGAGGGGACGGCGAAAACCGAGGACCTGCAGTCGGCCGCATGGCAGTCCGCGGACGGCTACTCGCGGGACGGCGCAACGGTGCGCTTGTCGGCGCCGCGGCCCGGCGTCCCCGTGCTGGTCGATTTCAACGCCGACGCGTCGCCGGAAGGCTTCGCGACGAGGACCGGTGTGACAGGTGTCCGGCAGCTCACCGTCGAAGAAGTGATCGCGAATCAGCGGCGGGAGCAGGCCCGGGAAGACGCAGCCGTGAACCACTATTCGGCGCACGTCCGCATGTCGCAGCATTTCCGCCCGACAGTCACCGACCCCGGGTACGACGTGCTGACGGAGAATCGCCTCTTTGTCGCCGCCGACGGGATCGAGTGGGAGGAACTCTCGTTCTCCGTGAACGGATCAAAGTTCGGCGACAACCGTCCGCCGTTCCCGCTCCTGCAGCCCGAGAAGGTGCTCTCGCTGCCGCTGCAGCTCCGGCTCTCCGACGACTATCGCTACCGCCTGACAGGCACCGAGCAGGTCGACGGCCACGACTGCTACGTCGTCAAGTTCGATCCCATTGACAGTTCGCGATCGCTCTATCGCGGGACCGTCTGGATCGATCGCCGGTCGTTCACGCGGATCAGGCTGCAGACGGTGCAGACGCGGCTGTCGGCGCCGGTGGTTTCCAGCGAGGAGGTCCAGACGTTTTCGCCGGTGAGCCTGAAAGACGGAACGAGCGTCTACCTGATGTCGCACCTGGTGGGCCGGCAGATCGTCATGATCGCGGGGCGCAACCTGCTCGTGGAGCGCGACGCGCTCATCACGGACGTCGACGTGAACGACCCTGCATTCGAAGGGTCGCGCACCGAAGCGCGGCGCAGCCCGCACGTGATGTATCGGGATACCGACCGCGGCCTCCGATACTTCGTCAAGCAGGGGGACACGCGCGTCGTCTCCGATCATCCGACGACGCGCGCGAAAGCAATGGCGATGGGAATCACGCTCGATCCGTCGTTCGCGTTTCCATTGCCGATTTTCGGGGTCAATTACCTGAACTTCTCGTTCGGCAGTCCCGACAATCAGTTCGCGATGTTGTTCGGCGGCGTGCTCGCGGCGATCAACATCCAGCGGCCAAAAGTCCCGCACACACCCTTCGACGCGAGCGTCGATTTCTTCGGGATCGCGGTCCCCTCGAGCGACCGCCGGTATGACTCGGCCGGCGAGCATCCGTCCGAACGCGTGATCACCTGGCCGATCACGACGGGTCTCAATCTGGGATGGCAGTACACGCCGTTCCAGAAGGTCACGTTCCAGTATCAGTTCCGCTTCGACGGCTACCACGCGGATACGACGACGGCGGAGAACTTCGTGGTGCCGTCGAGCACGATCACCAACGGTCTCGGGGGCGCCTACGAGTATCGCCGCGGCGGCTACAGCGCGGTCGCCAATGGCGCCTGGTACGGACGCGGGCGATGGAAGCCGTGGGGCGTCCCGGGGAGCCTCGAAGAGCCGGAGCGGACGTACACGCGCGTCAGCGCGAACCTGTCCCGTGACTTCTACATTTCGCCCATTCAGAAGATTCACCTGAACGGCGCCTGGTTCGGCGGCAGCCGGCTCGATCGGTTCAGCCGCTACCAGTTCGGCCTGTTCGACGACACGCGCATTCACGGCGTACCGGCGTCGGGGGTCCGGTTCGACGATCTCGCGATGGCGCGCGGGTCCTACACTTTCGATATTCTCGAGATGTATCGCATCGATCTGTTCCTGGAACGTGCCTGGGGCCGCGACCTCAGTGCGTCGCGCGACTGGCAGCCGATCACAGGAATCGGTGCGGCCTTGAACCTGCGCGCGCCATTCAATACGATTCTGCGCATGGACGTGGGCCACGCCTGGCTGTCGCCGGAGTATCGCGGGATCGGATCGACCGTCGTGCAGGTCCTGCTGTTGAAGCCGCTCGGTTCCTGATGGCCGCTCCCGGAGTCCTCCGCGCCGACATGCACGTCCACACGCGCCACTCGCGCGTGAACGGCAATATTCCATTTCTGCGAAGCCGCGACTGCTATTCGGACCCGCTCGACGTCTATCGCATCGCGAAGTCCCGCGGCATGGATGTCGTCACGATCACGGACCACGATTCGATCGACGGCTGGATCGAGCTGTTGTCGCGGCGGAGCGATCCGTCCGACATCCTGCCGGGCGAGGAAGTGTCGTGCTGGTACCCGGGTACCACGCTCGAGATTCATCTCGGCGTCTACGGTCTGACGGAAGCGATCCATCGTGATCTGCAGCCGCTGCGCCGGAACGCGTTCGAGGTGATTGCGTATCTGCGGTCCGCGGGTACGTTCTTCGCCTTCAATCATCCGTTCCATTTCTTCCGGCACCAGGTCCCGCTGGAGGAATACTCGCGGCTGTTCCTGCTCGCGCCAGCGGTCGAAGTGCGCAACGGGACGATGCTGCCGTCGCACAACGCGCTTGTCGCAGACGTGTGGCAGCGCGTCAGGGGCGCCGGCGGGCCGGTTGTGGCCGGCAGTGACGCGCACACGACGAGGCGGATCGCGCGGACGTGGACGGAAGCGCCGGGCCGCACGGCCGCGGACTTTCTCGAGGCGCTCCGGAGCGGCTCCGGACGCGCCGCAGGCGCACATGGCGGTCCGCTCGCCGTCGCCGGGGACGCCTACGGCGTCGTCGCGCGCTACGCGGCGAGCATTTTCGGACGCGGCCCGAAGGACCACAGCGGCTGGCACCGGGCCGTCTGCGCGGCGTGTGTGGTCGCATCGCCGCCGGCGCAGTTCCTGCCGTTCGCGATTGCCTGGAACGGGAAGCGCACCGAACGCCGCCTCGTGGACGAACTGGCCGGTGTCTTCAGCGCCCGCGGATTCGCGGCCACATTTGCGGAGCGGCACTCGTGACGACGCGCATCGCGGTGACGGGTATCGGCCTGCTGACCGCCGTCGGGACGACCCGCGACGAGAGCTGGAGCAATCTCGTGGACGGCCGCTGCGGCATCGGGCCGCTGACGCTGTTCGAATCGGACGGCTATCGCAGCCGCATCGCGGCGCAGGTGGACGCGGCCGCCATCCGTGACCGGTTGACGCCGCTGCAGCGCCGCCGCTGGTCGCGCAGCGATCAGTTCGCCGTGCTCTCCGCGCAGGAAGCGATCGCCGATGCGGGCCTGACCGATGCGTATCGTTGGAACCCCGATCGTGTCGGCATCATCATCGGGTCGAGTACCGGTGATCTGATCCGGAACGAGCGGTACGTGAAGGGCACCGTGCTGCCCGGCTCGGGCCCGCGGCGCCTGAGCGACGCCTGGAACCACTTCTACAGCACCTGCGTGGACATCATCGCCGCCGAGTTCGGGTTCGAAGGGCTGCGGTCGTGCATCGTGGCAGCATGTGCGTCGAGCACGATGGCTGTCGGCTCCGCGCTCGATGCCATCCGCCTTGGCCGCGCGGACGCCGTTCTCGCGGGCGGGACCGACAGCCTGGCGCGTTTGACGTTCAGCGGCTTCAACGCGCTGCGCGTGATGGATCCCGAAGCGTGCCGTCCGTTCGACCGCGGGCGCGCGGGCATGAATATCGGGGAAGGCGCAGCGATGCTCGTCCTGGAGAAGATGGACGCCGCGCGGCGGCGCGGTGCGCGCATCTACGCCGAGGTCGTGGGCCACAGCCTCACGTGCGAGGCGTTCCATCCCACCTCGCCGGAGCCCGACGGCCGCGCGATCGCGGCCACGATGTCACGGGCGCTGGGCGATGCGCAGGTGCCGGCCTCCGATGTCCGTCACGTGAACGCGCACGGGACCGCGACGCCCCACAACGACCGCGCCGAGTCGCGCGGCATCCGGATGGTGTTCGGCGAGGCGGCCCGGCGCCTGCCGGTCACGTCCGTGAAGTCGATGGTGGGCCACACCCTCGGCGCGTCCGGAGGGATCGAAGCCGCCGTCGCCGCGCTCACGGTGTTTCACGGCGTGATCCCGCCGACGATTCACCATACCGAAACCGACCCCGAGTGCGAAGTCGATGTCGTCGCGAACGACGCGCGCGAGATGCGCGTCGACTGCGTCGTCTCGACGTCACTGGCCTTCGGCGGCAACGACGCCGCCGTCGTGCTGCGCGCGGTCTGACCGGCGTTCGCGCCGACCCGGTATACTGCCCGCCATCATCCAGACACATGGCGGACACGAATCTCTCTTCCTTCATCTGGTCGGTCGCTGATCTCCTCCGCGGCAACTACAAGCAGTCCGAATACGGCAAGGTCATCCTCCCGTTCACCGTGCTCCGGCGCCTCGACTGCGTGCTGGAGCCGACGAAAATTCCAGACTGGTTTCGACCAGCCGCTGCTGTGCGGCATGTACGTCGACAAGAGGCTTGCTGGCATCCAGGCCGTCCAGACGCTTTCACGGTTGAATCGGGCGTACCCGAGCAAGGACACGACGTACGTGCTCGACTTCGTCAACGACGGCCACGAGGTGCTCGAGGCCTTTAAGACCTACTACGAGACGGCGCAGCTCGCGTCGACCACGGACCCGAATCTCGTATTCGACCTTCGCGCGAAGCTTGACGCGTCCGGGTTCTACGACGACTTCGAGGTGGAGCGGGTTGTGCGGGTGGAGATCGATCCGCGGTCCCGTCAGGGAGATCTTGCCGCCGCGCTGACACCCGTCGCCGACCGGCTGATGAAGCGATACGAGGCGTACAGGATCGCTTTGAAGGAGGCGGTCGCGCGCCAGGACAAGGCGGCGGCAAAGACTGCGCAGGACGAACTCGACGTGCTGACGCTCTTCAAGAACGACGCCGGCGCCTTCGTCCGGCTCTACACCTTCCTCTCGCAAATCTTCGATTACGGGAACACCACCATCGAGAAGCGCGCTGTCTTCTTCAGGCATCTCGTCCGCCTGCTGGACTTCGGGCGGGAGCGGCCGGGCATCGATCTCTCAAAAGTCGTGCTGACGCACCACGCGGTCAAGGCACGACCGCAGCCTGCCATGATCCTCGGCGGAGACGCGCCTGCACTTCCGCCCATCGAGGCGACCGGCAGCGGCATGGTGCGCGAGCGCGCCACGGCGTACATGGCGGAGATCATCGATCGCGTCAACGATCTGTTCCACGGCGACCTGCCGGATCAGGACAAATTGGTGTACGTGAACGACGTGCTGATGGGAAAGCTGCTCGAATCTGAGGTGCTGCGGCAGCAGGCGGCCAGCAACACGAAGCAGCAGTTCGCCACGTCACCCGATCTTCAGACCGAGCTGACCAACGCGATCATCAGCGCGCTCGACGCGCACAACGCGATGAGCAGCCAGGCGCTCAACTCTCCAGACGTGCAGCGGGGCCTCAAGGATATCCTGCTGAACCACGTCCACCTGTACGAACGCCTCAGAGAGTAGGGCTGCTCGGTCCGGCTGCGCGCTCGGATTCACAGTTCTTCCTGATCGTGCGCGAGTTACCCCCGCCGCTCTTGTCAACTCGGTCCGGACCGAGTTGTGGCGCCCGTTGCCGCAGGGGCGATGGGGAAGCGGTCCAGCGCGCCCGCGCCGCGGTTCAGGGTGCGGGGGTTCAGGGGTGCGGCGTTCTGTTCGCGGTTCGGGTTCTGGTTCGCGTTCGGCGTTCGCGTCAAGGCTGCGACTTCGAACCGCCGCTCCAACTCGCATCCGCACCCGCTCTGGAACTCGCACCGGAACCCGAACCCGAACCCGAACCCTGAAACGAACCGCCGCATCGCCGCACCGCCGAACCCGGAACCGCAGCGGAGGTTCGGAGCGCGCCGAGGTCGACTGGCGCGACATCGCCGACGGGTACCAAGCGACCTATCTCCGCACCTGCGCTGTCCACGGCCGCTGCGCGCCACGCGGCGGCGAAGCGCTCCAGCCACGTCAAATTCGCCTCGAGACGCGCGCGTAAGTCTTCGGAACCCATCGGTTCCTCGCCGAGCGCGGCCTGCAGATCCCGCAGTTCGTCGTGCGCGACGACGCTGGTCGCGCCGGGCGCACAGATCGGCGGCACCGTTTCCGACCACGTGCGCAGGAACACCTGCATGCGCGCGTGCAGCACGAAGAACCGGCGCATCAGTGGTTCGATTGAGGTGAGAAACGCCGGGTCCGCGAGGCGTTTCTGATAGAAGATCAGCGCCGTGATCGCCCAGTAGCACGCGTTGTCCCAGGCGATCTTGGCGGTCATCGCCTCCGCGTGCCCCATCATCGGGTACTGCTTTTCGTACAGCCGCAGGAATGCGTCGTACAACCGCAGATACGTCGAGTCGAACAGCGCTGCTCGCCGTCCGACATCGCCTCCCGCCAGTTCGCAGGCGATCAGGTTAGCGGTGAACTCGTTGCCCATCGCGATGAAATCGGATCCTGGCGAGTAGAACGGGTCGGTAAAGGGGCCCGCCTCCCCGACGAGCGCCCAGCGCCCCTCGGCCGAGTACACCTGCTTGCAGCCGTGCGCGAAATGGCGCAGCGCGAGGAAGTCCTCGAGATCGCCGCGCGTGTCCGCCACGACGTCTGCGCACTGCGGCTCGAACTCGCGCAGCCAGTCGAGCGCCCCCTCGAAACGGCTGATGCGTGCGGCAGGATGCAGGACATCGTCCGCGACGATCCCCACGCTGGTCGATCCGGAGCCGAGCGGGATCAGCCATACCCAGTAGCCGCGACCCATCAAATGGTTCGTGCTGAGCCACCGGTTCCCGCTCGCCACCCGGCCCCGCCACACCGCGTCGTCCGACCAGTCGTCGACCTTGAGCGGGCGCCTGATGCGAAACCAGCTCGCATTGGCGCCGTGCCCGACGGCGTGATTCAGATTCAGCTTTCGCCGCAGCAGCCCGTGACGGCCCGTCGCATCGACCAGCCAGCGAGCCGTGACCGCACGCGACGAGTCGCCCGTGCGTATCCCGATCCGATGGGCGGGGTCGCCGAATTCGACACCGGTCACCCGGCAGGCGTCGATCACATCGACACCCGCGTTGCGCGCCTCCTCGAGCAGGAAATTTTCGAGGCGGCCGCGATCGAGCTGAAACGACGGGACCGGCGGAAAGTCCGTCGGGCCAAGCTCGAACCGCTCATCGATGCGACGGTTGTCGGACGACGGATAGAAATACCGCAGCCCGAACTTTTCGAGCTGCGCCGAGCGGAGGTGCGCTGCCAGCCGGAGACGCGTGTGGAAGTAATGCGCGGCGATCTCCACCGTCGACTCGCCGACCTTGAATGCGGCTTCGGGCGCAGGGTGACGGCGCTTCTCGGCGACCAGGACGCGAATCTCCGGATGCTCGAAACGCAACTGGCGGGCGAGGCTCAAGCCCGCGAGGCCGCCGCCCGCGATCAGGACGTCGAAATCGGCGGTCATTCCGATCGGGGGGCTGTGCTCTGGGCCGCGACGCGCGCGGCTGCCGCGGCTGCGGCGTCCGCATCGCCGAGATAGTAATGACGAACCGGTTTCAACCGACTGTCGAGCTCGTAGACGAGCGGGATCCCGGTGGGGATGTTCAGCTCGACGATCGCCGGCTCCGAGATGTTGTCGAGGTACTTGACCAGGGCTCGCAGGCTGTTGCCGTGAGCCGCGATGAGCACACGCCGCCCCGACGTGACCGCGGGCGCAATCGTGTCGTGCCAGTACGGGAGGAACCGCGCAACCGTGTCCTTCAGCGATTCGGTCAGCGGCAGCTCCGATTCGGCGAGGGCGGCATAGCGCGGATCGCGCGACGGATGCCTCGGGTCTGCGCGCTCGAGCGCCGGCGGCGGGATGTCGTAACTGCGACGCCAGATCTTGACCTGCGCGTCGCCGTGCTTCGCCGCCGTCTCAGCCTTGTTCAGCCCTTGCAGCGCGCCGTAGTGCCGTTCGTTCAGGCGCCAGCACTTCTCGACGGGAATCCACATCAGGTCCATCTCGTCGAGCGCAATCCACAGCGTACGGATCGCGCGCTTCAGGACAGAGGTGAACGCGAGATCGAAACCGTAGCCGCCTTCTTTCAGCAGCCGTCCGGCTTCCCGCGCTTCCTCGCGTCCTCTGGCCGACAGGTCGACGTCCGTCCACCCGGTGAACCGGTTTTCCTTGTTCCAGTCGCTTTCCCCATGCCGGAGCAGGACGAGTGTGAACATATGCTTGTTCGATGTTCGATGTTCGATGCTCGAACGACCGATCAGGTTCGCCGCGCGTCTGCCAACTGCCGAATCGAGGTCTTTCCGGCGTAACGTGCGCGGGCGCCGAGTTCTTCTTCGATACGCAGCAACTGGTTGTACTTCGCGATCCGGTCGGTACGGCTGGCCGAACCGGTCTTGATCTGCCCCGCGCTGGTGCCGACGGCGAGATCCGCGATGGTGGTGTCTTCCGTTTCACCGGAACGGTGCGAGATGACGCTCGCGTACCCGGCGTCGCGCGCCATCGCGACGGCATCCAGCGTTTCGGTGACGGTCCCGATCTGATTCAGCTTCACGAGCAGCGCGTTGGCGACGTGCTCCGCGATGCCGCGCCTGAAGATTTCCGGGTTCGTCACGAACACATCGTCGCCCACGAGCTGAATGCGCGCGCCGAGCGCGGCGGTCATGGACTTCCAGCCGTCCCAGTCGCCCTCCGCGAGGCCGTCCTCGATCGAAGCGATCGGGTATTGCCTCACCCAGTCTTCGTACAACCGCACCATCTCGTCAGGCGTGCGCGATTTGTCGCCGGACTTCCTGAATTCGTAGCGGCTCGCGCTCTCGTCCCACAACTCGCTTGCGGCGACGTCGAGCGCAATCCAGACGTCCTGGCCGGCCGTGTATCCGGCCTTCGCGACGGCCTCGAGGACGACGTCGACGGCCTCCTGATTGGACGACAAGCTCGGAGCGAAGCCGCCTTCGTCCCCGACGCCGGTCGAGCATCCTTTCTTCTTCAAAATCCCGCGCAGCGCGTGGAAGATTTCGGCGCCATAGCGGACCCCTTCTGCGAAAGAAGCCGCGCCCAGCGGCATGACCATGAATTCCTGGAAGTCGACGCTGCTGTCCGCGTGCGCGCCGCCGTTGAGGATGTTCATCATGGGGACAGGCAGGAGCGCCGGCGAGACGTCCTGCTGTCCGTCGTACAGCCGCGCGACGTGGACGTAGAGCGGCACCCCCGCTGCGAGCGCGTTCGCGCGCGCGAGCGCCATCGACACGCCGAGAATGGCGTTGGCGCCCAGGCGGCC
Source organism: Vicinamibacterales bacterium (assembly GCA_035495555.1). Taxonomy (GTDB): domain Bacteria; phylum Acidobacteriota; class Vicinamibacteria; order Vicinamibacterales; family 2-12-FULL-66-21; genus DATJFQ01. The sequence goes on from DATJFQ010000077.1 coordinate 141,887, forward strand.
CTTGTTCGCCGTTCCATCGAGCGCGATCATCTGCTCGTCGATCGCGCGCTGGTCGCCGTCGCGGCCGACGATGGCATTCCAGATCTCACCGTTGACGTGCCCCACGGCGTTGCGAACGCCCTTTCCCCCGTAGCGCGAACGGTCGCCGTCGCGGAGCTCGAGCGCTTCGCGAACGCCGGTCGAGGCGCCCGACGGGACCGCGGCGCGCCCGAGGAAGCCGCCCTCGAGCGTCACCTCGGCCTCGACGGTCGGATTGCCGCGCGAGTCCAGGATCTCGCGGCCGTGCACCTGCAGAATCTTCACCGTTCGTTCCCTCTCTGGTCGAATTCCCGTTCGTACTGGAGCGCCGCCTCGCTGATGGGCGCGATGTAGGGTTCTTCGTCTCTGGTCACGACGACCACCCCGCCGTCGCTGATCGTGTGGCGTCGGCGATCCTCGTCCGCGTTGAACCCGATCTGCGCGCCGCGCGGGATGAACACGTCGCGGTCGATGATCGCGCGGCGAACTCTCGCGTGGCGGCCGACGCGCACGTCCGGCATCAGGATGCTCTGGTCGATTTCGCAGAAGCTGTGCACGCGCACGTTCGGACAGAGCACGCTGCCGCGGATTGTGCTGCCCGAGATGATGCAGCCGGCGGAAATAATCGAATCCAGCGCGTGTCCGCACCGGCGCCCTTCGTCGGCGAACACGAACTTGGCCGGGGGCGCCTGGACCTGGTGCGTCCGCAGCGGCCATTCCGGATCGTAGAGGTTGAACTCCGGATTGACGTGGCACAGATCCATGTTCGCGTCGAAATAGGCATCGAGCGTGCCGATGTCGCGCCAGTACTTTGCGGCCTTCTTGTTCTCGTCGTAGAACCGGTAGGCGAAGACCGGCACCTTGTTGATGAGCGACGGAATGATGTCCTTGCCGAAGTCGTGGCTGGTCGGATGCCGCGCGTCCTCTTCGAGGGCCGGCGTCAGCACCGACATGTCGAAGATGTAAATCCCCATCGAGGCGAGCACCTGCTGGCCCGGCGGCAGATCGCGAGGTTTCTCGAGAAATCCGGTCAGCCGGTCTTCCTCGTCCACCTGCATCACCCCGAATCGGTGCGCTTCTTCCGACGGCACCTCGATGACCGCGATCGTGGCGGCGGCGCCACGCTCGCGGTGAATCCGCAGCATCCGGCCGTAATCCATCTTGTAGACGTGATCGCCGGACAGGACGATGAGCTGCCGCGGCGTCTCGCGGAGGATCGAGTACAGATTCTGGTAAACCGCGTCCGCCGTACCCTGATACCAGTGCTCGCCGACGCGCTTCTGCGGATGCAGCACCTCGACGAATTCGCCGAGCTCCTCGGACATGACGTTCCAGCCGAATCGGAGGTGGCGCGCCAGCGAGAGCGATTTGTATTGGAGCGCGATGAAGATTCGCCGCAGCCCCGAGTTCAGGCAGTTGCTGAGCGTGAAATCGATGATCCGATACGGGCCGCCGAAGTACACGGCGGGTTTGGCGCGTTCCCGGGTCAGCGGATACAGGCGCTCGCCGACGCCGCCGGCCAGCACCATGACCACAACGTCGTCCAGCATG
>DATJFQ010000078.1:0-125095 GCA_035495555.1 Vicinamibacterales bacterium
TGACGTCGGCGCGGGACGTGGCGGGCACGAGGAGCGCCCCTGCGAGGAAGAGCGCCCCGGTAAGGCAAGAATGACGTGACATCGGGCCAGCATAGCGTGTTTTACCGCTCTCAGCTCTCAGCTCTCAGCTCTCAGCTCTCAGCGCTCAGCTGTCAGCCTCAGCTTCCCGCTTCCGGACCCCGGACTCCCAGCTCCCAACTCCCAACTCCCAACTCCCAACTCCCAATTCCCAACTTCCAACTTCCAACTCCCACCTTCCAACTCCCCATTCCCAATCTCGTTATCGATTTCGCGACGGGGCGGGGCGGCCGATGGCGAACGGGTCACGGAGAACGGCGCGCGGCCGATCTGCTAAGATCGCGCCGGAAGTGAGGATGCGTGGCCTTTAGACTGATCCCGCGCGAGGAGAAGTTCTTCGACGACTTCTCGGCGCTGGCCGAGCAGATTCGCCACGGCGCGGCGCTGCTCGATACGATGCTGGCGCCCGACCGGCCCATCTGGGACAAGGCCGACGAAATCAAGGAAGTCGAACACAAGTGCGATTTCCTCACGCATGAAATCATCCAGCGGCTCAACCGCACGTTCGTCACCCCGCTCGACCGCGAAGACATCTTCGCGCTCGCGCGGTCGCTCGACGATGTCATGGACGCGATCGACGCGTGCGCGACGCTCGTACGGCTGTACCACATCGACAGCGTCCGCTTCGGCGCGCGCGAGCTGTCGCGTCTCATCGTCGACTCCGTCGAGCAGATCGCCTGCGCGATGCGCGCGCTCGAGGGACGCCGCGGGGTCGCCGAGTGCGCCGTCGAGATCAACCGGCTCGAGAACGAAGCCGACCGCGTCCACCAGCAGGCGGTCCAGTCGCTGTTCAAGGACGAGGCCGACGCGGTCAAGATCATCAAGTGGAAAGAAATTCTCGACTTCCTGGAAGAAGCCACCGATCGCTGCGAAGACGTCGCTAACGTCGTCGAAGGCGTCGTCGTGAAGCACGCCTGAGCCGGATGGACGCGAACCTGCTCGCGGTAGGCGGGCTCGTCCTCGTTGCGCTGATCTTCGATTACATCAACGGATTTCACGACGCCGCGAATTCGATCGCCACGGTCGTATCGACCCGCGTGCTGTCGCCGGCGAAGGCCGTCGTGTGGGCCGCGTTCTTCAACTTCGCCGCCGCGTTCCTCTTCGGCACCGCCGTCGCGAAGACCGTCGGCGCCGGGATGGTCGATCTCAGCGTCGTGAACTTCACGGTCATCTATGCGGGGTTGCTGGGCGCGATCGTCTGGGACCTGATCACCTGGTATTACGGACTGCCCACCAGTTCGTCGCACGCGCTGTTTGGCGGGTACGCCGGGGCGGCGGTCGCCAAGGCGGGCTTCTCCGCGATCGTGCCGTCGGGCTGGACGAAAACTCTCATCTTCATCGTCGTCTCGCCACTCCTCGGCCTGGTCGTGGGGCTGGGGGTGATGGTCGCCATTTACTGGACCTTCCGGTCGATGCGTCCCGGGCGCGTGGATCAGTGGTTTCGGCGGCTGCAGTTGCTCTCGGCGGCCGGCTTCAGCCTGATGCACGGCGCGAACGATGCGCAGAAAACGATGGGGATCATCGCGGGCGCGCTCGTGACGGGCGGCTATCTGCAGATGGACCACGGGCAGCTGCCCATTCCGTGGCTCGTGGAGATCGCCGCGTACACCGCCATCGGCCTCGGGACGCTGACGGGCGGCTGGCGGATCATCCACACGATGGGGTCGAAAATCACGAAGCTGCAGCCGATGGGCGGCTTCGCTGCCGAGACCGGCGCGGCGGTCGCGATTTTCGTCGCCACGCATTTTGGCGTCGGCGTCAGCTCGACGCACACCGTTGCCGGCGCGATCGTCGGCGTCGGCGCCACGCGGCGCCTGTCCGCCGTGCGCTGGGGCGTCGCCGGGCAGATCGTGTGGGCGTGGGTTCTCACGATTCCAGCCGCGGCGTTCATTGGCGCCGTGCTCTTTCGCGTCTTCGTCCTCGCCGGGTTCCGCTAGCCGTCCATCCGCCTCGCGCGTACTCACGAGCTGTGTCCTTTGGAGGACACTCCAATCCGGCGCTTTCTCAGAACGCTCAAAAAACGTTGAAAACTGGCATTTTTCGCCGGTCTCTTCATGGCATGGCCGTTGATGAACAGGGGTGCAGAGGAGTGAGGACCATGAGAACCCCGCACACACCGTTCGTCCGACGCGCAGCCGTGCTGGCCGTCGGCGCCGCGCTTGCCACGGTTGGCTGCGCGACGCGCGACGCGGCGTCCACCGATGCGCGACTGGCATCGCCGTCACCTGCAATGTCCGTCGCCTGCGAGCCGACGCAGCGCGCGGTCGTACACCCGACCGTCATTGACGGCGTCGCCATGTCGCAGGTTGCGTGTGTGAGCACCGCCGCGACGACAACTACCGGGACGGGAGTGCAGACAGTTTCCTACGTGCCGCAACCTGCCGTCGCACCCGCGCCAGCGATCGCATATGAACGCGCCGTCAGTTACGACGCGCCGCGCGTCGTGCCGGCCACGTACACGACCGCGGCACCGCAGCGCGTGGTCGACGAACCAGTGCGCCACTACACACGCCGGCCGACGCGTTCGGTCAAGAAGAGCGCCGTCATCATCGGATCGTCTGCGGGCGCGGGCGCAGGCCTTGGCGCTGTGATCGGCGGCAAAAAGGGCGCGGCGATCGGCGCCTTACTCGGCGGCGGCGGCGCGACGCTGTGGGACCAGATCACGAGACACAAGCAGAACCAGTGAACTGACCTCAATTACGGGAACGGGGGACTGCAACGCGGTTCCCCGTCTCGATCGCGCGCACCCATTTCGCACCTCCCGATTGGGAATTGGGAGTTGGGAAGTGGGAGTTGAGAGTTATCCCCGCCGCCCTCCCGCCTCTCGCCTCCCCCTCCCCCGTCCCGCCTCGCGCCTCGCGCATTGGTCCCGACCCGTTCTATAATCGGCGCCGCCGGACGGGTACTGCTTCCCAGTTCCGGCATCTCCTTGGAGGAGGGGAGACGGCATGAACAAGCTGATGTGCCTTTCGGGCATGCTGGCACTGGTGTGCGCGCTGGCGCCTGCGGCAGTGGCGCAGGAAACGCGCGGTTCAATCGAAGGAATCGTCAAGGACGCCTCCGGAGCCGTCCTTCCTGGCGTCACGGTCGAGGCGCGCGGCCCCGCTCTGGTGACGGGACAAACGACGGTCACAGACGGAGAAGGCGCCTACCGATTCCCGGCGTTGCCTCCTGGTATCTACGAGGTGACGGCGAACCTCTCGGGCTTCCAGCCCGCAAAGGTCGCAAACATCGAGCTGCAGCTCGGCCGCATTCTGAAGGTCGATTTCAGTCTCAAGCTCGGCGGGGTGGCAGAAACCGTGGAGGTCACAGGGACGCCGCCCGTCATCGATGTCAAGCAGAACGCCGCCACCGTCAGTATCGACAAGGACCTCATCGATCGCATTCCGCGCGGCCGCGACTTCACGAGTGTGATCACAACGGCGCCCGGTACGAATGACGAGACCAAGGCCGGCGGCCTGCAGGTCGATGGCGCGTCAGGCGCTGAAAACCGGTTCGTCATCGACGGCCTCGATACGACGTCGCTGACGTCGGGCCAGTCGCAAAAGGAGCTGCTGGTCGATTTCGTGGACGAAGTGCAGGTGAAATCCAGCGGGTACAACGCAGAGTATCGCGCCACGACCGGCGGCGTGATCAGCGCGATCACGAAGTCTGGAAGCAACACCTACAGAGGTGACGCCGGATGGTACTACTCCAACAGCGACTGGAGCGGCGCCGAACGGCCCTCGCTCCGGCTCAACCCGTCGAACCAGACGCTCGCCGAATACATCACGACGCCCCGCGACCCGTCGTATAGCAGCGACATGGTGGTGGATATCGGCGGTCCGCTCCTGCACGATCGCGTGTGGTTCTTTGCGGGTTACGCGCCGCAGATCAGCCGCGCGAAACGCACCGTCACCTTTCAATCGACGGGAGAGACGAAGAGTTTCCGCAACGACAGCACCGACCATAACGTCAATTACAACGTCACGACCCAGCTGCTCCGGAACCTGCGGCTGAAATTCGCGGCAAGCAACGAACGTGGCATCGGCGCTCCGTCGACGCTGCCTGGCAAGGAACCGAACGGGACCAGCACCAGCAACCCGACACTCTTCCCGAATCCGCTGAGCCACAACACGTCGAACGATTCATACGCGACGGATCTGGCGTGGATCGTGACGCCGAAATTCTTCGTCAACACGAATGTCGGGTTGCTGACGTACAACACGTGGGGAGTGACGGCGACGCAGTTCTCCGACGTGCTCCGTCACACCTTCAGCGGCTCGAACGTCTGCACGGATCCCGGGCGTGCCGGCACGAGCGCGTGCCCGTTCCCTGAGATTCCATCCAGCCTTCAGAACATCAACAGCTTCGCGGACAACCCGGCGAGCACGCGCGACGTCCGCGACAAGTTTGGTCGCGTCGGCGTGAACGTCGACGGCACGTACTACGGGACGTTCAAGGGACAGCACACGTTCAAGACCGGCGTACAGTTCGAACGTTTGACGAACGACGTGCTGACGGGGGCGCAGGCACCGACGGTCGCCTTGAGCTGGAACGCGTCCCGGACGACGCTCGACGATCCGCCGCGGCAGGTCCGCGGCGCCTACGGCTATTACACGGTCTCGCGCTTCTACACGCAGGGCAAGATCCACTCGAACAACATCGGGTTGTTCATCCAGGACGCGTGGACGCTGAACAACCGGCTGACCATCAACGCCGGTGTCCGAGCGGACAGCGAAACCATGCCGTCCTATCGTCCCGAGAACCCGAGCCTGAAGTTCGGTTTTGGGGACAAGATCGCCCCACGTGTCGGGTTCGCGCTCGACGTCAAAGGTGACGGCCGCTGGAAAACGTACGGCAGCTGGGGTCAGTTCTACGACATCAGCAAACTCGAGCTGCCGCGTGGCGCCTGGGGCGCTGAGCACTGGATCGACTACCACTACACGCTCGACACCTTCAATTGGCCGAGCATCACCTGCACCGGCGAACCGGGCAGCGGCTGCCCCGGCACGTTCATCGAACAGGCGGACCGGCGTCATGTCTCGAACGATCCAAACGACCCGCTCGTCGATCCCAACCTGCAACCGATTCGGACGCAGGAGTTCACGCTCGGGGTCGATCACGAGTTGAACCACCTGATGTCGGTGGGCGTTCGCTACGCGCACAAGTGGCTCGATCGGACCATTGAAGACGTCGGCATTCAGGTCGCGGGTGTGGGCGAAGTGTTCATGATCGCGAACCCCGGGTACGGCGTCGCGTCGAAAACGCTGCTCAATTCCACGCCGCCGTGCACGACGTGTCCGGCGCAGCCGCCGGCCAGGCGTGATTACGACGGTCTCGAGCTCCGTCTGCGGAAACGGCTTGCCAACAACTGGTCGCTGAACACCAGCTACACCTTCAGCCGGATCTACGGGAACTACTCGGGGCTCGCCAGCTCGGACGAAAACGGTCGCAGCGACCCGAGCGTGGAGCGGTTCTTCGACGGGCTGTACATGTCGTTCGATCAGAATGGCAATCCGGTTTACGGGGTGCTCGGCACCGATCGCCCGCATTACTTCAAAGCCCAGGCCACGTATCAATTGCCGTGGGGCACGGGTATCGGCGTCAACTACGACCTTGCCAGCGGTACCCCGCAGTCGAGCACGATTACGTTCAAGAGCGTGCCGTTTTTCCCGTATGGCCGTGGAGACATGGGCCGCACGCCGGTTTTTAGCAACACGGACCTGTCCATCTACCATCGGCTGCATCTGCACGGCCGGTCGGAGCTGGATTTGTATCTGAACGTGTTCAATCTGTTCGATCAAGATACGGTGACGCGTCTCGCCACCTCGAGATACCGTGATCAGTTGCCGGGTCTGACGGACGCCGGGTTTTTCCAGGGATTCGACGAGGCGGCCATCGTTGCCGCGAACGGCAAGGTCCGTCCCGATCCGCGCTTTGGCCTTCCCGATCAATTCCGTGGCGCGCGGTCGATGCGCGTCCAGGCGAAGATCTCGTTTTAGGAAGGCGCGAGCCGTCACGCAACGCTCCGAGCTGCCGAATAGGAATCGGGCGTCGGGAACGTACGAATGAGCCGCCAGCGGGAGGAGTTGGCCGCACGGCGTCGAGGATTCGTCCTCGGCGCCGTTTTTTTCTGTCGCTCACGGGGTTTGCCGCTACGATTGAGGTCGTGATCCTGCTGTCGACGGCGCTCTTCCTCGGCTTTCTGCATGGCCTAGGCGCCGACCATCTCATGGCCATCGCCGCGCTGACGGTCGACGGCCGGGTGCAGTCGCCCGGGGCGCGCCGGGCCCGCGCGCTCGGCGTCGCCACGCGCTTCGCGATCGGCCACGCACTGCTCCTGAGTTGCGGTGCCGGCCTGCTCGTCCTCATCGGCTGGTCGATCCCGGCCGTCGTCGAGCGCGGCGGCGAAATGCTCGGCGGCGCGCTGCTCGTGATCATCGGCGGCGTGGCGCTCTGGGGAATTTTTTCCGGCCGGGTCTACGGCCACACGCACGCGCACCCGCACGAGCCGCGTCCGCACTGGCATCTGCACGTCGCCGGGCCGGACCACCACCGCGCGGAAACGACGCATTCGCATCTGCCCACGATCATCGGTGCGGCGTTCGCGATCAGCAGCCTGCGCGCGCTCGCGATGCTCACACCGTTCGGCGCGCGCCTCGGCGCGGCGCCGCTGCCGCTGCTCCTCTCGCTCATCACCGTGTTCGCCGTCGGCATCCTCATCTCGATGTCGCTCTTCGGCGTCGCGCTGGCGCGCGTGCTCTCGACACACGCGCTCGCGCGGATCGGCGCCGGCGCCTCTTTCCTGGTGGGCGCGTCGTCGGTGGTCCTGGGCGTCGCCTGGATGATCACGGCATAAGAACAACTACCAACTACACAACTCCACAAGCTGGAAGGCAGAGCGCAGCTGTGTGGCGGGGTCGAGCAAACGAGCCTTGCGTCGTTGGGAGTTGTGCAGGTGCTATTTATCTCTTATGCTTCAGAGATAGGCGCCCTGTTGCGCCGCCGGCCAGGAGAGTCCGATTCCGCATCGGACTGAGGCGTTGCCCAAACGGCCCCCTGGCGCGGAACCTTCAACCAATGGGAGGCAGTGATGTCCGACCGCAGCGCAGTTCTCGTCATCGACCTGGCCAATGATTTCGTGTTTGCTCCCGGTACCATCGCGACCGCCGGCGGCCCGGAGTACCAGCAGCGCGCGCAATCGATCATCCCCGCGCTTCGCCGTTTGCTCGAAGGCGCGAGGGGAGCTGGAGTGCAGGTGATTTACGCGACGGATGCGCATCAGCCAGGCGACAGCGAGCTGGCCAAGTGGCCGCCGCACGCGATGAAAGGCACGCACGAGGCCGAAATCGTCGACGACCTCCGTCCCCGACCGGGGGACATCGTCCTCGAGAAATCCACCTACAGCCCGTTTCTCAGTACCGATCTCGAGCAGCGGCTCCGCCGCGCCGGGATTTCACGTCTCTACATCACGGGCCTGCACACGGACTGCTGCGCGCGCCATACCAGCGGCGACGCGTTTCAAAAAGGGTTCGATCTCGTGTGGGTGACCGACGCGCTTCAGGCCTTCACGGACGAGGCGCACCGCGCCGGCCTCGACTACTTCAGGGCCTGGTATGCAACAGATGCGGAGCGGCAGTTCGTCACCGTCGACGAGGCGATCGCGCAGTGGACGGGCGCTCGGGAATTGCAGATTGCAGATTGAAGATTGAAGATTGATCTGCAATTCACAATTCGCGTACGCCGTGACTGCGTAACAGGAAGTACACGGCGACGCAGAAGATGAGGCCGCCGTTGACGCCGAGCACGAGCGGGGCGGACGTGAGGCTGGCCGCCCAGCCGGCCGCGAGGCTGCCGAGCGGCATGCCGCCGCGGAACGCCACCATGTAGATGCTCATCACGCGTCCGCGCAGGTTGTCCGGCACGATCAGCTGGACGAGCGACGACGTCATCGAGAACACCATCAGCAGCGATGCGCCGGTGCCGAAGAGCACGAGGTCGCTCACCCATCTCACGCGCGACACGGCGAACGCGGTGACGAGGATGCCGAAGACGGCGAGGATGATGAGGAGCACGCGGCCCATGTGCTCGAACCGTCCGAGCCACGCAACGACGAGCGCGCCGCACACGGCGCCGGCGCCCGAGAACGCCATCATGTGGCTGTACAGATTGATGTCGCCGTGGAAGATGTTTCTGGCGAACACCGGCAGGAACGTCAGCAGCGGGAGCCCGAGAAACGTCGTCAGCGACGCGAGGATCGTGAGCGCGACGATCGTGGATTCCTGGCGCGCATAGTTGAACCCGCCCTTGAAGTCGTGCATCATCGGCGTCTTCTCGGGCGGCGGGATGTGTTTGATCGTCAGCGAGAGCAGCGCCACGATCACCACGAAGAACGAAAGGCCGTTGATCGTGAAGCAGGAGGCCGCTCCCCATTTCGCGAGCGTGTAGCCGGCGAGCAGGGGCCCGAAGACGCGGGCCAGGTTGAACTGAATCGAGTTGAGCGCGATCGCGTTCGGCAGGTCCTTCTTCTGGACCAGCGAGGGAATGAGCGCCTGGTACGCCGGGCCGCCGAAGGCCTGCCCCAGACCGGCCGCGAACGACAGCACCAGAATGTGCTGGACGCGGACGATGCCGACGTAGACCAGGGTGGCCAGGACGAACGCAGTCGTCATCTGGACGAATTGCGAGCCGATCAGGAGATGGCGCCGATCCCGGCGGTCGGCGATGACGCCGCCGAGGAGCGTGAACAGCAGAATCGGCAGTTGGCCGAGGAAGTCGTCGAGGCCGAGGTAGAACGACGATTTCGTCAGGTCGAAGACCAGCCAGGCCTGGGCAACTTCCTGCATCCAGTTGCCCACGGTCGAGGTAAACGCCCCAAACCACAGGACGCGAAAATCGCGATAGGTATAGGCAGCAAACGCGCGGCGAAACAAGCGCGTTTATCTTACGTCATACGCACAAGTTAGCGTCCCGCCTTGATCCGCGCCCCGGATCTGCGTATACTCGCCCGGTCAGGCGAATAAAAAGCGAAACCACGCACTGGCAACTGGCAACTGGCAACTGGCAACTGGCAACTGGCGACCGGCAACTGGATATGCGAGCTGCACTCGAAGCCCTCCTCCGCGATCACAAATTGGACGTGACGCTCACCTCGAGTGCTCCGTGGACCGAGGTGCCGCCGGACCGCCTCGCCGCCACCGGTCACGGTGACTTGGACGGGGCGCTGGGCGGGGGGCTGCGGCGCGGGCATGTATCCGAGATCGTGGGCGCCGCATCGAGCGGACGGACGACGCTCGTGATGAGCGCGCTGGCGGCTGCGACGGCGCGCGGGGAAGTCGCGGCGATCGTGGACGTCTGCGACACGTTCGATGCCTCGTCCGCCGAGGCGCACGGCGTCGATCTGACGCGCGTGCTGTGGGTGCGCGATACAGGCGATCCGGTCCGCGCGCTGAAAGCGTTTTCGCTCGTCTTGCAGGCGGGCAATTTCGGTCTTGTCGTGTTCGATCTGGCGGACGTGCCGCCGCCGATGGTGCGCCGGTTTCCGTTTACGACGTGGATGCGCGCGGCGCGAACGATCGAAGGAAGCGACACGGTCGCGCTGATCGTGGCGCAGGACCGCACGGCGAGAAGTCCGCTCGGCGTCACCGTCTCGCTGACGACGTCACCGGCGCGCTGGGTGGGCGGCGCCGCGCCGCGCGCCCGCCTGTTCGCCGGCGTGGCACCGTGCCCGCGAATCATGAGAGCGCGCATGTAGCGCTTGGGAGTTGGGAGTTGGGAGTTGGGAGTTTCCCTTGTCTATTCCCTCATACGACGATTTGACGCCGCCCATCCCGGACATCGTTGCCTCCGATACGGTGCCTCAGCTCGCGCGATTCCTGCGCGCGGCGCCGGCCGCGCACGCGCCGCACGCGGAGCTGCCGGCTGACACGCCGTCTCGGGCCAGGCAGCAGCCGCATCAGCTATTTGCGTGCCTGCGAGGGCCTGCAGCCGAGGAGGCGCTGACGGCGATCGCACGGGATTTCTCGCCGCGTGTGAGGCGTGTGGCGCCAGGGGAGCTACTGGTCGACGTCAGCGGGCTCGGTCGCCTGATCGGCGCGCCGGGCGACATCGCGCGCGAGCTGCGCCGAACCCTCGTCGAGGCCGCGGTCGAAGCAACGGTGGCGGTCGCCCCGACGCAAACGGCTGCGCGCGTGCTCGCGCGCGTGCCGCGTCAGAGGACGATCGCGGACGCGCCGGTGACGGTCCTGCGGGAGCTGGAATCGCTGCCGCCGGGACTCGACGTGCGCGAGCGCGAGCGCCCGTACGACACGCTCGCGCGCTGGGGAATCACGACGCTCGCCGAATTCGCCGCGTTGCCGCCGGCGGAGCTCTCGTCGCGCCTGGGCCGTCGCGGTGCGGCGCTGCAGCAGCTCGCGCGCGGCCGCGACCCGCGGCCGTTCGTCCCCGATGCTGCGGTTCCGCGCTTCATCGAGCGCCTCGAGCTCGAATGGCCTGTCGATGCGCTCGAGGCGCTGTCGTTCGTCTTTGCGCGGCTGCTGGAATCCCTGTCGGTCATGCTCGAGCGCCTCGACCGCGGCGCCGCGGCGATCCATCTCGATCTCCGGCTCACCGATCGATCGATCGACACGCGCGTGCTGCAGTTGCCCGCGCCGATCCGCGATCCGCGGGTGCTGCGCACGCTGCTGCTCCTCGACCTCGAATCCCGGCCGCCATGCGGCGTCGACGGCAGCCGCGAGGTCTCTGTCGATATCGTCACGATCGAGGTCGACCCGGCGCCGTCGCGGATTACGCAGTTTTCGCTGCTCGAACGCGCGGTGCCGTCGCCGGAAACGGTGTCGACGCTCGTCGCGCGTCTGTCGGCATTGGTGGGGGAGTCGCGTGTCGGCTCGCCCCGCGTCGTCGACTCGCATCAGCCGGGCGCGTTCGTGATGGAGCCGTTCAGCGCGACCGTCGCGCGGGAAGCGCCGCGCCCCGATGCGGCCGCGGCGACGGCGTACGTGCTGCGGCGCCAGCGGTTCCCGCCCGCGATCCGCGTCAACGTCTCCGGCGGGCGTCCCGTGTTTCTCGCGCCGTCCCGCCGCGGCATCCCGTCAGGTGCCGTCGTCCAGTGCGCAGGCCCGTGGCGTTCTTCGGGCGGCTGGTGGATGACACGCAACCAGGTCCCACGCCAGCCGCAAAGCGGACCTGTCGCGCCGAAGCCGCGAAGCGGCGATCCTGAGCCTGTCTCGCCGAAGCCGCGAAGCGGCGATCCTGGACCTGTCGCGCCGAAGCCGCGAAGCGGCGAAGGCGGATGGGATCGCAGCGAATGGGACGTGGCGCTCGCGCGCGGCGAGGTGTGTCGCCTCTTCCAGGACCGCGCGACGGGCTGCTGGTTTTTCGAAGGGTTGTACGACTGAGACGGCGACGCACAGGATTCTTTCGTGTACATCGAGCTGCATGCTGCGTCCGCATTCTCATTCCTCGACGGCGCATCGCTGCCGGAGGCGCTCGTCGATCGCGCGGCCTCGCTCGGCTATCCCGCGCTGGCGCTGCTGGATAGGGACGGGGTCTACGGCAGCCCGCGGTTTCATCTCGCTGCGAAGAAAGCGGGCCTGAAGGCCATCATCGGCGCCGAGCTGACGATGACCACTCGAGCGTCGTCTGAGATCCGTCGTCCGGTCATCGCGTCTGCCGCTCCCGCCATCTTCAAGTTGCCCGTCCTCGTAGAGTCGCAAGCCGGCTACCGCAACCTGTGCCGCCTCGTGACGGCCATGAAGCTTCGATCGCCCAAAGGCGAGGGCGCGCTCTCGCTCGACGAGCTCGACGGACAGACGTCCGGCCTCATCGCGCTGGCGGGCCGCGCGATGCTGAGCGGCCACCGGTTCGGGGTCGGCGGCCTCGTCGATCGCCTCGTCGGCATCTTCGGCCGCGCGAATGTCTATCTCGAGCTGCAGCGGCATTTGTTGCGCGACGAAGAGGCGGACAACCACGCGCTGCGCGATCTCGCGGCCGCGTTTCATCTGCCGCTCGTCGCCACCAACGGCGTTCGCTTTGCCGAGCCGGCCTCGCGGCCGCTCTACGACGTGCTCACCTGCATCCGGCACAAGACGACGATCGAGCGTGCGGGCCGGCGTCTCACGTGCAACGCGGAGCGATACCTGAAGCCGCCGGCGCAGATGGCGGCGCTGTTCGCGGATCTCCCGGAGACGATCACGGCGTCGCGCGATCTCGCCGATCGCCTGTCGTTCACCATGGCGGATCTCGGGTACCGGTTTCCTCGATATCCGGTGCCGGACGGGGAGTCGATGGCGTCGTTTCTCCGCAGCCTCACGCTGGCCGGTGCGCGCGAGCGGTATCGGCCGCTCGAGGCGCCGCATACGCGGCAGCTCGAACGCGAGCTGCATCTCATCGAGAAGCTCGATCTCGCCGGCTATTTCCTCATCGTCTGGGACATCGTCAATTTCTGCCGCCAGCAAGGCGTGCTCGTCCAGGGGCGCGGATCCGCGGCGAACAGCGCCGTCTGCTACAGCCTGGGCATCACCGCCGTCGATCCGATCGGGATGGATCTGCTGTTCGAGCGGTTCCTGTCGGAAGAGCGCGGCGAGTGGCCCGACATCGACCTCGATCTGCCGAGCGGCGATCGGCGCGAACGCGTGATTCAGCACGTGTACGAAAAGTACGGCCGCTTCGGTGCAGCGATGACGGCGAACGTGATTACGTATCGCGGCCGAAGCGCCGCGCGCGAGGTCGGGAAAGTCCTCGGCCTCGAGCCGCCGCAGGTCGACGCGCTCGCGAAGGTGATGAATCAGTTCGAGTGGATCGATCCGAAGGAGACGCTCGAGCGCAACCTGCGCGAGGCCGGGATGGACGCGCTCAACCCGACGATTCAGGTGTTCGGCCGCCTCTGGACCGAGATGCAGGACCTTCCGCGCCACCTCGGCCAGCATTCCGGCGGCATGGTGATGTGCCAGGGGCGGCTCGACGAGGTCGTGCCGCTCGAGAATGCATCGATGCCCGGCCGCGTCGTGATCCAGTGGGACAAGGACGACTGCGCCGACATGGGCATCGTCAAGGTCGATCTATTAGGACTAGGCATGATGGCCGTCCTGCAGGATGCGCTGGAAATCGTGAACAGCGCCTCGTCCGATGATCGATGTTCGATGTCCGATGATCGACGTTCGATGTCCGATGGTCGATGGTCGATGGTCGCCCAACCTCTCACCTCCGACCTCGAACCTCGCGCCTCGCGCCTCCCGCCTCCCCCCTCCCTCGCGCCTCCCGCCTCGCGCCTCGCGCCTCGCGCCTCGCCGCTCGATCTCGCGCATTTGCCGCCGCACGATCCGGCGGTGTACCGCATGCTGCAGGAAGCCGACACGATCGGCATCTTCCAGGTCGAATCGCGTGCGCAGATGGCGACGCTGCCGCGGCTTCGCCCGAACACGTTCTACGACATCGTCGTCGAGGTCGCGATCATCCGTCCCGGGCCGATTGTCGGGCAGATGGTGCATCCCTATCTGAAGCGGCGGCAGGGGCAGGAGCCGGTCGCGTATCCGCATCCGTCGCTGCAGCCGATCCTCGAGCGGACGCTCGGCGTGCCGCTCTTTCAGGAGCAGTTGCTGCGGATGGCCATGGTCGCCGCGGGCTTCAGCGGAGGCGAAGCGGAAGAATTGCGCCGCGCGTTCGGGTTCAAGCGATCCGAGCGCCGGATGCAGGAGATCGAGAAGAAGCTGCGCGCGGGGATGGCGAAGCAGGGGATCACGGACGAGCCGGCGGAGGAGATCATCCGATCGATCACGTCGTTTGCGCTGTACGGGTTTCCCGAATCGCACGCCGCGAGCTTTGCGCTGCTCGTGTACGCGAGTGCGTACCTCAAGGCGCACTATCCCGCGGCGTTCTACACGGCGATGCTGAACAACCAGCCGATGGGGTTCTACCATCCATCGACGCTCGTCAAGGACGCGCAGCGCCACGGCGTCCGCTTCGCGCCGATCGACGTGCAGGTGTCGGACTGGACGTGCCGCGTCGAAACCGACGGCCGCGTGCGGCTGGGGCTCATGTATGTCAATGGGCTGCGCCGCGACGTCGGTGAGGCGATCGAGGCGCGAGGCGCGAGGCGGGAGGTGGGAGGAGAACGGCGCGTAAGCGAAATCCGGTGTCCGAAGTGCGGATGCGACGATCAATCGATGGTCGAGGCGCTGCACACGCATGAGGCGTTCTGCAACGTCTGCTCGCATGTGTGGCCCGTCGAAGGTTCCATCTCCCGCGTCGCCCCTCGCCCCTCGCCCCTCGCCCCTCGGTTCTCCTCACTGGACGATTTCATCCGCCGTACCGGTATTCGCCGCGACGAAGTCGCCACGCTGGCGTCCATTGGCGCGCTGAACGCGTTCGGCTTCGATCGGCGGACGGCGTTATGGCAGATCGAGCAGGCGATCAGGCCCGCGGGCGAACTTTTCGAGGAGGCTTGTAACAGCGACTCCCAACTCCCAACTCCCAACTCCCAATCCTCCAACCTCGAACCTCCCGCCTCGCGCCTCGCGCCTCCCGCCTCGCGCCTCGCGCCTGCCGCCTCGCGCCTCCCGCCTCCCGCCTCGCCGCTCGCGCCGATGACCGTACCCGAGCGGCTGCTGGCGGATTACGCGGGTACGAGCCTGACCATCGGTCCGCATCCGATGTCGTTGCGGCGGTCCGAACTGGCGCTGCGCGGCGTCCTGCGCGCGAGCGATCTGCCGCTCGGGCGGCACGGCCGGCGGGTGCGCGTGGCGGGGGCCGTGATCACGCGTCAACGTCCGGGGACGGCGAAGGGGTTCGTGTTCCTGACGCTCGAAGACGAAACCGGCATCGCCAACATCATCGTGCGGCCGGATCTCTTTGCGGAGCAGCGCGCGCACGTCGTCGGCGCGCCGTATCTCCTCGTCGAAGGCACGCTGCAGATTCAGGAGGGTGTCACGTCGGTCCGCGCCGAACGCGTCCACCCGCTCGGCGGCGCCTCGCCTCCCGTCGACTCGCACGATTTCCGATAGCGCGACAGACGATGGGCGATGGGCGATCCTGTCGCGGCCCTCCGCCTCGACCGAGCCGTCCGCATTCAGCCCTCGGCATTCTTTGCCTGCCCTTGAGCTGGCAACTCGCTTGCACTCAGCCGGACCGTATGCGGCGTTTGAGCCTGCTTGTCCTGTGCTGCGTCTGTGCGGCCTGCACCCGTCCGGTCCGCTCGACGCTCACAGGCCCGATGACCCCGGAGAAGATGGCCGAGCTTTGGGTCCAGCCCACGGCCGCGCGCAATCTCTTCTGGGGCGTCGGCGGCCGCCGCCTCGCGCCGGACACGTCAATCACGTACAAAGTGCTTGAAGTGAAGCGCGGCGGGTTCAGCACCGGTCTCACGGTCGAAGGCCCGCCAGGCCGGGAATGGAGTGCGAAATTCCCTCCCGAGGCGTCGACAGAACTCGTCGCCTCGAGGCTGTTGTGGGGCCTCGGGTATCACCAGCCGCCTATCTATTACGTCGGACGATGGAACGCGGACGGGTCTCCCGACCCGAATCCGCAGCTGCCCGCGCGATTTCGCGAGAAGAAGCCGGATCTCTACGGCCTCGACGCGAAGGGGGACTGGTCCTACTATCACAACCCGTTCGTAGATACGCGCGAAATGCACGGGCTGCTCGTCATGCAGGTGATGCTCGGTAATTCCGATCTGAAGGACCAGCAGAATGCGATTTACGAGCTGGAGGCGAAGTACGAGGGCGCCAGGCGATGGTACGTCGCCCGGGACCTGGGGCAATCGTTCGGACGCACGGGTGTGATCAGCGCGCCGCGCGGCGATATCCGCGCCTTCGAGCAGACGCCGTTCATCAAGGGCATCGACAAGCACGGGATCGTTCACTTCGACTGGCGCGGGCGCCACGACGTGCTCGTCTCGAAGATGACGGCCGCCGACGTGCACTGGATCTGCGAACATCTGCAGCGGCTCACCGACGATCAGTGGCAGGATGCGTTTCGCGCTGGCGGCTACGCACCGGAGCTGGCGAACCGCTTCATTCGCCGGTTCAAGCAGAAGATCAAGGAAGGACTCGCGATTCAATGACCCGCCGCCGTCGCGCCCTGCCGCTGTTGTTTGCGCTCGCGCTCGTGTCCGCGCCGGTCTCGCCCGCACTCGTGGTGACGGTGTCTGCGCAGCAGCCGTCGCTGCTCGACGAACTCAAAGACCCGCAGGCGGAGACCGCCAAAAAAGGGGCCGGCATGATCGATTTTCGATCCGAAGTCGTCGAGGCGCTGATCCGCTTGCCGATTGCGGCGGTGCTCGGCGCGGCACTGGCGGTCCGTCCCCGGCGGCGAGGCACACCGACGCGCAATCCCGCCGTGATCCAGACGCAGATCATCCTCGCGATCGTCGGCGCCCTCGTGATGATGGTCGTCGGTACCAACCTTGCTCGCGCATTCGGCGTCGTCGGCGCCGCAGGACTGGTCCGTTATCGCGCCAAAATCGAAGACCCGAAGGACGCCGGGGTGATGCTCTCGACGCTCGCGATCGGTCTCGGCGCGGGCGTCGGCCTCTACGCGATGGTGGCGTTCTCGACCGTGTTCATCCTTCTCGCGCTCTGGGTGATCGAGTCCTTCGAGCCGGACACGACCCGCCTGTTCGACCTGAAGATCAAGATGGGTGACGACACGGACGCCCGGCGCGGCGAGTTCGAGCAGATTCTGGAGCGCTTCCGCATCGAGTACGAGCTGCGGTCGGCGGCCGACGACGAGGTCTGCTACGATGCGCGTGTGCCGCTCGAACTTCGCCGCGACCGCGTGACCAACGCCATACTCAGGCTGGATCCCGAAGGCCACGCCGCCGTCGACTGGTCGGAAAAGAAACCCAAGACGAAGTGAAGCTGATTATCGAGCCGGACGACGGCGCCACGCCCGTCGTGCATGCGATCAAA
The DNA here is from genome assembly GCA_035495555.1 of Vicinamibacterales bacterium. Lineage (GTDB taxonomy): Bacteria > Acidobacteriota > Vicinamibacteria > Vicinamibacterales > 2-12-FULL-66-21 > DATJFQ01. The sequence continues at coordinate 16,965 of DATJFQ010000078.1, forward strand.
CGAGCGAAACGGACGATCCACATCGTCATCTTCCGGTTCGATCGCCTGGAGGTCCAGAAGGCGCTCGAAGCCGCCGTCGTGCGCGGCGTCGACGTGCAGGCGCTCATCGCGCACACGAACAAGGGCGGCGAGAAGACCCTGCGGAAGCTGGAGCAGCAGCTGCTCGCGGCGGGGCTGACCGTCTCGCGGACGGCCGACGACCTGCCCCGCTACCACGGGAAGATGATGGTGATCGACAACGAGTCGCTGCACGTGTACGGATTCAACTACACGAAGCTCGACATCGACAAGAGCCGCAGCTTTGGCGTGGTGACGCGGGACCGAAAGCTGGTGGCCGAAGCCATGCGGCTGTTCGAGGCGGATTTCACCCGGCAGCCCTACACCCCAGGCCACTCGCGGTTCGTCGTGAGCCCCGAGAACTCACGGACCGTCCTGACCAGTTTCGTCAAGGGCGCGAACAAGCAGCTGCTCATTTACGACCAGCAGGTGAGCGACAACCTCATCCAGCGCGTGCTGCTCGACCGCGCGAAAGCCGGCGTCGAGATCCGCATCATCGGTCACCTGGAGAAGGACCTGCCTGGCGTGAAGACGCGCAGACTCGCCGACCTCCGGTTGCACGTCCGGTGCATCGTCCGCGACGGTGCGAGCGCCTTCGTGGGCAGTCAGAGCCTGCGCAAGCTCGAACTGGACGGGCGCCGCGAAGTCGGCGTCATCGTCAACGACTCGCGCGTCGCGAAGAAGATTGCGGCTGTGTTCGAGTCGGACTGGCGGTCAGGGACGGCAGGCTGAACCGTCCTGTCGTCTGATCGCGGGGCGCGGCGCCTACGGTTTCCGCCGCGTCATGGATCCGGAGTCGATCACCTTGCCGGATCGGTCCACGGCGGCGAACCACAGATCGTCGCCGTTGATTTCCATCATCATGAACACCTGGTTGGTGTCGTCGCCCTTTGCGGTCAGCGGCGATCCCTTCCGCAGATCTCCCTCGCGCAACTGGCCGCCCGAGCCCGTGACGAAGTACTGGATCCCGTTCTGCGGCTTGATGCGTTCGTACACGTGGTCGTGGCCATTGAGCACCAGCGACACGTCGTATTTGATGAACAGCGGCTCGAGGACGGCGCGCAGCTTCAATTCGGAGCCGTGGGTGCGCGCCGACGAATAGAGCGGGTGGTGGAAGAAGCAGATCTTCCATTTCTCGTTCGACTTCTTCAGCTCGTCTTCGATCCACTTCAACTGCTCGTCGTCCATGTACGTGCTCTCGAGCGCGAAGAACCGGACATCCTGTTTCGGAGCCTTGAAGCTGTAGTACAGCTTCCCGTCCATGTTGAAGGGCTTGTAGTACCGCTGCTCGCGCGAGTCGTGGTTGCCGAGGGAGGCATAGAACTTCACGCCGCTGTCGAGCAGCGCTTTGTACGGCAGCTCGAACTTGTTTTGAAAGTCCTGCGGCCGCTCGGATCCATACAGGTTGTCGCCCACCATCACGACGAGCGTGAAGGGAAACCGCTGATGCCACGCGGCCATCTGCGAGGCGAGGTCGTACTGATCGCGCGAACCGTTGCCGTTGTCGCCGATGACGGCGAACTTGAGCGAGTCGTCGCGGTTCGGCAGCGGCATCTCGGCCGGCGCGGCCTGGCCGCTCTGGGCGGGCGCGGCCGCGTGGCTCGCAGCCGGGTGTTCCGTGAATCGCGGGGGAGTGCTGCACGCCGCAGCCAGCGCGGCGCACACGACAATCGAGCTGGCAAGGAAGCGGTTGCGCATCGGCGTTCCGGCAGTTATCGGTAAGCGCGTTCCATGTAGTCGACGATGATGTGGGCGTGGGGGTCGAACAGGATGAGGTTCGTCCCGATGAATCGGTATTCGAGTTCGCCTGGCAGCTTCGGCAGCGACTGCAGTACCTGCGGGGGCACGGTCGACAGCGGGACCTCGTCGGGATACCTCGCGTTCACGGCGAGCGGCGCGTTGCCTTTGTATTCGTTATCGTGAATCTCGTCCCGAATCTGCCGGCCGTCCTTGCCCGCGAAGATCGGGCGCAGCAGTTGCCGCACGAGTTGCTGCATGTCCGGCGTGAAGATGTCGCCAGGCTTGGCGGACGAGCGGCTCGTCTGCACCAGCTTCTGCAGCGCGCGCTGATGACGGTCAGCGGACGCGGGGTCGGTTTGCTTTGGCAGGTCCTTGAGCGTGTCTTCGAGCTTGTCGCGTCGCGCGACGTAGGTGTTCACGCGGTTCTGGAACTTCGAAATCGTGAGCGCCTGCGGGTTCGCCGGCTGCTTGTTCGCGGGCTTCTGCTGCGCGTCGATCGACGCTGAAACGGCGAAGCTCAGCAGCAGCGCGAGAGGAATCGCGAGTCGTGCACGCATGCCTCAGCCGATGCAACGGCTGCGCCACGGCGGAGTGGTGGCGCCCCAGCTCGGACAACCCACTTCGTGCTCACCGGCCGGAAAGAACGCGTCACGGGGAGCCGCTTCCGCGCGAAGCGGGGCCGGCCCCGTCCTCGCCCCCATCGTCCGATCGCGTCAACGCTGGCGCGATGGGGCCCCAGCTCGGACACCCCACTTCGTGCTCAGCGGCCGGAAAGACGCGTCACGGGGAGCCGCTTCCGCGGGAAGCGGGGCGGCCCGTCCTGTCCCCCATGGTCCGATCGCGTTGCGGTTTTGACGCGTACTGTCGCTGTCGCGAATTGGTCCGCGAAAAGAGGCCGGGTTAGCTACGGTAATTGCCGAACTGGAGCGCCACGCCGAAATCCTGCTCGCGGAGCAGCCGCATGGCTTCCTGCAATTCGTCCTTGGAGGCGGAGGAGACGCGGACCTGATCCGCCTGGATCGCGGCGGTGATCTTCTTCAGCTTGCGATCTTTCAGGAACTTGACGATCTCCTTGGCGGCTTCAGTGGGGATGCCCTGCTGCAGCGTGACGACACGGCGCACGGTGTCGTTGGCTGCCCGTTCGACCGTCCCGGGGGTGAGGTTTTTCACGGGGACGCCGCGGCGGATGAGACGTGTCTGGATAATTTCCCACAGCGCGTTCATCTTGAACTCGTCGTCGGCGGTCAGCGTCAGCGTGTTTTCGACGCGGTCGAGATCGATGGCGGCACGCGAGCCTTTGAAGTCGTAGCGCTGCGCGACTTCCTTGCGCGCCTGGTTGACCGCGTTGTCGACCTCCTGCAGGTCGATGTTGGACGTGATGTCGAATGATGCGAGCTGGGCCATCAGGCAGCGGTCGTGGGCGCCGGAAACTGCCGCGGCTGCCGTTTGGCTTTCACGGCGCGGCCGATCTTGAGCGACGTCTCGAAAATGGCGCCGACACGGATACCGCCGGGCAGCCGATGCGCTCCGACGGCGCCGAGTGCGGCCGACGCGATGCATCCGCACTGCGAGCAGTCGGGCGTGCCGCCGAACTGGCAGGGCGTGATCCGGTGTTCGAAATCCGCAGAGATGCAGTTGGTCGTCTGCGCGAACACACATCTGTCCGGGCTGTTTGGCGGTGCGGCGTACTGTTTGATGAGGCCCTCGGGCATCGCGAGCTTCTTGTACGTACGGCGCAGCGTCATCAGCGCCGCCACCACGCGCTCGCGGTCCGCGGGCAGGAGGATTTCTTCGGCAACTTCACCCACTTGAGGCGTGAAGAGGCTTACCCAGATCTGTCGGACGTTCGGGTTGTCGGACCAGAAGCGGATGAACTCTTCCAGGTAGCCGTCACGCTGCACCTGCTGCCGCGTCACCGTGCAGTGGACCGTGATCTGCTGCCCGACGATGTGCTTGAGGATACGGTCGTAGGTGGCGGGCGTGCGCCGGCGATCGTGTTCGGGCTGCAGTCCGTCGATCGACACAACGAGCTGCAGGCGCGGAATCGACGCCCATTCAATCGGGATGGGACGCACGGCACTGGTGACGACCTGCACGTACTTGCCGCGTGCCGCGAGCTTCGGCAGAATCTGCTGGAGTTCGCGGTAGCGGACGAGCGGCTCGCCGCCGACGATCGAGACGTGCAGAGGCTTCTCTGCGTCCACCAGCGCGAGCACGCGGTCGACGAGTTCCTGTCCCTTATAGTCGTGGACCTGGCGGAGCGTCACGTCGCCGCCGAGATGCTCGTCCCCATACGCGTAGCAGCCGGGACACCGCAGCGGGCACTCGCGGGTGATCTCGATCGACAACGCAGGGCGATAACCGCGCAGGATGCGTCCCCACGCGGGGATGATGCCTTCCATGCAGCGACTATAGCATGGCGCTCCGGCGGATTATCTCTGGTTCCGCGCACATCACCCGGATAGAATGGCGGCTCGCGTGCCTCCTCGTCGTCCAACCGCTCCCGGTCTTCCCGTGATCGAACGCCGCCACTCCAGGATCCAGGGATGGGGTGTATTTGCGCTCGAGCCGATTCCCAAAAGCAAGCGGATCGTTACTTACGCCGGCGAGAAGATCACCAACCAGGAGAGCCTCGAGCGCGAGATTCGCTACCTGAAGAAGGGCCATATCTGGTGCTTCAAACTGAACCGGCTGTACGTCCGCGACGCCGCGGTGGGCGGGAACATTGCCCGCTACATCAATCACTCCTGCACGCCGAACTGCTACACGCGGGTCATCGGACAGACGATCTGGATCATTGCTGCCAGGACCATCAGGAAAGGCGAGGAGCTCACATACGACTACTGCACGGACGGCGTTGGATCGATCCAATGCCGGTGCCGTCCAGGGTGTAAGACGATGATTTGAAGCACGGAAACGGAGGTGTCATGCCGCATACGCTGACCTCAATCGGCGTCGTACGGAGTCCGTATACGGATGCCGCATCGATCCCGAAAGGCCCTGGCGCGAAGCACAGCGCCGAAGGCGTCCTCGAGATCCGCGGCGACCTGGCGGACGGTCTCACGGACATCGAAGGCTTTTCTCATCTGTACGTGATCTGGTTCTTTCACCGCGTCGATCGCGTGGAGCTGACCGCACACCCGCCATCCGACGACCGGCCGCACGGCGTGTTTGCGACGCGCTCTCCGCAGCGCCCCAACCCGATCGGCTTGACGGTCGTCGAACTGCTGCGACGGGAGGGCACGAACCTGCACGTGCGCGGCATCGACATGCTCGATGGCACGCCGATCCTCGATATCAAGCCCTGCTTGAGCAGCATCCCGCCGGAGAACCTACGCCGCGGCTGGCTGGCGGACGCGGAGCAGCGGCGCGCTGCATGGTGATCTACCTGCACGGGTTCGCGTCCGGAGTGACGTCGACGAAAGCGGCGTTCATCGGGAAGGCGCTCCGGCAGCAGGGTCTCGACTTCCGGGCGCCGGATTTCAACCTGCCGGATTTTTCGACGCTGACCGTGACCCGCATGCTGCAGCAGACGCGCACGATCATCGACGACGCGCAGGCCCCGGTCACGCTGATCGGTTCGAGCCTCGGCGGATTCGTGGCGGTCAACGCCGCCGCCGCGTGGCCTGACCGCGTGGCGAACCTCGTGCTGCTGGCGCCGGCCCTCGACTTCGGCTCACCGGCGATGACGCGGATGGGAGAGACGGCGCTGGACGACTGGAAGTCGAGAGGAACGATGAACGTATTCCACTTCGGGTACGGCCGCTTCATGCCCGTGCATTACGCACTGTACGAGGATGCGCGGCGTTACGACGCACTGCACGCGCGTGTGCCGATGCCGGTGCTCGTCTTCCAGGGACGGCACGACGACGTGGTCGATCCGGCGACGGTGGAGCAGTGGGCGTCCAGCAGGCCCAACGTCGAATTGCACCTGCTGGAGGACGGGCATCAGCTCACGGCGTCACTGCCCGAGGTGACGCGGCAAATCGGTGAGTTGCTGCAGTGATTCACCGAGCGCCGCCGTCTCCTCTCACCAGCAGATGCCCCGGTATTCGGCCGGAATCCGTGCGCGGTCGACCTTCACCCGCACGAGATCCAGCACGACCTGGTCCGGTCGGGTGCGCGTCAACGCCTCGCTGAATTCCGGCGCGGAGTTGCCCACGACGAGCACGTCGGAGCGGTCCAGGACCTCGTCGAGGGTCTCGCACAAGAGCGACGACAGATGGGGGATCTGCGTGTTGATGTACTCCCGGTTGGCGCCGACCAGCCGCGCAATCGAGACGTTCTTGTCGTAAATCGCGAGCGCATATCCCTTGCCGAGCAGCGCCTCGGCGAGGATGACGATCGGGCTCTCGCGCAGGTCGTCGGTGCCCGCCTTGAAACTGAATCCCAGCAGCCCCACGCGCTTGCGGCCGGTCTCGATCACCTCGTCGATCGCGTGCTGAATCTGCAGTTGATTGCTCGTGAGAATCGACTGAATCACGGGCATCTCGAGGTCGACTTCCTTCGCGCGATACTGCATCGCCCGAACGTCTTTCGGCAAACAGGAACCGCCGAACGCGAACCCCGGCTTCATGTAGTACGACGAGAGGTTCAGCTTTTCGTCCCGGCAGAAGATGTCCATGACCTCGTGGCTGTCGATCGTCAGCCGTTTGCAGAGATTGCCGACTTCGTTGGCGAAGGTGACCTTGAGCGCGTGCCACGTGTTGCTCGCGTACTTGATCATCTCGGCGGTCCGGATCGTCGTCGCAACCACCGGCGCGTCGATGTGTGCGTACAGTGCCTGCGTCGGTTCCGCATCCGACTTGTAGTTGTGGCCGACCAGTGTCAGAGGCGGATGACGGAAGTCGTCGATGGCGGTGCCCTCGCGCAGGAATTCGGGGTTGACGGCAACGCCGAATCCCGAGCCGTATTTCTTCCCCGACGTCCGCTCGAGCGCGGGGATCACGACTTCGTGCGTGGTGCCAGGGAGGACCGTGCTCCGGACGACCACGACGTGGTACGACTCCTTGTCGCGGAGCGCCTCGCCGATCTGCTCGGCCACCCGTTCGAGATAGGTGAGATCGAGGCTGCCGTTGCGCCGGCTCGGCGTGCCGACGCAGATGAGCGACAGGTCCGTCGACGCGACCGCGTCGTGCGTGCTCGTTGTCGCGCGCAGGCGGCCATTGGCGGCGTTGTCGCGGATGATGTCGTCCAGGCCTTTCTCGACGATCGGGCTCCGCCCCTCGTTCAGACTGTTGACCTTGTCCGGATTGACGTCGACACCGACCACCGTGTGGCCGTCGGCCGCAAACGACGCAGCAGACACGCTGCCGACATATCCCAGACCAAACACTGACACGTTCATCAGATCCTCCGTGCGTTACGGCAAACGGCTGACGGCGAAGGGCAAACCGCCGAGTGCGCTTCCAGCGCGCTCGCGTCGTGCCGCGCTCGCGAGCGCGTTTTCGAAATCCAGGGCGACAGCCGACCAGTCGTAGCGCTCGACGACCGATTGCCGCGCCTGCGCACCCATCGCCTGGCGCGCCGGCGCATCGCGAATCAGCCGGACCACCGCGTTCGCGAATCCGTCGGGGTCGTCCGCGACGGCGATGTCGACGCCGGGCCTGACCGGAAGGCCTTCGGCGCCGATCGTGGTCGACACGACGGCCTTGCCCATCGCCATGGCCTCGAAAATCTTGAGGCGCGTGCCGCCGCCGATCCGGAGGGGCACGACGTATACGCCGCCGCGGTGCACGTGCGGCCGGACATCGTCTACCCGTCCAGTGACCTCGACGCCGCGGTACTGCTCGGCGAGGCGGCGTACGGCCGGTGTTGGCGCGCGGCCGATGATGCTGACCGTCGCATCGGGTTCCGCGGCCCGGATGCGCGGCAGGATCTCGCGGCAGAAGTACGTCATCGCGTCTTCGTTCGGCAGCCAGTCCATCGAACCGGTGAACACGAGATGCGCGCGCGACGGCGGCTCGCTCGACGGCGCGAAGTACGTCGTATCGACGCCGGTTTGTACGACGTGGACGGGCGCGTGAAGACTCCGGGCATACAGGCGTTCGAAGGTCCGGCGATCCGCCTCCGACACGGCGAGCACCAGATCGAACCGCGCAAGCGTGGTCTGCTCGAAACGCAACATCCGCCGCCACTGCTGCCGGAACAGCAGGCGCGAGACGACGTTGGACGCATTCTCGGCGTGCCGTCTCCAGATTTCCGCCTCGACGTTGTGCGTGAACAGCACACCGGGGCACGGGAGCGCGTCCGGAAGGTTGACCGCCGGCGGCAGGAAATCGCAGACAACGGCGTCGAACTGCCGCTCACGCAGGAGCCGCTCGACCTGCTGCCGGTATGCGCCGGATCGATAGTTCGCCACGGCGTACGGCACGCGGTCGACGACGTATCGCGCCGCACGCGCGTAGAAAGCCGACGTGCCTTTTGGCTGCTCGGTCCTCGGCACCGTCAGCAGTTCGCGGCAGACGTCGCGCATCCCGTCACGCTCGGCGGCCGTTGCCGAAGCGTCTTCGAACGAGAGGTAGGTGATCTCGTGGCGGCGCGCCACGTGGCGCATCACGTGCCACGTACGAAGCTTGCCGCCCTTGTCCAGCGGGAGAAGCAGGCCCGCGTTCAGCCAGAGGAGCTTCATGCGACCGCTGCCTCCCTCGGGTGTCTGCCGTGCTGTTTCGCCGGTACTGTGGCCCCCGCGCCTTCGAGCGTCTGCACGCCTTCACCGTCGATGAACGTGCGGTACCAGAGTTCCAGGTTCAGCAGGCTCCAGAGCGCGTCCGCACCGTTCGCGCGGCCCGACGCGTGCGCATCGAGCAATGCGCCAACCGCACGCGTGTCAGTGATGCCGCGCTCCCGCGTACGGCGATCGAGCAGAACGTCCCGCAGCATCCCGTTGTGCGTGGACCCTGCCCAGATGCCGAAAGGCACAGGGAAGCCCATCTTGCGGCGCGCCAGAATCGCGGGCGGCAGGACCGAGGCCACGGCCTCCCGCAGGATCCATTTGGTCGTGAAGCCCCGAAGCTTCATGCGGTCCGGAAGGCCCGCCGCAAACTCGACGAGCGGATGATCGAGAAACGGCACGCGGCTCTCAATCGACGCTGCCATGCTCATCTGGTCCTGTTTCATCAGCAGTTCGACCAGGTACGTTTTCAAATCCGTGTACAGCAGCCGGTCGAGGACGGTGCTGTTGCCGTCTGGCGCGTCGAAGCACGCGCGTGATGACCCATACGCCCGCTCGGGCGTGGCCTGCGCGCGGAATGCCGGATCGAGCAGCGTACGCTGGCGGCGCAGTCCGATCGCGGCGAAGTTGTCGAAGAACATCGCTTCGGGCGTTCTCGGCATTGCCAGGAATGAGCGCGCCGCGTACCGGCCCAGCCGTCCCGGAAGCCGCGGGACGATCGTATTTGCCACGTACGAGCGGAATGCCTCCGGCGCCAGCGTCCACGCGGCGCCGCCCCGCCAGTTGGCGAGCGCCCGCGGATACTTGCCGTAGCCCGCGAGGAGTTCATCGCTGCCCTCGCCGGTCAGCACCACTTTCACGTGGTCGCGCGCAAGCCTGGAGACGAAATAGAGCGGAACGCTCGACGGATGCGCGATCGGCTCGTCCTCGTGCCAGACCAGCCGCGGAAGCGCGCCGAAGAAGTCGTTCGCGCCGATCACCACCTCGTGCGTCTCCGCGCCGATCGCTCGCGCCACCTGCCGCGCGTACTCCAGCTCACTGTAGGCGCGATCTTCGAACGCGACGGAGAACGTCTGCAGGGGGCGGTCGATCATCCCGGCCATGAGCGCGGCAATCGCACTGCTGTCCAGCCCGCCCGAGAGGAACATTCCGAGCGGCACGTCCGCCATCAGCCGCGTGCGGACTGCATCTTCCAGGCGTGCTCGAAACTCGCTGACGGCGTCCTTATCGGAAACCGCGGAGGCGGACGGCACGCCAATCGGAACGTCCCACCACTGCCGCGTGGCGACCGCGCCGTTTTCGAACACGAGCACATGCCCCGGCAGCAACCGGTGCACGCCGCGAAACATGGTTTCGCTTCCCGACAAGTACCGCGTGCTCAGGAGTTCGGGGATGCCCTCCTCGTTCGCCTCCGCTTTGACCAGCCCGCTCGCGAGGATCGACTTGATCTCGGAACCAAAGAGGAGGCGGCCGCCGGCAAGCGCCCAGTACAGCGGCTTGATGCCCAGACGATCGCGCGCGAGCAGCAGCCGCCGCTTCGTGCGGTCCCAGACGGCAAACGCGAACATCCCGCGGAAGCGCTCGACGCACGCGTCTCCCCACTGCTCGTATGCGTGGACGATCGACTCCGTGTCGCAGCGCGATCGGTATCGGTGTCCGGCAGCGCTCAATTGGTCGCGAAGTTGCGCGTGGTTGTAGATCTCGCCGTTGAAGACAATCCAGACCGAGTCGTCTTCGTTCGCCAGCGGTTGGTGCCCGGCTGCGAGATCGACGATGCTGAGCCGCCGGTGTGCGAGGCCGGCGTGCGGATCGACGTACAGCCCCGCGTCGTCCGGCCCGCGGTGCGCGATGATGTCGCGCATCTGCGCCAGCCGCGCGGCTTCCTCCGGCGGCAGACCATCGGGTGCCACGATTCCGGCAATGCCGCACATGCTACATGGCCTCCGCCAACCGCGTCTGTTCAGCGGGTGCGCGGTCCACGAACTGACGGAACCACAATTCGAGCATGATCAGTTGCCAGAGCCGATGGCGATGATCCGCGCGGCCGGTGCGATGTTCGGACCAGAGCCGCGCCACCTCGCGATCGTTGAAGAGCCCCCGATCGCGCAGCCGCCCATCGCCGAGCAGGCTGTCCGCGAGCGACGCGAGCGGCCCCTGCAGCCATTCGCCAATGGGCGCCTCGAAGCCGTGCTTTCGCCGCTCCACGATCTCGGGCGGCACGCGCCGCGTGAGGGCCTTGCGGAGCAGATATTTCGATCGGCCATCGCGCAGTTTCAGGGAGATCGGGACGGAGGCGGCGAACTCGAGCAGTTTGTGATCGAGGAGCGGCTCGCGTGCTTCCAGGGACACGGCCATGCTCATCCGATCGACCTTCGTCAGGACGTCGTCGACCATATAGGTGTGGACATCCGTATAGAGCGCCCGATCCAGCGGATCGGCTGACGCGCAGCGGCGATAAATATCGCGGAAGGTGTCGAACGTGTCCGTGTTCGCGGTCGCCGTGGCGAAGTCCTTCGTGTACAGTCGCGACTTGGCATCGGGTTCGAACATGCCGTAGGCGTGCTTCAACGCGTAGGCATGCTCCGGCTCGTACGCCAGGTGGCGCAGCGCGCGTGCGCCTTTGACGCTGAGCGGCAGCGCCCGCCCAACCCAGCTCGCCGCCGTGCGTGCGGATCCGAGCGACGCGCGCAGCCGCTGCTCGACGCGTTCGATGCGGTGCCGCGAATACCCGGCCCAGAGTTCGTCGCCGCCGTCCCCGGAGAGCGCAACGGTGACGAGTTCGCGCGCGGCCTTCGAGACGTAGTAGGTAGGGACGGCAGACGAGTCCGCGAACGGCTCGTCGAAATGCCACGCGAGCTTCGGCAGCAGCGCGGCGACGTCCGGTGTCACGGTCCGTTCGTGAAACTCGCAACCCAGGTGCTCGGCGACGACGCGTGCGTGTGCCAGCTCGTCGTACGCCGCGTGGTTGAAGCCGACGGCGATCGTCACGGGGGGGCGCGGGCTCGTCTCGACCATGTAGGACACGACGGCGGTCGAATCGATGCCCCCCGACAGAAAGGCGCCGAGCGGGACGTCGCTGATCTGGCGGAGCGCCACGGATTCCCGCAGCAGCGCGTCGAGCTGCTCGAGATATTCGTCTTCGGTTGCCTCCCGGCCGCCGTTCCCGAACTCGAGATCCCAGTAGCGGAACGTCCGGACGCCGTTCTTCTCCGCGACGAGGACGTGCGCGGGCGGCAGCTTGTGGATGCCGCGATAGACCGTCATGGGCGCCGGGATGTAGAGCAGCGTCAGATAGGCATCGATCGCCTCGGGGCTCCACTCGCGCGGCACGTCAGGGTCTTCGACGAGCGCCTTGAGCTCCGATCCGAACACGACTCCGCATCCGGGCAGTGCTGCGTAGTAAAGGGGCTTGACGCCGAGCCGATCGCGGACGAGCACGAGCCGCCGCGCCCGGGCGTCCCAGATAGCGAAGGCGAACATCCCGCGGAACCGCTCAACGCAGTGCTCGCCCCACTCCTCGTATCCGTGAACGATGACTTCGGTATCGGACCCCGTGCGGAAACGATGGCCCTTCGCTGCGAGTTCCGCGCGGACGTCGGCGAAGTTGTAGATCTCGCCGTTGAAGACCGTCCAGACGGTGCCGTCTTCGTTCGAGAGCGGCTGATCGCCCGTCGACAGATCGATGATGCTGAGCCGGCGATGCCCGAGTCCGATACCCGGGGCGACGTGAAAGCCCGAGGCGTCAGGTCCCCGGTGTGCGATCGCGTCGGTCATGGCTTCGAGCGTGCGCCGATGCACGGGCCGAAGCGGGTCGAAATTGAAACGGCCGGCGATTCCGCACATGACTCAGGCCGCGGCTCCCAGTGACGGCACGCGGCGTCCGCGCGCTTCGAGTTCGGACATATACAGCGATTCGAATCCGCGCACCATGCGCTCGAACGAGTACCGTGCGGCCACGGCCTGGCGGGCCGCCGCGCCGATCCTCGCCGCACGCTGCGGTTCAGAGATCAGACGGTCGATGGCGTCGGCAAGCGCGGCACTGTCGCCCGCCGCGACGAGCAGCCCCGTACGCTCTGGCTCGATCAAGTCGAGCAACCCGCCCACGGCGCTCGCGACCACGGGAAGTCCGGCGGCCATCGCTTCAATCACGGCGTTTGGAAAGGCTTCCGACCGCGAGGGCAGCACGAACACATCGGCCTCGGCGAGCAGCGCGGCGACATCGTGTCGATGGCCCGTGAAGAGGACCGTCTGCTGGAGCCCGCGCGCGTTCACCATCGCTTCGAGCGCAGCACGTCGCGGACCGGCACCGACCAGCAGGAACTGCAGGTGCGGATGCCGCTCGCGCAGCCACGCGGCGGCGTCGATGAGCACCTCGTGTCCTTTCTCCTGGCGCAGATTTGCGACGGTGATCACCGTCCGAACGCCGTTGCGGGCGGCACGCGGGCTGAACTGATCTCCCTGTACGCCGTTCGCAATGACCTGGATGCGAGCCGGCCGCACCCCTTCGCGCACGAGCTGCTCGGCAGCCGCGGAGGAATTCGCGACGATCTTGTGAGCGAACCGGTAGGCCTGTCGCTGCAGCGCAATCTGGGCCGCGCTCTTGTCGGGTCGCAGTTCCCTGCGGCTCCCGATGCGAACGGGGACGCCGGCGAGCGCCGCCGCGGGCAGGGCAAACGTATTCGCGTACAGGTCGCACGTCTGCACGACGGCCAGGCGTTTGGCCCGGCACCAGGCGGCAAAGGCCGCGGCCTTCGCCATCGTGGCCGGGCGGGCGAAGCCGTGGATCGGAAACGCTGTCACGCGGGCGCTTGCGTGCGCCCGCTCGCGCCACGCCCCTTCGTCGTGGAAGCAGGCGATGTGGACGTCGAAGCGGCTTCTGTCCAGCCGCTCGGTCAGTTCGATCATCTGCCCTTCGGTCCCGCCGGGATGGAAGCTGGTGAGGAACACCGCGACCGGTATTTGTGGCGACAGCTTCACAGCCAGCAATCTCAGCAAGCGAAGTGCCATGCAGCCGAGAGGCAGCAGTAGGAATTTTCTTGGCAAATTTCGCCCAGCGGCGAAACTCAGCGGATGGATGGGAACGCCGCTTCACGCAGGTGGGCATCTCCGGATCCCGTCGACGCGCCGTCGAGGTACTCACGGTGCCACAGCTCGAAAACCAGCAACTGCCAGAGGCGCAGCGAATGATCGCGACGTCCGCTCAGATGTTCGCGGATGAGCCGGTCGACGACGGCGGAATCGAAATAACCCCGCTGCCGTGCGCGGGCGGACGTGAGCACATCGGAAAAGACGTTCGTCAGACCGCCGCGGAACCAGCCGCCAAGCGGTACGCCGAAGCCTTGCTTGCGGCGCTCGAGGATTGAGGGCGGCAGCATCGGACGCAGGACGTTCTTGAGCACGTGCTTTCCCGTCGCCCCTTTGATCTTGAACCGCGCCGGCAGCGTCGCCGCAAAGTCGATCACTTCGTTGTCGAGCAGCGGAACACGCGATTCGATCGAGTGCGCCATGCTCATGCGGTCCACTTTCGTCAGCACGTCCTCCGGCAGGTAGGTCTCGAAGTCGAACCGCATCATCCGGCTCTGCAGAGGCAGCGCCGCGAAGCGGGCGAACCGCGCAGCGAGCGTCTGCTCGGCCGATCCGGTCAGCCGCCGTTGCGCGTCGCCGGAATACAGCGCGAGGCGTTCGTCTGGTTGAAAGAACGCGATCGAATCCAGGTACCGGCCCTGGTCGTCCTGTGACACGTGACGCAACAGCGCTTTCCCCGGGACGCCGTGCGGCAGATGCGGCCACGCGAGCGCGGCGAGGTGCCGGAGGCCCGGCACGGGAATGCGATCGAACTGCGCCACGTGCTTCGGCGGGAAGTAGCGGTCGTACCCGCCGAACAGCTCGTCGCCGCCGTCCCCGGAGAGCACCACCGTGACGTGCTGCCGCGCGATTTCCGACACGTACCATGTCGGGATCGCCGACGCGTCCGCGAACGGTTCGTCGAAATGCCACACGACGCGATCCAGAATCGAGAGCGCGTCCGGACGAACCACGAATTCGTGGTGGTCGGTGCCGAAGTGCCGCGCGACGAGCCGCGCGTGCTCCAGCTCGTCGAATGCCGGATCGTCGAAGCCGATCGAAAACGTCTGGACCGGGCGCGACGACGCCCGCGCCATGAAGCCGACGACGGCAGACGAGTCGACGCCTCCGGAGAGGAACGCGCCGAGCGGCACGTCGCTGACCATGTGGGCCTGCACCGCGTCGGCCAGCACACGCTCGAGCGCCTCGGTTGCCTCGCGCTCGTCGCCCCTGAACGATTCCGCTGCCGAGACCTTCCAGTACTGGCGTACGACCGGTTGGCCGTCCTGCCAGCGGAGGTAGTGCCCCGGCGGCAGCTTGCGCACGCCTTCGAAGATGGAGCCGTCGCGCGGCGTATAGAGAAACGCGAGATAGTGATCGAGCGCCTCGAGATTCAGCCGCGGCTCGAAGGCGCGCGCCGCGATGAGCGATTTGATTTCGCTGCCGAACGCCAGGCGACCCTCGGCTTCGACGTAGTACAGCGGTTTGATCCCCGCGCGATCGCGCGCGAGAAACAGCGTGCGCGTCCTGCGATCCCACAGCGCGATCCCGAACATGCCGCGCAGCCGGGCGAACGCGTCCTCACCCCACTCCTCGTACGCGTGCACGATCGATTCGGTGTCGCTGGCCGTTGCGAATACGTGTCCGCGGTTCTCCAGCTCCGTCCGCAGCTCGCGATAGTTGTAGATCTCTCCGTTGAAGACGATCCAGACGGTGCCGGTCTCGTTGTGAATGGGCTGGCGTCCGCCTGCCAGGTCGATGATGCTCAAGCGCCGCATGCCGAGGCCGACGCCTGCTTCCACGTGGATGCCTTCGTCGTCCGGCCCACGGTGGCGGATCACGTCGCACATGCGGTGGACGAGCCCGAATTCCGCGTCGAGTCTCGCCGGAACGGCGGTGTCCGTCTCGAACCGTGCCGCGTCGACGAATCCAGCTATGCCACACATCAACGGACTCCCTCGTGAACCGCGCAGGCGAGACTCTGACGGTCGGCTGCCGCTGCGCCGTCGATCGTCACCTCGGTGCCGTCCACGACGCTCTGCCACACGCGATCGTTGCGGCGCACGCGAATGGCCGCGCGGCCGTTGGTCTGCGCGCGGATGGTGCCGTAGCGGATCCGCGGCCATTCCGGCTCCGCCGCCCCGCCGGCGGGCTGTCGCGGAGCCGCCGCCAGCGCGCTGATGTCGAGGCGCGGGCCGGACACCTGCAGGCCTGTCGCGTCCCATCCGTCCGCGATCGACAGCGTCTCCAGCGCGATCGTCGCCTCTGACACGAAATCAGCATCCGTGGCGACGAGCGTCGCAAGTGCGAACGGGGCGATTCCCGCTTCGATCGCACGGACGAACGGTGCCCGCTCGATGCGCCCGTATTCGGGGGCGAAGATCGCGTCGGGTCCGTCGCTCACGAGTTCGACGAGCGCCGCGGTCGAGATAATCGCCGCCTGGTCCCCCTGCGCGTGATCGAGCAGCACGGTGCGGCCGAAGAGTCGAGGCCGCCAGGACGGATGCAGGTGCCAGAACGATTCGGCCCTGTGCGGCGCGGTTCCAAGGAGCTGATCGACGATCAGCCACCCGACGCCGTCGATGCCGAAGACGGTTCGCGCGTGGCGCAGTGTGCCGTATCCGTCGTGGGCGCCCTGCGCGATGTCGAGGTGATCGTCGGCCTGCGTGAACAGAAACTTCGCATCGGTCGTCGCGCTCCAGTGAAACGGCCCGCGGACGGAGGCGTGCTCGCCATCGTCGACGAGCACCGTGTTGTGGAGGCGACCCGAGCGGAGGCGGTCGCGCAACGCGGCGTCCATCGTGTACGTGCCGGTGCCGGGATCGATGAGCAGCGGCCTGCCCGCAACCGTTGTCGTGATACCAAGGGCGTCGGCATGCGCGTGTCCGCCGTTCAGGAATCCGTGGCGGCCGGCATCGAAGATGGCCAGTGCGCCGCTCTGTCGCGATACGAAGTAGCCGCTGTCGGGCAGGCCGCGCGAGGTCCAGCGCTCGCGTGCGGAAAATGGTCGAGCGCTCGCGATATCGGGCCCGGCAACCCAGCAGGCCTCCTCGGTCGGCGGCGACACGGCAAGTCTGGGCTCCGACAACAGCGTTGCCGCGATCGCGAGCGTCGTGCGGACATCCGCGGGTGACGTCCCGCACATCGAAAACACCTGTCCGCCATCGTCGTCACCGATCGTGGGCAGCCCGCCGCTGTCGTCCGCCAGTGTACGAAGCACGCGAGCCTGCCTGCGCGCGGCGTCCGCCAGTGCACCTGCCGCTTCGTCCTCGGCCCGCTGCGCGACGATGGTGGCGAGCAGGTAGAAGTCGGTGGAGTAGCGGTGATAGTGCGTCGACCGTTCTGCGTGGCCGCCGTCCGGCAGGATCTGGCGGTCGATTTCCGATAACAAGACGTCGCGCCCGAGCGCCGCCCGCGGGCGGCTGTCGCGAAGTTCCGGAAATGCGAGCGATACGACGTAGAGCGCGAGCGCTTCTCCCGTCAGATGCGTATTCGGGCTGAAATAGCGCGACAGATTGTTCGCGATCTGTGCGAGTTGACGGTCGAGGGCGAGCAGCAGGTCAGTACGCCAGGACCGCTCACCGGCGGCCCTCTCGTCGAGCTCGGTAAACAATTCGAGCGACCACGTCCACGAGATCGCGCGAAACGCGAGTTCGAGCATGCTCGCCCAGTTCACTCCCGTCAGCGGCGGGTTTGCGTCGAGCCAGGAGTACAGCTGATCGACGAACGTGCGGCCGTAGTTCGTATCCCCAGCCAGCCAGAACGCGCGCCCGAGCGACAACCAGTGCTGGTGGCGATTCAGTTCCCAGGTGATCTTGTGATCGCCGTACTTCGGATCCAGGTAAGGCACATCTGCCCAGAACGCGCGGGGGCCTCTGCCGCCGTGGACGACGTCGAGGTGCCAGTCGGGCAACGGTCCGTACGGCAGGTCGCGATATCCGAGCAGATCGTAGTGCCCCTGGAGAATGCGATCCGCTCGCGCCGCCGCGTCCGGCGGCGACGCCGGAAACCGCGATCGGATTCCCGCAACGACGGTTTCCTTTTCGCGCGCGCGAACAGGCCACGGAGAGAGACGCGTGCGGAAATGGTGCGCGAGCGCGTTCTCGGCCCTGTTCCAGTCGCCTGACCGGATCGCCTGCGCGGCCTCGCGGCTCGCGGGAATTTCGGCGGAAAGCCGGTCGGCCAGCATTCGACGATCCCACGACGGTTCGGCGAGCCGGTGCCTGAGTCGATCGCGCCAGATTCGCAGCGCGCACGCGGCGCGGAACCGCCGCTCGGCAGGCGTCATCGCGCGCACGCGCCGCACAGCCGCGGTGTTCGTCATGCTGTGGACGGCGCCGGCAAGGCGCGCGCTCGAAGAACGTCCTGATACAGCGCGAGCCACTGGGTCCGGACGGCGCTCCATTGATACCGCGAGCAGCTGTCGATGGCTGCACCGGTCAGCTCACTCGCGAGCGACGGATTGTCGATCAGCCGGAGCACGGCCTCGGCAGCCCGGTGATGATCGTTTCGTGCGACCAGGAGTCCGTGGCGGCCGTTCGTCAGAATCGCGGGTACGCCCCCGGCATCCGTCGATACGACGGCGCAGCCGCTCGCAAACGCCTCGAGCACCGATGCCGGCATGTTGTCGATGTCGGGCGTCTGCAGGTAGATGTCGGCATCCGCGTAGAACCGCCAGATGTCACGCGGATCCACCCGTCCGGCAAACGTGACGTTGCGAAGCCCGAGTTGCGCGGTCAGCGTGCGAAGCGCGCGCTCCTGCGACCCAGACCCGACCAGCGTCAGCGAGGCGTCCGGATGCCGCGCCTGGACCAGGTGAAACGCCCTGAGCGTGCACTGGACGTTGTAAAGCGGCTCGAAATTCCTGGTCGAGAGAATCCGCGGCCGAAGCCCTTGCCGCGGCCGGAACCGGAACCGGTCGAGATCGACGATGTTCGGAATGATTTCGGAGGTGATTGCAAACCCCGCGAAGACGTCACGGAGGAAGACCGAGGGCACGATGTTGCGCTCGACGGACCGCAGCGTTGCCCGCGCGATGGCCGACCGGCGAAGGTGGTCGGGCGCCTCGCCGCTCCGATAGTTCATGACGACCGGCTTTCCGAGCAGCCGGGCGACGACAACGGCGGGCAGCGGCGCAAGCAGAAACGAAAAATACGAAGCCGAGAAGACGTGCACCAGGTCTGCCTTCCGCAGCTCACGAAGGAGCAGGGGATAGTAGGTGAGCTGCGTAACGATAGTGCGGAGATACCTGATCCGGACGAGCTGCTTGAGCATGCCGGGTGGAACAGGGTTCACGGGCACCAGCCATGCCTCGACATCCGTGTCGTCGCGCCACCGGTCGAGCAGCCGCTGTGCCTGGACGGCTTGACCGCCGAGAATACCCATCGAGGGCGCGACGATAGCGACTCTGATTCTTTTGTCGTGGAGCTGACGCATCAACTGCCGAGCACGAGTGCAATCCATGCGCCCGAACCAATTTCGAATTCCTCGCCACAGATTCGCAACGAGCCGGTGGACTGTCGGTGATTGCTGCACGTCCGGTTCCGAGCAGACAAGCTCGAGCATTCGAGTTTCTAATTTGTCCTGAAACGTAACTGATCCATATCGCTGACATGCCAAATATCCTTTGATTTTTCAGCTCTCGATGTAATTTGTACAAACGGCTGAGTTGTGCGCCGGATCCGTTGATGAGTCCTATTTTGGTGCGCTGATCTGTAAATTCCTGTAAAAACAGCCGTTTCCGAGGTTGGTCACACCTTTGCCTGACGAGGGGCGTCGGCGCCACGTACGCCGGCACCTCACAATCAACTCGTCACGCCTCGTTTTTCCCGAATGCCTCGGCGCGTTCGAAACCGGAGCGTGCGCCTGTCGAGCAGACGACGCGCCATAGGCGGCGTCTGCGCCTGCTCGGCAGCTCTACCGGGACGGAGAGTAGATGATTTTTCCGAGCCTCCGACGGGTCGCCTTTGCTGGCAGCCTCGTATTCACCGCCAGCGCCATATCCGCAGCTGCCCAGACGCTGGTCCTCAACGACGCCAACGCCACCACGCTTCGCGGCGGGAGTTACGCGGCCACGAACTTCGGCTCCAGTGACGTCCTCGAAACGCGGGCGAGCAGTGATCCCACCTACGTCCGGCGCGCCCTCTTCAAGTTCGATACGGACAACACCATCGCCCAGGGAACACCAATCTCGAAGGCGATTCTGACCGTCACGGTCGCCAGCGGCAGCAACGACGAGACGCGAACGATCTCCGCGTTCCAGGAGCGTTCGTCCTACGACGAGTATTCGGCGACCTGGACGTATCGCAACGGCAGCACTCCCTGGGGGACCGCGGGCGGAGATCTGGGCGCGCGGTACGCGACGGCCTCTGTCCCCGGCGCCGGCGGTACAAAAGTCAGCTTCGACGTAACGGCCCTGGTCAACGCCATCGTCCGCGGCGACTTCGGCGACTCTCGATACACCCGCATCGTCCTGATCGACGAGGGTGGATCAGACCGGCTGTCGTACAAGCAGTACTACTCGGACGAGGCCTCCGACAGCTCCGCGCGCCCGACGCTGACGATCACCATGGGCTCGTCATCGTCGACGACGACCAGCAGCGGATCGACGTCGCCAACGCCAACGCCAACCACCAGCGGAGGTTCAACGAGCACCTCCGGCGTGAAGCTGCGCCTGCTGCAGTGGAACACCCACCACGGCGGCTACGGCACGGACGGCGTTTACGATCCGAATCGTCTCGCGACGTGGGCCGCAAGCTTTCAGCCCGACATCGTGATGTTCAACGAGATCGAGAAGTACACGGGATGGGGCAATCAGGACCAGCCTGAGGTGTACAAGAACCTCCTGCAGCAGAAGACCGGGAAGACCTGGTACTACATCTTCGCGCAGGAGTTCGGGCAGTGGAGCTCGAACGGCAAAGGCAACCTGATTCTCTCCACGTATCCGCTCACCTGGGTGGGCCGCTACGAGCTGGTGCACAACTACGACCGCAGCATTGCTGCCGCGATGGTCACGGTCAACGGCCGCAACATCACCCTGATCCTGACCCACCTCGATCCGTACGACCAGACGCTCCGCCTCACGCAGGCCACCGAAGTGACCGGCTGGGCGGCGGGTCAGCCGCAGAACCGGATCATCACGGGCGACATGAATGCCTGGCCCGACCAGACGTCCATCGCCCAGTACGACAGCCTGTACAACGATTCGTGGGCTGTCGCCGCCGCCAACGGGACCGCCTATGCGTTCTCGGGCAACAACGGCGAAACGAAGAGCGGGCGGATCGACTACATCTTCTATTCGAAGAGTGCGTCGAACCTGTCCGTGCTCTCGTCGCAGGTGTACGACACGCGCGACTCGAACGGCGTGATGCCGTCCGACCATCGCCCGGTCCTCACGACGTTCATCGTCAAGTAGAACATCGCTCCATCATCGTTCTTCATACACGCGCACATCATCGCCTGCCTCGTGACGCAGCCGGTCGAAGGGCCGTCGGGTCCCTTCGACCAGCCTGCCGCAGGAGGCACGCCAGGGAGGTTACATGCGCATTGCCGCACTTGGTGCTGCAGCCCTGCTGACCGCCGTACCGGCCGTCAGCGCCCAGACGACGCTCCGTTCCGCCAAGGATTCGACGATTCGCGGCGGCAGCTACGCCTACACCAATTTCGGCAGCGAGCCGATACTCGAAACCAGGCAAAGCGACGATCAAACCTACGTGCGGCGCGCAGCCGTCATGTTCGATACCGACGCCTCGTTCCCGGCATCGACCAGCATCGGTTCCGCGCAACTCGTGCTCACGGTCAAGGGGGGCAACGACGAAGCGCGAACGCTGACCGCGTGCGCCATGCCGATTTCGTTCGACGAGGACGCGGTGACATGGGTTCAGCGGAACAGTTCGGCCTACTGGTCGACTGCCGGTGGCGATATCGTCTCCAGCGACTGCTCGTACGCGACGGTGACCGCCAGCTCGGGATCACGCGTCACCTTCGATGTCACCACGCAGGTGCAGAAGGCCGTCGCGGGCACGTATGGTACCCGCTATGCGCGCTTTCTCGTCGCGGACTACGGCGGCTCCAGCCGCGATTCGTACAAGCAGTACTACTCGAACAATGCGTCGGACAGCTCGGTGCAGCCGGCGTTGATCGTATCCACGGGTAGCTCGAGCTCGACATCATCATCCTCGTCTTCGTCGTCAACATCGTCTTCCTCGTCGGCGTCGAACATCGTGCTCTGGGCCGGTGACGGGCGGGTCGCAGGGTCTTCGTGGCAGCTGGTCGCGGACTCGAGTGCGGCCGGCGGATCAAAGCTCTGGAATCCGGATCGCGGAACCGGCAAGCTGTCGTATCCCTCGTCGTCCCCCTCGAGCTACGTCGACTTCACGTTCACGCCTGTCGCAGGGGTGCCGTATCGCCTCTGGATTCGCGCGAAGGCGGACGGCAACGATTACACGAACGACTCGTTCTTCGTGCAGTTCTCGGCGTCGGTGACGTCGGGCGGCAGCGCGCAGTACCGCATCGGAACGACGAGCGGCGAGGTGTATTCGCTGGAGAGCTGCAGCGGTGTCGGCGAAAGCGAGTGGGGCTGGGAGGACACGGAGTACTGCGGAGACGCAGCACCGATTTACTTCTCGTCGAGCAGCGCGCAGACGCTGCGCATCCAGCAGCGGGAAGACGGCATCTCGGTCGATCAAATCGTGCTCTCGCCGTCCACCTACCTCACCTCGCCGCCAGGGTCGCAGCAGAACGACACGAGAATCCTCTCGCGCACCAGTACGAGTTCGCTGACGCAGCCGACGGCGCCGGCACCCGTGTCGAGCACGTCCAGCTCGAGCAGTTCGACCTCGAGCAGTTCGAGCACCACCACGACGACCTCGGGCACCACGCTGCGCGTCCTGCAGTGGAACATCCACCACGGAGGATATGGGACCGACGGGGTGTACGACCCGAACCGCGTCGCAACGTGGATGGCATCGTTCCACCCGGACGTCGTTCTCGTCAACGAAATCGAGAAGTACACCTCGTGGGGCAATCAGGATCAGCCGGAGGTGTACAAGAATCTGCTGCAGCAGAAGACCGGGAAGACCTGGTACTACATCTTTGCGCAGGAATTCGGCCAGTGGTCGTCGAACGGGAAGGGCAATGCGATCTTCTCGACGGTTCCCTTCAACTACACGGATCGGTACGAGCTCGTGCACAACTACGATCGCAGCATCGCCGAAGGATCCATTACGTGGAACGGACGGACGATCACGCTGATCTCGACTCACCTGGATCCGTATGATCAGTCGCTCAGGCTGACGCAGGCGACAGAGGTCACGTCGTGGGCGTCGAAAGAGCCGGAGAACCGGATCATCACCGGGGACATGAACGCCTGGCCGGACCAGTCATCGATCGCGCAGTACGACAACTACTACTACGACTCCTGGGCCGTCGCAGCCGCCAACGGCACGGCCTACGCGTTTTCGGGCAACAGCGGCGAGACGAAGAACGGCCGGATCGACTACATCTTCTACTCGAGGAACAACAGCAATCTGAGCGTGAAATCGTCACAGGTGTACGACACGCGTGATTCGAACGGCGTGATGCCGTCAGATCATCGCCCGGTGCTGACGACGTTTTACGTCAGGTAGATCAACTCTCGATCCCGGACTTCCAACTCTCCTGAAATCGCTCTGCAGGGGAGCTGGGGGTCTGGAGTCGGGATTGCGACGACCGTCGCCGCGCCCAGAAATAGCCCGCGAAATACATGAGCATCATCTGGCGCCGGAACGCTTCGGCGGGCCGGCGCCTGACCACCGCTCGGACCCATCCCGCGAGATCGCGCAGCGCTGATCCATACATGTAACGCGGCACGCCGAGCACGTGCGGCGTCTGCGTGAGGTCGATTCCCATGTCCGTCCGCGGCTGGAGATGCTCGAGCGCGGAACGGGAGACTCCCTTTCCGAACCACCAGCGCCTGAAATAGCGCTTCGTCAACCGCGCCGCCGGGATGTGGTGATGGACTTCCATCGCCGGAACGTAAACTCCGCGAAAGCCCGCCGCCCGCGCGCGTATCAGGAACTCCGGGACCTCCTGACCAAGCACCAGCCGCCCCTCGCCGGTGCGTCCGAGATCCGGACGAAACGCCCCCACGCGATCGAAGACCACGCGGTGCACGGCCATGTTCGCGCCCAAAGGCACCTTCCGCCTCTCCTCGTAGACGAACCGCTCGGCGCCATGGTCCTGAATCGCAATCGTGCCCCACAGATCGCCGCGATCGAGGTCGAGCCATGCCGGCGGCGGCACCTCCCATCGCGGGCGAACGGGCCCTCCCGCGAAGCGGATTGACGGGTCGGCGGGCGAGAGGAGCGCGCCGCATGCCCCGTTCAGCCACCCATCCGCCACGCGCACGTCATCGTCGGTGAACGTGAGTACGTCGGCACCGGCTGCGGCGATCCCGGTGTTGAGAGCGCTCGATCGCCCCTGCCGCGCTTCGAATACGTACCGGAGCGGAACAGGAAAGTCGGCGGCGTGGCGGTCGACGACCGCGCGGGTGTCGTCCGTCGAATTGTTGTCGATGACGATGCACTCCCAGCTGAACCCTGGCCGCAGCCGCGCGATCGAGGCGAGCGTGTCGTCCAGCATCGCGGCACGGTTGAAGGTCGCGATGAGGATGCTCGCCGCCGGTTTACTGGTTTCCATCGGCAGTACTCACGCGATGGCTTCGTCTGCGCCGGCGACAGTCGGCGTTGCCGGGCGGCCGAGGAGTTCTCTTGCGAGCGCGACCGCCCGTTCCGTAGCGGTGCCGGGACGATAGAAAAGCTCCGAGGCCACACGCTTGCGCGCGGACGAGAGTCGACCCGGCTGCGCGAGTTCAGCGCGGACGACGCGGACGAGATCCTCGACGGTGGCGGCCACTGTGGCGGCGCTGCGCAGCAGCGCGATCTTTTCGGGATTGATGCGCGCGTCGCGCGCGAGGTCCGGCGCGTCGAACACGACCAGCGGGCGATCCAGCACGAAATACTCGAACCCGACCGAGCTGTGGTCGGTGACCATCACGTCCGCCGCAGCCAGCCAGGGGCTCGCATCCGCACCGTCGACGAACCGCACGCGTCCCGGCTGCTCGAGCGCGAGCATGCGTGCCCGCCAGTCGATGCCGCCGGTATATCGCGGGTCGGCATCCAGCGATCGATCGTGCAGCTTGACGATGACGTTGAGTCCAGCGGCCGCCAGGCCCGAGACGATTGCCTCCCCCGCAATGTGCAGCGACGACGCCGTCGAATACGTCGGTGCGTAGAGGACCGTTGAACGATCGTCGACCAGCCCGGCCTCCTTGCGGATGCGCGCGCCGTCCCATCCGCCGTTTGCCAGCCGATCGAGCTTTGGGTACCCGAGGAGCACCGCCTGCGCCGAGGTGACGATCCCGGCATCGAGATACCGCTGCATCCGGTCTCGATTGATGAACGCCACTCGGTCGTAGTACTCGAATCCCATCGGCAGCCCCGACGGTCGATCGAGGTCGTATTTCCCCGCAACCCCGTGGAAGAAATTGATTCGATGCGAGCACCGCCGGAGGCGTGCTGCCGCCCAGGGATCGCCGTTCGCGTAGAGATCGAAGTGGCGCCACTCCACCTGCCGATGGGTCAGGAACGCGCCTTCGGGCAACAGGGGAGCAATCCGGTCCGGATACTCGCTGGTGTACCAGACGCGCACGCCGCTCCCAGCGGACAGGGCGGCGGCGATCGGACCGAGAACGGCGTGATACACCGGCGTCCGCAGTTCGAACAGGACGTCGCGCGCCGCGTTCAAGCGGGCGAGCGTGTCGTCGAGTTTGTGGATGACGGGCGTGAAGCGGCGAAGCATGACTACGCCGCCGGACGCAGCATCGGGTTGGTCCGGACGCCGCGGCGGTTCTTCCACCGCTGCGCAACGATACCGGCAAAAAACCAGAGCCACAGTTCGTGCTCGAACGCGCCCGTGGCATCCCGGCGGATGGTATCGCGGACGGCCGCAACGGCGTGCTCGATCGCACGGCGGAAGAGATACCGCGGCACGCCGATCACATGCGGCACCGTGCGGAAATCTAGCGTGGTCTGCTCCGGCGCTTCCATATCCAGTCCGGATCGCTCGTACAGAAGCGCCCGGCTGACGCCGCGCCAGTAGAACCAGCGCCGGAAGTACGATTTCTTCAGCCGCGCTTCGGGAATGATGTGGTGCACGATCATCTCGGGCACGTAGCAGCCCCGCACACCGGCGGCGCGCGCGCGGATGCACCATTCGCGCACCTCCTGGCCGAGCAGCGTTCCCGCCTTCCGTCCCGTCGAGGGATCGAGCAGCCCGGCCCGGTCGAATGCGCTCCGGTGGAACGCCATGTTGACACCGAGCGGGACGCGGTTCCCGAATTCGAGCACGTCCGGGCCGTAGTCGAGCAGGGCGATCACGGCCCACTGCTTGCCGCCGTGGTTGGGCAGCCAACCGGGACGTGTCCCGCCCCAGATCGGCAGCACACGGCCACCCACGTAGTCGCACCCAAGCCGCTCGAGGCCTTCGACGGCCCGGTCCAGCCAATCGCGTTCGACCCGCACGTCATCGTCGGTCGTGACGATCACATCGCCCGTCGCGATCCTGATCCCGGCGTTCAGCGCCGGGCTGCGGCCTTGTTCGCGCTCGAATACATAACGGAGCGGAACCGGAAACACCGGTGCAGCCGTCTCGACCACACGCCGGGTGTCATCCGCCGAGTTGTTGTCGACGACGACGACCTCCCACGGACGGGTCGTCTCGAGCTGCGCCAGGCTCGCGAGCGTCTCTCGCAGATCGGCGGCGCGATTGTAGGTGGCGATGACGATGGAGGACGTCATGCGACAGCCCTCGCGGCTTTGCGCCGTGCGAGACGCGCCCGGTTCCACCGATAGAGAACCGGAAGGAGCGGCGGCGCGCACCGCGCGACCACGGCAGCGATCGCGATCGCCAGCGTGGGCCGCCGCGATTGCAGCGCGCGCAGCCTGTCCGCCGCGGCGCGGCGGTTTCCTGCGTCGATCGCCGCACGTGCCTCCGCCGCGAGCAGTTCCGTTTCGAATCGGGCGACCTGCGCGTCGAGAATCGCCAGTTCATCGGGACGGTCGGCCAGCGCCGGGCGGAGTTTGCGATAAACCGTGAGGAGGCCGCCCAGCATCCGGACGTCACTCGCAGAGAGACTGTCGTCCCGCCGCCGGTAATCGCCGAGCGGCCGATCGTTGCGGACGAACCGGAAGCCCGACGCCGCCGCGCGCAGCCAGTAGTCGTAATCCTCGTTCGACCGCAGACGTTCATCGAAGTCCCCGACGGTCTGATACACCGACCGGTGGAACACCGACATGATGAACACGGCTTCCTCGTCGCGGAGGATGTCCGCGAGAAGGGGCTGTGGCCGTTTGTCGGGCCACGGCCGCGCGGGCGTCCCGTGCCAGGGCCCACCGAGATTGCGCGCGTTTCCGGTGACCACGTCGGCGTGCTGCCGGGACGCGAACGTCGCCATCTGCGCCGTGAGGAAGTCGGGGTCCCACAGGTCGTCGCTGTCGAGCAGGGCGAAAAACTCACCCCGCGCGTAGCGCATGGCCGTGTTGCGCGCCGCCGAGAGCCCTCCGTTGCGCTGATGGACCACGCGGATTCGCGGGTCTCTCGCGGCGTACTCGTCCGCGAAGCGGCCGGTCCGATCCGTCGACCCGTCGTCGACGATGACCAGCTCCCAGTCTCGATACGTCTGCGCCAGAACCGACTCGACGGACGCCGCGAGGTACTGCTCGACGTTGTACGCCGGCATGATCACGCTGATCGTTGGCACGAGGCCTCCGTCGATTCGAAGAGCGCTTCCTGCATCGAGGCGGGGTCGAGTTCAATCGCTTCGTAGAGCGCCTCGACCGAGCGGCGCGTCGCCGACCCGGGGGAGTAGAACAAATCCTGAGCGACCGCGCGTCGGGTCGCGGAATTCGCCGCGGGGTCTGCGATCGCCTGTTCGACAGCCCTGACCGTGTCATCGACCGTCGACGTCGACGTCGAGGCCGCCGCCAGCAGCTCCACGTATTCCCTGTGAATGTTCGCTTCGCGAATGAGTTCGGGGCGATGGATCCGGACGAGCGGCCGGTCGCGCAGCAGGTACTCGAACCCGGCGGAGCTGTGGTCGGTGATCATCACATCCGCGGCCACGAGATACGGAGAGATGTCGTGGCCGGTCGCCAGGACGCCACGGCCTGCGCTCAGGAGCGGCTGGAGCGCTGCCGTCCAGTCGACGCCACCGGAATACCGCGGCCGCGGATCTCGCGACCGATCGTGAAGCTTCACGAGCACGTTGATTGGCAGCCGCATCAACGCCCGCACCAGGTCGACGCCGACGCTGTTCAACGACGACTCGGGCGACCATGTCGGTGCATACAGCACGACCGGAAGTGCGGGATTCAATCCGAGCTGCTCGACGACGGCGTCGCGCGCATAGGTGCCGTCGACGACCGCATCCGCCTTGGGCATGCCGACGAGACGGATGGCGGGACTGTTGGCTTCGATCGCGCCGGACCTCACGAAATTCTGCAGCCGTCGCCGGTTGATGAAGAAAATGCGGTCCCAGGGACGCATGTGCCGGGTCGGCGCGTCGAAGCCGTACTTGCCGGCGACGCCGTGGAAGACCTGAATGCGGCACCCGCCGCGCGCGAGCGTCTGCCACATGAAATCCGACGCGACGTAGGCGTCGAACCGCATCAGGGCCGCCCGTTTCGGGTGTACCAGCCGTGTGCCCGCGGGGGCCTCGCGGTAAATTTCCTGCAGGCGATGGGGTTCCTCGCTCGCCGTGAAATAGAACTCGACGCGCGGGTCGACGCCGAGCGCTCGAACGACGGGCGCGACCATCGTGTAATTGACCGGCGTGCGCGAATCGACCAGGATTCGCCGGCGATCCGTTCGGCGCGCGAACGCCCGATCCAGGCGGCGGATCATCCGGATCGGCGCATGAAGCACGTCGCGCGACGTCATGCGTGCGCCACCTCGACTGCGTGAGCACGGGCCTTTACACGGGCCGTCGACGTCCGGGGCTGACGGTCGCGAAGCATTTCACGCGGCGTCACCGCGAGCGCCAGCAGATAGTAAAACGGCCAGGTGTAGGCGACCGACGCAAACAGGGCGCACACGAGCCATCCGCAGAGCGACGCCAGCATTGCCGCCGAGTGCGCATCGAGGAGGTCGGCTTCCTCGTCGTCGAGAATCGGCGCGCTCCCGTCGCGACGACGTCCATTGCGGCCTGTCCGCGCGGCCCGACGAGCCCGTCGCAACAGCCGGCGAGTCTGGAAAATTCCGTAAAACGCGCGGCCGACCATGAAGAAAAACACCGAGAGCCCAACGATGCCCAGCTCCGCGGCCACCTGCAGCACGACGTTGTGGCTTTCGTGCCACGCCGAGGGGCGCGTCGGGTCCCACGCCTTGAAATTCCCGGCGCCGACACCCGTCAGCGGATTTTCCGAGAACGCCCGGATCGAATCCTTGATCAGCGTCCGGCGCTCCTGCGCCGAGCCGAAGTCGTCCTTGCTCTCGTCGGTAATGCTCGCGATCCGGTGCCAGTAGGTCGCGGGGACGAGCGGCAGCGCGCACATCCCGGCGAACGCCGCCGCAACGACCAGCCCCGGTCGCTTGCGGACGGCCATCACGCCGAACACCACGATCATCACGATCATCCCAAGAAAGCCGCCGCGCGACCCTGATGCGACGGCCGACGCAAGCATCAACACCGCGCACCCCGCCGCCGTCGCCCGCTCGAGCAGGCTCGAGCGCCGCAGCACCAAGAAGGCGGCCAGGGGAAGAAAGGCCACCATGTTCGTCGCGAGATCGTTGGGGTTCCCCATGATCCCGCCGACGGCGCCTTGCGCGCGCGTGCCGTGGCCGACCATGTGGCTGCCGTGCAGGTAGTCGATCATCGTCAGGAAGGCGACATAGCCGACGGAGAGCACCAGGACCCACGTCAGGCGCTCCAGCCGTTTCGGCGTGGTGATCGTGTTCACGGCGAGCAGATAGATGAGAATGACCTTCGAATACACGTCGCGGAACACGCCGATTGCGCCGCCCATCCAGATCGAGAACGGCGCCGTCAACACGATGACCGCGCCAAAGAGGACGACGCCGATCAGCTCCGGCGTGACGCGGGTGACGGGCTGCCGTCGCGCCAGACGGCCGGCGACCAGCGAAACGAGGCCGATGGTCGCCGACAGTTCCGCCAGATGCAGGAAATCGAGCGGCGGAAGGATGTCCTGCGGCCTCAGGAAGAGCACTGCCGTGAACAGCAGCATCCAGGTGAACGCGCGATCGCGCGGCTCAGGTGCAGGTATCGCCGCCGAGGTGACCCGCGAGTCCTCCGACGCTGCGACCGCGGTCGGACCACCTCCCGCAGACAGGCTCGCTCCGGTGGGCACAGGCGCATTGAACGTGAGGCGCTCGGTCATCGCCACACCTCACGGCCCCGCCGCAGGGCCATGAGCCCTGCAATCGCCGAGAAATTGAGGACGACGAAAGTGAACGCCACACTCGACATGCGCTGGCGCGCTTCCAGGGCCGCACCGGCCGCTGCGAGCCCATAGAACAGCAACTGCAGCACCAGCGCCACGACGTAAATGGCGCCCGTCCCGGCCAGCACCAGGCTCGAGAGCAGCAGGGCCATCAGCGCCCAGGGCACAATCAACCGTCCGACTTTGTGGGAGAGGTACTGCAGCCACACGGGATTGACGATCGGCAGCAGCAGCCGCGGTTCCTGCGCGAGGATCTGATAATTGCCGGCGAGCGTCCGCTTCTTCCGGCGTGTTTCCGTCGCGGCGTCAGACGACGCACGGTCGAAGGCGCGCGCGCGGTCATCGAACACCATGCGGTATCCGGCCAGCACGGTGCGCATGGGCGCCAGCACGTCGTCGAGCAGCGTCGATTCCGGCAGCGGCCGCCAGAGCGAGCGCCGCAGCGCGTAGATTGCTCCTGTCGCGCCAAGCGTGGACCAGACGCGGCTCTCGCTCCGCCGCATCCACTTCTCATAGCGCCAATAGAGGCCCAGGCCCTCGCCGACCGTCGAGTCGGACGACGGCCGCGCCTCCGAGTCGAGGACCAACTCGCCGGTCGCGCCGCCGACGGCTGGATCCGCGAAGTTCTCGACCAGCGCCTGCAGGGAGCCCGGGGCGAAGCGCTGGCGCGCGTCAACGAACATCAGGACGTCGCCGCGCGCCGCCGCGACCCCGGCGTTCAGCGCCGCGGGTTTACCCGCCGACGGCCGTTCGATCAGCCTGACGGCAGGCCCGAACGGCGCGAGCGCGGCCCCCGGCGCATCGGTCGAGCCGTCCGAGACGACGATGATTTCGCGCGATCCCGGGTAGTCCTGTGCGAGGAGATTGGCAATCCGGGCGGGGAGCCTGTGCGCCTCGTTGCGTGCCGCGATGACGATCGAGATCGAGGGCCAGCGTCCTGGCGGGAACGGCGCCCGCCGCGGCTGCCGATCCACCAGCCGCGCCCACGCGGCGACGAGGCATGGATACCCCGCGTACACGTAGAGCACGAACGCCGCCGAAACCCAGAACAGGACCGTCATAGCAAACGAAGGGCGCGATCAAACGATCGCGACCTTCTGACCCTCCGATGGCGCGCGCGGCGCGCCGAGCTTGAACACATTCGGGTGCGGCTGTTTGATCGCGTTGCGCGTGTCGACGATGACGTCGGCTTCGTCCAGCAGCGCCGCGTAGTCGAACGTCTTGTGATCCGTCACGATGACTACGCAGTCGTACCGGCCGATGGAGCCCCGCTTCATCTCCACGGCTTTCACGTCGTAGCCGCCCGACCACTCGCGGCCGTGCACCTGGGGTACGAAGGGGTCCGCGTAGGACACGTCGGCGCCGCGCGCGAGCAGCAGCCCCATGACGTCCAGCGCCGGCGACTCGCGCATGTCGTCGATGTCGCGCTTGTAGGCGACGCCCGCGATGAGCACCTTCGATCCGTTGATCGCCTTGCGGCGCGTGTTGAGCGCCTCGCCCACCTTGTCCACCACGTAGTGCGGCATGCCGGCGTTGATGTGGCCGGCCAGCTCGATGAACCGCGGGTCGAAGCCGGTCTGCTTGGCTTTCCACGACAGATAGAACGGATCGATCGGGATGCAGTGGCCGCCGAGGCCCGGGCCCGGATAGAACGCCATGAACCCGAAGGGCTTCGTCTTCGCCGCGTCGACGACTTCCCAGACGTCGATATTCATGCGGTCGCACATCAGCGCCAGCTCGTTGACGAGGCCGATGTTGACGGCGCGAAACGTGTTCTCGAGCAGCTTCACCATCTCGGCGACGCGGGTCGAACTCACAGGGACGATCGTCTCAATCGCGCTGCCGTACAGCTCCTTTGCCAGTTCCGAACAGGTCGGGGTGAAACCGCCGACGACCTTGGGGACGTTGTGCGTCTGAAACGTGGGATTCCCCGGGTCGACCCGTTCGGGGGAGAACGCGAGGAAGAAGTCGACGCCCGCTTTGAGGCCGGTGGCTTCGAGCATCGGCTGCACCACTTCGTCCGTCGTACCCGGGTACGTGGTGGACTCGAGGACGATCAGCATCCCCGGGTGCAGGTATTTCGCGATCCCTTCCACCGCCGAGACGATGTAGGACATGTCGGGGTCCTTCGTCTTGCGCAGCGGCGTCGGCACGCAGATGTTCACCGTATCGAGGTCGCGAACGACGGAGAAATCGGTCGTTGCATCGAGCTTGCCTGCGGCGTGCAGGGACTGGACGTCGGCGGTCTTGACGTCGGGGATGTACGACTGGCCGTCGTTGATCGCGTTGACCTTCCGCGCATCGAGGTCGATGCCGGTCGCGTGGAAGCCCGCCTTGGCGAGTTCCACCGCGAGCGGCAGACCGACGTATCCGAGACCGACGACGCCCGTGCGCGCAGTCCGCGCACGCAGCTTGTCACGAAGCGTTTCCGAGAGCTGTGTCATGTAGGTCCAACTCCTAAGCAGAAACGCCCAGCATAATCCGTTTCAACCGCGCCCAGAGCCCCACGCGGCGCGTTTCTTCACGCGCCTGCGCCGCCTCGCGGCCGATTGTGCCCGTTGGCGCAACGGACGGGTGGCGCTGCTGGCGCAACAGGCGGTATTCCTCCGCGAGGACGCGGCGCTGTTCGGCCAGCTCCCGTTCGCGCTGCCGGACGGCCTGTTCGCGCTGTTCGAGCGCGTTCGAGCGCGCCTCGTCGCCGATCGTCGGGCGTGCTGGCGCCGGGGGCCAGTTCCGCGCGTCCAGCACGCGTCCCGGCGCATGCGTGTGCGCGGTCGTCGCGACAGGTCTCGGCTCCGGACGCTCGAGCGGCGGCGGCGCGGTCGGCGTCGGCGCCGTGCGGGTGGCCGGCTGCGGGTCAACCCCGGCGTTCGCCGACGCCGCGACCGGTGCGGCCATCGCCGCTTCTGCCACGGCCTGGTCGTCAGCAGCGCCCGCGGCGAGGACGCCGGTCGTTTCCAGCTCCGCGAGCACGTCGCCAATGAGCGCGCGATCGATCTGCGGCCGTTCCTCGGCGTAGCCGAACACGAGCGCCGCATCGCAGATGATGTTGATGATGCGCGGCACTCCGCGGCTGCGCGCGTGGATCAGCGTCGTGGCCTCGCGTGGGAACTCCAGCGGCGCGCCGATGGACGCGCGGCGGAGACGATGGTTGATGTAGTTGGCCGTCTCCTCTTCGTCGAGCGGCGCGAGATGATAGCTGACCGTGATCCGCTGCCGAAGCTGCTCGAGCTCCGGCGTGCCCAGCTTGTCGCGCAGGTTGGGTTGCCCCACGAGGACGATCTGCAGGAGCTTCGATTTCTCGGTTTCGAGATTCGACAGCATCCGCAGCTCCTCGAGCGCGGCAAGACTCAGGTTCTGCGCCTCATCGATCACGATCAACACCATGCGGCCGGCGAGCCGCTGGTCGACGAGGTACTGCGCGAGGTCGCGCAGCAGCTGCGGCTTGCTCCGTCCCGCCGCCTCGAGGCCGAAATCGAGCATGATCGTCTCGAGCAGCTCGCGCGGATCCAGCATCGTGTTCACGATCCGTCCGACGGTCGTATGTGTATCGAGATTGCGCAACACCGACTGGACCAGCGTCGTTTTACCGGAGCCGATCGCGCCGGTAATCACCACGAATCCCGCGTGGCTTTCGAGCCCGTAGCGCAGGTAATCGAGCGCCTCCTGGTGGACGCGGCTCGGATACAGGTATTCCGGATCCGGGCTGAGCGCGAACGGCCGTTCGCGAAGCTGGTAAAAACGTTCGTACATCTCAGAGACCTCCGACCTCGGCGCGCCCGCGCCAGGCGCCGAGCTTCCGCTGCGCCAGTGCGGTGATCGCCGCCGCGAGCGGTTCCGGGTGGTGGCGGATCTTGCCCGCCGGGTGTTCCGACACCAGCGGGACGCCGATCGCCCGCACCCCAAGCCGATCCAGCGCCGCGAGATCGAACGCGCTCGCGACGACCGGGAACGCACCGCGCTCGCGATAGACCGCGGCCAGCGCGTCCGGCACCGGCGTGGTGTTGTAGATCACGTAATCGAACAACTGCCGCCCCACGTGACGCTCGATGGCGAGCAGGTGCTCGAGGATCCCGTACGTGTCCGTCTCTCCCGGCTCGGTCATCAGATTCGCGACGAGCACGCGCAGGCCGCGCGATCGCTCGATCGCGCCTGCGACGTCAGGCACCAGGAGCGGCGGCAGGATGCTCGTATACAAGCTCCCCGGACCCGCGACGATGACGGTGGCCTCCTCGATGGCGCCGATGACCCGCGACGGGCAGCACGGCCGCTCGGGCAGCAGCGCGAGGCGCGCGATCGCTCCGCCCGCCGCCGCGATCGCCGTTTCACCGCTCACCACCCGGCCATCCGCCAGTTCCGCGACGAGCGTCACGACCTCGTTCGTGGCGGGCAGCACGACGCCGCGAGCGCCGACGACCCGCGCCGCCAGGTCCACGGCTGCCGCGAAGTCCTGCGTGACGTCCGCAAGCGCCGCGAGCATCAGGTTGCCGACGGCGTGGCCGCTCAGCCCCTCGCCGCTCCCGAAGCGGTACTGAAACAGGTCCGCGATTTTCGCGCGGTTGTCCGATAGCGCCGCGAGGCAGTTGCGGATGTCGCCCGGCGGAATCATCTTGAATTCGGCGCGCAGCCGTCCTGAGCTCCCGCCGTCGTCGGACGTGGCGACGACCGCGACCAGGTGATCGCGCGCGGTGTCGGCCGCGTCCGCAACGATGATCGGATGCAGCCCCCGCAGCACGTTGGGTAATCCTGTGCCGCCGCCAATCGCGACCACGCGCGGCTGCTGTGCAGGCGCGTCGGGCTGCGGGCAGTGCGGCTGTGGCGTGGGTAGCATTACAACCCTCGCCCGAACTCCGCTGCCGGCGTGGCGGCGTGCGCTTCGTCCAGCGCATCGATCGCCGGGAGCACCTCACGGACCGCCCGCCGATAGTCTTCCGGAAAATCGATTTCGATCCACGGATACCCGCGCGTGCCGATCGCCCAGAGCGGCCGCTCCGCCGCATAAGCGCTGAAGGCCTTGGGCGCCCAGTCTCGCCTGCCGCCGCGGGCCACGATGGCGTCGAGAATCTCAATGACGCGCGGAGCGCTGTCCGGTCCGAACTTGACGACCCCGAGGTTCTCCGCATGCGCCTGATCGGGCGGCAGCGTCTTGGACATTTCCATCACCCGGCCCGCGCGGATGCGAACCTTCATCTCCTCGTCGCCGTAGGGCGGCTGCGAAGGCTGCCGGTAATCGGCCAGGAGCGCGGCATCGTGGCCGGACGCGAGCAGATCCTCGAGGAGCACGGGAGGGAAGAGCACGTCACAGTTGAGGACCACGAAACCTTCATAAAGCAGAGCTCGTGCCATCCAGAGCGAATACAAACTGTTCGTCTGCGCGAACTCCGGGTTCTCGACAAACGTGGCGCGCGTGCCGCACACGTCGCGAACGCGCTCGGCCTGACAGCCGACGACGACGGCGATGTCGTCGACGCCGGAATTTTCGAGCGCGCGAATCTGCCGCTCGATCAACGTCACGCCGCCAAGCTCGACCAGACACTTCGGCCGATCGGCTGCCGTCCCGTTGAGCCGTGAACCTTTGCCCGCCGCCAGTACGATGCCCCGCATGCTCGAAACCAATCCTCCTGACGCCTGCCGTTACGCCGCTGGCGCAAGGCCGTCGCGCCGCCCAAGCAGTTCCATCAACTTCGCCGCATATTGCGCACGGTCCGAGCGTCCGACCGCCGCGCTGAAGAGCAGTACGTATAGCAACCCCGCGACACCCGCCTGCAGCGCCACCATCGCGAAGCTCACAGGTGCCAGCCGCCGGCTCGCCTCCAGCAGGACCGCCACGACCACCCCGGGCCAGATCGCTGGCCATATCGCGTGATGAAATGCACGGCCGAGCGGAAGGTGCACGCGACGGCAGGCAGCCGGCCACAGGACGAAGATGGAGGCGACCGCGACCGGGACGACGGTGCCGATGGCTACGCCGGGCAGCCCGAGGGGGCCCACCAGCGCCGCGCTCATCACGAGGTTGACGAGCCCCGTGATGATGTTGACGAAGGCGAGATAGCGGATCTTCCCGGCGCCCTTGAGCAGCGTGGTCGACGTTGCGTTGCCGACGCGCAGCGCCACCGCGAGCGCGAGGATCTGGATGATGATGGCGCTCCCAAGCATCCTCGGGCCGACCCACGCGAGTACAAGGGGCTGTGCGAGCACGACCAGCGTGACGGCGATCGGCAGCACGGTTGCCAGCGACAGCCGCGTGCCTTCGAGCAGCACCTTCTGCAGCCGCTCGATGCGATTGGTCGCATCCGAGTCGACGACAACGGGGAAGAGCACCGCGTTGCTCTGGTTCGTCAGCCGCTGCGTGCCGGAGACAATGCGGTCGGCAACCGCCCACACCGCGACGGGCCCGGGGCCCAGGAAGACGCCGATGACGACTTCGTCCAGCTCGTAATTGAGCTTGTTGGCCCAGTCGATGATGGACGAGTAGACGCTGAACCCCGTGACTTCGCGCAGGCGGCTGCGCCGGAAGAGCGACGGCCGCAGCCGCAGCGCCGGATAGATGGAATACGCGTTCCGTCGATAGACGAAGTAGGTGATGATCCGGACCGCCGTCGTCGCGGCTACGAGCGCGATGACGCCGTAGCCCGCCAGCAGCACGGCGACGTTCGCCGCCGCGACCCCGATGCTGCTCACGATCGCGACGAGGTTGTTGATGTCGTACCGCTGAAAACCGCCGATGATTCCGCCGAAGATGCTGAATGGGAAGTTCGCGGCCACGTTCAGCCCGATGATCAGCAGGATCCACCGGCCGGTCTGGGCTTCGACTGCGGAGATGCGGAAGACGTGATCGAGATTGAAGGCCAGGCCGATGATGATGAGGTACGCGAGCACGCCGAAGGAGGCGAACACGAAGAAGGTGGTGCTCGCGATTTCGTTCAGCGCGGAGGTATCGTGATGCGCGCGGTATCGCGCGATGAAGTTGACCAGCGCGCCGCCGAACCCCATATCGAGGATTGAGAAATGGATGGTGACCGACGCCGTCAGCATCCAGAGTCCGTACCATTCCTGGCCGAGATGCCGCAGGTTGAACGGCAGCATCACGAGGCCTATGACGAGTTCGACCGCGATTGCGAGGTAGCGCGTCGTGATGTTGCGCGCGAGCGTCGCGAACGGCCGCTCGTCGGCCTCGGCCCAGGTGGCGTCCGCCCCCTCCGGCGAGCGTGGGTTCACGCCGCCCCCTTCCGGAAGAGCACGACCTTGACCGTGTCGAACACGATGGTCAGATCGAAGAACACCGACAAGTGCTTGATGTAATACAGGTCGTAGCGAAGCTTCTCCATCGCGTCTTCGAGTGACGACCCGTAGCGGTACTTCACCTGCGCCCAGCCGGTCAGGCCCGGTTTCACGGCGTGCCGCTGCTGGTAAAACGGAATCTGGCGCGACAGCTCGTCGACGAAGAACGGCCGCTCGGGCCGCGGGCCGACGAAGCTCATGTCTCCGCGGAGCACGTTCCAGAGCTGCGGCAGCTCATCGAGCCGCGTCGTTCGGATGAACCTGCCGACCCGGGTCACGCGCTCGTCGCCGTCCTTGGCCCACACGGGGCGGCCGCCCTGCTCGGCGTCTTTCCGCATCGATCGAAACTTCGAGAGCACGAACGGGCGCCCGTTTTCGCCGACCCGCTCCTGGCGGTAGAAGATCGGCCGGCCGTCTTCAATCCAGACGAGCGCTGCCGTGAGCGCCATCAGCGGCAGCGTCGCGACCGCCATCAGCAGCGACAGCGTCAGGTCGATTGCCCGTTTCATCAGGCGCGAGACGCGCGACACGCGGAAACCGTCAGAGAAGATCAGCCACGAGGGGCGGAGATCGTCGATGAGAATCTTGCCCGTGACGCGCTCGTACGTCGTCGTCGCGTCCTCCACGCGTACGCCGGACATCTTCGCGCGCAGGAGTTCCTGGATGGGCAGCTTGCCGCGGCGGTCGGCGAGACCGACGACAATCCGGTCGATCTGGTGTGCGGCGACGAGCCGGTCGATGTCGGCCGGCGTGCCGATGATCCCCGGGTTCACGATGCGCTCGCCGATCCGCGAGGCGTCGTCATCGATGAAGCCGACGACGCGATATGCGAAGTCGTGCTGATCGAGGATCTGGCGTGCGACCTTTCGGGCGGTCTCCCCCGTCCCGACGACGAGCACGCGCTCCTCGAGCCGCAGGCGCCCGAACAGCTGGTTGAAAGCCATCCGCCAGGCGAGGATGGCGATCAGGAAGACGAACAGTGACGAGACGAAGATACCGTTGCCGATGATCAGGCCGGGGAGCAGGAAGTAGAGCGCTGCGAGCAGAATCGACGCCGCGCCCCCGGCCTGCAGCAGGCGAACGACGAGCTCACGGTTGGAGTGGACAACGGTGAGGTCGTAGAAATCGTTGTAATAGAGACAGAGCTGGCAGATCGCGGTGACGAGCGCGATCTTCCAGATGTTCGCCGCGAAGTCGTGCCCGTTCTGCACGGACGCGGCAAGCGCCACCGATCCGAAGATCAGCAGCAGCTCGCCGGCGAAGACCGTGAGGCTCCGCGTCGACACGTGGCGATTGAAGACCTGCATGGCGCCGCCGTTTACCCGCCGATATAGCCGTAGCCGTAGCCGTTGTACCGCTCGCCGTCCTTGTCGGTGGCCGCTTCGTTCAGCACCAGTCCGAGCACCTTCGAGACGTCGAGCCCGTGCAGGGCCCGGTCGATGGCCGGCTTTTCCGTCAGCCCGGCGCGCACGATCATCAGCACCGCATCGGCGATCGGTGTCAGGATGTGCACGTCGGCGAGCGGTTCGACCGGCGGCATGTCGATGATGATGCGGTCGA
The DNA here is from genome assembly GCA_035495555.1 of Vicinamibacterales bacterium. Taxonomy (GTDB): domain Bacteria; phylum Acidobacteriota; class Vicinamibacteria; order Vicinamibacterales; family 2-12-FULL-66-21; genus DATJFQ01. The sequence continues at coordinate 55,836 of DATJFQ010000078.1, forward strand.
AGCGGGTGCGCAGCGTTTCGAGGGTGCGCCGCATGGCCGCCGACCCGAGCAGTTCCGCGGGGCTCGTTGGGGGAAGTCCCGCCGGCAGGATCGAGAGGTGCTGATCCTCGAGGTGCACCAGCGCATCCTCGAGCGCGGCGCCGCCCATCAGCACATCGGACAGGCCCGGCGCATCGCCGATCCCGAACAGGGTGTGAATCGACGGACGCCGCAGGTCGGCGTCGAGCAGCAGCACTCGCGGCTGAAATTCCTGCGCCATGGTCAGCGACAGGTTCGCGGCCGTGAGACTCTTGCCGTCGCCCTTGCTCGGACTCGTGATGATGATCGACCGCAGCGAGCGTCCGTTCTCCGCCTGGCGCACGCGAGTGCGCAGCGAGCGATACTGCTCGGCCGCGAGCGACCGCGGCGCCAGCGCCGCGACGAGGCGGTGATCCAGCGCCCCCGATCCGGCGCGGCGCGCGATCACCGGTTCGGCGTCATCGCGATCAGTGGCCGGCATCTCTCGCGCGGGGGCGCTCAGCGGCATCGGCGCGGCGAGCGTTGCCGCGCCCGCCGATACGCCGCCGTCCGCGCTGAGCCCGCGCGTGCGGCGGACGCCGCCTTCGCGTTCCGCCTTCTTGAGGATCTCCTGAATGCGACTCATCGTCTTCTCTGCTCCTGCAGTTGTGTCAGGCGTGACAGCCTGCGCTACGCCGCGGTGATCCGCGGAATCTCTCCAAGGACCGGCACTTCGAACTCGCTCTGAAGCGCCCGCGCGTCGTACACCGAACGGTCGAGAAATTCGCGGCCGATTGCCGCGCCGGCGCCGAGGACGAGGCCTGCGACGAGCGCGAGGCCCATCACCTTCAGCGCGTTCGGCGACTCGGGCTTCGTCGGCAGGTTCGCCGGGTAGAGCACGCTGAAGCGTTCGTTGCCCTGCTTCCGTACCGTGTCTTCCGCGAGCTGTGCATTCGACAACTGCTTGGTCAGCTCGTCGTAGCGGCTGCGCTCCAGCTGCTGCTCGCGCAACAGGCCCGACAGCTCCTGTTCCACCATCGGCGAGGAGTCGACGCGTGCCTGATAGGTCGAGATTTGCGCTTGCGCGTTCTGCGAGGCGCGGCGCAGTTCGTCGATGCGCAGCTTCGTCTGATCGCGCTCGTTCAGCTTCGCGCGGTACAGGGGGTCGGCTCGAAGGAGCGCCTCCTGGTTGTTGGGCTCCTGTTGCTTGGCGCTCGCGAGATCCGCCCTCGCCTGTTTGATTTCTTCCTGCAGGCGGATGACCGCCGGATGCTTGTCGGTGTAGTTGAACGCCCGCGCCTGAGCGAGCTGCGTCTCGAGGTCATCGATGCGCTTCTGTGCCGCTTGTACCTGCGCCACCGACGCCGACGTCATGCCTTCGGCGCCGACGCCTTGCCGCATCTGCGAGATCTGCGATTCGACGAGGTTCAAATGATCCTGCTCGGTGCGCAGCTGCATCGACAGCGATTCGAACTGGCTGCGGGCACCGTTCACCATCTGCACGTTGGCCGCCGTCTGCTCCGGCAGGCGCCCCATGAAGTTCTGCTTCTTCGCGCGGAGCTCGTCGTCGATCTTGTTCAACTTCGCCTGACTGTCGGCGAGCTGCTGCGCGAGCAGTTCGGACGTGTTCTCGGCCATGACCGTCTGCTGCTTCGAGTTCTCTTCCACGAACACGTAGGCCAGACGATTGGTGATCCGCTGCGCGCGGGCAGGGTCGCTGTCGCTGTATCCCAGATAGAAGAGGTCGATGCCCTTATCCGGATCGGGGCGCGTCAGGCCGATCGGGTTCGGGACGGCGATGTTCTCCATCACGTTCGTGCGCAGCCACGACGCGACGTCCGCCACCGGCTTCGCGGGGTTGATCTTCTCCTCGCGGACGACGCGCTCGAGCACGCCAGGGCTGAGCAGGAGCTGCGAAATCGCCCGCTGGCGTTCACCGGGATCCATGGAGCTGACCCCGCGCATCAGTTCCGGGGACAGCGTCGGGGACGCGACCGCGATCGCTGCCTGCGACACGTATTTCTTGGGCAGCAGAAGCACCGCCAGAATCCCGCCCAGCACGCAGACCGCGAGCGGGACCAGGAACCACCACATGCGGCGCTTGACGACGCCGATGTAATCGAGCGGATGAAAACTCTGTTCCTCCATCATTGTTCGATCCTCACGGGACGGGCGACCACGAACTGGACGCCGATGATGTTCCGGTTGATCTGTCCGGCGAACAGCCGGGTGTCCTGCCGCGAAAACGCGTGATAGCCCTCGATCCGGAAGTACCGCACGAGCGCGTAGCCGACCGTGGTGTGAATCCAGATGGAGTCGAGTGGGATTTCCTGCGCGAGCAGCGGGTCGGTCCGGCGCCACGCCGCTGACTCCTCGAGGTACAGGCGATTGCGGCTGAGCGGCATCGTCACGTATCCGCGCGTCTCCTGGCTCTGGTTCGTGCCGCCGAACGCAAACGACGGCACGTAGCTGCGCTCGTAGCTGGCGCCGAGCGTGGCGCGCTGCATTCGATGCGTCAGCCCGGCACGAAGATAGAGGCCCGTCTTACTCACGTCGTTCAAGTGATCGATGAGGTGCGCGAAACCGGCCGCCGCTTCGAAATTCGTCCGCTCACCCACGCGATAGCGGTACAGCGCGCCCGTGTTCTGGAAGGAGAGGTGACGCGTGCCCTGATCCAGGTCGGCCCAGCGGACGGAGTACTCGGCCCCCGCCGACGACCGGGCGTCGAACGCCCTGGTGACGTCGCCGTGGACGCCGTTGATGAAGCCCCCGTTGAGGAGCGCATCCTTGCGATCGAAGTCGACCCACGTGAACTCGTACCGTGCGGTCGCCGTAACAGTCCGCGACACGCGCGCCTCGAGGCCGCTGTAGGCCGCGTTGTACCGCGAGCCATTTCGCTCGAAGGGCACGCCGTTCAGCTCGAGCTGGTCGGTGGTCGGTGTCCGCAGGAAGGCTTCTCCCGCGGAGAAGGTCAGGCGGCGAGTGACGCGGTGACGCAGCGACACTTCCGCCCGCTGCTCCAGGCTGTTGAGTTCGTCGAAATCGAAGTACCGCCGCACGAAGCCGTGATAGCTCCCCGCGAAGTTCGTTCGCGGACTGTAGTACTCGAGGCTGCCGAACGGTTCCATTTCGAACAGGTTGTCCGCCGCGGTCTTGCCGACGTCTGCCGGCGGGAACGCGACCGCCACGTTCGTGTCGTGCAGCCATCCGAACGTCACGCCAGGCGTGAACGTCCAGCCGGGGAGCTGCCACGAGTCGAACTCCGCCGGCGGGGCGTCCTGCGCCTGTGCCCGGACCGGCACGAACAGCGCTGCCCCCAGCAGCGCCGCGACGAACGAGGAGCGCACATGTAAGGACATGCAGGACCCCATTACTTGACGATGACCGTGTCGCCGGGCAGCAGTTGCAGCGGCTCGTGCGAGTCGTCGAGCGCTTCCTTGTAGTTGAACCGCAGCGTCTGCATGCCGTTCTTGCCGTGGCGCAGCACGCGAATGTCTTTCTTGTTGGCAAAATCGGTGAAGCCGCCCGCCATCGCGAGCGCCTGCAGGATGGACAAGCGGCCCCCCACGAGCGACAGCGTCCCCGGCTTGTTGACTTCACCCATGACGTACACGACCTGGGGGACCGTTTCGAGCACCATGACGGTGACGACCGGGCTCGCAATGTACTCGTTCAGCTGCTTGGCAATCTGATCCCGCAGCTCGAGCGACGTGCGCCCGGCCGCCGGGACATCGCCCAGCAGCGGCAGCGTGATCTTGCCGTCGGGCCGAATCTGCAGCGATGGCGAGAGATCCTGGTCGTGGTACACCTCGATATGGATCTTGTCGCCCGGCTGCAGGCGGTAGTCCGCCGACGTGTTGGCGGGGAGCGAAGGCACCGTCGCCGCGGTCGGCGCGTGATCCTGCGGTGCCGCGGTCCGGCTGCCCGACATCGGCGTCTGCGCCGACGCCGTGCTCAGCAGAATCAGGGAAGAGAGCGCCGCGAATGTCGCTGTTTTCATCACTACACCTATTGAGCGTTGGAGGCGCCGCGCGCGGGCGGACGTGAGGTCGTTCGCGCCTCGGCGGCTCGTTTCAACGTGCCCGCATCCGCGCCATGGGTCGGGCAGCACGCCGCCCCGATTTCGAGATCGATCGGGGTCGTGAACTGGTAGTGCTGCAGCCGCGCCCGCACGCGTTCGATCACGTGCATCGAACTCTGCAGGTCGGCGTCGAGCAGCACGAGTGACAACCGTCCCTCGGGGCTGGCCGAGAGGAGGTCCGTTTCCCGGACCTCGCGGCTGACCACGCGTGCGACTTCACGTATGGCCTCGACCGCTGTCGTCGCTGCACGGGGATCCATCAGGACCAGCGTCAGGAAGTTCTGGGACCTGACGGCGCGCTTGAGCTCGTTATTCAGCACGAAGTCGAACGCTTCGGGCGTGAGCACGCGGAAATCCTCGTGGACGAAGTGGTCTGCCGTCACGACGCCTTGTCCAGCTCCGCTTCCTTAATCTTGTAGAGGAGCGCCTTGTAGCTGATGCCGAGAATCTCGGCGGCTTCGCGGCGGTTCCAGCGCGTCTGCTGCAGCGTGCGGAAGATCAATTCGCGTTCCGCTTCGCGCGCCGCATGGCGCCCGATGTCCTTCAACGATCCAGTCAATATCGGTGCCGGCGGCGCCGCGGGCACCGCAGCGGGAGGAGGCACTGCGGGTGCCGCGGCGGCGGGGACCGTCCTGGCCGCGGCCGCATGATCGGCGGCGGATTGCAGCGCAGGAATCGGTCCGACGCGCAGCGCACGGCCGGCGATCGCATCTGCGAGGTCTCGCCGGATCTGCGCGTCCGTTCCGAGAATCACCATTCGCTTCACGAGGTTTTCGAGCTCGCGCACGTTCCCCGGCCAGTCGTATTCCGCAAATAACCGCAGGGTGTCGGTCGCGAGCGCGAGCGGCCGTTTGTTGTAGTGCTCTGAATATCGCGCCAGGAAGTACTGCGTGAGCGCCGGGATTTCCTCGCGGCGCTGCCGCAGCGGCGGAAGGGTGATGCAGACGACGTTCAGCCGGAAGAAGAGGTCCTCGCGAAACTTGCCTTCGTCGACCGCCGTTTCCAGATCCCGGTTTGTCGCCGCGACCACACGGACATCGACGCGAACATCCTGGCGCCCGCCCAGCCGTGCGAACTCGCCGTCCTGCAGCACCTGCAGCAGCTTCGCCTGGAGCGGCGGGCCCATCTCGCTGATCTCGTCGAGGAACATCGTCCCGTGGTTCGCGAATTCGAACTTGCCCGGCTTGTGCTGAATGGCTCCGGTGAACGCGCCCCGCTCGAACCCGAACAGCTCCGATTCGAGCAGTTCGCTCGGGAGCGCTGCGCAATTCACCTTCACGAACACGCGATCGCGGCGCGGCGACGCGGCGTGGATCGCGCGAGAGACGAGTTCTTTTCCTGTACCGCTTTCACCACGCACGAGGACCGTGACGTCCGTGTCCGCCACACGCGAGATGAGATCGAGAACCTCCCGCATCTCCTGGCTCGAGCTGAGGAATTCGCCAGTCGCGGGCCGTCGCGTGTCGCGCTCGAACGGCTCGGGAGAAGGAAGACGATCGATCGTCAGCAGATCGCGGTTCACCTGATACGGGCTCCGTGTCGCCGTGCGCGCGGCACAATGCAGCACACCACGGGCTCCAGTTCAGCAAGGCAGGTGCCACGAGGGAAAAACTTTGGCGAAGTTGGCGAAACTACCGGGAAATGGCGGCGGTACAGAGGTCGGGCCGGCGCGAGAGCCGGCCCGTAGAGAAACACGCTACTTACTGTGGGTAGTGGAGCACCTGCGGTTTGCCGATCACGCCCGACTGATGCCACACTCCTTGATCTTGTTGAGCAGCGTCTTGTAGCTGACCCCGAGAATCTGCGCGGCCTTCCGTCGATTCCAGTGCACCTGGCGCAGCGTTTGTTCGATGGCCGCTCGTTCCGCCTTCATGGCGGCGGCTTTTGCGACCGTCGCCAGCGATCCCCCGGTGGCCGCCTCGGGTGATTCGTCCGCCGCTTCCGGCGCGTCCGGCTCGTCCGCCGTCTCTACCGTTTCTGACGTCGGTACATACGGCAGCGGCGGCATCGCCACGCCGACTGGAGGAAGGGTGCCGGCCATCCCGGCGATTGCCACCTGAGCCGCTGCAGCTGCGACCGGCACGCCTGCCGCGCGCTGCATGTTCCGCTCGATCTCGCGGACGACGAGCTGTTCGTCCTGCAGGATGACCACGCGCTTGATCATGTTCTCGAGCTCGCGGATGTTGCCCGGCCACTCGTACTGGACGAACAACTGCCTGAGTTGATCCGAGATCGGGCGCGCCGGCCGGTTGTACTTCCGCGAGTACCGCGCGACGAAGAAGTCGGTCAGCGTGGGGATTTCGTCGCGCCGCTCGCGCAACGCGGGGACGGTGAGCTCGATGACCTTCAGACGATAGTACAGGTCTTCTCGAAATTCCCCGTCGATCAGCATCTTCTCGAGGTCACGATTGGTGGCGGCCACGATCCGGACGTCCACCTGGATCCGCTTGTTGCTCCCGAGCTTGGTGAACTCCGCATCCTGCAGGACGTGGAGCAGTTTGGCCTGGAGCGCGGGCTTCATCTCGCCGATTTCGTCGAGCATCAACGTCCCCGTGTCCGCCTGCTCGAACTTTCCAATCCGAGTCGTCGCGGCCCCGGTGAACGCGCCCCGTTCGTGTCCGAACAGCTCGCTTTCGAGGAGTTCAGCCGGAAGCGCTGCGCAGTTCACTTTGACGAAGGGACGATTTCGGCGGGTCGATCGCTGGTGAATGGCGCGTGACACGAGTTCCTTGCCGACGCCGCTCTCTCCACGGATGAGGACGGTGACATCGCTGTCGGCCACCTGCTCGATGACTGTGGCGATGGCGCGCATCTTCTCGCTGTTGCCCCAGACGGCGCGGTCCTCGTCGTCGCTCAGCTGCTGCCGCAGTTCGCTCAATTCGGAGACGAGCCGGTTCTTCTCGATCGCGTTCTTGATCGCGACATCGAGCGCAATTTCTCCAAGCCCCTCGGGATCATCCGGCTTGACCACGTAATCGGCCGCGCCGAGGCGCACGGCTTCGACGATCGTCGACGCCTGGTTCCGGCCGGACAACATGATGACCTGGGCCTCAGGCCGCGACGCTTTGAGCGCGCGCAGCGTCGCCATCCCGTCGAGGCCCGGCATCATCACGTCGAGGAGCACGACATCGGGGGCCTCCGTCTGCTTCATCGAGGCCAGCAATTCATCGCCTCGTGTATAACAACGCGCCTCGTAGCCGCGAAGCGACAGAAAAGTCCGTAAATAGGCGGCAAACGCCGCATCGTCGTCGACTATGGCGACGTAAGGTTTCTTCATCGATCTCCAAGTACCGGCTGGCAACCGCCGGGCTGTCTGATTTATTTACGCGGGACCGCGAGTGTCCATCCGATTTCCCACTCCATTCAAGACCTGTACCTCAACAGGGCGGGCTGATCGGTAATGGACGTCCCAGTTGGCAATCTTGGGCAACGTTTTGCCGTTCTTCTTTTGCGACGCCGGCGCGGAGCGTCACGTTCCGGCGGATTCTCTAGGAAAAGCAACGTCCCGCGATGGCACTTTGCTTGAAGTTCAGGTGTGCGTCGCCCGCCTGCGAAGCGCGGCGGCACAGATCTTCGGGGGTTCGTCACATGCGTAGGTTGGTGGGTACTGCTGTTTTCGCTGGATGCACGCTTGTCGCGGGATCAATCGCGGCAGCGACGCCGGCGATCGGAGGAGCCTCGACTCCTCGATCGACCGAGTCGGCTGTGGCGGTACAGCAGGTGCAGTTTGCGTTTCCAGGTTTCCGCGACGAAGCGGCAATGGTGCTCGTCGGGACCGCATTGATCGCGCTGGGCGGCGTGGTGCGCCGAGCCGCATAAATTTCGCGACGGACCAGATGACCGCGGCGTATGTCCGCGTCGAATCGGCCGTCGTCGAACCGGCCCGCAGGAGTCTGCGGGCCTTTTTTTGTTCGCCCCTCGAATTTCGATTCTGTGATCCCCCGCAGGAACCGTAAGGAACGCGAGCACAGCTCTACCGTATAAACTGCTGATTCAGTAGGTCTTGCGCCGCGACGCGCTCCGGCACTTCACTTGCCTCGATCAGGGCATCCACCTGGAGCCTGCGTCGTTGAACCATCCCCATTTCACGCGCCGCCTGACCGCGGCGGCCACGGCCATCTTCTGTGTCCTGTCCGCCGCGACTGCTGCGGCAGGGACGGTGCGGTACGTCAGGGCAGGCGACAATCTCCAAGCCGTCCTGAACGCCGCCGTTGACGGCGACGAAATCCGCCTCCAGCCCGGAGCGACGTTCTCGGGCAACTTCGTCCTCCCGGTGTTTGCCGGCGCGACGACGGGCGTCACGATTCGAACCGATCTCCCGGATTCACAGTTGCCTGCGGACAACGAGCGCGTCTCACCGGCGCAGGCGTTGACGTTTGCCAGGATCGTCTCGCCGAACACTGCGGCGGCAATGCGAACGGCTGCGGGCGCGCACAACTGGACTCTGCTGTGCCTCGAGTTCCTGAACAACAAGGATGGATTCGGCGACATCCTGCAGATCGGCGATGGTTCGTCTGCCCAGTCGTCGCTCTCACAGGTCCCGTACCAGATTGTCGTCGATCGTGTGTATCTGCACGGTCATCCGCTCTATGGCCAGAAGCGCGGGATCGCGCTCAATGGGCGGGACGTGACGATCAGAAATTCGTACATTGCCGACATCAAGGCGGTGGGTCAGGACTCGCAGGCCATCGGCGGATGGAATGGTCCCGGGCCGTTCACGATCGAGAACAATTATCTCGAGGCCGCCACGGAGAACTTCCTGCTTGGTGGCAGCGATCCGGCGATTCCCAATCTCGTGAGCGAACACGTCGTCGTTCGCTACAACTACATGTCGCGCCCGATGGCGTGGCGCGATCCGATCATCAGTGCGCCGGCTTCGCCGTTCGCGCAGGATGTTCCGGGAGCCGGAGCCCTGCCGCCGGGGACGTATGCCTATGTCGTCGTCGCGAGCCGCGCGGTGGGGCAGGGGACGATCGGCCATTCCCGCCCCTCCGCACAGGTCACCGCTTCGCTTGGATCGACAGGCGGCGTGCAGGTGTCGTGGGCGCCCGTCGCCGATGCCACGTCTTACACGGTGTACGGACGGACGGCTGGAGGGCTGAGCCAGTACTGGCGCGTGACCGGAACGAGTTTCACGGACTCCGGCGTCACCGGCACGTCAGGGGCCCCGCCGTCCGATGGCACCATCTGGCAGGTGAAGAACGTCTTCGAGCTGAAGAACGCGCGCGACGTGCTCGTCGAAAACAATGTCTTCGAGAACAACTGGAAGGAAGCGCAGCCGGGATACGCGATCGTACTGACGCCGCGCAATCAGGATGGCGCCTGCACATGGTGCACGATCGAATCGGTGCTCTTTCGCCACAACATCGTCCGCAACACCGCGGCGGGCATCAATATCGCGGGACACGATTATCCGAATACAACCCAGCAGGCGTCGGGCATCACGATCTCCGACAACCTCATTTACAACGTGCAGCAGGGGCTCGGCGGTAACGGGTGGGGGATTCTGGTCGGGGACGCACCACGCAACCTCGTCGTCACCCACAACACGTTCGATTACGACGGTACGACGCTGCTGTACGTCTACGGCGGCAGTGCATCGTCTCCCGCGGTGGTAACGGGGTTTTCGTTCACCTACAACGCAGCGCCGCACAATGCGTACGGTCTCAACGGCGCGAGCGCCTCGCCGGGAGCGCTCACGCTGCAGATGTACTTCCCGTCTTCTACCGTGACAGGGAACTGGCTCAGCGGCGCGAACCTCTCGAAATATCCCTCCGGGAACCGTGCGGAATCACCGTTTGCGGCCTACCTTGCCGATCGAGCCAACGGCGACTATCACTTGATCGGGGCGCTCTCGGCCAATGGTGCCGACGGACGCCCGGCTGGTGCGGACATCGACGCGCTCGGGGCGATGGCAGGTATCGCAATTGGGAAATCGGGCGCGCCGACCATCAAGGCGCCGGCGAACCTCCGCATCATTTCTTCAGGTGGATAACGCGGATTGACGCGTACCGCCTCAGCAGAGGCGCCGCGTCCAGGATCCGGCGATCCGCCCAATAGAGCGCCCGCCAGTAGTTCTTCACGATCGGCAGCACCTGTCCGACCTGCACGTGCGGCAGCGCGAAGGCGCGCACCGCCACCGCGCTGAAGCCGGTCGCGAAGCGGGCCAGTTCCGAGTCGGTCAGCGGCCGTTCGAACGGAGAAATGTCCGGCGCGCGGTACGGGATCAGGCGTCGGGCGAACCGCAGAACCGCCGAATTCCGTACGGGCTCCTGAAAGATCGCGCGTCCACCGGGCTTGAGTACGCGCCGGACCTCCTTCGACACGAGATCGAGGTCGAGGTGATGCAGGATGGCGATGCCGAAGACCACGTCAATCGACGCGTCCGGGAACGGCATGTCGTGCGCCGAACCGGCGATGAACGTAGCCCCGCCGCCGCGATGGCTCACCTCGAGCCGTCGCTGCGCGAGGCGCAGCAGATCTTCAGAAATATCGATCCCCCACACGTGCGCTCCGCGGTTGGCCAGCAATACGGAGTTTGCGCCGGACCCGCATCCGAAATCGACGACGCGCCGTCCGGTGACGTCGCCGAGCAGGGAATAGGCGTACTCGAGCGGGTAGGCCGTGTCGGCCGGCGGTGTCGCATAGCGTTCGAACGTCGCGGCGCTGACGCGGAGCGATGCGTCCGACGTCAGGGTCGCTTCGACGGAGCTGCGCTGGATTTCCGCGCGCTCCCAATGCTGCATCGTCTGGGTTCGCACTGACATGTCGGGTCGGGGCCGATGCAACTCGCGGGCCGCTGAGCTGAGATCAGGGACGGCTGGATGAAGGCGGTCGGCTCGCTCTGCACGATCAGCGGTAAGACTTACAAACGGCTGAGTTGTCCTTCCGTGCACGCAGGCGATTTCCGCCGCGGCCGCATGCGAGATCGCGAATAATCCCAATGCGCGATCCGAACCGGCCTCGTCCTTGCCACACGCTCGGGCGCCACTCAAACCACAATTGCTCTTCGTTCCCGAAGGAGTTCCCTGAACGTGCGTACGCGTTGTCTCTCCCTGGTATTGCTGGTCTTCGCCTGCCTTCTTCCCGTTACGGCCGCGGCTGCCACCCGCACCGTGTGCGCCAGCGGCTGTATGTATAGCGACCTGCAGGCCGCCCTCGACGATGCTGTGCCAGGAGACACGCTGCTGTTACGTGCGGGAGAGACGTTCCGCGGGAATTTCATCCTGCGCGCCAAGAGTGGAACGAGCTGGATCACCATCCGGTCCGATGCGTCGGATTCGCAGCTTCCGGCAGATGGCGTAAGACTCGTCCCGTCCGATCGCACGGGCGGCAATACGTCGCGATCTCTCCTCCCTCGGCTCCTCGGGCTGGGCGGCGCGCTCATCACGACGCCGGTCATCCAGACCGCTCCGGGTGCGCACAACTACCGCCTGGAGTTTCTGGAGGTGGACGGCAGCGCGAATCTCGGGTTCGAAACGCTCGTGCAGTTCGGGGACGGTAGCGCCGCCACGCCACCCAGCGACATCGTGCTCGATCGCATGTATCTGCACGGGCATCCCGACAAGGGCATGAAACGAGGCGTATCCCTCAACGGCGTCCGCTGCGACGTGATCAACAGCTACATCGCCGACATCAAGGCCGTGAACACCGACTCCCAGGGGATTGCGGGGTGGAACGGTGCCGGCCCGTTCAAGATCATCAACAACTACATCGAGGCCGGAGCGGAGAACATTCTGTTCGGCGGCTCCGATCCCGGCGTCGCGAATCTGATTCCGTCCGACATCACCATCTCGCACAACTACCTGACCCGTCCGATGTCCTGGCGGAACCCGATCATGGCGACTCCGGGGTCGGTCTCTGCGGCCGCGACGTCGGGCGGTTCCTTGCCGGCGACGACGCACTACTTCCGCGTCGTCGCCGGCATGCACACCGATTCGGAGACGGCTGTGTCGCTGCCATCGAAGGAGGTGTCCGCCGCGACCGGCTCTGGTGGCGCCGTCAGGCTGTCGTGGTCCGGCGTATCGGGTGCCGACATCTACCGAATCTATCGGGGACTTTCGTCGGGTGGCGAATCCGTGTACGTCGAAGTGCCTGGCTCGTCCACGTCCTATACCTACACAGGATCCGGTGAGAAATCTGGTGCGCCGCCGACGAGCGGAACCGTCTGGGTCGTCAAGAACAACTTCGAGTTGAAGAACGCGCAGCGCGTCACCGTCGATGGCAACGTCATGGAGAACACCTGGCAGGCCGGGCAATACGGCTATGCCATCGTCCTCACGCCGCGCAACTCCGAAAACCGCGCTCCGTGGTCCACGGTCAAGGACGTCACGATCACGAACAACATCATCCGGCACGCGGCCGGCGTGTTCAACATCGCGAACCGCGACGACGTCTATCCGAGCGGCCCGACGACGAACGTTACCGTCAGGAACAATCTGTTCCAGGACATCAGCAGCAACACGTACGGCGGATCGGCGAAAGCAATCCTCATTGGCGGCGGCGCAACGCCCGTCACCTTCGATCACAACACGTTCGTGCACGACAACACATCGTTCCTGTATGCGTATGGCCCGTACACGATGAACAACTTCACGTTCACGAACAACCTGACGCGTCACTTCGACTACGGGATCATGGGTGAAAACACGTCGCCGGGTAACCTGACGATCCAGACGTTCTTCCCCGGATCGAACATCACGTGCAACGCGATTGCCGGGGCCGTAGCGAAGAACTATCCGACCCAGAACGCGTATCCGACGGTGGACGCCTGGACGGCCGCGTTCGCGAATTTCGCCGGCGGCGACTACCACATTGTCAACACCTCGGCGATCTATACGTCAGGGTGCGCCGACGCCAAAGGCGGGGCGGACATCGATCGGATCAACGCCGCAATCGCGGATACCTCGCCGTCGACACCTCCGCCGACGAGTAACGACACACCGCCGGTCGCGAACCCGGGCGGACCCTACACGGTCGCCGCAGGCGCAGCGGTGACGGTGAACGGCTCCGGCTCGACTGATGCCGACGGTTCGATCGCCTCCTACCGGTGGGCGTGGGGGGACGACGTCCTCGTGCGTGCTGCCGATCTGGGGAGCAGCAGTCTGATCGGCGGATCGTGGGTCCGAACCGCGATGTCGGATGCTGCCGGCGGCGCCGCGCTGAGCAACCCCGATCGGGGCGCCGCGAAAATCGATCCTGCACTGTCCTCGCCATCCAGCTACGTCGAGTTCACGGTCAACGCCGCCGCTGGTGTGCCGTATCGCCTGTGGCTGCGGATGCGCGCGGCCAACGATTACTACGGCAACGATTCGCTGTTCGTGCAGTTCAGCGGGGCGGTCGACGCCAACGGCACTGCCATCGATCGCATCGGTTCCACGTCGGCCGCCGCGATCGTGCTCGAGGAAGGCAATGGCGCAGGCGTCAGCGGCTGGGGCTGGAACGACGCCGCGTATGGTTCGCTGGCGGCGCCTGTCTATTTCGCGAAAAGCGGTCCTCAAACCGTGCGGATCCAGCAGCGCGAAGACGGGGTTTCGTGGGATCAGTTCGTCCTGAGCGCTGGCGCGTATCGCGGGTCGTCTCCTGGCGCTCTCGAGAACGACTCGACCATCCTCTCGGCGGCGTTTGGCGCGGCCACCGGGGTCACGGCAGCGCACACGTACGCGCTGTCCGGCGCGTACCCGCTCGGGCTCACCGTTGTCGACAATGGCGGCGCCGCGGCAACGGCATCCGGCGTAGTGAACGTCGGAGGCACGTCGTCCTTGACGGCGGACGCCGGAGGTCCGTACACCGGATCGGTTGGCGGGGCTGTGGCGTTCAACGGAGCCGGGTCGGCGGTGCCGAGCGGGTCGTCGCCGGACTACACGTGGTCCTTCGGTGATGAGATCGTGCTGCACGCCAGCGACGCGAAATCCTCAGACGTCCACGGCCGCTGGGCGCTCGTGCAGGACTCGACGGCCGCCGACGGCGTGGCGCTGGAGAACGCCGATCGCGGAGACGCCAAACTTGCCACGCCGCTCGCGTCGCCCGCCAACTACGTCGAGTTCACGTTCAACGCGGCGGCCGGCGTGCCGTATCAGCTCTGGCTGCGGATGCGCGCCAGCGGCGACAGTTACACGAACGATTCGATCTGGGTGCAGTTCAGCGGATCGACCACGTCCTCCGGATCCGCGACGTACCGCATCGGGACGACGTCGGCGATGGGTGTCGTGCTCGAAGAGGGGTCCGGCGCGGGTGAATCGGGCTGGGGGTGGAACGACAACGGGTATGGGACGCTAGGCGTGCCGGTATATTTCGCGACGAGCGGGCCCCAGACGATTCGCATCCAGCAGCGCGAGGACGGCATCCGCATCGATCAAATCGTGCTCTCGTCCGGGCACAACCTGACCACGTCGCCGGGCGCGCTGATTCAGGATCGCACGATCGTTCCGACGGTGACAGCGGACGGCCACGGCGCGCAGGTCTACCATACGTACTCGCGCGCGGCCACCTATCCGGTGACGCTCACGATCAAGTCCACTGTGGGCAGCGCCGCTGACACGACGAGCGTAGTTATTCGCTAGCGCGAGGCGCGAGGTGCGAGGCGGGAGGCGGGAGGCGCGAGGCCTCACGAGCGATGGGGGCGAGGACGGGCGCCCGCTTCGCGCGGAGGCGGCTCCTCGTCGACATGTCTTTCCGGCCGCCGAGCACGAAGCGGGTCCGCCTCCGCCGCGAAGCGGCTTCGGCGAGATCTCGCCTGAGCGCAGGTGGAGTCTCTGCCTGCGCGGAGGCGGAGCTGTCCGAGCGGGGGCCCCATCGCAGGGCAAGGCGGATCGGCGCGCGGTGCGATTACGGAGTATCGAACGACGCCTCGCGTTCGATAGCTTGTGCGAGCAGCTTCAAGTAGCGCCGCCGCGGGATTTCGAGTGCGCCGAACTGTTGCAGATGCTCGGTCACCCACTGCGTATCGAGTAGCAGAAACCCCTTGGCGCGCAGCCGCTCGACGAGCGCCACGAGCGCGACCTTCGACGCGTCGGCGACGCGATGGAACATGGATTCGCCGAAGAACGCGCCGCCGAGCGCCACACCATACAGGCCGCCGACCAGGCGTCCCTGTTGCCACGCTTCGACGGAGTGCGCGAAGCCCGCGTCGTGGAGCGCCACGTAGCTCTCGACGATTTCCTCGTCGATCCAGGTGCCTTCAGGGCCGCGCCGCTCGGCGCAGCCTCGCATGACGCCGGCGAAATCAGCGTCGATGCGGATCTCGAATCGTCCCGATGCCACCACCCGCGCAAGGCGCGAGGGGACGTGAAACCTGTCGAAGGGAATGATGCCGCGCGGATCCGGCGAGTACCAGCGGATCTCCCCCGGAGCGACCGCCATCGGAAACCATCCGCTGGCGTAGGCGGCCAGCAGGATCTCGAGATCGATCATCGTCGCGCCATCGTCGACGAGCCGGGCGTCCAGCCGAGGCAGGCAACCACGGGCAGGCGCGGGTATCGCGGGAACCGCGGGTCCCGTGCGGCAAGCTCGCACAAGTAGAACCGCGATCCGCGATCGTTCTCGACGACGCGGGCGTGTGCGCAGGTCGCACACAGACCGGCGCGGCGGCGCTCCGCCGCGACCTCGGCGGGATCTGTCTTCTCGGCCATCAATCCGATCGCTATAGAATCACAGTATGTTCACATCCGACGCGGTTACCCGCGGAGTTCGCGTCCACGTCGAGTCTGAATACGCGGCGGAGCGGTCGCAGCCGTCCCAGAACCAATGGTTTTTCCTCTATACGATCACGATCGCGAACGAGGGGCGGGAAATCGTGCAGCTCCTCACGCGCCATTGGATCATCACCGACGCGACAGGCCGCATCGAGGAAGTCCGCGGGCCCGGCGTCGTGGGGAAACAGCCCATCCTGAAGCCTGGCGAATCGTTCACGTATACATCCGGGTGCCCCCTCAATACGCCCTTCGGCGTCATGCAGGGAACCTATCAGATGGTAACGGACGCGGGCGAACACTTCGACGCCACGATCGCGCCGTTCACGCTGAGCGAACCCTACACGGTGCACTGAGGGCGCGTGCGGAGCGCGGCGTGTGGGGCGTGGCGTGTGGGGCCCGAGGATTGCGGAGGGCGGGAAATGAGCGATGCATAAGATCGAACCGGCGCGGCTGAAGCCAGGAGCGTCACTCGCGGCCGCTCCGGAATCACACGCCGAGGCGGCGAGCACGCAGGTGATTCGCGGCAGAGCCTTGATCTTCTGGGATCGAAAGAGCGCGACACCGAAGAAGCTCGACGCGATCGACACCGACCAGATTACGCCTGCGGCCGACTGTGTGTCCGAGAGCCTCGACACACTCGATGAGCGATGGAAGGCCGGCGCGTTTCGCTATCTCATGCCGGATTTCCGCGCTCGCGTGCACAGCGGGCAGAACTTCATCATCGCCGGCGATCGTTTTGCCATTGGTTCCTCGCGCGAGATGAGCCCGGCTGGACTCAAGGGCGTTGCCGAAGAAGCGGGCCTGGAAATGGTCATCATCTGCGGCCACAACATGGGCGACATCTTCCGCCGCAACGCTTTCAATCTCGGCCTCCACGTCGTGCAGAGCCCCGAGGCCGTTGCCGATGCGCAGGACGGCGACGAGTTCACGTTCGATCCTGTCTCGCGCGAGATCGTCAACGTGACCCGGCGCAAGACGTACGCACCCGTGTCGCTCTCACCAAAGGAAGAGGAGATCCGCCGCGAAGGCGGTATCTTCGCGGTCGGACGCCGCGAGTTCCGCCGCTCGGTCGAAACCCTCCCGTCGGTCGACTGGCCGGATGCCGACGCGGCGCGCGACCTGACGACCACGGAGCAGATCATCTGGGCGCATCGCGTGGACAAGGGATTGAAGGCGTCGGAGCTTCGTCCAGGCAGCACGCTGCGCGTGTACGCCGATCTGCTGCCCGCGTCGGACGGCACCGCGCCGTTCGCGATCCACACGTTCAACCAGATTACCGGCGGCAATACGATTTTCCCGCGGCAGGCGGCCATCGCCAACGATCACTTCGTCTTTACCGGGAGTGCCGTTGACGATCGGCAGACGGCGATCGGCCGCGAGTTCGCGCGGCAGCAGGGGCTCGAGAAGCCGTATTACGCGACACCGGGCGACGGCATCTTCCATTTCTACTTCCCCGAACAGGGACTCGTCATGCCGGGGCAGTTCATCCCCGGCGCCGACTCGCACAGCCGGGCCTACGGCGCGTATGGCGCGGTCGGCATCGGCGTGGGCTCGACGACGCTCGGGTTCGGGTGGTCGACGGGGTACATCTACGTCACGCTCGCGAAGGCGCGGCGCGTCACGTTTGCAGGGCGGCTGCAGCCCTGGGTCAGCGGCAAGGACATCGTGCTCGAACTGCTGCGCCGGTGGGGCGCGAAGCAGTCGCAGGGCATGTCGGTGGAACTCGTGGATGCGAACCGGCAGCTCCCGATTGCCTACCGCAACACCATCGCGAACATGATGGCCGAAGCCGAGGCGCTCAACGGCATTTTCGCGGCC
The DNA here is from genome assembly GCA_035495555.1 of Vicinamibacterales bacterium. Taxonomy (GTDB): domain Bacteria; phylum Acidobacteriota; class Vicinamibacteria; order Vicinamibacterales; family 2-12-FULL-66-21; genus DATJFQ01. Next base: position 73,425 of record DATJFQ010000078.1, read on the forward strand.
GACGACATCACCGACGCGTGGTATACGCGCAAGGGCCTGACGGAGCTGCCATATCCCCGGGTCACCCCGGGCGCGAATGCGCGATACGAGATCGACGAAACGATCGACCTATCGGATGTACGCCCGATGATCGCGAAGCCGTTCAGCCCCGGCAATGCGTTCCCGGCAGAGGAGGTCGCGCGCGAACACCTCACCTTCGACTTCGCGATGATCGGCTCCTGCACGAACGGCAGCTACGACGACCTGCTGCAGGCCGCGCTGGTGCTGCGTGCGGCGCGCGAGCGCGGCGTTCATAAAGTCGATCGCGACTTCAAGATCTTCCCCGGGTCTGGTGGCGTCGGGGAACAGATCGAGCGGCCGGACGCGCGTCTTGGCGGGGAGTCGATCGCCGATGTCTTTCGGTCCGTCGGCGGTCAGATCCGACGGTCCTGGTGCGGCCCCTGCTTCGGCCAGGGGCCCGACGCGCTGACCACAGGCCAGCGCGCGATCACCTCGTTCAATCGCAACTGGCAGAACCGGATGGGCATCGGCGGGGAAGGCTACCTGGCCAGCCCCGCCGTCGTCGCGGCCTCCGCGGTGGTCGGTTATATGGCGCCCCCCTCAGAGCTCGGACTCGAGTGGGATCCGGAGAAGTACGGCGTGTGAGGCCTCAGCGATAACTGCGCAATCACCAACTTCACAACTACTCAAGCCGCTAACTCCCAAATGCGATTGAATGCGATTCTTGAGTAGTTGGACGTTGAGTAGTTGGGAGTTGACAGGGAACCTCCCTAGCCCCACCGCGGCATTTCGTCAGGATTGATCCCCAGCGCCATCTTTCCAATCAGCTCGTGGGAGAGCGCGGAGTTCGCCGGGTGGAAACGTCCGCAGCGCGCGTCGCGGAACAGGCGCTCCATCTCGCTCTTCTTGAACATGCCGAATCCGCCGGAGACGTCGAGCGCTTTGTCGGCGATGCGATACGCCCCCTCGACCGCATGGTACTTGGCGGAGACGATCTTGATCGGCCACGCCGTCCCGTGATCGACGCCGTTCGACCAATCGTTGGTCACCGACTCGACGTGCGCGCCGATGCCTTCGAGTTCGATCGTCATGTCGGCGATGCCGCGCTGCACTTCCGGGTGATAGGCCATCGTTCGGGTCAGCCCCAGCGAGGTTTTGCCTTTGACGTGTTCGACCGCGAGTTCGAGCATGCGTTGGGCAAGCCCGTAGTAGACGTTGGCGAATCCCGTCAGCGCCCACGCGAAGATCGACAGCACGAAGAAATCGGCACCCGCGATGCCGACCGGCGCGACTCGCGCGACGTGCGCGTCCGGTACGAAGGCGCCGTCGAGGACGGTGTCGTCGCTGCGCGTCGCGCGCATCCCCATCACGTCCCACGTTTCCTTGACCGACACGCCAGGCGTGGAGCGGGTGACGAACCCGTGCACGACTCGTGGAGCGGCCGGGTCGCTCGTATCCAGCCCGTGGAGGCCAAGCCGTGTCCACACGGGCGTCAGGCTGCCAAAGGACTTCCGTCCCGTGAACTTGTATCCGCCGGGGACGCGCTCGGCTTTCGTCGTCGAGATGAACAGCGTCGTCTCGTTGCCGCTCTCGGCGTGTCCCGCTGCGAAGACCTCGCCGTTGCTCGCTTCGCGCAGGATCCACTCGACCGACTTGTCGCCGGACCGCCAGACATCGGCGGCCGTACCGACCCAGTAGTGATGCATGTTGACGCAGAGCGCCGTGGCCGGGGCGTAGTTCGCAAGCCGGCGCGTTTCGCGCCCGGCCTGGGCGAGCGTGTACCCGAGCCCGCCGAATTCCTTCGGCAGCGTCATGCGCAGGTAGCCGGCCTTCTTCAGCTCGTCGAAGTCCTCCTGGCAGAAACGGTTGTCGCGATCGTACCCGGCTGCGCGTGAGCGACAGCCTTCGAGGAGGGTATCAGTAAGAATCGATTCGGACGCGGTCAGCATAGGCGCTTCCTTTCTCGGCGACACTGGGACGCAATCCGCGACGGGGAACGCGCAATTGCACTTGCGCGGCGGAGGCGCCCGATAATATAGGAAAAAATGACCAAAGCCCGTCATTTCCGCGACGGCTCGTGGTGGCCCGGGATCGCTGCGGTTGTGCTGGCCTCGATCGCGCTCACGGCGAAGGGCCAGCGCCCCGAAACGGGCTCCGTCATCACCGCCTCTCGGAATTTCCCGCCCGGCACCTATCGCCTGCGGTCAGCGGATGCCGCGCACCCCGCCTTGACGATCCGCGGCTCCAACCTGACCGTCGACTTCAGGGGCGTCACCCTGCGCGGAGCGTCCGACACAGCGGATCCTGATACGTTCACGGGCGCCGCGGTGTTCGTTGACGGCGGAGAAAACGTCACGATTCGCAACCTGACGGCGCGTGGTTACAAAATCGGCGTTCTCGCGAAGCAGACAAAAAACCTTCGGATCCTCAACTCGGACGTCAGCTACAACTGGAAGGCACGCCTCTACAGCCTGGTGGAACACGAGAGCCTGGTCGATTGGCTGTCTTACCACCACAACGACGGGGACGAGTGGGTCGAACAGGGCGCCGGCATCTATCTCGCGGACACGGACGGCGCACAGGTCAGCGGCACGCGAATCGTGCAGGGGCAGAACGGCCTGATGCTCGCGCGCTCGACGAACGCGAAGATCTGGAACAACACCTTTTCATACCTGTCGGGCGTCGGCCTCGGTCTGTACCGCTCCAGCGGCAACGTCATCGAGCACAACCGGATCGACTACTGCGTGCGCGGCTACAGCGAAGGCTTTTACAACCGCGGCCAGGACTCTGCCGGAATCCTCGTCTACGAGCAGAGCACCCGGAATGTCGTCGCGTTCAACTCGGTCACCCACAGCGGCGACGGGTTCTTTCTCTGGGCGGGGCAGTCGACCATGGATTCCGGTCAGGGTGGGGCGGACGACAACATCGTCTACCTCAACGACTTCAGCTTCGCGCCGACCAACGGAATCGAAGCGACGTTCAGCCGGAACGTGTTCGCGGACAATCTCGTCGAGGGGAACTGGCATGGCGTGTGGGGCGGCTACAGTCACGATTCGCTGATCGCCGGCAACCGGTTCGTGAACAACGTCGAAGCGGTCGCCATCGAGCACGGGCAGAGCAACCGGATCGACGGCAACTCGTTCGACGGCGACGGCACGGCCCTTCACCTGTGGCGGAATCCATCGCAGGACCCCACCTGGGGATATCCGAAGCACCACGATACGCGCAGCCGCGACGACGATGTCGTGCGCAACACGTTCAGCGGAAACACGGTCGCGATGCAGCTTGGCGGCGTGGATCGTCTGTTTGCGTCGGACAACCGCTTCGTCAATGTGACGACCGTTGTTTCGCAAACCCCCGATTCAGGTATCGCACCGGACGGCACCTCCGGGAGTGTCCCGGGTCACCCGCTGCCGGCGATCCACTTCGAGGCGCCGCGGCCGTTCCCGGGAATGACGCCGACCGTGCCGGCTCTGACCCCACGGCGGGGACGCGACTCGATCATTGTCGATGAGTGGGGGCCATACGACTGGCTGTCGCCGAAACTCTGGCCCGACGGCCGTTCGGATGCGCGTCCCCTGAAACTGCGAATACTTGGACCTTCGGGGAAGTGGCGCGTTTCGAGCATTCGCGGCGCAACGCTCTCGGCCAGTCAAGGCCGCATTCCAGGCGAGATCATCGTCTCTCCCACGTCACCCTGCGCCAGCCGCGTCTCAGATGGCTGCTGCAGCACCAATGGCTGCCCCGAAGACTTCGACATCGAGCTCGCGTATCTCGGCGGCCGGGTCGTCACCCCGCGCGGTCAGGTCACGCGCGCAGGCGAGCCGTATACCTTCGGCTATCGGTCCTTTTTCGTTCCTGCCGACTGGACTGTCACGTACTACGCGCACGAAGGTGAGGAAGAAATCACCGGGGCGCCGATCAAAGTGGAGCATCGAAATCGGCTCGACTTCATGTCGGGACGCGCGATCGCCGACGGTGTGCCCGCCGACAATCTGGCGATGCTCGCCGAGGCTGACGTGACGTTGCCGGGTGGCGCTTACACGATCCGCACGATTTCAGACGATGGCGTGCGCGTCACCGTCGACGGCGCCCGCGTCATCGATCACTGGGCGTCGCACGAGTCGGCCGTGGACACGGCGCCCCTGACAGGCGGCAAACATCACATCACGGTCGAGTACTACGAGAAGGACGGATTCGCAGAGCTGCGGCTCGATATTCTGAAAGCCGAACGATAACTACTCAAGTTCACAACCTCCAACTACACAAAGCGCCCGCTTCGAAGTTGACGCCTTGTGTAGTTGTGTAATTGTTATCGAGCCTGCAGTCGTTCAGGCATCTCCGCAATCACATATGTCATCACCGCGATGGCCGCCGCATTCCTGGACACATCCATCGCGTCGATCTTGTCGATCGTGTCCGCCGGCGTGTGATGGATCAGGAAGTAGTTGCCGTCGACCACGTGTTCGAGGGACGGTATGTTGCCGGCCTTGACGCTCGGATCGATGTCGGCGCCGCCGCCGGATGGTCCGACCCAGTCCGCCTGGATCGCGTGCAGCAGCGTCGCGATGTCCCGGATCTTCGCCCGGGCCGCGTCGCTGCCGGTAAATCCGAAACCTTTTGGCGTGAATACGCCCCCGTCCGATTCGATCATGGCGACATGGTTCGCGAGTTCAGCCTGGTGGGCCGCCTCGTACGCCGCGCCGCCGCGACCGCCGTTCTCTTCGTTCGTCCAGAGGACGACCCGGACGGTGCGCCGCGGGCGCAGGTTCAGGCGATGCATCAGGCGGAGCGCTTCCCACGTCACAACGCACCCGCCGCCGTCATCCGTCGAGCCGGTGCCCACGTCCCACGAGTCGAAATGACCGCCGAGGACGACGACTTCGTCGGGACGTTCCCGGCCGCGGATTTCGCCGACCACATTCGCCGAGTCCGCGTCGGGTTCGAAGTGCGCGTCCATCTGGAGGCGGACGCGAACCGCACCGCCCCGATCCGTCATCCGCTGGAGGCGCGCCGCGTCTTCGGTCGTGACGGCGGCGGCGGGGATCTTGGGCTGCCCGTCGACGTACGTGAGCGTGCCCGTGTGCGGCGTCCGGAGACCCGCTGGCCCGACGGAACGCACGAGCATAGCGACCCCGCCAAGTGCAGCGACCCGCGACGGTCCTGCCGTGCGGTAACGGACGGTCTCGCCGTAATTGGTGAACGGAACGTTGAAGAGGACGATGCGGCCTTTGACGTGATCTTTCCGGGCGTCGAGTTCGTCAAAGCTGTGGAGCACGAGCACGTCGGCTTCGACGCCGTCGGGCGGCGTGCCGACGCTGTTGCCGAGACCGAGGATGACTAGTGGCTGCGGCGTCGGCGCCACGATCTGCAGGCTCTCGCGGCCGCGCACCCAATGCGGCACCTTCACCGGTTCGGTGTGCACGTTCTCGAGGCCGTCCCGTTTCATCTCCTCGACAGCCCAGGCGATGGCGGCGTCGAGGTTGGGTGATCCGCTCAGGCGATTCCCGAAGGTGTCGCCGATGTAGGCGAGCCGCTGCCAGGCCTCATCGGAGGCGAGAGCCGCGCCGATCAGCCGCGACGCGGGCTCGCGGTATGGCGTGAGCCACTGCGGGGCGTCCGGCGTCGGTGTATCGACGGACGGCGGCGGAAACTGCGCAGGGACGAACGTGAGGATGGCGAGGAGCACGAGAGAGCGCATGTCGGGGATTGTAGTGCCATAATGGCGAGCCGCCCTGTGTCCTCCATCTGGCAGAAGCTGACGCGCGGCACGCGGCGCGCGCCGCTGGTCTGTTATCTGCGCGAGAACGGCCCTATCGCGTACGAGCTGCCGCTTTTCACGAACGACGCGCGCGCGTCGGTCGAAGCGATGCTCGCGACCGGCTTTGCGTGGTACTGGCGTGCGGCCGGTGCGCCGACCGGCACCGGGGAGTGGACGCAGTTGACGCGGTGGTCCCTTGGGGCGTTTCTGCCGGATGTCGAGCGAGGCGTGCTGGCCGTCGGCGTCGATTCCGCCGATGCGCCGGCCGGAGGGACCGATGAGATCGTCGCCGGATGGCTTCGTCCGTTCTGCGCGGAGCGGCCGGGGCCGGCCCACGCGTTCATCGCGCGCGCGGTCGAAGGCGACCGCGTGTTCGTCGCGCAGCAGCCCGGTGAATCCGTTCGGGACCTCCTGCAGGCGTGGGGCATCGATCGCGGCCGCGCCGAGCGGCGGGCGTACGCGCGCCTCCGCGGCGAGTCACTCGAGGACATCACCCGCTCGCTGGGGAAATGACGTCGGCCGCCCTTGGGCCTTGGGCCTTGGGAGTTGGGAATGGGGAATTGGGAGTTATTGCGAAGCGCCTTTGGCCTGCGCGCGCGTCAGAGCGCCACTCTGTGACGGCCGCTGTGCAGGTAGTTCATCGTCTGCACCGTCAGCAGCACGAGAAAATCCAGCTTTGAGCGCTCCTCGGATTCCTTCAGCCGCAAATTCAGTTCGTTGGCGCGCCTCATCATCGCCTCGACGACCTGGTCGATGGTGTACTGGTATTCGCCGGTCCAGGACGCCACCATCCGCCGCACGTCCTTGCGCGCGCGCGCAATGAACCGCGCAGCTTTCATGTTGCCGGCGTGTTCCGGGCGATCGGAAAAGAGCCGCCGCAGATCGCGATCGTAGAAGTCCGGGTGGAGCAGGCCGTAATGCCGGCGCTTGCGCTCGTAATGCACGCGCAGCGTCTTTTTGATGGACGGTAGCGGGTCCACGCGGCGATGCGTCTGCACGGTCATCGGCTTGCCCGACAATTCGCGCATCAGCGCGTCCATGAATTCCAGTTTCTTCAGTGCCGGCCATTCGACATACCGCACCCGCCAGTCGGAGTGGGGTGACAGCCACACGGCGAAGGTTTCGGCGAAGTCTTCGTCGGGATGGCTCTGCGCGTACCAGCTATCGAGGTGCAGCACGAAGCTCTTGCTGTACGGCTTCGGCGTGTAGTACTCCGGATACGCCTTGTAGGACGGTCCGAAGATCTGCTGTCGGCGCCGGCGGAGCCGCAGGCGGTACGCGTTGTCGATCGCGTGCCCGGCTTCGTGCCTGAGGATTTGCATGCACCACTCGGGCGTACCTCCCTCGACCTCGAGCATCTGCGCGCGTTCGAGCTTCTCCAGCCGCGGGTGCGCGAGATAGAACGGAATCGCAACGCCCGGGACACCGTCGGGCGTGAACCACTCGTCCGACAGCCAGAAGTACGGATGGAATCCCGCGAGCCCGCGCTCCTGCAATTCCTTATCGAGTTCCCCGATGCGTGCTTCGAGCGGGCTCCCTTCGATTGTCACCCCGAGCTGACACATGCGCACATCGAGCAGCCGCTCGTCGGGCCACGCGGCCCACTCGTCGATCGGGATAACAGGATCTTTCCCCACAGTGCTCGTTCGCTGCGTCGTCCCTCGTTCATCGAGCATCGGCCATCGCCCATCGAGCATCGTCCATCGCCCATCGCCCATCTCGTCCATCGAGCATCGGCCATCGCCCATCGGCTCGGCGGGACGAGACAGTCTATGCAATTTCGTCCGGCGCCCCGTGTGTGATATACCCGCTAGACCGCAAATCAGCATCCGGCCCATCCCGACGCCCCTTCCAGAGGAGTCTTGTCATGAAGCGCGTGTATCGCTTCCCGGTTATCGCCGCACTGGCGTGTTTCACAGCGATACCTGCGCTCGCGCAGACGGCAACGGCCGGGACGGGGACGCCGGCGCAGAGTACGGGTCAGCAGCCCCCAAAGCTGCCGGCGCAGCAGCCGAACCAACAGCCGAATCAAGCCGACCAGCCGCAGAAATATGAGGAGACCGTCGTCGTGTCGGCGTCGCGAACCGAGGAGAAGTTGATCAACGCGCCGGCGACCATGACCGTCATCGGCCCGCAGATGATCGAGAACGCGCCGAGCCAGAATTTCGCAGAGCTGTTGCGCAGCGTTCCCGGCCTGAACGTCACGCAGGTGTCCGCGCGCGACATCAACGTGACGTCGCGGGGGGCGACCAGCACGCTCGCGACCGGTCAGCTCGCGCTCATCGACGGCCGCAGCATCTATCAGGACTTTTTCGGCTTCGTGATGTGGGACTTCCTGCCGGTGAACCTCGGCGAAATCAAGCAGATCGAAGTCATCCGCGGGCCGGCGTCCGCCGTGTGGGGCGCGAACGCGCTCTACGGCGTGGTGAACGTGATTACGAAGTCGCCGCGCGAGATGCAGGGCACGAGCGCCGTGCTCGGCGTCGGCGGGTTCGACCGCAGCACGTCCGCGCTCCCGAACCAATCCGCGGGGTCGATTTTCTACATCAGCGGGACCCACGCGCAGGCGATCAACGATCGATGGGCGTTCAAGGTCTCCGGCGGCGGTTACACGCAGGACCCGCTGCCGCGCCCGGTCGGTGTCATCCCCTGCACGATTTCGTCCGTGTGCACCGTTCCGCGCAACCCTTATCCGGGATATACCAACACGGGAACGACACAGCCGAAGTTCGATGGGCGGGTGGATTACGATGCGGCAGGCGGCGCGAAGGTGACGGTATCGGGCGGCGTGGCCGGCACGGACGGCATCATGCACACCGGCATCGGACCGTTCGACATCGACAGCGGCTCGGTCATGGGTTACGCGAAAGCGGACTACGCGAAGCAGGGCCTTCGAGTCGGCTTCTTCACCAATCTGCTGTCGGGTACTGCGACGAACCTGCTGACGGTCAGCCCGTCCGGCCGGCCGATCACGTTCGACTTCACGACGCGCACGATCGATTTCGAAGCGTCGAACGTGCAGACCTTCCAGGCGCGCCACGTCGTGACCTACGGCGGCAACATTCGCTACAACGGCTTCGGCCTGTCGCTTGCGCCCGATGCCGACAACCGCACGGAAGGCGGCGGTTACGTCCAGGACGAGATGTTCCTCTCCAATCGCTATCGGCTCGTCGCCGGCGCGCGGCTGGATCGCTTCGATTATCTCGACAACGTCGTCTTTTCGCCGCGCGTGACCTTCATGGTGAAGCCTCGCGAGAACCAGACGTTCCGCGTGTCGTACAACCGCGCCTACCGGTCGCCGTCGGTGATCAACAACTTCCTCGACGTGACGATCGCGGAACCTGTCGATTTGACGCCGTTTGCCGTGCTGGATCCGAGGCTCGCCGGCCGCGTCTATCCGCTGCCGGTCCAATCGGTCGGGAATCCCGACCTGAAAGAAACATCGGTGGACGCCTATGAAGTGGGGTATACGGGGGTCGTCGGTCACAACGCCACAGTGTCTGCGGCGTTCTACGTGAATCGCACGAAGGACGACATCCTCTTTACGGAATCCGCCGTGTACTCCCCCTTCAATCCGCCTCCCGGCTGGCCGCTGCCGCCGGCGACGGTCGCGCTCGTCCCCGGCGGACTCCCCGCGACGTTTACCTACCAGAACTTCGGCCGGACGACGCAGAAGGGACTCGAGCTTGGCGTGCTGGCTCCCGCGACCCGCTATGTCAATGCCTTCGCGAACTACTCGTTCCAGGCGCGTCCCGGCGTGAACTTTGATCTCGCCGAGGTCAATCTGCCGCCGAAGCACCGCTTCAATGCCGGCTTCAACTTCAGCCGTTCGCGCTGGCTGGCCGATCTGAACGTCTCGTACAGCAGCACGGCCTTCTGGCAGGATGTGCTCGACGCGCGCTACCACGGGACGACGGATGCGTATACGCTGATCAACGGCGGCCTCGGCGTGAAATGGGCCGCGAATCGGCTGACGACGTCCGTCAAGATGATCAATATCGCGAATCAGGAGATTCAACAGCACGTGTTCGGCGACGTTCTCCGGCGGCAGGTGATCGGGGAACTGCGCGTGCAGTTTTAGCTACGGTGATCCGGCTTCTCGCAATCGATATCGACGGCACGCTGCTCGATACGCGCGGAGCCATTCCTCCGGCCAACGTCGAGGCGGTGGCACGCGCGATCGAGGCGGGCGTCGAGGTGGTGCTCGCGACCGGCCGCCGATACGAGTTCGCGCGGGCGATCTTCGAGCGGCTGCCCACACCGCTCACGCTCATCCTCAGCAACGGTGCACTCGTCAAGAACCGCGACGGGACGACGATCGTCCGGCACCTGCTGCCTCGCGACGTCGCACGGGACGTGCTCGCGCGGACGCCCGCATACCGCAGTTGCGCGGCGGTGCTGTTCGACCGGCCGCTCGAAGGCCAGATCGTCTACGAGACCGTGGAGTGGGAGCACCCCCGCCACGGCGCATTCTTCCGAGCGAACCGGCAGTTCATTTCGCTCGTCCAGCCGCTGGAGCGCGCGCTCACCGAGGACCCGCTGCAGGTGATGTTCACGGGGACGTGCGCTGACATGCGCGCGCTGCACGAGCAACTCGTGGCAACAGGCGCGGCGACCTTCGCGATCACGCTGACCGAATACGAGTCGCGCGACTTCGCGCTCGTCGACGTCATCCGCGCGGGTTGCTCCAAGGGCTCTGCGCTCCGCGAGCTGGCACGCGTACGCGGTATCCCGCGCGAGGACGTCATGGCCATCGGCGATAACCTCAACGACCTGCCGATGCTCGAGTTCGCCGGCGTTCCTGTCGTCATGTCGAACGCGGTGGCCGCGCTCCGCGACCGTGGGTGGGCCATGGTGCCCTCCAACGACGCGGCCGGTGTGGCGACCGCCATTGGCACCTACATCCTCCGAAGCGCGTCCATAGAACGATGATGCCCATGCGCGGCGGCGGCATCCGCGGCGGCGGACGCGAGGGGGCGGGACGCTCCAGCGTGGCCGTGCGCACCGAGGATCCCGCTCGCAAGAAAAAGGTCGATTACTCGAACGCCTGGCAGGAAGCGCGGACGCTCATCCTGGCACGGCGGGGCCGGCTGAGCCTCGGACTGGCGTTGATGCTGGTCAACCGGCTTGCCGGCATGGTCCTCCCGGCAACGTCGAAATATCTGATCGACGACGTCATCGGCAAGAACCGGGCTGACTTGCTCCTGCCGCTCGCCTTCGCCGCGGGCGCGGCCACGATGGTGCAGGCGGGAACGACCTTCGCGCTGTCGCAGGTGCTCGGCGTCGCGGCGCAGCGCGCCATCACCGATATGCGCCGCCGCGTGGAAGCGCACGTCGCGCGGCTGCCCGTGCGCTATTTCGATTCCACGAAATCCGGCATTTTGATTTCGCGGATCATGACCGACGCTGAAGGCATCCGGAATCTGGTCGGGAACGGTCTCGTGCAGCTCGTGGGCTCGATCGTCACCGCGATTCTGGCGCTCGCGTACCTCTTCTATCTCAACTGGCTGCTCACCTGCATCAACATCGTCGCCCTCGCCAGCTTCGGCGGGGCGATGACGCTGGCGTTCAAGCGGCTGAGGCCGCTCTTCCGCGAACGCGGCAAGATCAACGCCGACGTCACGGGTCGGCTGAACGAGACGCTCGGCGGCATTCGCATCGTCAAGACCTATACCGCCGAAAAGCGCGAGGAGCTGGTGTTCACGCGGGGCGTGCACCGGCTGTTCCGCAACGTCGCGCAGTCGATCACGGGTGTCTCCGCGATCACCACGTTTTCCACGGCCATCATCGGCGTCATCGGCATCATCATCATCGTCGTCGGCGGCCGCGCCATTCTCGCGCATCAGATGACGATCGGCGATCTGCTGAACTACATCCTCTTCACGGGGCTGCTCGCTGCGCCAGTCGTTCAGATTGCGTCGATCGGCACGCAGATCAGCGAAGCGTTCGCCGGGCTCGATCGCATCCGCGAACTGATGGCGATGTCGACGGAGGACGAAGAAGATGCGTCGCATCCACCGCTGGGGGAAATCCGCGGCGAGGTCGAATTTCAGAACGTCTGGTTCGAGTACAACGCGGGCGTCCCTGTGCTGAAGGACGTCAGCTTTCGCGCCCCCGCCGGGACGACGACGGCGCTCGTCGGATCGAGTGGTTCCGGCAAGAGCACGCTCATCAGCCTCGTCATGGCGTTCAACCGGCCGCTGCAAGGCCGCCTGCTGATCGACGGGCGTGATCTCTCGACCGTTCGGCTTCGCGATTACCGCGAGCAGCTCGGGGTCGTGCTGCAGGACAACTTCCTGTTCGACGGCACGATCGCCGACAACATTCGATACGGCCAGCCGAACGCGACCATCGATGACGTCAAGCGGGTCAGCCGCATTGCGCACGCGGACGAATTCGTCGAGCAATTCGAGCAGGGCTACGACACGGTCGTCGGCGAACGCGGGGTGAAGCTCTCGGGCGGGCAGCGGCAGCGGATTTCCATCGCGCGGGCGATTCTCGCGGATCCGCGCATTCTGGTGCTCGACGAGGCGACCTCCAGCCTCGACAGCGAGAGCGAAGCGCTCATTCAGGACGGCCTCAAATCGCTGCGCCGAGGACGGACCACGTTCGTCATCGCGCACCGTCTCTCGACGATCCGCAGCGCGGATCAGATTCTCGTCCTCGAGCACGGGGAAATCGTCGAACGCGGAACCCACGCTGAACTCATCGCGCTCGGCGGACGCTACCGGACCCTGTACGACAAGCAGTACAAGTTCGAATCCGACCAGTTCATCAACCCCGGCGAGGACTTCACGACCCCGAAAGGGGAGGAAGCCAAGGTTCCATCCACCCTCCGCTCGAACGACGCACTGTAGAATCGGGATCGATGTTCGATGCTCGATGATCGATGCTCGACCATAATCGTCCATCGTCCATCGTCCATCGTCCATCGTCCATCGTCCATCGTCCATCGCCCATCGTCCATCGTCCATCGTCCATCGAACATCGGTCATCGAACATCGACTATGCAATTCATCTACACCATGAAGGGGCTGGGCAAGGTGCACCAGCCGGATCACGTTGTCCTGAAGGACATCTGGCTGTCGTTCCTCCCCGGCGCGAAAATCGGCGTCCTCGGCATGAACGGCGCGGGCAAGAGTACGCTGCTCAAAATCATGGCGGGCGTCGATCAGAATTTCGTCGGCGAGGCGTTTCCCGCACAGGGCATCACCGTCGGCTATCTGCCGCAGGAGCCGCAACTGGATGCCGGGAAGACCGTCCTCGGAAACGCCGAAGAGGGCGTTGCCGAATTGCGCGCGCTCCTCACGCGGTACGACGAAATCAATGCACGGTTCGCCGACGACCTCTCACCGGAAGCGATGGAGCAGGTGCTCGAGGAGCAGGCGCGGGTGCAGGACCGCATCGAAGCCGCGAACGCCTGGGACCTGGACGCGCGGCTGGAACTCGCGATGGACGCGCTGCGCCTTCCTCCGCCCGATGCCGACGTCGCGACGCTGTCGGGCGGCGAGCGTCGTCGGGTCGCCCTCTGCCGGCTGCTGCTCAAATCGCCGGATCTGCTGTTGCTCGACGAGCCGACGAATCATCTCGATGCCGAGTCGGTCGCGTGGCTCGAACGCTTCCTCAAGGATTATGCGGGCACCGTCGTGGCCGTCACGCATGACCGCTACTTCCTCGACAACGTCGCCGGCTGGATCCTCGAACTGGATCGCGGGTCGGGGATTCCGTGGGAGGGCAACTACTCGTCGTGGCTCGAGCAGAAGCAGCGGCGGCTCGCGATCGAGGAGAAGGCGGAAACACGCCGTCAGCAGACGCTCGAACGCGAGCTGGATTGGATCCGGATGTCGCCGCGCGCGCGGCACGCGAAAGGGAAGGCGCGTCTCAACGCCTACGAAGAGCTCCTCAGCCAGGAAACCGCGCAGCGAATCGAGCAGGTCGAAATCTATATTCCTCCAGGGCCGCGCCTTGGCGACATCGTCGTCGAGGCCCGCGGACTCCGAAAAGGGTACGGCGATCTGCTGTTGATGGACGACGTCACCTTCACGCTGCCGCGCGGCGGCATCGTCGGCGTGATCGGACCCAACGGCGCCGGCAAGACGACGCTGTTCCGCATGATCACCGGCAAGGAGCAGCCGGACGGTGGAACGCTGCGGCTCGGGGAAACAGTGCAGGTGGGCTACGTCGACCAGTCGCGAGACGCGCTTGCCGCTGACAAGACGGTGTGGGAAGAAATCACCGGCGGCCGCGACGACGTGGAGCTTGGGAAACGGTCCGTCGCCTCGCGCGCGTATGTCTCCTGGTTCAATTTCAAGGGGCGCGATCAGCAGCGGAAGGTTGGCTCCCTCTCAGGCGGCGAGCGCAATCGTGTGCACCTCGCGAAGCTGCTCAGAGGGGGCTCGAACCTGCTGCTGCTCGACGAGCCGACGAACGATCTCGACGTCGACACGCTCCGGGCGCTCGAAGAGGCGCTGCTCGCGTTCGCCGGTTGTGCGGTCGTCATCAGCCACGATCGATGGTTCCTCGATCGGATCGCGACACACATGCTCGCGTTCGAAGGAGACAGCCGAGTGGTCTGGTTCGAAGGGAACTATCAGGACTACGAGGCCGATCGGAAGCGGCGCCTGGGTACCGCTGCAGACCAGCCTCACAGGATCAAGTACCGAAGGCTTACGCGATAGCGGGAGATCAACTACGCAACTGCGCAACGCCCAACCACACAAGGAGGTTGGAAATTGACGCCTTGAGTAGTTGGTAGTTGCGAGATTGTGTCGTTGACAATGCGAGTGCCTGTCGGCAGGGCGTTTGCACAGCAGCATGTCATTGCAGTGCACCCAGTGACCGTAAACCGCTTGTCCGCTGAGACTTGCCTCCGAAGACGTGCGCGCAGGGCCATCCTGTCAGGGATTGGGTGGCGCGCCAGAATTGGTATTGCCGACGAAAAGTGTCAGTCCGAGGCGGGGTTCACCCTCATCGACATGATGTTCACGTGTGCGCTGATCGGGCTCCTGTCGACGCTGGCCATGCCCGGACTGCTCCGCGCCAAGAACGTCGCGCAGGCGGCGTCCGCGATCACCACGCTTCGCGTCATCAACAGCGCGCAGGTGAGTTACGCCGTGACGTGCGGGTCCGGGTTCTATTCCCCCGATCTGCAAACGCTGGGCGCGGCGCCTCCCGGCTCCTTTCAGGCGTTTCTCGGGCCGGAAGAAAGTGCCGCAGCCTCGTTCATCCGGAGCGGCTACACGTTCACGATGACGGGGGCGTCGGTTGGCGGCACGCCGGCGAGCTGCAACGGCCTGGCGGCGGGGATGGGTGCTCCCGGTTATTCGGCAGCCGCGGATCCGCTCGATACGAAGGCGAACACGCAGTTCTATGGCACGAACGCCGAAGGCACGATCTATTCGGATGCTGTCACGTTCAACGGTTCCATGCCGCCGTCGGGTCCCGCCACACACGGCGCGTCGCTGAAGTGATATTTTAGCCTCCATTCCGGGAGGCTTCATGTCCGTACGTCGTTCCCGCGGGCTTGCGATCGCGGCGTTGTGCCTGGCTGCCGTCGCGACCGTTCCCGCCGCGCAGTCCTCATCCGTCACCACACCGAAGCAGTTCTTCGGCTTCAGCGTCGGCGACGACTATCAATTATTCAACTACACGCAATACAGCGAGTACATCCGGAAGCTCGAGAAGGAAACGAACCGGATGAAGATCGTCGAGATCGGCAAGACGTCCGAAGGGCGCCCGATGCTGATGGCGATCATCACGTCCCCGGAAAACTTCAAGAAACTCGATCGGTACAAGGACATCTCGCGCCGCCTCGCGCTGGCCGACGGCCTGACCGACGATCAGGCACACGCGCTGGCGAAAGAAGGCAAGGCGGTCGTCTGGATCGACGGCGGACTGCACGCGACCGAGGTACTCGGCGCCGCGCAGCTCACCGAGATGATTTACCAGATGGTCAGCCGCACCGACCCGGAGACGATGCGGTTCCTGGACGACGACATCGTGCTCTGCACGAACGTCAATCCCGACGGCATGGAACTCGTGTCCAACTGGTACATGCGCGAGAAGGACCCGCAGCAGCGGTCGCTCTCGAACGTGCCGCGCCTGTACAACAAGTACGCCGGCCACGACGACAACCGCGACTTCTACATGTCGAACCTGTCGGAGACCACCAACATCAACCGGATCATGTATCAGGAGTGGTTTCCGCAGATTGTCTACAATCACCATCAGACCGGACCCGCCGGCACCGTGATGTTCGCCCCGCCCTTCCGGGATCCCTTCAACTACAACTTCGATCCGCAGGTCCCCAACGAAATCGATCTTGTCGGCGCCGCGCTGAACGAGCGGATGATTGCCGAAGGGAAGCCTGGCGTGACGACCCGGAAGGGATCGAGTTACTCGACCTGGTGGAACGGCGGGCTTCGCACCGAGGTGTACTTCCACAACATGATCGGGCTGCTGACGGAGACAATCGGCAGCCCGACGCCTGTCTCCATCCCGTTCATTCCGTCGAAGCAACTGCCGGATTCGAGTCTCTACTATCCGATCGAACCGCAGCCGTGGCACTTCCGGCAATCCATTGACTACTCCATCACCGCGAACCGCGCCGTGCTCGATATTGCGTCGCGGCAGAAGGAACACTTCCTCTACAACATCTACCGGATGGGCAGGAACTCCATCGAGCGCGGCGGCCGCGACACCTGGACGACGACGCCGCACGAAATCGCCGCGGCGGAGGAGGCGCTGGCCGGCGGCCGGCGCGGTGGCGCCAACGCCGATCAGAGCGGAGGATTCGGCCGCGGAAACGCGACAGGCACGCGCGAGCAGTTCGAGAAGCTGTTGCGCGATCCGGCCAAGCGCGACCCGCGCGGGTTTATCGTGCCGGCAAATCAGCCCGACTTCCCGACGGCCACGAAGTTCATCAACACGCTGATCAAAAACGGCGTCACGATCGAACGCGCCACGGCGGCGTTCACCGTCGCCGGCAAGAACTATCCCGCGGGATCGTACGTCGTGAAGACGGCCCAGGCCTTCCGCCCGCACGTGATGGACATGTTCGAGCCGCAGGATCACCCGAACGACATTCCGTATCCGGGTGGACCGCCGACGCCGCCGTACGACAACGCAGGTTACACGCTCGCGTTTCAAATGGGCGTCCAGTTCGACCGCGTGCTCGACGGGTTCGATGGGCCGTTCGAGAAAGTGAGCGGGCTGCAGAAGCCCGCGCCCGCGACCGTAACCGGTACCGCGACCGCCGGGTACACCTTCAGCCACGCCATCAACGACTCCTTCACCGCGATCAACCGGCTGCTCGCCGCGGGTGAGGACGTGACCTGGATCACGGGCGGCCCGCAGGCCGGCACGTTCTTCGTCGCCGCCAGGCCGTCGACACGGGCCGCGGTGGAGAAGATTGCCGCCGATCTCGGCGTTGGTTTCGAAGGCGTGCCGGCGCAACCCGCCGGGGACGCCATCAAACTGCGCAAGCTCCGCATCGGCCTCTCGGATCGCTATGGCGGGTCGATGCCGTCGGGGTGGACGCGGTATCTGCTCGAGCAGTTCGAATTCCCGTTCGACGTCGTCTTCCCGAAAACGCTCGACGCCGGCAACCTGATTGCGAAGTACGACGTCCTCGTGTTTCCGAGCGACATGATTCCGCCGCAACTGGCAGGCGGCGGTCGAGGCGGCCGCGGCGGAGGCCGCGGAGGCGCCGGGGGGCGCGGCGGGCAGCCGCCGGCCGACATCCCGGCCGAGTATCAGGATCAGCTCGGGTCCATTACGGCGCAGACATTGACCCAGCTTCGGAAATTCGTCGAAGACGGCGGGACGATCGTTGCCGTGGGGAATTCGTCCGAGCTCGGCGAAGCGCTCGGCTTGCCGATGGGCAACCACCTTGTCGAGCGATCGCCGAACGGCGACGTCACGCCGCTCCCGCGCGAGAAGTATTACGTGCCAGGGTCCGTGCTGCGCATGGCGGTCGACAATCGTTCGCCGATCGCTCAGGGATTCGCGGATCACGTCGACGTCTTCTTCGAGAACAACCCGGTGTTCCAACTGGATCCGGATGCGGAACTGCACGGCGTCAAACCGATCGGCTGGTTCGACAGCGCGACGCCGCTTCGCAGCGGCTGGGCGTGGGGAGAGGGTTACCTCGACGGGGGAGTTGTCGGCGTCGATGCGACGCTCGGCAAGGGCCACCTGTTCCTGTTCGGACCTGAGATCACCTTCCGCGGCCAGCCCCACGGCACGTTCAAGTTCCTGTTCAACGGGATTTTTCTGGGAGGTCAGGCGGCAGACAAAAGATAACCACACAACTGCGCAACTACCAACTACTCGAGAACGGCGGCCCATAGAAGGCCGCCCTACGATCACAAATCCGAGCCTCTAAACAGCGACACGAGCCGACGGCTTCTCGCAGAGGCCCCGAAAGCCCGACGGACCCGAAGCAAAACAGGCTTCGATTTCGGGATCTTCGGGACTTCGCGATCTACGTGATTGCCGTCAGCGCGTCTCAGCCGACAGTGGCCGCCGTCTGGAGACGCCGCTCGGAAACTGACCCAGTACGTCGCGCCAACGGCAAACGGCTAACGTTTTTTCCGTCCGCCCTTTGAGGACTTCTTAGCGCTGGAGGCCGATTTACGGCCGCCCTTCGCGGCACCCCGACTGCTCTTTGCCGCACTCCGGCCGCCCTTGGCAGCAGCCCGGCCGCCCTTGCTGGACCTCGAGCCGCCCTTCGCTGCTTTACGCCCGCCCTTTGCCGACTTCCGCGAGGAGCCTTTGGTGCTGCGGGAGCCGCTCGCGCTCTTGCGGGACGTCTTGCGCCGCGAACCCGCCGACTGCCTGGCGCTCCCGGCGGACGCGGCGGGTCCTGCCGTGTCAGTGGTGGTCTGCGCCGTATCGCCAGCCGGGGCGCCGGTTTCCGGCATCAGGACGTCGTCGTTCGGCTGATTCTGCTCGTCTGCCATAGAACCTCCAGGGCGGCCTCTGCGGTCTCAAGCCCAGCCGAATAGTAGCAGGATCGCGCCGCCGCGCTACACCCAAGTTCGTGATCGCGCGCGGATTTCATCCACTGTCCACCCATCGCTCGACGGGGACCGACAACAGCCAGTACTTCCGGCGGAGATCGAGCACGTGATCGATGTAGTGCGCCTTCTCGACGCGGCCCGCGAGCAGGGAATCTCGAAGCCTCCGGATCTCGTAGCGGTACAGGTCACTGAGCGCGCGACGCGCCGCCCCTGGCGGCGTCCCGGCGGTAGGAGCGAGGCCGTGTCGGGACAACGCCTCCAGCACGTCGGGGTGGTAGCGATACGCCACGGGGCCGACGTTATCTCTTTTTAACGGCGTGCGGAACTCGATACGATTGCCTCATGCAGGACTTCGAGAAGCTTGGCGTCTTCTACCTCGGTCGCCAGACGGATCCCTCCGGCGGCCACCCCGGCGCTCCCGTTCTCTACGATTCGCGCGATCTGGTGACCCACGCGGTCTGCGTCGGGATGACCGGCAGCGGCAAGACAGGTTTGTGTATTTCGATCATCGAGGAAGCTGCGCTCGACGGCGTCCCGGTGATCGCCATTGATCCGAAGGGCGACCTCTCGAACCTGCTGCTCACGTTCCCGGCGCTCACGGCGCAGGAGTTCGCTCCCTGGATCAACCAGGACGATGCGCGGCTGGCCGGTGCGACCGCGGACGCTTACGCGCAGCAGCAGGCGGATCTCTGGAAGAAGGGCCTCGCCGAGTGGGGCGAGGATGGCGACCGCATCAAGCGGCTCAAAGCCGCCGCTGATTTCGCGATCTACACGCCGGCCAGCCGTGCCGGCCTGCCGATTTCGATCCTGTCTTCGTTTGCTGCGCCTCCGGCATCCGTTCGCGACGATCGCGAGGCGATGACCGAACGCGCGTCGAGCACGGCCATCAGCATTCTCACGCTCGCCGGCGCGGACGCGGAACCGCGGGGTCGCGAGCACACGTTCGTGTCGGCGCTCTTCGCGAACGCATGGCAGAACGGGCGCGACCTCGATCTCGCGTCGCTCATTCAGCAGATTCAGACGCCGCCCCTGCAGACGATCGGTGTGCTCGACGTCGAGTCGTTCTTTCCTGCGAAAGAGCGGTTCTCGCTCGCGATGCAGTTGAACAACGTGCTCGCGTCCCCCGGATTCGAGCAGTGGCTCGAAGGACCTCCCCTCGATCCCGGGCTGCTGCTCTATGGATCAAAGGGCAAACCGCGGGTTTCGGTGATCTCGATCGCGCACCTCGCCGACAGCGAGCGCATGTTTTTCGTCTCGCTGCTGCTCAACCAGGTCGTCGCGTGGATGCGCACGCAGACGGGCACCACGAGCCTGCGAGCGATCGTTTACATGGACGAAATTGCCGGATATCTGCCGCCCGTCGCCGCGCCGCCATCCAAGGCGCCGATGATGACGCTGCTGAAGCAGGCGCGCGCGTTCGGGATCGGGCTCGTCCTTGCGACGCAGAATCCCGTCGACCTCGATTACAAAGCGCTGTCGAATACCGGCACGTGGTTCCTCGGCCGGCTGCAAACCGAACGCGACAAGGCGCGCGTGCTCGACGGCCTCGAAGGCGCCGCGGCCGGTTCGCTCGATCGCGATGCTGCGGACAAGGCGCTGTCGGCGCTCGGCAAACGCGTGTTCCTGCTCCACGACGTTCACTCGGCCGGTCCGATCACGTTCCAGACGCGCTGGACCATGTCGTATCTTCGCGGTCCGCTGTCGAAAGATCAGATCAAGACCTTGATGAGCGGAGTGGCGGATCCCGCCGCCTCCGCAGCGGCCGTCAAGGCGGCACCGTCCGCTGGCGGGGTGGGACCCTCCGCAGCGGCAGCGTCGGCGCCGCCCCAGCCCGCATCATCCGAAGCGTCCGCGGAGGTGACGGCTTCCGCGCCCGTGCTGCCGCCGTCGATCCAGCAATACTTCCTGCCCACCGCCTCGCCGTCCCCCCGCTATGAGGCGGTGGCCCTCGGGATCGCGAAGGTGGGGTTCGTCGACACGAAACTGCAGATTTCAGAAAGCCGCGACATCATCGCGGCGACGCCGATCGGGGAGGGTGCCGTCCCTGTCGATTGGACCGCGGCGGAAGTGCTGGACATGGCCCCGTCGGATCTCGCCAGCGCGCCGGAAGCCGCCGCAACGTTCGCGCCGCTCCCCAAAGCGGCCACCCAGCCGAAGAACTACACAGCCTGGCAGAAGGTCTTCACGACCTGGCTCGCCGGATCGCAGACGCTTCAATTGCAGCGCCACGCCTCGTCCAAGCTGACGGCAAAACCGGGCGAGTCCGAACGTGATTTCGCCATCCGCGTCCAGACGGCGCAGCGCGAGGCGCGCGATGCCGAGGTCGATGATTTGCGGAAGAAGTTCGAGTCGCAGCGCGCTCGCCTCGAGGATCAACTGCGTCGCGCGCAGCAGACCGTCGACAAAGAGCAGGAGCAGGCGTCGCAGCAGAAGCTGCAGACCGTCGTCTCTCTCGGCGCGACCGTCGTCGGTGCGTTGTTCGGGCGAAAGGCGTTCAGCGCCGGGACGCTCGGCCGCGCCACGACCGCCGCGCGAGGGTTCGGTCGCGCGTCGAAGGAGGCCGACGACGTGCACCGGGCGCAGGAGAACGTGGACGAGACGAAGAAGAAGCTCGACGATCTCGATGCGCAGATTGCCGACGAAACCAAGGCGATCCAGGCGCGGTACGACGCGGACGCCGCGAAAATCGACACCGTGCAGCTCGCGCCCAAGCGGGGCCAGATTTCCGTGCAGTGCGTCGCGCTCGGCTGGCGCGCGCGGTAGAAGTCGGGCATACGCGATGGTGACGCGCGGGAACACGCGCGCACCCGCAGACGTTACCGGTCGGGGCAGGGGCCGGCAGTCTCGATCTGCTCCACCTTGTCCATGAACGCGCGCGCCCATGCGTCGGGGTCGTGCGCGGCGGCCACCACCTGATTCAGTTGCGTGACGCCCGATCCGGTGAAGAGGCTGCGGACTTGCGCAACGCTCAAGCGCCGCAGCAGCCGGAGCACCAGTTGCCGCCCCTCCTCAGAAATGACATGTTCGCCGAACGTGCCGCCGTCGTAGGGGAGCGCCTTCATCGTGGCGATGCAGGATCTCGCGTCGGCCCAGATCTGTGTGCGTTGCCAGTTCGGCAGATCGACTTTGAGCGGGCCGAACGTCGCGCCGAGGTCCTGGACCATCGCGATCGGCGCCGCGCACACACCCTCGCTGTAGGGCACACCCGGCGGACAGAGGAGACGCTGGTTTGGTCCCTTGTTGTCCCAGTGCGCCAGCAGCACGGCCATCAGCCGGAGCGCGTCGACATCGCGGCGCGGCGCACCGCCCAGATGAGGATCGATGCGGTCCAGCTCGAACCACGACCATCCCTGTCCGGGAGTGCTTTCGATGATGTGCCCCTCCTTCCGGCGCTCGATGGTGGGCTCATCAAAGGTGACGGCGCGATTCGTTTGAGCGCCCGCAAGGCACCGGTCGCGCGCGCCGCCTGAATCCAGGCATTGCAGGGCGCTGAACGGATCGGCCGGGCACCCGAAACAGCTGACGCTGTGTACACGGAAGATGTGATCCACAGGAAACCCGAGCGCCCACATCAGCCGCGACGCCGCCGTTTCTGCCGGCAGTTCCGGGTTCTGCGGTCCGTACTTCACTCTGATATTGCTGCCGTCCGGCGTGCGGCAGTGGAACTTGGGCGTGGTCCCGTCGACAGCGTCGAAGAGGAACGTGCACGTGACGTCGTCCTCATCGCGAAACGGGCCGGGCGGGTTGCGCGAGAGGTCGACCCGCTCGATGGCAAGATCGGGCTCACGCCAGACGTGCGCGCGCACCAGCGATGCGTCGCGCGCCTCTGGGGTCACCCGGGAATCGCGGGTATCTGTGGACGGTGTCGATCCCGAACAGGCGGTGAGCAGGGGGAAGAGGAGGATCGCCACACCGGCTCGCACGACGGCAGCGTAGCATCCCATTGTCGAGATTCATCCAACAGCCGCTCCCACTCATTCAATCTGCAGTCTGCAATCTGACTTCAATCTTCAATCTGCAATCATCAATGTTCAATTCTCAGTGGGATACTTCTTCATGCCCGTGTCGGGATCCGGTGCGGTCCCGACGCCGCCGTCAGCAATCTGTTCTTCGTGCTCCGCATACTGCGCGACGTCGGCTGCGGCGTTCGGCTGTTTCGTATCCGAGGCACGCCTGAGTCCGTCCGGCTTCTCGGCGGATTGTTGGTACGTGGGATCGGCAAAGCTGCCGCCTTCTCCTCCGACCTCGGCTGTCACCGGCAGGCGCTCGTCCCGATATCGCTTTCCATCATCCATACAGCTCGATCGAGCAAGGCGCGCGCCACAGCATGCTATCGTTGACGCCTTCAATGCTTCCGAGTCTGCGCCGGCTCGCCGCGCCGGTCCTGCTTGCGGCCCTTGGCGGCTGCTCGCTGCATCAGGTGGCGGTGAACCGGATGGCATCCGCCCTCGCATCGAGCGCCGATGTCTACGAAGCGGACGACGATCCCGAGTTCGTCCGTCTCGCCGCCCCGTCGACGCTGAAGACGGTCGAGATGCTGCTGCAGCAGACGCCGCGCAACGAACAACTGCTGCTCACCGCCTGCCGGGGATTCACGGAGTATTCGTACGCGTTTCTTCACGTGCAGGCGGCAGTCGACGAGACCGACGATGCGCGGGCGCGCGATCTCCGAACGCGCGCCGGGCAGATGTACCAGCGCGCCCGACGCTACTGCATCCGCGGGTTGATCGCGCGGCATCCGAACGTGTCGGCCGATCATCTCACCGACGGCTTGTCGTTCATGACACGCGCCGACGTTCCGTTCCTCTACTGGGCGGCGGCGTCCTGGGCCGCCGACCTGGCCGTCGCGCCCAATCCGCTCCTCCGCGTGGCCGAGGTGCCGTCCGTCCGCGCGTTGCTGACGCGGGCGCGGGACCTCGACGAAGCCTGGGACTCCGGCGCGATCTATGAGGCCATGATCGCGCTCGACGGCCTGCCGCGGCTCGCCGGCGGATCACCGGCAGCCGCGCGGGCGGACTTCGAACGCGCACGCCAGTTGTCGAGTGGGAAATCCGCCTTTGCCTACGTCGCGTACGCGGCGACGCTCTCGGATGCTGCGGAAAGAAAATCGCTGCTGGAACAGGCGCTCGCGATCGATGTCTCGTCGATGCCCGGCAAGCGGCTCACGAACCTGATCGCCCAGCGCTATGCGCGGGCGGAACTGCGCGCCCTCAGCGCCGGCCGGCGGTGAGGCTCACCGGCTGCCCGTTGATCGATTCGTACTCGTAGCGCACTTCGAGCTGCGACGTCCCCGCAAAACGAATCTTCGCGGTCGACTCGGTCGCGATCGGGACGCGGACGCCGCCGATCCTCGCGTAGCGACGGACGACGTTGACGAGCGTCGTCCAGAACGACGGGTTTTTCGCGAGGCGCCCCTCGACCCGGACGAGATCCCCGCTCGCGGGATCGATCACCATCTGCCCGTTGACGAGCAGCACGTCCTTGCGGCGCGCCTGAATCGGCACGACGGTCGATCCCTCGTCGTCGGTCTCGGGGTGCTTGAAGTCGTAGTTCTGCTCGGTGAGGTCGGCTTTATCGGCCTCGCCATTGTTCACGAGTTCCTGTTCGCGCTGCAGCATCGTGCGCAGGACCTTGTTGCGGATCGTGTCGGAGCCGCGCTCGCTGACGATCGCGTAGTCGAAGTGGCCATTTCGCAGCGTCGTGATGGCGTCCATCCACGCTTCCTGATTCAGGCGATCGCTCCAGGCGTGCATGCGCCGCATCGCGCGATATGCCCGGAGGTCCTTCGACGGGGTATAAACGCGTGCGGCCACGTCGTCTTTGGGAGCCGCCGCGACCCCGGCCGCCTGGGCGCCGGCGAGTGTGAAGCCAACTACACACACCGCAGCGAAACGCGTCGTGCGGGAGTGTTTTGCACGATTGGCGGATCCGAGAAGCGTGGTAGCGAGTCCCATAAGTCACCCCGCCACCCGTCATGGCAAGAACCGCGCCCGCTGCTGTGAGCCCAGCCGCTTCGACGAAGTGTGTAATCCGACGACCGGGGTCTGACCCCGGAAGCGCGGCGGCCGGGGTCTGACCCCGCATTACAGCGCGCGGAGGGCGACGATGGGGTCGACGGCGGCAGCGCGGCGCGCAGGGATGAGGCAGGCGAGAACCGCGACGGTCAGCATTACCGCCGAAACGCCAAGAAATGTGAGCGCGTCAGTCGGCTGGACTTCGAACAGCAGAGAGGCGATCCACCGGGTGAGGACGAGCGCCCCGGCAAGCCCGATGGCGAGGCCGATGACGACGAACTGCACCCCCTGCCGCAGGACGAGGCTGACCACCCCGGTTCTCGGAGCGCCCAGCGCCATTCGAACACCGAACTCCTGGGTCCGCTGGTTGACCCAGTACGCGATGACGCCCGCGAGACCGGCGGCCGTAATAATCAGCGCCAGCAGAGCAAAAATTCCCAGCAGCGTGGCCGCCGTCCGAGGCGCCTGCAGGCTCTCTCCGCGGACCTCGTCCATGGTTCGGAACTCATCGACCGGCTGGTCGGGGTCGATGGTGCGCATCAGCGCCTTGATCTGACGCTCCATGACCGGTGGGGGGAGATTCGTGTGCACGAGCCAATTCATCGTCAGCATCGGCCCGTTTTCCGCCAGCGGCACATAAACCTGGTCAGCGGGCGCCGTGGCGAGCTGCTGCCGCGCATCCTGGACGACGCCGATGATCGTCGCCCAGGTTTTTCCGTCATCGCCTGAGATGCGCCTGCCAAGCGGATCGACGTCGGGCCAGAAGTGCCGCTTCATCGACTGGTTGATAACCACGACCTCGCGATCGCCCACGCCATCGGTGTCGGTGAACGTGCGGCCTTCGACGAGCGGCTGCCCGATCGTGCGGAAATAGCCGGGTGTTGCGACGTGCACGTCGACGCGAGGCGCGATCTCACCCGGCGCGAGCGGATGGTTCTCCCTGACGAACGTCGTGTTGAACAGTTTCGTGCTGTTCAGCGGGAACGTGCCGCCGCCCGCGGCATCGATGACGCCCGGGAGCGCAACGAGGCCGTGCTCGAACGTGCGCCAGAACTGGCCGATTTTGGCGTCCTGGTACTTCGTGAAGTTCAGCGCGACGCGCATCGTCAGGATGTTGTCGACGCGAAAGCCGGGGTCGAGTTCCTGCAGCTTGAACACACTGCGGAGCGTCAATCCCGCCGCGATGAGCAGCATGAACGAGATGGCGACCTGCGCAACGATGAGCGACGATCGCACGAAATGACGCCGTTCCGTGGATCGGCCCGCGTCCTTCAACGACGACGCCGTGTCGCGGCGGGTCCCGAGCGCGGGGATAATCCCGAACGTCAATCCCGTGAAGATCGTCAGGCCAAGCGTGAAGAGCAGCACGCGAACGTCGATGGTCGCCTCGGCGGCCCGCGGCGTCAGCCGGCCGGCAAACGACACGAGGCCGTCCAGCGACACGTCGGCGAGCGCCAGTCCGGCGGCGCCTCCGGCTGCGGCGAGCAGCAGGCTTTCCGTCAGCATCTGCCGAATGAGGCGCGCGCGTCCGGCGCCCAGCGCGGCGCGCAGCGCGAACTCGCGTTCGCGTCCGACGATCCTGGCCACGAGGAGGTTGGCGATCGACGCACACACGATCAACAGCACGAAGGTTGTCGTGGCGAGCAGGATGAGCAGGGTGGGACGCGCACGAGCCGTCAGCTCGTCCTTCAACGGCGTGAGTCGCGTCTCCATCGTGTCGGTCGGATACTTCGTCGGATAGGCGCTGACCAGCGAGCCGGCGGTCAGCGCGAGATCTGCCTCCGCTTTTCTCAGATCGACATCGTTCCGAACGCGCACAATCGCGCCCGACATCCGCATAGCGCGGTCGTTCGCCATGTGGGGACTGGACCGGAAAGGACATGCGGCGGTCGGCATGTACACATCGACCGCCTGCGGGTAATCAGGCATCGGCGGCATCACGCCGATGACGGTGTGCGGCCGATCGTTCATCCGGAAGACGCGGCCCACGACGGTGGGGTCGCCCCCGAAGCTGCGCTGCCAATACGCGTGGCTGAGGACGAGCACGGCGGGCGCGCCCGGCCGATCGTCGGAGGCGACGAACGTACGGCCGTAGAGCGGCCGAATTCCGAGGACGTCGAAGAAATTCGCCGAGACAACCTCCGTCGACACGCGTTCCGGCTCGTTGCGTCCGAGCAGGATGAACCACATATTGTGGTACTCGACCACGTCGCTGAGGCTGCGCGACCGGCGGTAGTCCGCGATGTCCAGCGCGGAAAAGCTGATGTCCCGTATGCCGGCAAAGGGCCGCGCCTGCCGCATGACGGCGAGACGATCGCCGTCAGCGTACGGAAGCTGCCGCAGCAGCACGCCGTTGACGACGCTGAAGACCGCGGAATTGGCGCCAATCCCGAGCGCCATCGTGCCGACGACCGCGAGCGTGAATCCCGGCGTGCGGCGAAGGCTGCGCACCCCGTAGCGGACGTCCTGTGCGAAGACCTCGAAGAAGCGCGACATCCACGCGTCCCGTACGTCGGTCTTCACCATGTCCACTGCGCCGAAGGCCCGAAGCGCCGCGCGGCGCGCCTCATCCGGCGTCATGCCCTGTGATACGTTCTGCGCCGCGAGCATGTCGATGTGAAACTGCAGCTCGGCATCCAGCTCGCGCTCGAGCCGTCCGCGACGGAAGAGCGACGTGAGACGCGCGCGCCATCGACGCAGCATGGTGAGGCTCCTGGGTTAACCGGCGATGACGCGAGCGACGGCGGTGGAAATGCGCTCCCAGTTGCGCGTTTCGTCCGCGAGATGCTTCCGGCCATCGCGCGTGAGCTGATAGAACTTTGCCTGCCGGTTGTTTTCCGAGCTGCCCCACTCGGCTTCGACGAGTCCCTGCTGCTCGAGCCGGTGCAGGGCGGGGTAGAGCGATCCCTGATTGACCTGGAGGACATCTTCAGAGAGCTGCTGGATGCGCTGGGAAATGCCCCAGCCGTGCATCGGGCCTCGCTGAAGCGTGCGAAGAATCAGCAGATCGAGCGTGCCCTGGAGAATGTCGGACTTCGGCGGCATGCGGGTCTTGACTCCTGTCGAATATCTACAACAGTATCGAGATCATCGCGCCGCTGTCAAGGGCTACGAGCGCCGAGGCAGCGGCGTCTCAGCCCTGCGTGTGCCGCAGCAATTCGCGGAGGGCATCCAGCGTGTCGGCTTCCCCCGCGGGCTTGTCACGGCGCCAGCGGAGCATGCGGGGGAACCGCACGGCGATGCCGCTCTTGTGTCGCGTGGACGCGGCGATGGCTTCGAATCCAAGCTCGAAGACGTGCACCGGATCGACGACGCGAACGGGGCCGTGGCGCTCCTTCGTATGACGGCGGATCCAGCGATCCATCTCCGCGATCTCGGCGTTCGACAGGCCCGAGTACGCTTTCGCGACGGGCACGAGCTGGCCGTTGTCCCAGACGCCGAACGTGTAGTCGGTCAGCAGGCTGGCGCGCTTCCCGCTCCCGGGCTGCGCGTATATGAGCACCGCGTCGACGGTAAACGGGTCGATTTTCCACTTCCACCAGTCGCCCCGGCGACGGCCGACGCCATACGCGGACGAACACCGTTTGAGCATGAAGCCTTCGACGCCGCGGGCTCGCGACTCTCCGCGTAACCTGCCCAGCGTCGTCCACGTGTCCGACACGACTTCCTCCGACAGCCGGACGACGCTCGTGCCGGTGATGATCTCCTCCAGCATGCGCCGCCGTTCGGTGAGCGGCGAGGATCGAACGTCGGTGCCACCGCGCTCGAGCAGGTCGTACGCGATGAACGCGACCGGAACCGCGCGCATGATCTGCGCGAGCTGCCGCTGCCGCCCGATCCGCTGCTGCAATGCGGAGAACGGCATGGGCCGCCCTTCGGCAAACGCCAGGATTTCGCCGTCGACCACCGTGCCGTCGGGAAGATGTGTCGCGGCCGCCGTGACTTCCGGGAAGCGGTGCGTGATGAGTTCCTCACCGCGCGACCAGATCCAGCATTCGCCGGCGCGGCGGACGACCTGCGCGCGGATGCCGTCCCACTTCCACTCGACGAACCACTCGCGGATGTCGCCGAGGGTTTCCGGATCCGCTTCGAGCGGCGACGCGAGGAAGAACGGGTACGGCTGCGAAGGTTCAGCGGCCGCCGGCACGGACGACGTAATCGACGAAAACCACTCCGCCGATGGCGCCCAGTCGCCCATCAGACGCGCCGCAATCATTTTTTGATCGATCCCGATCGCTTGAGCCAGCGCGCGCATCACCAGCGTCTGTGCGACGCCGACCCGGAATTCACCAGTGATCAGCTTGTTGAGCACGAAGCGTTCGCTTCTGTCGAGCGTCCGCCACCACGAGACGACGCGATCCCGCTGGACCTCGGCGTCCTCGCCCGCGAGCGGCATGATGCGCGTCTCGACCCATCCGGCGAGCGGCAGGTCGCCATCTTCAGGTGCTCTTGCCACGCCGTCGAGCACGAGGGCGATCAGTTCGGCGAAATCGCCCACGGCCGCGTAGCTCTCCATGAACAGCCATTCGGGGACGCCTGCCTCTGCCTGCGCCCACTCGCGAAGCGACGCCGACGGCAGCAGGCGCTTCAACCGTCGTCCAGTGAGGAAAAAGACCGCCCATGCGGCGTCAGCGGGCGGGGCGCTGCGGAAGTACGCCACGAGCGCGGCGACCTTCGCGTTGGTCGACGTCGTGCGGTCGATCGCGTCGTAAAGCGCCGCGAACTGCTTCACGAACGCTCTCCGGCCTCGTCGGCCGATGCTGCCGCCGCGGCACCGAATTCACCCGCTTCTCCCTCGAACGCGGTCCTCATTACCTGTGTCTCGAGCCCCGCTTCCGCCAGGTAACGCGCGAGCGCGTCCGACCAGCCGTGCGTCACGAACACCCGCGGTGCGCCCGTCTCGCGAATCGTCGCGAGCAGACCCGGCCAGTCCGCGTGATCCGAGAGCACGAAGCCGCGATCGAATCCTCGCTGGCGGCGTACGCCCCGCACGCGCATGAGCCCCGACGCGAACGCGGTCGAGGGACGCGGCAGCCGGCGCATCCACACGGTTCCCCGCGCCGAAAGCGGCGCCAGCACGAGCGATCCGGCGAGTGTCGGTCCGCGCATGTCCTCCGTAATCCGCTCAGTGGCGGCGAGCGCGATGCCGCTCTCGCGGTAGGCGTCGGTGAGTCCCGCGAGGGCGCCGTGAATCCGGATTGGTACATCGGCGAACGGCTGCAGCAGCGCGAGCACGCGCTGGGCTTTGCCAAGGACATAGCAGAACAGCACGCACGAGCGCCCCTCCTGCCGTGCCGCATGCCACCAGTCGACAATCTCGCGGACGACGATGCTTGGCGGATCCCACGTGTAAATCGGAAGCGCGAACGTCGCTTCCGTCACGAACACATCGCAGCGGAGAGGCTCGAACGGAGCGCACGTCGCATCCGGGGCCCGCTTGTAGTCGCCCGACACGACCCAGACTTCGCCGCCGCGCTCGAGCCGAATCTGCGCAGAGCCGAGGATGTGACCCGCCGGGTGAAAGGACACGCGCACGTTCCCGATCGTGACGGGGACGCCGTAGTCGATCGACGCGATCGTCGCGTCGGGGAGACGGCGCCTCAGGATCTGCGCGCCGGGCGTGGCGCAGAGATACGCCCGCGATCCGGCAGACGCGTGATCGGCGTGGGCATGGGTGATGAGCGCTCGATCGACGGGTTGCCAGGGATCGATGTAGAAGCCGCCGCCTTCGCAGAAGAGGCCGCGGGGCGTCTCCGCGATCATGCCGCCTCCACTCGCCGCCAGCGCATGAGCATGAATACCAGTGCGGCTCCCACCGCGCCGTACTCGATCGAAAGGACCCACGTGGGCACCACCCACGGTCGACGGTACGCCGGTACGGCCCAGACGAGATAGACAGGCAGGATCGAGTACGTCCACACGACGAGCGGAATCGTGCGGCGTGTGAACAGGAACGGCGTGAAGTAGAGGAGGTACCAGGGATAGATCACCGGTGCGCACGCGACCGAGGCCGCCATCGGCCACGCCCACGCATCCGGCGCGTTTACGGGGCGCGCGAGCCGCATCCATCCGGCGATCGCGAGCCCAATCGCAATGGCAAACGCGGCGGCCGCGAACGGACGGAGGTGATGCGCGAGCGTGTGAAACACGGGGCCGTTGAACCGGATGCCCTCGACGACGTTCGGCACGTTTCCCAGCGCGACGGTCCCGGCGGCGGCAAACGGCAGGTAGCAGACGAGCAGCAGCGCGGCAGCAATCACGACATCCCGCGCGCGAACGCGGCGCCAGAAGAGCGGCACCAGCACGACAGGGAGGAGTTTCGTCGCCACCGCGAGGACGAATGCCGCGGCCGCACGCATGCCGCGACCCGTGCCGAGCATCCATGCCGACAGCGCAATCCACAACGCACCGAGCGCATCGATGTGACCGCTGTGCGCGACTTCCAGGATGACGAGCGGGTTCCACGCATACGCGAGCGCGAGCCAGCGCGAGCGATTCGTCTCGCGGAGCCACTGGAGCAGCACGACGATCGTGAGCAAGTCGCAGAGGACCAGGGCGACCTTCATCGCGCGCGGTGTCTCGCGGACAGTTGCGACGAGCCTGAAAAAAAGCTGTGCGGCGGCAGGATACGGCGTTCGCGAGCGGATGCTCGGCATCCGGCGGGTCTCGTCCGTGTGCGTCCAGGCAAACGCGGGATCGGCCGGCACGATCGTGAACGGATTGACTCCGAGCCGCTGCACGCGACCGTCGTACAGATACCGCACCATGTCGTTGTCGGCCCCGACCGGCGCGGCGGCGAGCGGGAGGCGGAACAGGACCGCGAACAGGAGCGCGACGTTCAGCAGCCGTCCCGGCGCGTCGGGCTCGGCAAGGACACGGGGCAGCAGCAGCGCGTAGACGAGGCACGGGACCGCCGCGAACGCGTAAAAAAGCGGCGTCCCCAACGGTGCCTGGGAGATCGCAAGGCCCGACAGCGCCGCGACGACGGCCGTGCCGCCGGCAACGATGAGCAAAAGCACGCGCTACCGATTATAGGAAGACGGACGAATTCTCTCGCCGACGACGGAGAGGGTGCCACGAATTCTCTCGCCGAGGACGGAAAGAACCAGAGAGGGCGGAGAGGAAGTGCCCGCACCCTCCACGGACAGAGGGGCGCGGACAGAATTGCACAGCGTGGCGAGAGCGATTAACGACGGGAAACGGGCACCGGGGCGCCGATCTCGTCCAGAAAAGATGCGTTCGGCGTGGCGGCGGATCTTGCGAAGAACTCCTGGCCGAGGATCGGCGTTGCGGCCTCGGGTGTGAGCCACCAGAACGGGCTGCGCGATCCGACCTGCGTGCGGTGCGCCCGCAGCGCGTCGAGCTTGCGGCCGACGTACGCGGAGACGTCGACGACGAGCGTGGGCGGCGGCGCATATGCACCGAACGCTTCGGCGTCGATGTCCCACAATGTCAGCTCCTCGTGCGCCGGCGCCTGTTCCCTGGCAAGCTCCAGGACGTTCTTCATCAGGTCCTGCGGGAACACGACGTAGTAAAGGGCGGGCGGATTCGGCGCGAGCTGCGCGACCGCTTCGGTGACGCGCTCATGGATGTAGATGTGGTCCGGATGCCAGTAGAGGCCGTCGGGGCCGAAGGTGACGACCGCATCCGGCCGTACGTAGCGCATTGCGACGACCATTTCCTGACGGAAGAGTGCGTAGTTCTCGCCCGGCAGCTCGCCGTCAGGATGATCGAGCAGGATCAGCTCGTGGATGCCGAGGCGTTCCGCCGCGTCGTGCAGTTCCCCGCGGCGGACGATTCCGAGCCCTACGTCGTCGCTGCAGCCGGGCACGCGTTCGCCCGCCTCGCCGCGGGTGGCGCACAGCAGCGTGACGCGCGCGCCTTCGGCGGCGCAGCGGGCCAGCAGGCCG
The DNA here is from genome assembly GCA_035495555.1 of Vicinamibacterales bacterium. Taxonomy (GTDB): domain Bacteria; phylum Acidobacteriota; class Vicinamibacteria; order Vicinamibacterales; family 2-12-FULL-66-21; genus DATJFQ01. The sequence goes on from DATJFQ010000078.1 coordinate 106,132, forward strand.
CCGCACGCGAGCGACTCGTCGTCGGGATGGGCGAACACGGCCAGCAGCCGCCTGCCTGCGAGCGGCCCGTCCGGTGTTATGGGACGGATCGTGATGCCTTCGGTCATCGTGAGCGGCCCGCGCCGATGAGGCCCCGTCCGTCGGCGTGCGCGCGCACGAGCCGTTCGTAGACGGCGACGTATTCGTCGACCATTCGCATCGCACCGTACCGCGCCGCACCGCGTTCACGGACGCGGCGGCGGTCGAGCGCGAATACCCGCGACAGCCCGGCGGCCATCGCCTCTTCGTTCTCGAAGACGATCCCGGTGACGCCGTCCTCGATCACCTCACGGACGGCACCGCGGTCGAGGGCCGCGACCGGTGTGCCGCACGCCATCGATTCGGCGAGCACGAGGCCGAACGGCTCGCCGGACTGGACAGGATAGAGCAGCGCGCGCGCGCCGCCGAAGAGTTCCACTTTGCGTTCGTGGCCGACTTCGCCGGCGTAGATCACGCGCTCGCCGTCGACCAGTGGTTTGATCTTCTCGTGGTAATACTCGTCTTCGGGCGCCGCGAGGACGAGACGAAGACCTGCTTTTTTCGCGATGTCGATGGCCTGAATCGGCCCCTTGCCGTCCGTGAAGCGGCCGAGGAACAGCAGGTAGTCGTCCGGCTGCTGACGGAACGTGAAGCTGTCGGTATCGATCCCGTGAAGCACGGTCGCGACGACGTTGAGACCCGCGAGCAGGCGCGCCTGTTCCTTCGAGATGGCGACGAACGGCGCTTCAGGGTAGCGGCACCACAAGCGCACTTCTTCGACCGACGGCGAGTGGTGGAGCGTCTGCAGCAGCGGAACCGGACACAGCCGCGTGAACCCGAGCGACATCGGGTAATACGCCGCCTGATAATGGATGACGTCGAAGTCGCGCGCGCGCTCGATCGCCGCCGCGAGGTTCAGCATCTCGTACAGTTCCCACGGCCACATCGTCGTGTCGTGCCAGTAGCCGTGCGGGTAGACGGATTCGAGCGTCGCGGACGTCGTGCTGTCGCCCGTGGCGAACAGCGTCACGTCGTGCCCGCGTTTGACGAGTCCTTCCGTCAGCAGCCACGTGACGAGTTCGACCGAGCCCGAGCCAACGGGCGGAACGGCCGTTGCGACGGGACAGATTTGCGCGATGCGCAGCGGACGGGTCATGCGGCCCTTTCGAGGAACGACGAGAGGACGGTCGAGGCCTCGAAGTGCTCGCGTGCGATGGCCGACGCGATCCTGGAATGCCGCGAGTAGTCGCCGTCGACCCTAGCGATCGCGTCCACCGCTTCCTCCGGGGTCGTGAACGAGAGCAGTCCTTCGCCGGACGGCAGGTGGCGCGACCACTCTGTATCCTGAACGATGGCTGGCCGGCCGGCGGCGAGATAGCATTCGGTCCGATCGCTGAACCATCCGCAACGCGTCGACACGTACGTATGTTTCGCGACGCCGAATTCGCCGCGCGACGACCGAATGAACGCGCGGTATTCGTCGGGCGTGCGCGAGACCTGCATGGCCGGGAGCGTGGCCCAGCCATGCTGCTGCAGGAACTGCTGCGGCCCGTTCACCGCGAGTTCGAAGCGCGGCCCCAGCCGCGACGGCAGGTCGAGGAAGCGCAGGAACTCGACGTCCTTGTTGCCGCCGACATCGGTGAAGCTCTCGATTGTCCAGCTCATGACGCTCGTGTAGCGGTCGCGTGTGGGGGGCGCGTCGGTCCGCCACAGCGAGGTGACGACGGGCTGCCACGTTTTCAACCAGACGAAGTCACCGGTCGGCACCCGGCAGACGTCTGTCCCGATGTTCGACCCGAACGTGAAGAGCGTGTCGAATCCGCGAAAGAACTGCACGTACCACTCGTCGTTCTTTGCGATGGAGAGCTGCGTAAACGCCGGGTCCGAGTCGATGAATGCCTTGCGCGGAATTCGTGCGTATTCGTCGCGCCAGAACCACGTGCCGCCCGACAGGTTGATGAACAGGTCAGCGGAGCTGGCGTAGTCGACGACCTGCGCGCGCGAGGCGCCGTGATAGCTGCCGTCGTAGTTGACGAACGACCACGCATCGCCGAGCCCGTGCGGGCGCAGCGCGCCGTCGATGTAGCGCAGACCATACGAGGGATCCACGGCCCGCGTATTCTGCTCGGGGTCGTAGATGCACTCGCCGGTGTCTTCGATGTAGAAGACCTCGTGGCCAAGGGCACGAAGACCGAGGAGATACATCAGCGAACACCACGTCACCCCCCCGAGCGGGTAGCGGGCGATGATCCCCGCGAAGAGGATCCTCACAGGACTTCCTGTGCGAGCTCGTCCACCGTGAGCGGTTCGTCGAGTGATTTGCCGACGACCAGCCGCTGCCACATACGCCGGTAGAGGTCGCTTTGCTGGAGGATGTCGTCGTGCCGGCCGCTCGCGACGATGCGGCCGCGATCGAGGACGAGAATCCGGTCGGCATCGCGGATCGTCGAGAGCCGGTGGGCGATGACGATCGTCGTGCGGCCGGCGCGCAGCCGCCGCAGCGCGCTGAAGACGATCTCTTCGGAGATGGCGTCCAACGACGAGGTGGGCTCGTCGAGGATCAGAATCGGCGCGTCCTTGAGCACGGCGCGTGCGATCGACATCCGTTGGCGCTCGCCGCCGGAGAGGCCGCTGCCGGTTTCGCCGATCTGGTCGTCGTAGCCGTTCTCGAGCCGCGTGATGAACTCGTCGGCGTGCGCCGCGATCGCGGCGCGGCGCACCTCCTCGTCGGTCGCGTCGAGACGTCCGTAGCGGATGTTCTCGGCGATCGTGCCTCGGAAGAGCACCGGATCCTGCTGGACGAGCGCGATCCGCTCCCGCAGCGCCCGGAGATCGTAGGCGCGCACGTCATGGCCGTCGATCAGCACGCGGCCCGACTGCGGGTCGTAGAACCGGGGAATCATGCTGACCGCAGTCGTTTTGCCCGATCCGGTCAGCCCGACGAGCGCGACGGTTTCGCCTGGCCTCGCTTCGAAGCTGATCTCGTGCAGCACGCCCGGATGCGTGTCGTAGCCGAAGCTGACGCGATCGAAGACGACATGGCCGCGCACGCTGCCCGGGTTCATCCCACGCGGCTCGTCGGCTACGACCTCGGGGGTCACCGCAAGCGTCTTGCGCACGCGACGCGCGCTGGCGAATGCTTCCTGGAGCGAACCGGCGGTGTGTGCGATGGCGGAGAGCGGGCCGTAAACGGACTCGAGATAGGCGATGACGACCAGCAGCGAACCGATGGTCAGTTCGCCCCGCAGCACGTGCATCCCGCCGACCCACAACACGAGCGTCGTTCCGACGATCGTCACCGACGTGATGCCGACCGAGAAGAGCGACTCCTGCCATGTCAGGCGGATGCGCGACTGCATCGTCTCGCCGGCGCGGCGGCCGTAGCGCTGCTGTTCGTACCTCTCGCGCGCGAAACTCTTGATGACCCGAATGGCAGTGAACGACTCGTACAGACGCTCGGAGAGCGTGGACTCGAGTTCCTTCACGCGTTCCGCCCGCTCGCCCATCGGCGTGGTGTAAACGCGCAGAATCCAGTACAGAAAGGGCACCACGAGCAGCGCCAGGAGCGCGAGCGTCGCGTCGAGGCGCACGAGAATCGTGAGCATGACGACGAGCGTCAGGGCCGCGGAGGCGAGCGGGAACAGGCCCGTCATGACGATGTTGTCGATGCAGTAGGCATCGGCATCGAGTCGATAGACGGCGTCGCCGGCGCTCACGCTGTTGTGATACCCCATGTCGAGCGCCTGCAGATGCGCGAACAGCGTTGCGCGGAGGTCGTAGACCATCCGCTGACCCGTGTCGACCTGAATCTGCGTGTGCCACATGGAGATCAACTGGCTCGCCACCTGCAGCACGAGGCCGCCGACGAGCACGATCGCCAACAGGCCGACGGCGGTTGCCCCGCCGATTGGATTCACGATCACCTGCGCCCAATGCGGCAGCGGATGCCCGACGAGGACGTTGTCGACGACGACCTTCATCGGCCACGGCGTCAGCGCGCCGACGGCGACCTCGATGACCGACACGACCGCCAGCAGGGCGAGACGCCATCGGTAGGGCCCCATGTAGGACCGAATCCATCGTGTCAACGAGCGATCGATCATCACACCTCTAACCTCTCACCTCTAACCTCTCACCTCGCCCCTCGCGCCTCGCCCCTCCCGCCTCGCCTCTCGCCTCGCGCCTCCCGCCTCGCCTCCCGCCTCGCGATCACGTCCTGCGCCGTTCCGACACGCCACGCGTGCGCATCAACGGCGGCCGCGCGGACGGATTCGGCTTCGCCTTCCGCGTCGCGACCGGCGGTTTCGGAGCGGCGGCGATCACGCGCGCGGCTGGCGGCTCGATGATCACCGACGAGATCGGCTGCACCGCGACTTTCTGCTGATGGGCCGCCGGGAAGTAGTCGTCTGCCGCGTCCCAGACCGTCGGCGCGGCCGTCATCACGAAGAAGGCGCCGGTTGCGAGCACGGTCAACGCCTGCAGCGAACCGGCAGCAAAGCCCGCGAACGCGGGGCGCCACGACGGACCCTCGCCGAGCACCTGGAGTGCACTCGCCGCCGCAACTTCCTCCAGCGCCGCCTGCATGCGTGCGCTCGCCAGCGCGATCCGGCGGAACGCCCACCCGAGCGCGAATGCACAGACGAGGACGAGCGCCAGCGATTGCGCGTTCCGCCCCGCGCGCTCCAGCAGCATGGCGGTCAGGATCGCCGCCGAGAGCGCCGCCATCGAGGCGATGCCTGACGCCGTGGGACGCACACGCGTGGACGTGCGCACCAGGCATTTGCCTTTCGCGTGCTCCTCGACCAGCCCGCGCGCCTCGAGCCGGCCGAACCCGGCGATCGGCAGCGCGACGTCCCACCGCTGAGACCAGCCTTCGTCGACATCGACGCGGCCCGCTCCTCGCTGACGCCGCAGCGCGGCGACGAGTTGATCGAGCAGCGACGGCAGTGACGTCCACTGCTCGGTCCAGTAGCGGCGTTCGAGGCGAACGCCGGCTGTCAACACCAGCGCGCGTCCGATCGAAGGAAGGCTGCGGATCGACGTCGCCGCCATGTTCTCGCTCAGATGCGACGGCGCGGCGAAGTGGCCGCGAATGCGCCCGCGGAGACGCGCAAGCGGCTGGACGATGTGCAGCCACGCCACGAGCAGTCGATCGATTACGCCCCCCGACGCGAACTCCACGTCGAAGGCGAACGACAGGCACCGCGACAGCGTCGTCATCAGGCCGACCGTGCCCAGCGCCAGCGCTGCGCGCCCGACGTCCGGTACGAGGAAAAGACCCGCAACGCCGGCGAGCGTCAGCAGGATCGACAGCACGATCCAGCCCGCCGACGTCGGGAGGAACGAGAGCCCGGATGCGCCGGCGTTGTACACGGACGGGAATGCCGCGGTACCCCAGGCGCCCGTGTTGAGCCGATCGCGATAGAGCGCGCGCACGAACGGCAGCGGACTGTAAATACGCCCGCGCCAGAGCATGTCCCCGCCGACGAATTTGTCCGGGTGCTTCAGCGCCAGCCAGGTTTCCCCCTCGCCGTAGCCGACTTGCTGGCGCCAGTAGGCGCGAACGCTCGCGCGGTGGCGGTGCCAGACGAGCGCCGACGGGGAGAAGCCGATCTTCCAGCCGCGCGCCTGAAGCCGCCAGCACACGTCGACGTCGTCGCCCGCGCGCAGAAAAATCGGGTTGAAGCCGCCAATCGCGCGGAGCGCCTCGGCGCGGAACGCCATGTTGCAGCCGGGCACGTGTTCGGCGATGCGGTCGTCGAGCAGCACGTGTGTCGGACCGCCGGGCGCACGCGCGACGGACTGTGCGATCCATGGGTCATCGCTCGGGACCACGTTGGGGCCGCCCGAACCGACGACGTCGGATCGGAGGAACGGCTGCACCAGATACGCGAGCCACAACGGATCGACGCGAACGTCGGCGTCCGTGTAGGCGACGATCTCGCCGGTGGCGGCTTCGAGCCCGATGTTGCGGGCGAGGCTCAGTCCGCCGTTGGGCACGTCGATGACTCGACGGATCGTCTTCCCGGAGCCACGCTCCGCCCAGGCATGTGCGCGCGTGCCGGTATCGTCCGTCGAGCCGTCGTTGACGACAATGACTTCGAGTCGCGGATAGTCGAGCGCGTCGATCGATTCGAGACACTCGTCGATCGTGTCGGCCGCGTTATAAGCGCAGACGACGACCGAAACGGTCGGCCACGACTCGCGCGCGGCGGCGCCGAAGGGCGCATCCGCGAACGCACGCGATACGACGGCAAGCGCGGGCTTCGGCTGCCGGTCCCGGTCCACGAGACCGAAGTGCCAGTCGGTGACGTCGAATCCGCCGCGCCACCATTCGTCGGTCCAGGCGAACGCGATCGCGCCGCAGGCGCCCTCCTCGAACGCGGCGCGGACGTGCATCGCGGTGATCGCGCCCTGGCCGTCTGCGCCTTCGCGGATGCTGTCGGCGCCCGCTTCGGCCAGCAGCATCGGCTTGTGGCCCGCGATGCTCTGCACCTGGGCCAGGTAGCCGCGCAGGTCTTGTTCGCGATGCAGATAGACGTTGAAGCTGCAGACGTCGAACGGCGAGAGATCCAGATAGCTCGTCGGCGGATAATTGACGTAGGTGAACAGCGCGTCCGGGGCGACGGCTCGCGCGCGTTCGCAGAGTTCCTGCAGAAAGGCTTCGACGCGTGCGCGACCGTGCCACCGCACCACGCTCGGCGGGATTTCGTTGCCCAACGCGAACATCAGAACCGCAGGATGTCCGGCGAGGCGCCGTAGCTGGGTTTCGATCTCGCGGAAGATTCCAGCCGTCAATTCGGCGTCGTCGAGGAAGGCGACGTGCTGCGTCCATGGGAGGCCGACCAGGACGCGGAGGTCCGCATCGCGGGCGTCGTCGAGCAGCCAGATCGGCGGGGGCGTGTAGACGCGGACCGTGTTGAAGCCGGCCGCTGCCATCGCCCCGAAATCGCGGCGCACCGTCTCGCGCGGCGGGTACTGCAACCCGTCTTCGCGCGGAGCGAATGTGCCGTATGTAACGCCTTTGACCAGGAAGCGCCCTGTTCCCGCGAACAGGAACTTACCGTTGACCCTGACTGGCTGCATGAGTGTCGGAAGCATCAAGATTGCGGCCACGCGGCGCACCCGCGCAGTGCCCGTAAGTCATTGGAAACAACCTATTTTGCCATATTTTTCTGAGCCGTATCCGTGGCGGGACGGCACGGGTGTGGCGTTTTGGCGCGGACGCTTCGGAGCCGGGCAGACATATTGCTGTGATTGGTAACGTGCGCGTTCGTCCGCTGTATCTCGTGCTCTGTCTGCTGGTTGCCGCCTCGCGCGCCGCCGGCGCGCAGGATCCGCCGGAACCCACTCGGCCTGCCGTCGATGAAAAAGACGCCAGCGACCGTGGCTGGATGGCTATGGCCGAACGCTGGTTCGATTCAGACGATGGTGAAGTCCCTCGGTTCACGATCGTGTTCGGCGGCATCAAACCTGGTTCCGGAGCGGCCGCCGGGCCCGCGGTCGCCTACACGTTCGGCGACGGCAGCTTCGTGCAGGCACGCGCGGAGTACTCGATTCACAGCTACAAGCTGCTCCAGGCGAATTATCAAAGCCGTTCGTTCGAATGGCTGCACGCCGTCGTGTCCGCCCGCGTCCGCTGGCAGGACGCGCCGTCGGTTGCGCTCTACGATCTCGGGGCCGATGCGTCGGACCTGCGGGCGCTGTATGCGGAGCGCAAAACGGAATACAGCGCACAGGCGGACCTGCGGCCGACGTCAATCACACGCGTCGTCGGAGGTTTCGGATACGAGAAATACCGTGTCGGCAACGGGCGTCTCGATCTGGAGGAGGACGAGCACCTGACCGAGATCCCGCCGTTGCCGGGGCTCGGCGCGAGGCCCGCGTTTCTGCACGTGTTTGCTGCCGGCGCCATCGATGCGCGCCCGTCGGGCGACGTGAGCCGACGCGGCTGGCGCCTCGACGCGGCGGCGCACCGTTTCAGCGATCGGGAGCAGGGCACGTACTCGTTCTCGCAATTCATCGGGGAAGCGGAGCAGCTCGTCCCGGTGGCGCAGGAGCGCGGCGCGCTCGGGCTCGTGGGGACCATCTGGGCCTTGACCGGGGACACCGTTCCGTTCTTTCTGATGCCGACGCTTGGAGGAGGCGATTACCTTCGCGGGTACAGGACCTATCGATTCCGCGATCGTGATGCGGTCGTCGTGACCGCGCAGTTCCAGTGGCGACTCCACGAGTGGGTCGACGGTGTCGCCTTCGTCGACGTGGGACGTGTGGCGCCTCGGCTGTCGGCACTTCGGCTCGGCGCGAGCCGCCCCACCGAGGGCGTCGGCGTGCGCGTGCGCACACCGAAGAAGACGATCTTCAGATTCGACGTGGCGCGCAGCAACGAAGGGCTGCAATGGCTCATCGGGTTTTCGTCGAGAGCGTCAGCGGTATTTTGAGGCCGGCAGCATCAGCAGTTTCCTGACGCTCTCGGCCGTGAGTCCGTAGACGAGATGGGTGGCGAACGCCGAGATGTGGCTGCTCAGCGGATACTCGGTCGGCCCTTTCGACAGACCCGACAAGGGCACGCCGATCTCGTCGGCAAGGAGCCACACGGTCGCGCCGAAAGGAATGCCGCCCCAGGCGGTGATCTCGTCATTCTGAGACGCGGCGGCGCCATAGATTGCGCCGACGGCCCCGCCGAACGCGTAGTGCACGATGGATCCGCCAACGGGCTTGTCTTTCTGGGGCAGCGGTTTTCCGGTGACGGCGCGTGAGGCCGCGTCGGCCGCCTTGTATGTCGCCGGCTCCGACTGCGGCTTCCGATGCTGCTGCCCGCCGCCGCCGCTCGCGCCGCCCATGTCCTCGGAAATGCGCGAAAGCGCGTGCTGAAATTGCTCCATCGCGTACGACGCGACGAGGCCGCCGATCAGGCCGGCGACAACGTGTCTCGCGACGTGTCCCTTACTCGAGCTTCCGTACGGCATAGTGCCTCCGGAGGCGGTGTTCGCAAACGTCGTTCCCGCACCACGACAAGTTCGGCATTGAGTAGTGCGGCGCCGGCGGCGCCCCGCACCGTGTTGTGTCCGAGCGCGACGAGCTTGTAGCCGAGCACTGGGCATCGGCGCAGCCGTCCACACGTCACTGTCATCCCGTTCGAGGCTGAAACGTCGAGTCGTGGCTGCGGCCGGTCGTCGTCATGCACCAGGGCAATCGGCGCAGATGGTGCGCTGGGCAGTTCCGCGATCTCATCAGGGCCGCGGAAATTCGCCAGCGCCTCGGCCACGTCTTCGAGCGAAGGCGCTAGATCGAGCGCGATCGAGAGCAGCGCCGTATGGCCGTCCTGGACGGCGACGCGGGTGGCCTGTGCGCTGAGCACGATGGGCGCGTCATCGACACCCGACTCTCCAGCACGGCCGAGAATCTTGCGCGTTTCGCGCTCGATCTTTTCTTCTTCCCCCGCAATGTACGGGATGACGTTGCCGAGAATATCGAGTGCGGAGACACCCGGGTAGCCGGCGCCTGACACCGCCTGAAGGGTCGTCACGAGCACCCGTGATGGCTGGAACGGTTTCAGCGCGGCCAGCGTCATTGCCACGAACACCGTCGAGCAATTCGGGTTCGTCACGATTGCACCCGTCCAATTGCGTTCGCGCTGCTGAGCGGCGAGGAGCGACAGGTGATCGCCGTTCACTTCGGGGACAACAAGAGGCACCAGCGGGTCGAGGCGATGGTTGCGCGCATTGCTCACGACCACGTGACCCGCGCGCGCGAACGCCACTTCGGCCTCTCCGGCGACACCTGCATCGAGTGCGGAGAACACGATCCGCGGCGCGTCCGCCGGGACGAGTGGAGAAACCGTGATTCCCGCGGCCGACGGAGGCAACGGCTTCGGCAGACGCCACGGAAGAGTGCCGTAGCGTTTACCGGCGGAACGTTCGCTCGCCGCGAGCCACGTCGTGCGAAACCAGGGGTGCCCCTCGAGCATCGATACGAGCTGCTGACCGACCACACCTGTGGCGCCGAGCACACCGACGTCTATGCGATCAGGCATCACACGGCCACCACCGAAACCGTCGCCGCCGTCCGCGCCGCACCAAGCGCATCGAGCCCGCTGACGAGATCCGCCACGAGATCCCGCGGATGCTCACATCCGGGCGAAAGACGCACGAGGGTGTCGGCGAGGCCGAGCGCGGCGCGATCCGCCGCCGGAATCGACGCGTGCGTCATCCGTGCCGGATGGCACACGAGCGCCTTCACGCCCCCGAGGCTCTCCGCGAGCGCGAAAAATCGCCGCGACGAGACGAACGAGACGACTTCCTCGACGGTGCCGTCGAGTTCGAATGAAACCATTCCACCGAACCCGGTCATTTGCCGTGACGCGATCTCGTGGCCCGGATGAGACGCCAGGCCCGGATAGTACACGCGGCGCACGAGCGGATGTGCTTCGAGCGCTTCCGCAATCGCGCGCGCGTTCTCCTCGTGCCGCTGCATCCGCAATTCCAGCGTCTTGAGGCCGCGGAGCGTCAGCCAGCAGTCGAACGCCGATGGCACCGCGCCGGTCGCGTTCTGCAGGAACTTCACCGGCTCGAACACGGAGGCGTCACGCGCCAGAACGGCGCCTTGAATCAGATCCGAGTGTCCGCCCAGATATTTGGTGACGCTGTGCACGACGAGATCGGCGCCCAGCGCGAACGGCTGCTGGAAGAGCGGCGTTGCGAACGTATTGTCGACGACGAGCAGCGCGCCTGCCTCGTGGGCGGCCTTCGCGATCGCGGCGATGTCATAGACGAGGAGACGCGGATTCGTGGGCGACTCGATCCACACGAGGCGCGTCTTCGAGGAGAGCACGCCCCGGAGGGCCGCCGCGTCGGCGAGGTCAATCTGCCGGATGACCACGCCGCACGCAGCGAATACGCGGTTCAGGATGCGATAGGTGCCGCCGTAGACATCCTGCGGGATGACGACCTCGTCCCCCGGACGAAGGTATGCCTGCAGGATGGCATTTTCCGCGGCCAGCCCCGAGCCGAACACGGCGGCGTGGGTCACGCCTTCGAGTTCGGCGAGGACCGCCTCCAGGCGCGCGCGGGTCGGGTTGTTGGTGCGCGAGTAGTCGAAGCCGCGGTGCTGGCCCGGCGCGTCCTGTTCGTAGGTCGACGTCTGAAAGATCGGCGCCATCAGCGCGCCGGTCTCAGGCTCCGAGGGCTGCGCGGCGTGGATCGTCTTCGTGGCAAATTCCATGAGCGGCACTCCTTGGCTGAACGTAGGTGACGGGCGCGGCCGGATCGAGGCTCCGCACCGTGATGGGCAGAAAGGCGGTGCGGGCCGCGTCGAGTGCGGCCGCCTGCACCAGATCGCATCCTTCGGCGGCCATGACAACCGCGCGATCGATAGCGAGCGTGTGAATATGGTGGGCCAGCGGATCGACGTGCGGGTCCGCCGTGAAATAGCCGGCGACGTCCTTCACGAGTTCGCAGCCGTCGGCGCCGAGCGCGATCGCGAGCAGCACGGCCGTCAGATCCGACCCGCCGCGGCCCAGTGACGCGACGGCGCCGCCGGCGCTGACCCCGAGAAACCCGGGCACGATGACCACGGGTGCGCGTGCGATTGCGGCGCGCAAGCGGAGCGGACGGACGGTCGCCGCGCCCGCGCCAGGTGGACCGTCGCCCACGTGCAGCCCCGTTTGATGCACGTTCAGCGGGATCGCGCGGACGTTCTCGCGGTGCAGATGTAGCGCCAGCATGGCCGCCGATGCAATCTCGCCGGTCGACCACAGCAGGTCGAGGGCCACCGGATCGGGATCGCCAGCCGCACGCGTGGCGGTTTCCAGCAGCTCGTCGGTCACGCCGTGGCGCGCCGAGACGATGACGACGAGCCGTTCATCAGGACGGGCGGCAATTCGGTCCCGCAGATAGCGGGCGGCCACGCGATACGCCGCGTCGTCGCGCAGCACGGAGCCGCCAATCTTCAGGACGCTCAACATGACGCCTCTCCCGTGAGTGCCGGAATCGCCGCGATGCCGCCGCTCGTGACCGACGCCAGCGCGGCCGTTGCGGCCGCCATCCGATCGCGGGTCGCCGCAAACGTGAGCGCGTAGGTGCGATCACCGACAGCCGACAGGCGCTCGCACCAGATGCCGAACGAGCCGAGAAGATCCGCAACGTCTGGCTGGCGTGCGCCGCCGGGCATTCGCACGAACCATCGAGTCTCCGGATGCGAAACGGTCGCCGCGAGAGTGGTGCCGGTGATCGACGCAACGGCCGACCGCTGCGCGGCCACTTCGATGACGTCGTCGAGCAGCGTCGAGGCGGTCACGTCCGGACCGGCGCCGGGACCGATGAAGCACTGCGGCCCGCCGTGGGCGTCGAGCACGACACCGTTGATGACGTTCGATACCCGTGCGAGCGGATGGTGGCCATCGACGAACGCAGGTGACACGAACGCGCGGACGCCGCTGCCGTTCCATGACGCGCACGCGAGCGGCTTCACGTATCCGTCGAACACGCGGGCCGCGCCGACGTCGAGCACGTCGACCGCGTCGAGCGGCGTCGAAGGAATCACGGCCGGAGACACACGCAATCCGCCGAACAGCCGGACGAGGATCGTCAGTTTCTGCGCCGCATCCGCGCCGGTGATGTCTGCCGACGGGTCCGGTTCGGCGAGACCCCGCCGCTGCGCGTCAGCCAGCGCGTCGGGGAAGGTGGATCCTGCTGCAAGCGCGGAGAGGATCGCGTTGGACGTGCCGTTCAGAATGCCGGTCACGGCACGAACCCGGCGGGCGAACGGCCGCCGTTCGAACGTGCCGAGAAACGGCACGCCGGCGATGCACGTCGCTTCATATCGGAGGATCGTTCCCCGGCGCCGCGCAAGATCCAGCAGTTCATCCCCGTGCGCGGCGATCAGCGTTTTGTTCGCCGTCACCACAGGAATGCCCGCGTCGAGCGCGCGCGCGACCAACGTGCGCGCCGGCTCCGCCCGGCCAAGCGCTTCGACCACGACGTCTATCGGCGCGGCAAAGAAGCGCTCAATGTCCGACGTCAGCAGCGCGGTCAGTTCAGACGCCGGACGCGGGCGCGCAGCGTCACGCACGAGCGCGGCGGTCACGACCGGGGCGATGTCACGGGACTGGAAGAGCCGCGCGTCGGCGCGCGACAGTCTCGCGACTGCGCCGCCGACTGTGCCAAGGCCGAGCAACCCGAGATGGAGCGGGGTGGGGGACGCGATCGGCTCCTGCGCCGCGGAGCGATCGGAAACGGACGTCATCAACGCGAACTCCGTCGGGCACTGGAGCTCAGGAAATCGGTGAGTCTTACTCCACCAATTCACCGTCGCACCGGGCGCCCGCAAACTTGGGAGCGAGATCGATCGCGGCCTCCTGGACGGCGGCCGAGGTTTTATCTCTCCCGGTTATCGGGCAGGAATTAGCACCTGGGCAGAAGCGCCTGGTTGCTGTGGCATCGTCGGGCCTGTTCCCTCAGCCACTCTGGATAAACGTTCGCGGCAAGCGCGAACTCATGAAGCTTAGTACAGAACGAAAGGCCAGTCAACTCCCGCCTCGCGCCCTGTCAACGCTCGTTAGAAATGTCCCCGCCGTTAGCGCCTCGCACCTCGCACCCGCGCCTCCCGCCTCGCGGCCCCCGCCTCCCGCTCGCCTCGGTTCAGGTCCGCGCGGTATCGCGATTGCACCGAGGAAAGCGTCATCGATACACACACCTACGAGTTGCTATCGAGTGGAGGGAGAGATGAAGAAGACGTTCTTGATGGCCGCGCTGGCGGGTGCGCTCGCTCTGCCGGCCGCCGCTCAGACGCCGAGTTCCGCGGCGCCAAAAGCACACAAGCCGGCAATGACAGCGGACAAATCCGCGCAGTCGAGTACCGCTGTGTCTGCAGCCGACAAGGCCTTCGTCCGTGAGGCGGCCATCGGTGGCATGGCGGAGGTCGACCTCGGCAATCTCGCGAAGGAAAAGGCTTCCAGCGCTGACGTGAAATCCTTCGGCGATCGCATGGTGACCGACCACGGCAAAGCGAACGATGAGCTGAAGCAGTGGGCCGAGCAGAACAAGGTCACCTTGCCGACCGAGATCGACGCCAAACACAAGGCGATGCACGATCGCCTCTCGAAGCTGTCCGGCGACGCGTTTGACAAGGCCTACATGAAGGACATGGTCGCGGACCACAAAGCTGACGTCGCGAAGTTCCGGACGGAATCGAAGTCGGCGCACAACGCCGACCTGAAAGCCTGGGCGGGCAAAACGCTTCCCACGCTCGAAGATCACCTGAAGCTGGCGCAGGACACGGCGGCGAAGGTAGGCGCGATGACCACGGCCAGCAAGACCCGGAAGAAGAAATAGCGGCAATTCCAACTCCCAGCTTCCAACTCCCAATCGTGCGGTTCAGCCATTTGGGAGCCGAAGTCGGGCGTTCGCTCCGTTCATGGTTGATAGGTTTGCAACCGCCGGCCGACGACTTCCTGGATGACCAGCGTCGGCCGTTCCTGTGTAACGTCGTCCATATCCACGTCGGGACGCCAGAGGTAAACCGCGCGGCTGAAGTGCTCGCTGAGAAACGGAATGAGCCCCGATCCGAACGAGTCGCGAATCATCAGCAGCCGCGGCAGTTTCGGATCCGTCATCGACGTCACCACCCGTCCGACTTCGAAACCGGCGTCCGACATGTCCACGGGTTCATCGACGTGCGCACGCCATCCAATCGCGGGCCGCACCACTGGCGCAACCTCGTGCATGTCTGTTCGCAGCCCGAGCATTTCAGCGATGTCGCCGCCGGGCCACTCTGCCGTCGTGTTCTGGAACGCGGTCCGTGGCGCGGGTTCGAGAGACGGAAGCTGTCTGGCCGCTGCGAGCAGCAATTCCCGATAGCCGACGTAGGCGCCTGCGTCGTCCCAGTGCGTGTCGGTGCGAAAGTACACCTGCTCGCGCTGTTTCGCCTCGAGCAGAGGCTGACGCAGATCGACCACCGCCACGTCCGTCGTCCTGCGGAGGTAGTCGGTGAGCTCCTGCAGCCGGTACTCCTGCCGCAACCGGTGAATGGACGAGGGCATGTGCTCGGGATAAATCACGTGCTTGTCGGGTGCGACCGCGAACACGTAGGCGATGCCCATCGCGTGAAGCGTGTCGCGCGTGCGCACGATCGTGTCGCGCCAGTCGTCCAACTCTTCGCGAGACATCGGCGCCGCCGAAATGTAGTCGTCGAGCGCGGAGTCGTCTGCGTAATAGAGCCATCCGTCGCGTCCACGGATGACCGTCGGCGACGGTGACACGCGCATCGCCATCGAGGCGAGCGCGTGCGCGTGGATGAGGGCCGTGCGCAGCGGGAAGTGATCGTCGAAGTAGTCGAGCCACTGCAATCCGGACGCTTTCGCGGCGTCCGCGGAGACCTCCGCTTCCGCACTGCCGGTCCCGATGCCGGCGATGCCGGACAGAATGGGCACCGCGATGAAGAGCGCAAACACCAGCACGATCGCGTGCGTTCTCAATCGTGGCGCCATCAGAATCGGAAGTAGATGAAAGGGTTGTAGCTGCTGGCCGCGATGAACATCACCGACACCGCGAACAGCACCGCGACGCTCGCCGGCTCGAGCAGGGCGAGTGCTGGTCCACTCGAGGACGCCAACCGCCTCGCAAGCTTTGCCGGCAACGGGGTCGACCCGATCAGCCCGAGCCCGATCGCCGCGACGGTCTTCGGGTCGAGATAGTACGCAATCGCGAACGGCGTCGGACGGGAAGGCCCGAGCCCGGCCATTGCTCGAAGGAAGCCTGCGGCCTGCCCGAAAGTCTCGGCCCGAAAGAAGACCCACCCGACGGAGACGACGACCAGCGTATACAGATGCGCCGTGGCGGAGCCGGTCGACGTTCGGCCGCGCAGCCGCTCGATGACGAGAAACGCACCGTGATAGAGACCCCAGGCGACGAACGTCCAGCTCGCGCCGTGCCACAGGCCGCAGAGGAAGAAGACCGCGACCAGATTCACATACGTGCGGGTTGACGAGATCCGGTTGCCTCCGAGCGGCACGTAGACGTAATCGCGAAACCATCTCGACAACGACATGTGCCAGCGGCGCCAGAAGTCCTGCACGCTGACGGCGACGTAGGGATAGTTGAAGTTCTCGGGAAAGCGAAACCCGAACATCGCGCCAAGGCCGATCGCCATGTCGGAATAACCGGAGAAGTCGAAGTAAATCTGCAGCGTGTAGCAGACGGTGCCGAGCCACGCGTGCGCGGCGGTCAGTTGGGATACGGGCATCCCGAAGACGGCATCGGCCGGCACGGCGACGATGTTCGCGATGAGGACCTTCTTCGCCAGTCCGACGACGAACCGCGTGACCCCCCGGGAAAAGCCGCTCGACTCGATCCTGCGCGTTTCGAGCTGACCGGCGATCTCGCGGTACCTGATGATCGGGCCGGCGATCAGTTGCGGAAAGAGCAGCAGATACAAGCCGGCTTCGACCGGGCTCTTCTGCGCCGTCGCATCGCGTCGATAGACGTCGACGACGTACGAGATCGCGTGGAAGGTGAAGAACGAGATGCCGATCGGGAGCAGGACGTGGGGCAGCGGGAAGACGCCGCGGCCCATCGCCGCCCAGAGCGCGTTGACGTTGGCGACCGTGAAATCGGCGTACTTGAACACCGCGAGCACCAGGAGGTCCGCGGTCACGGCCGCAGCCAGCAGCGACCGGCCGGCAGGCGTATGCCGCCGCCGATCCACGACACGCGCGGCGGTGTAATTGAATGCGATGAGCGCGGCGATGAGCCACGTGAAGGCGCCGCCCCCCTTCGCATAGAAGAGTACGCTCGCGGCGAGCAGCAGCACGTTCCGCGACGGTCCGCGTTGCGGAAGCGCGAAGTACAGCGCCAGCAGGACCGGAAGGAACAGGAACAGAAACGACGGTTGCGTGAAGAGCACGAAGCGCAGCGGCTGTGGGGGCCGGCAGCCAGTATACGTTGATTGGCTATCATGACTGCGGTGCACCCCAACTTCTGGGCGTTCGCGGCCATTACCGTGCCGTTCGTCGTGAGCCCCGGTGCGTCCACCGCGCTGGTGCTGCGGAACAGCGTGGCGGGCGGCGTGCGAGCGGGCATCGAGACCGCGCTCGGCGTGAATGCCAGCTCCGTATGCTACGGCCTGCTGACGTCGTTCGGCGTCGCGTTGCTGCTGCAGCGGTTTCCGGTCGCGTGGGCCACGATGCGGATCGCGGGCGCGCTGTATTTATCCTGGCTTGGCGCCGTGTCGCTGATGCGCGCATTTACGGACCGCGTCCGGTCCGCCCCAGCGCGCACGGCCGACGGCGAGCCGCGACCCGTGGCCCGGAACGTGACCGAAGGATTCATCACGAACATGCTGAATCCCTCGATCGCGGCGTTCTATCTGCTGATCGTTCCGCAGTTCGTACCGCGCACCGCGCCCGTTCGGGTGAGCGTCCTGATGCTCACGGCGATGCACGTGTCGCTCGCCCTCACGTGGCACTGCTCCTGGGCAGCCGCGGGCGGAACGCTTTCCTCGACGCTGAGCCGCCGCGGCCCGCGCCGCGCGATCGAGGCGCTGATGGGCACCGCCCTGCTGGCGATTGCCGCGAAGGTCGCGCTGAGCGCGTAGTGAGGCCTGTGACGGCTGCCGGGTGCACGATACAGACCCGGGTAGGATCGCAGAGTGTCTCGATTTCCGATCTCGGATCACTTCGACGGTGAGCGGTTCTTCAACCCGTACGGACCACCGCCACGCCCGCTGAAGGACGTCGTCGCGTGGCAGCGCACGCGGCAGCGCGCTCCGTGGCCCGCCTTCGTGCCGCTGCGCGCCCATCCTGCGCCCCCGCGGGAGGTCCCGCCGGGCCGCATCGCCGTCACCTTTATTGGGCACTCCACGTTTCTGGTACGCACGCCGTCCGCGGTGTTCATCACGGATCCGGTTTTTACGACACACGCTGGACCTTTCGGCCGCACCGGGCCGCGTCGCGTTCGTCCGCCGGCGCTGGGCCTCGCGGAACTCCCGGCCCTTGATCTCGTGCTGCTCACCCACAATCACTACGACCACCTGCAGCCGTCGTCACTCAGGGCGCTCGCGTCGCGCGGCACACCCGCGCTGGTGGCGAGCCTTGGGCTTGGCCCGCTTGGGAAAGCGCTTCGGTATCGAAGCGCCGTCGAACTCGACTGGTGGCAGTCTCACGGGATCCCCGACGTCGCACGCGTGACGAGCGTTCCGGCGCGGCACTTCTCGGCGCGCACGCTGTGGGATCGCAACCGCACGCTGTGGGCCGGCTTCATCGTCGAAGCCGGCGGCGTGACGGTGTATTTCGCCGGGGACACGGGATATTCACCAGCGTTCGAAGAAATCGGCCGGCGGTTCCCCCGCATCGATCTCGCACTGATCCCGATCGGCGCGTACGAGCCGCGCTGGTTCATGCAGCCAGTGCACGTGAATCCCGAGGAAGCCGTCCGCATTCACCTCGACGTTCGCGCTCGCCGGAGCATCGGCATGCACTTCGGGACGTTCCAGCTCACCGACGAAGCCATCGACGAACCGATCGCCGCGCTCTCGCGAGCGCGGGACGCGGCGGGCGTCCCCGCCGAGGCGTTCGCCGTGCTCGACTTCGGGGAGACGGCGATCGTGTGAACGCCGCGCAATCGACGAGAGGCGCCACGAAGGCACTCGCCGAGGGCGGTGAGCATCGCGGAGCACGGAGAGGGTCGTCACGAAACCACTCGCCGAGGACGGTGAGCATCACGGAGCACGGAGAGGGTCGTCACGAACCACTCGCCGAGGACGCTGAGCATCGCGGAGCACGGAGAGGGTCGTCACGAAACCACTCGCCGAGGACGGTGAGCATCGCGGAGCACGGAGAGACGCGACGACAGCAAACCGCGAAAGTACGAGTTCGGCTTCCGTGACCTGTGTGTGTCTCGGCGAGATCCGTCGGTCGCTCGGCGGCCTCTATGGTCCCCGGCGTCGTCGG